>CAZZEX010000023.1:0-55825 GCA_964653285.1 uncultured Anaerolineales bacterium
TCTGTCGGCATGCCTCAAGATTGAGGCTGGTCAGGCTGGTGAGGGCTTTCAAGTGTGCCAGCCCCGCGTCGGTGATCTGTCGGCATGCCTCAAGATTGAGGCTGGTCAGGCTGGTAAGGGCTTTCAAGTGTGCCAGCCCCGCGTCGGTGACCTGTCGGCATGCCTCAAGATTGAGGCTGGTCAGGCTGGTGAGGGCTTTCAAGTGCGCCAGCCCCGCGTCGGTGATCCTTGTGGACGATAGATTCAGGTTGGTCAAGCTGGTAAGAGCTTTTAAGTGTACCATCCCCGTATCGGTGATCTGACCGCATCCCTCAAGGCTCAAACTGGTCAGACCGGTGAGAGTTTTCAGGTGCACCAGCCCCGCATCGGTGATTTGCTCGCACCATGAGAGATACAGGCTGGTCAGGCCGGTGAGGGCTTTCAAATGTGCCAGCCCCGCGTCGGTGATTTGCTTGCACCACGAGAGATCTAGGTTAGTCAGGCTATTGAGGGCCCCCAAGTGCGCCAGCCCCGCGTCGGTGATCTGTCGGCATCCCTCAAGATGGAGGCTGGTTAGGCTGGTGAGGGCTTTCAAATGCGCCAGCCCCGTGTCGGTGGTCTGTCCGCACCTCTCAAGATCCAGGCTGGTCAGGCTGGTGAGGGTTTTTAAGTGTGCCAGCCCCGTGTCGGTGATCTGCCGGCACCCCCCAAGATTGAGACTGGTCAGGTTGACAAGAGAGCGTAGGTATGCCAGCCCTACGTCGGTGATCCCCGTCTCGGACAGGTCTAGGCTGTTCAGGTCGGTGAGGCCTTTCAAATGCACCATCCCCGCATCGGTGATCTGCCAGCGTCCGGGCGAGCTGGCCGAGTTGGAGGAAAGTGTGAAAAACTTCACAAATTCAGTCCTCCACACCCCAAGATTGAGGCTGGTCAGGCTGTTAAGAGCCTTCAGGTGTGCCAGCCCCGCGTCAGTGACCTCTGTGCCGGGCAGGTCCAGGCTGGTCAGGCTGGTGAGGACTTTCAAGTGTGCCAGCCCCGCGTCGGTGATCTGTTCGCACTGCGCGAGATTCAGGCTGGTGAGGCTGGTGAGGGCTTTCAAGTGTGCCAGCCCCGCGTCGGTGATCTGTTTGCACAGCGCGAGATTCAGACTGGTGAGGCTGGTGAGGGCTTTCAAGTGTGCCAGCCCCGCATCGGTGATTCGTCCGCACCACCTAAGTTTCAGGCTGGTCAGGCCGGTGAGGGCTTTCAAGTGTGCCAGCCCCGCGTCGGTGATCCATGTGGACGATAGATTCAGGTTGGTCAAGCTGGTAAGGGCTTTTAAGTGTGCCAGCCCCGCGTCGGTGATCTCTGTGGTGGACAGGTCCAAGTTGGTCAGACTGGTGAGGGCTTTCAAATGCACCGGCCCCACATCGGTGATCTGACCGCATCCCTCAAGGCTCAAACTGGTCAGACCGGTGAGAGTTTTCAGGTGCACCAGCCCTGCGTCGGTGATCCTGGGACTAAACGAGAGGTCCAACGATTGAATCGGGCCGGAATCGGCGAGTTCCTGCACCAGAATCGCCAGAGCGTCATCGGTCAGTCCGCGAGGTCTGATACCCAGACTGTAGCCAGGAGGAAGTCTAACTGTCCCCGGCGTGCTGCCAAGTATCTGCCACTCATCACTGGCCTTTGACCTTGGCCTCCCCAACACATCCAACTGCCAGGTACATGCGAATACCCTCCCCGTATCCACAAGTCCCTGCTGTGCGTAGGCTACACCACGGTCGAAGTATCCCTCAGGCGACCTGACCCGCGCCGCGCTTCCCTCTCGCAGTGCCCGGCCTAGATCAGCAGCAGTGGGCCGTGCCTCTACCCTCTTCGCCAGCGCCGCCGCCACCGCCTCCCCAATCCATTTCGGCACGTCTGGCCGCACCCGGCACACCCTCTCCGGCTCCCGCTCGCAAATCGCCCCGGCCAGCAACTCGTACAGCCGCGCCTGGAACAGCATCACGTTGGAGCCCGCCGTCTCCCGCGCCTGCCGCTCCAACGTCCCCAGGTCCACGTAGTGCTGCCCTGTCAGCATCTCGTACAGCAGTGCGCCCACCTGGTAGACATCGCTCCGCCCATCCACCTGCTGCCCGCGTATCTGCTCCGGCGACATATACAGCAGCGTCCCCGGCTGGAAGCCGACCTGCGCCAGCGATGTGCCACCCGCGCCACGGGGCACGTGCGCGATGCCAAAGTCCCCCACCTTCGCCCGTCCATCCTCCGCCAGCAGCACATTCTCCGGCTTCACGTCCCGGTGGATGATGCCTTTGGCGTGGGCTGCCGCCAGCCCCTCGCACACGTCCGCCGCGATGCGCACCGCCTGTTCCACCGGTAGAGGACCACGGTTCTCCAGCAGCGCCCGCAGGCTACCGCCCGCCAGGTACTCCATCACCAGGTACACGTTGGACTCCACGACCTTGAGCGCGTAGACGGTGACGATGTGGGGATGGTTTAGACCACCAGCGGCACGGGCCTCCTGGAGGAACCGCTTGAACGCCACCTCGTCGGTCTGGGCGGTGATGGTCAGTTCCTTGATGGCGACCGGGCGGTCGAGGAGTGTATCGTGGGCTAGATAGACGGTGCCGAAGGCCCCCTGGCCCAGGACGTGAACGATGCGGTACTCGAACAGTGTTGGTTGGGGTCAAGGGGCATTTTCTTCCCCCACTCGTCGGGTGCATGCCTGACTGTGGCCCATGCAGGGGACACGGTCAAGTCGGCGTGGCAAAGAAACAGGCGGGCGCGACGGTACGACACCGCGCCCGCCCTGCAACAGACCTACCTCGCCTTACGCCTGCGCCCGCTCCATTAGCCACAGATTGGCCAGCGTCTCTGGCGAAACACCGCGGATACGGGCATGGCTGACGACCTGTTCCCACACCTCCGGGTCCACAGTGATCCGCCGCCGACGCCGGGCTCGCACCTCGATCTCCACCTCGTGAGTCTGATCCCAATAGTCGGCCAGACTGTGTACATCCCAGAAATCGGCCGCTGCCTCAATGCTCTCGAATTGTTCCGGAATAGGCTCTCTATCCTTACTTGCGTCCATATCGCCTGCGCTCCGCTGCGCCCATATCTCGCGCACTGATGACCAACGCCAGGGTCCCTGGCTTGCGGATGAAAAATACACTCAGATAGCGTCCACTGTCCGTCTGGCCCAGCGCAACGTACATATCCTCGCCTGCAACGTGCCCCCTCTCCATAAGGTAGAAGCGGGGACGGTTAAAGAACACTTCCTCAGCCTCCTCCGGCGAAACGTGATGCTTGCTCTCCAGTTTCTCGACAACGTCCGGCAACCAGATGAAGTCATCTACGTACATAGGCCCCCATTCGCCAGGGAAGTAGTGCTTTTAAGTATACCCCCAGGCACCAGTCTATGCAAGTCGACCCGGTCGGGGGATTCCGCAGTAAGTCAGAACTATGCGAAGTCTTGCAAACCGCCAGATGTAGCGACCAGCCGCAGTCTACCCCCAGATATGGGGGTAGGGCACAGGCAAGCCACATTTGGCAATGGGTTGAACAAGTTCTTGTGGATTCGTGCAATTGGATTGACCCCCACTCAGGCGCAAGAACGGCGTGAAAGACGCGATCTCTGCCCCACTTGCAGCCATTTTCTGGGCTACTTGGAGGTCAAGCTCCCCACCCGACTTATTGCGGAATTCCGTCGGAAGCGTATCGTGGGCCAGGTAGACGGTGCCGAAAGCACCCTGGCCCAGGACGCGGACGATGCGGTATTCGAACAGTTGTTGGTTAGGAGCGAGGGGCATTCACTTCCTCCGCTCGTCGAATGCACGCTTGAGTGTAGCCTCGCCCTACTTTACGCACTGACCAGCCCCACGTCTTCCAGTACAACCCGGCGCAGGGTCTGAGGGCCACCGAAGCGCTTCAGCGCGTCCAGAATCTCGATGCCAGCCAGCCGCCCCCTTGCGTCGTAGTCGGCTGCAATCCCTTCCGCCAGGTGTTCGGTGGTCACCGTGGCCTCTAGAAACTGAATGTACAGGGCATCCACTTCCGCGTCGTATGTAATCTTCATCGCTCAGCCTCCTTCAGAAATAGTACGAGTAAACCGTCACCACCACGATCTCATCCGCTTCTTCTACAAAAATAGGGCGAACTCGCTTGGTTTTGTAGAACTTGCCATTCCACTCACGCCCGTAGGGAAAATCCTTGTGACATTCCAGCCGCCCACAGGTCATCAGGCAGAATCTTCTCCGCTGCGGCCAGGTCTCGGGCAGCCACCTGGAGCAACCGTTCCACTTCTCGAGGCTTGGCCCGATAAGGTTTAATTCGGCGCTGTCCCAGCAACTTGTCGTAAGGCATCTTCATCCCCGATCAACATCACCTTTGGACCAGCCAGCACATTGTTGATGAAGGGATCATCATCGGCCAGCCTTTGCACCAGTTCCGCCCGGTCCAGGGCCAGGTAGTTGATCTCCCGCCCCAGTTGATCTTCCAGACGAGCGATCACTGCCGACAACGCCAGCAAGTCCACTTCCCCTACCAGCATCAGGTCTACATCCGAAAGGAAATCTTCCTCACCAGCAGCCACGGAGCCATAGATGAAGGCCCATTCCACCGTCCCCAGATGGTCAAGCGTCCCGCGCAGGAAGTGGCCTAGGCCAGAGGTTTTTAGAATGATGCGCTTTTCTTGATCGCTTTCAACTTTGAGGCAAGACATGCCCAGAGCAGGAGCGGATATTGCAAGGCAAGCCCGCGACCACGCCACGCCAACGGCGCCCACCGGCACCGATCATGGTGGAGAAAGCGGGGCGGCGTTCGTTTGTGCGGGAGATGAGTGGGCCAACACAGGCACGGGCACGCCCTCCGCCCCAACGCGATACCAGTGCAGCGGCGCATCGCCCCAACTGTGGCCGGCGTCAAACGCGATGTGGCCGAGCAGCCCGTCACGCCCGGTGGCGGGAAGCGCCGCCGCGACTCCCTCCCGCGTCGGCACCCCGTGCGCGGTGATGTCCCGTTCCAGCGCCTCCAGCAGCACCCAGGTGGCCTCATAGGCCGGGAGGGCCAGCGGGCCAGGCGACATGCCGTTGGAGACAGCACGGTAGTCAACCACAAAATCCGCACCGCCTGAAACCTCCGCCGGGAAGAGCCACGGCGTGGCAAAGACTGCCCCCTCGGCGGCCTCACCTGCCACGGCGACGAAGTCGGGCGCGGCCAACTCTGGCCCGCCCAGGAAGTCCCCCTCCCAGCCAGCCCCGCGCAGCGCCGTGGCGACCTCACCCGCCGTCACCGGGTCGGCATCACAGAAAACCACCTCCGTGCCAGACACCATCACTTCCCTCAGCCAATCTGTGTTCTCCGGCGACACAACCGGCCAGACCTGCAATCGGTATTGCTGAGCATCCCGCTGCAACGCTGCCCCAAGTGGGCCACCCGCGGTCACAAGCGCCGCCTGGTACTGCCCCAATCCCTTGAGCTGATGAAGCAATGCGCTCGCCACTGCACCAGCGGGGGGCCCCAAGCGATAGACATTCACCTCATCCCAAGTAAGCGCCGGGTTAAGCACCACCGGGGCGACGAGCGGGATACCCGCCTCGACGTAGACGCTCAAGGCAGCAGCGGTCGTCTCCTCGCGGAAGTGGCCGATGGTGGCGACTACTTCGGAGTCAGTAGCCAGTTTGCGGGCCTGCTCGACCGCCATCGCGGGCTCGGCTCCATCGTCGTAGGCAACCAATTCGACGCTGTAGCCCTCCACCCCACCAGCCGCGTTGGCCTCCCGTAGCGCCATCCTGACGGCGTAGATGACGTCATAGCCGACGTAGCGGTAACGCCCCTCAAACGGGGCAACCAGCCCAATCTTCACCGTCGGCCGCACCGCTCCCGGAAGGAAGCGGTTAGCCGGGAGCCGGGAGCAGGAAGCAAGGAGCAAGGAGCAAGAAGCAAGGAGCAGGAAGCAAGGAGCCGGGAGCAGGAAGCCGGGAGCAGGAAGCGCGGAACTGTATCCTGTATCCCGAATCCTGCCTCTTGCCTCTTGCCTCTTGCCTCTTGCATTTTGCATCTTGCTCCCTTGTTCACATCCCCCACTGCTCACAGTCACTAACTGCCAACTGCCAACTGCTAACGGCTAACGGCTAATTACCGCCACACATCTCGTAATTGCTGAGGTGCTCCTCCTCCGTCACGGCAAAAAGGTGGCTGCCATCGTTTTTCGTGCAGTCAACAAGGAAGAAGTAGTAATCCGTGTCGGCCGGATATGCGCTCGCTTGAATCGAGGCCAGGCCTGGACTGCAGATAGGACCCGGCGGCAGGCCCAGGTTGTGGTAAGTATTATAGGGTGAATCGAACTCCAGGTCGTCCGGCAGGAGCGAGGGCCACCAATCGTCCGCGTCGCCAAGCCCGTACTGCACGGTGGGGCAAGCGCCGAGGAACCAGCCCGCCTCCAGCCGGTTGTAATAGACCCCGGCGATGACCGGGCGTTCCTCGTCCAGCACCGCCTCCCGCTCAACGATGGAGGCCAGCGTGACCAATTCGTAGACGTTCAACCCATGGCTAGCCGCTGCGGCCCGCATCTCAGGGGTCACGCGCGCGTCAAAGGTTTCCAGCATACGAGCCAGGAGATCACCAGTGGTGGCGTCTTCGGGCAGGCGGTAAGTCTCGGGGAAGAGGAAACCCTCGAGCGTCGCGGTAGGGGGCAGATTCACCAGGAAGTCGAAGGTGAAACCCAATTCTCGCCATCCGGTCGTCACCAATGCCAGAAACTCGTCCTGTGGTATACTGGTCTGGGCCGCTACCACAGCGGCGACCTGCTCCAGCCGCAGTCCCTCCTGGATCGTGACGACCTGTTCCTGGCGCTGTCCCTGCTGCAACGCCTGCGCGATCTCGGGAATAGTCATTGTCTGGCGTAAAGTGAACTCCCCGGCCTCGATGCCGGCATCCAGCCCGTGGTACTGCATGTAGCGGCGGAACAACTCGGCATCGGAGATCAACCCCTCCTGCTTCAACCGGGCGGAGATCTCCGCCGCCGTCTCCCCGGGTTCGACGACGAAGGTGACTGGAGTGGTATCGCTCCCGGCCGGCTGCTCCAACTCAGCCGCATTCGCGTCCAGGTAGAAACGGATGAGGAAATCACCAGGTGAGGATGGACCGCACAGGCCGAAGGAGATGCCCCCACTGCCAGATGCGGAATGGGTGACAAACCAGACGACGCTGCCTACGGCTCCAATGATTGCCATCAGTGCCACGAAAAAGGCGACCACCCGGCCCACGTTTTTCAAAATCGCTCTCCTCCAAAATTAGCAGATAGCCGTCATTCATCAGCCATCCACCTCTGCCGACTGCTAACCGCTAACTGCTATCCAGGTAACTCTGCAAGATCACGGCGGCCGCTATCGCGTCCACCTCGCCCGCGGTGCGTGCATGTCGCCTCTTCCTTTTCTTACGGCTCTGGCGTAGAATCTCTTCTGCCACTACCGTCGTGAAACGCTCGTCCCACGAGACAAGCCGGACGGGCAGATGAGCAGCCAGCGCCTCCGCGTAACGGGCGACTCGCCGTGCTTGCGGCCCCTCCGTCCCATCCAGGCTGAGCGGCTGGCCAACCACAACCAATCCAACGTCGTGTTCGGCCACGAGGGCCGCAATGGCGGCGAGGTCCTCTTCCCGCGAACCCCGCACCAGCGTCTGTAACGGACGCGCCACGGTGCCGGTGGAGTCGCTGATGGCGATCCCCACGCGCCGCTCTCCCACGTCTAGTCCAAGAATGCGCACACTCTACCTCGTTAACCGTTAATGGCTAACGGCTAATTGCTGTTGACCCTGCGGCACAACCTGCACGCTGATGCGCAGCGGAAGCAACGGCAGCCGCTCCATCTGTTTCGGCCAGATTGTGACCCGGGGGGGTTCGGCCAGCGGGAATTCCTTCAGCAGTCGCTCACGGGCATCGGCTACGCGCTGCCCACGGACGAGAGCGACCGCCGCATCCGTATCAAGCGCAGCAGCGGCGTAGCCGCGAGCAGTGATGAAGAAAGTGAACCAGCCCGGGCCGATATCCTCTTCGGCCACCTCGCCCAATTCAAAGCGGGCGTCCACTAACACGTACCCCGGCGGCAGGCGACGCGAGAGGTTGGTATAGGCTACAGCCTCCGCATTGTCCACGTCCACCGCCAGTCCACTTACCAACAACCGCATGTTAAGCCCTACCGTGTCGGCCTGTTCAGTGACGAAGCGCGTGTAGGCCTCCTTGGGCACCGCCTCAATGTGCAGCGATTGGCGAAGGAGGATCTCGGTGGGCTCCAGCAGGTCGCCCATTTCCACGTATGCCTGGTCGAGCAACTGCTGCATCAACTGCTTTCGCCCCCGGTCGTAGTCGGCCTGGGTGACGATGCGTGTTTCCCTGGGCTCCGCACCGGTGGTCGGCTCCAGGTTGATCACCCGCATGGCAGGAGCGGCTACGCCTTCCACCCGGTTGATCTGGAAAGCCCCCACGTTGCCCGTCCCGTACTCCAGCGCTTCGATAGGCACGGTCGCCTGCCCGCTGGCGGGGACAGCGACGTCTGCGGTGGTACGGAAGCGGGTGGGGTAACTGGTGGAGGAAGTACGCACAACAGTACCGGCTGGTACGATGTAATCCTGTGCCAGCAGATTGGTGAACAGGACTACGCCGGTCGCCCGGCCCATGGCAACATCCATAACGCCAGTCGTTTCGACCTCGGCGTAGCCTTCCACCTCGACGCCGACCCGCCGCGCCGGAACAACGCGGGCGACGTGATCCACCAGCTCTACCTCGGAGTCCACCGAGACCGGCACAATGGTGGTGAACTCCCTGCCAACCGGTACCAGCGTCACCATGCCGCTGGGGACGATGATGTAGGCGCTTCCGGCGAGGGCCAGAAGAGCCAACACAAAAATGCCGAGGCGGATCACCAGTTTGGCCCAATTGAGCCACGGCGCGTGGGGGCGAACAGGTCGTGGTCGGAGCTCAATCTCCCCTTCCCACCAGTGGTGGGGCGGTGGCTCCACACACTTCAGGGGGCGACTGCTCCACACCTCTGTCTCCTGCGCTTCCTTGACGTTGGCGAAGGCTGGGAATCCACATCCACGGGCCAGCCGTCGTCGCTCAGGATCAGCGGAGATCGTGGCGACCTCCAACTGCCATCGCTCGGCCTCGCGCCGCACGAGGTCGAAATCCAACTCACAGGACAGAAAGCGCATGTCCCACGGGATGACAAGGGCAACGCGGCCTCTGTCCAGCCAACTGAATTGATGCCGGACAGAGGCAAGATCATCCTGGGGTTGCAGTTCTACAACTGAGCAGGTTCCGAAACCCATGCCATTTAGTGCGCCAGCATTTCCTCCAGTATACGGGGGGCCTGATCCAGCGCATCGCCGAGCCGACTGGGGTCACCGCCACCCGCCTGGGCCAGGGTGGGCTTGCCACCTCCACGGCCGCCCATGATGCGAGCCACACTGTCCACCAGCCTGTTCGCGTCCACGCCGCGCTTCACCACGTCGGGGGTGACAGCGGCGACCATGGCAGGTCGCTCACCCAGCACCATACCGAGGACGACGACGCCGGAACCCAGCCGGTCGCGGAACCAGTCGGTCATCTCGCGCAGCACCTTTGCACTGGGCGCGGTCACCCGAGCGCTTAGCAACGAGACTCCTGTCACCGATTGTACCTGCTCCAGCAACGTCTCAAACTCGCGGCGTGCCAATTGCTCTTGGAGACGTGCGATCTCCTTGCGAGTGGACTGCAGATCATCCAGCAGCCCCAGTGCCTTGCGATCCACCTCTTCTGGTAAGACGCCCAGGTAAGCCGCCGTGCGCTGGAGGATGCCCAGTTGACGCTCAACCAAATCCACCGCCCCACGGCCAGTCACCGCCTCAAGGCGACGCACCCCCGCTCCCACCCCTTCCTCGGAGACGACGTGAAACAGCCCAATCCCGCCTGTCTCATCCACGTGAGTGCCGCCGCAGAGTTCATGGCTAAAGGGCTTGTCCGGCCACCCGATATGCACGACGCGCACAATGTCTCCGTACTTCTCACCGAAGAGCGCGATCACCCCCTCACTCACAGCCTGGCGATACCTCTCCTCGGTGACCTCCACTGGATAATTGACCAGGATGGCATCGTTGACGGAACGGGTCACCGTATCCAACTCGTCCTGGGTCAACATGGCCGGATGAGTGAAGTCGAAGCGCAGCCGGTCAGGCGCAACCAGCGACCCGGCCTGTTGTACGTGCTCGCCCAGGACATAGCGTAACTCGCTGTGCAAGAGGTGGGTAACAGTGTGATTGCGGGCGATGTCCATCCGCCGCTCGAAATCCACGATGGCCCAGACGACATCGCCGACCTGTGGCCGTCCTCGCTTGACCACACCGATGTGAACAATCAGGCCAGGGATCGGGCGGCGCACGTCCTGCACCTCAATCTCCCATACTGGCTCGTCCTTCCCTCCCTCTTTTTCCTCTCCTCCAGGGGGGGGTGGGGGGAGGTAGGCAGCAATGAAGCCAGTGTCGGAGACCTGGCCGCCAGACTCGACGTAGAAGCAGGTCGCTGGCAGCACTACTTCCACCCGATCCCCTTCTTTGGCTGACTTGACTGGTTCGCCATCGTGCAGAATCGCCGCTATTGTGGTCTCCAGTTCGGTGGTCGAGTATGGGTCGTGTTGAACACCGTCCTCGTTCAGTACACCCCGCTTTTGCAGGTCAGCCATCACCCTCTGATAACACACCAGCGTCTCCTCGCCCGGGGCCTCGAATGTCCCCACACGCCGGGCGCGCTGACGCTGCTCCTCGAGCGCCGCCTGATAACCAACCTCATCCACGCTCAGGCCTCGTTCTTCGGCCACGTCGCGCGTGATCTCCAGTGGCAGGCCAAAGGTATCGTAGAGCCGGAAGGCCGCGTCGCCAGGCATGACCTTCTCGCCCTCCGCCTCCAGTTCGGCCAACAACTCGTCCAACTGCGCCAGACCCAGGTCGAGCGTGCGCAGGAAGCGCTCCTCTTCCTGAGTAATCGTGGTGAGGATAAACTGGCGGCGATTTACGAGTTCGGGAAAGTGCGGTTCCATGACCTTGATCACGGCTTCAGCGATCTCGGCCAGGAAGGGCTGGGTGAAGCCAAGTTTGCGCCCAAAGCGGGCCGCACGACGCAGAATCATACGCAGTACGTAGTTGCGTCCCTCGTTGCCCGGAATGACGCCGTCGCCGATGAGGAAGGTGATCGCCCGCCCGTGGTCAGCGATGACGCGGTAGGCAACGATGTTCTCCTCTACCTCTGCGTCAGTGTGGCCCATCATCTCCTGTGCACGCCGGATGATGGGCGCAAACAGATCGGTCTCGTAGTTAGAGTTGACATCCTGGAGCACAGCGACCAGCCGCTCGAACCCCGCGCCGGTGTCTACGTGCTTGGCCGGCAGCGGGTGTAAGACACCATTGGCATCCTTGTTGTACTGAATGAAGACCAGGTTCCACAGTTCGAAGAAGCGACCGCAGTCGCCGTTGACCTGGCAGACGTGACCAGGCACCCCCTGTTTGTCGCAGAACTCCGGGCCACGGTCGAGGTGAATCTCGCTGCATGGCCCGCAGGGACCGGTGTCGGCCATCTCCCAGAAGTTGTCTTTGTGGCCAAAGTACAGAATGTGATCGGGAGAGATGTCCGTCTCCGACCGCCAGAAGCCGGCCGCCTCCTCATCGGTCTCCAGTTCGCCCAATTCGTCCTTGAAGACGGTGGCCCACAGCCGCCCCTTCGGCAACCCCCAGACCTCGGTCAGGAGTTCCCAGGCCCAGGCGATGGCCTCTTTCTTGTAGTAGTCGCCAAAGGACCAGTTACCCAGCATTTCAAAGAAGGTGTGGTGGTAGGTGTCGCGCCCCACCTCCTCGAGGTCGTTGTGCTTACCGGAGACGCGCATAACCTTCTGTGTGTCGGCAACGCGGGTGTAGGGCCGGGTCCCCGGTCCCAGAAAGACATCCTTGAACTGGTTCATCCCGGCGTTAGTGAACAGTAGGGTAGGATCGTCCACCGGTACCAGGCTGGCGCTGGGCACGATGGTATGGCTCCGGGCAGCGAAGAAATCGAGAAAACTCTGACGCACTTCGGCGCTGGTCATTTCTTTCATAGGTTCCTCTCGTCCTCTAGGTTGGGCGGTATTGTAGCCGGAAGAAGGGAAACTGTCAACTTATGCCCGAACAGATCCGCGGCCCGCGCTGGTGGGCCGCCGGGGCACGGACCCGGCTTGAGCATAGGATGGCAGCCCGCTTTCGCCTCCTGCCTCGAACACCTCGATGTGGATGGAACGCACAGCCCGACGGGCTGAATCCTTAAGTGCGGCGTTCACGGTGACTTGCACCCTTTCCCCGGCTGGTGTATACTCTACTGTGACCACATGCTACCGCCAGGTCAAGACCCTCCGTGCGCTGTTCCAGCCAGAATACCGATTCTTGCGAATTTGTCCAGGGAGCAAAGATCATGCCCAAGAAGATTCTCATCGTGGACGACGAGATTAACATCCGAATACTGCTGGAGCAGACGCTGGAGGACTTCGAGGATGCCGGTGTTGAGTTACTGTCGGCGGGCGATGGCCTGAAAGCCTGGGATATTGTCCAGGCTGAGCGGCCCGACCTGGTTATCCTAGATGTGATGATGCCTGGCCTCTCAGGCCACGAGATATGCCAGCGCATCAAGAGCGACCCTGACCTCTCCAGCACCCACGTCATCATGCTTACTGCCAAGGGCCAGGAAGCGGATCGGCTACGCGGTATTGAGGTGGGGGCCAACGAGTACATCACCAAGCCCTTCGATCCCGACTATGTCATTGAGCGCGCAGCCGATGTGCTAGGCGTCAGAGTGTAGTGCATGAAGGTATAGTGCGTGACGATGGAGCGGTCCTTTCCCCCCATTCGCCGTAATATCCTGTTGGCCTTGCTGACGGCTATTCTCATCCTTCTGCCGATCTTCACCCTGATCTCTCTGCTCATCGTCAGTTTTGCCCCTCAGGCAGCAGGCCAGTCCCGCCTGAACCACCTCTTATTCACTCCCCTGTTGACGGCGGTGCTCATGGGGCTGGTCTACCGATATCTGGCCCCCGTCGCCCGATTGGGCCGTCTCCTGTGCCGGGAGAAAGAGCCGCCGCCGGAGGTGGTTCGCCATGCCCGCCGGGTCGCCTTCAATGCGCCAGCCTACCTCTTCGTCACCCTGCTGGGGGTGACTGTCCTGATGACCTTTCTCAGCAATCTGGTCGGCCTGCTCTTTATCCCTGGCTACGAGTTCGCGCCTCACTTCTCTGAAGCGCTTCTCATCATCGCCATCGCCACCAGCGCGGCGCTCGTGCTGACTCTCATAACCCGCCGGCAGCTGCAACCGGTCCTCGCGACCACCGCCAGCCTGCTCCACTCCCTCGACATTCCTCCCTCATCAACCCATGAGGGGCGTCGCTTCGACATTCGCATTCGCCTGCTTATCGCCATCCTGGCTCTGAACTTCGTCGCCTACTACTTCCCGAGTGTCCTGGCCTTCAACCTGGTCCACCAGGCTGCCCAGGCGTCGGCGCTCGATGGTCATCAGCGATGGGCTGAGGGCGTGGTTCAGGAAATTGCCCCCCTCCTGGACGACGAGGCGTTGATCCACTACGTGGAAGTGGTTGCGCTGCCCGATCACGGTCAGGCCTTCATTGTGGACGGACAGGGGCACTACATCACTCGCCCGTCTGCTCTTTCCCCGCTGGATCCGGGGGAACAAGAGACGACGCTGCGCTTGCCCCTGGAGCGCCCAGGGCGTGACTGGCAGTTAGGGGTGGCCTATCGCTTTCGCGCCGAATCCGAACCCCTCGTCCGCCGCACCCTCTTCATTCTCCTGGGGTGTGGCCTGATCATCCTGGTCCTCACTCTTCTCTCCGCTCTCTCCGTGACCACTGACATTGCTGGCGAACTGCGCCAGATCACTCGTTGCCTGCTAGAAGTCGCCCGGCGGAAGGAGGTGGGGGAGCAACTCCAGGTCCTATCCCTGGATGAAATAGGGGACTTGGTGCAGGCTTTCAACGAAATCCAGGCACAGATGCAGGCTCAGCAGAAGACACTGCAGCAGGAGCATCAGCTCAACCGTATCTCTACTGTTCTGACCTCCTCACTGGACGCCCACGAGATCCTGAACATGACCGTCCAGCACTTGGTGGAGCTTAGCGGTGTGGACTACGGCAGTGTGCTCATCTTGGAGCGGGACAGAAAACACGGTCTGATCATCGCTGAGCATCCCACCCGTCAACTTGCCGATCTTCGTTTGTCGCTCTCTCGCTTGACCTCGGCCTGGCGAGTGCTGGAACTGGGCATCCCCTACGCGGTCGAAGATGCTGCCAACCACCCACTCCTGGAGCCTTTTCAGGAGCAGATCTCCTCATTGAAGGCCCGCTCGTTGCTCCTGGTGCCCCTGGTGGCCCGACGTGAAATGATCGGCATCCTGCTTCTGGCCTCTCTGGGGCAGCAGCGGACCTTTTCGGATGAGGAAATGGAGATCTGCCAGACGGTAGCCAGCCAGGCGGCAGTGGCCGTGGCCAATGCCCGGCTCCTGCAAGACATCCAGCAGCAGAGACGTGCCCTGGCTCGCAAGAGCCAGGAGCTGGCCGAGGAGTCGAGCAAACTGGATGCCATCCTCAACAACATCGCTGATGGACTGGTGGTCACCGATCCCACCGGGCGCATCATCCTGAGCAACCCGGCCTTCCGGGAAATGGCTGGCCTGCCATCTGCTCGCTCGCTGCGTGACCGCCTGCTGGCGGAGTCCTTTCCTGCGGCCGGCCTGCAACCTCTCGTCGGCCAGGCCCTGCAAGCGCCGGGCCAGGTCTTCACCGAGAACCTGGAACTGCCTGATGGTCGGGTGCTAAAGACCTCAGCCACTGCCCTGCGCCTCCCACCGATGATCCTGGAGCCAGAGAGAGGGAAGCAGATTGCGGGCGTCGTCACCGTCCTGCGGGATATCACTCACGAGGTTGAGGTGGACCGCATGAAGACCAACTTCATCTCCTCCGTTTCCCACGAGCTGCGCTCCCCCCTCACCGCCGTCCTGGGCTTCGCCAGTCTGGTCCAGCAGGATTTCCGCCGCTGGATCGTCCCCCACGTGGACGCCGCTGGGAAAGCCCACCAGGTCGCCGACCGCATCCTGGACAGTCTGGCTATCATCGAGAACCAGAGTCTGCGCCTCACCCGGATCGTTAACGATGTGCTGGATATCGCCAAGATAGAAGCGGGCCGAATAGAGTGGCCCATGGACAGCACTGACTTGGCGGAGGTGATCCAGAGTGCTGTCATCGCCACCACCGCCCTGGCCGAGGAGAAGGACCTGTCCATCCGGGTCCACTTGCCCCCCGATGGTCTGCCTCCAGTCTGGGGTCACCTGGACCGGCTCGTCCAGGTGACGACCAACCTGCTCTCCAACGCCATCAAGTTCACCGAGCAGGGCCAGATCCGGGTTTCAGGTTGCAGGCTCCGGGTTTCAAGGGACGGGACTATCCAACCTGAAACCCTGAACCTGAAACCTGAAACCCTCTCCCCGGGGGAGTGGGTGGTGGTGAGCATCACCGACACCGGCATCGGTATCCCGGCTGAGGAGATTCCCCGCATCTTCGAGAAGTTCACCCAGGTGGGCGACACGCTGACGGGGAAGCCGCCAGGGACAGGGCTGGGACTCTCCATCTGCAAAGGGATCATCAAGCACCACGGAGGTCACATCTGGGTGAAGAGCGAGCCGGACAAAGGCAGCACCTTCTCCTTCGCCCTGCCTGCCGTGCCTTTCCGGACAGAAGTCCCGGATGAAGTCGGGCATTCCATCGCGGGGGAGGTCACTTCATCAGCACCCTACGGGGGCACGGGCACAAGGGGGGCGAGACCTACAGTGCGTGCAGGGCAATCCCGAAGCATCCAGGCGGAGAAGCCAGTTTACTGAACCAAAAGGGCTGGACCAAAGGTGAAATGAACGTGGAAAGAAAACCTCGTCTGAAGAAACTTCTCCATCCTGAGCAGATCATAACGCTCCTGAGGGACTTCGCGCCGCTGTTTGGGCCAGAGGTTTCCCTGGCCGTGAGCGACGAGGCTGACCATCTCCTGGGAAGCCACCAACCTTTCCCGCCGCAGGTCGCCCACGCCCTCTGGAAGGCCGCACCAGAAGCGGCAGAGGTCGCGATCACCTCCCAGGGAGCGGCAACGCCCATCTGCGTGGAGGCGCAGCAGGTGGGGCTGATCCTGGCCGCCGGCCCGCTGCCCCCGCCAGCCCGGACGCAAGCCGCACTGACCGCATTGAGACGCGCCCTGGAGTCCCTGGCCGGGGTCGCTCTGGAGAGACGGGCCATCGCCCGCGAGGCACTGGACCGCTACCGGGAGATCAACCTGCTCTACAACCTGGGAGAGACACTGGCTACCTGTCTGGACGTGAACGAGCTCCTCCAGCGGGTGCTGACCGAGGCAAGCCAGATCATCCAGGCCCATCAGGGTGCAATCCTGCTCTACGACGAGGCAGGGGAACTGGTCACCGCTGCCAGCACCGGGCTGATAGAGGAACTGGAGACAGCGATGGTGGAAGGACACACGCTGGCGGAGGCGGTGGCCCGCACAGGGAAACCTCAGATCGTCAACGACTTCGACCTTTTCCCTAATGGAGAGCAGCAGATGTCGCTCTTGGCCGTCCCACTGCTCACCTCCGAACGGCGACTGGGGGTCATCCTCCTGGCCAGCAAAGCCGAGGGAGCGATCTTCACGGCCGGTGACGAGAAGCTGCTATCTGCCCTGGCCTGGCAGGCAGCCATCGCCCTGGAGAATGCCCGCCTCTTCGACAACGTGAGGCAGCAGCGGGACGAGATCGCCACGATGAAACACTATATGGACAGTATCTTCGCCAGCATCACCAGCGGCGTCATCACCACCGACACTCACGATGTCATCACTGCCTTCAACCGGGCCGCCGAGATGATCCTGCGCATCCCGGCCCGGCAGGCGGTGAACCATCCCTACCACCAGGTGCTTGGTTTCCTACGCAGCACTTCTCTCCCTGCCCTCGTCAAGGACGTGCGCCAGCACCGCAGAACCTACGTTGATCAGGAGATCTGCCCCTACCTTCCACATGGAGAACAACTCCACCTGAACGTGAGCATCTCCACGCTTCAAGGAAGCGGGGGGGAGACTCTGGGGGTAGCGATTGTGGTGGACGACGTGACGGAAAAGCGGCGATACGAGCGGGAGCGGGCCCTGGTCCGCCGCTATCTGCCGTCTGGGCTGGTGGACCGGCTCCCCCACGACCTGGCTGAACTGGGGCTGCGCGGGGAGCGGCGAGTTATCACTTCCCTCTTTGCTGACATCCAGGGCTTCACTGGGTTCAGTGAGGTCAACCCACCCGAGCGAGTCATGGAGGTGCTCAACAATTATCTCTCCCTGGCCGAGGCAGCGATCCGCTTCAACCGGGGCATCGTAGACAAGTACGTGGGGGATGCGGTGATGGCCCTCTTCAACACACCGCTTCTGGAGGAAGAAGAGCACGCCTGGCGAGCGGTGCGGACGGCCTGGACGCTGAAGGAAGCGGTGGAATCCTACCATCACCACGTCGTCCCGGAGGAGCGGCTCTTCCTGAACATAGGTGTCTGCACGGGAGTGGCCGTGGTGGGTAATGTGGGAACTGAGGACCGGATGGAGTACACAGCCATTGGGGACACGGTCAACCTGGCCAAGCGGTTGCAGGAGAGCGCTCAGCCGGGGCAGATCCTCATCTCTCACATGACATGGGAGATGGTGCGAGATCGGGTGCAGGTAAACCCCCTGCCAGCCATACGCGTCAGGGGGCGACAGGCCCTTACCCGCATCTACGAGGTGGTAGACCTGGTTACTGACAGGTGAATGGCTAGTGGCGCGCCTCCGCCCTCTACGCCCTCACGCGCTGAAGCGGAACAGACATACATCCCCGTCCTGGACCTGGTAATCGCGGCCCTCAATGCGCAAGATTCCTCGCTCCCGCGCCGCGTGCCAGTTCCCCACCCCCATCAACTGCTCGAAACCCACCACTTCGGCACGGATGAAACCGCGCTCCATCTGGCTGTGGACTTTGCCGGCCGCCTGATGCGCTTTGGTGCCGCGCTGGATGGCCCAGGCTCGTACCTCTAGCCCACCTGCGATGGTGAAGAAGGTGATCAGATCAAGCACCGCATAGCCCGCCTGGGCCAGCACCTCTAACCCGGAACGCTCCAGTCCCACCTCTGTGCGGTAAGCAGCGGCCTCGTCAGGAGGCCATTCGCTCAGGTCAGCCTCCAGTTGAGCACAGAGGACGGCACAGAGGGCCTCTTCCTCCTTCGCCACGCGAGCAACCTCTTCGGCCAGCGGGCCACCATCGGGTAGATCCTCCTCGCTGACGTTGGCCACGTAGACGCGCTTCTTGGAGGTAAGCAGGCACATCTCCCGCGCTAACGCCCGCTCAGCCATCCCGCTTGCTGCCCAGGCAGTGGGTCGCTCTCCAGCCTGCAGGCACGCGCACAACCCTTCCAGCGCCTCCAACTCTGCGGCGTAGTCGCGCGGCCTGGCCTTAGCCGCCGAACGCACCTTATCCAACCGCCGCTCTGTCACCTCCAAATCGGCCAGGATCAGCTCTAGATCAAGCACATCCAGGTCGCGCAGTGGGTCTATCGTTCCCTCTACGTGAGCCACATCGGGGTTGGAAAAGCAGCGGCAGACCAGGGCGATGGCATCCACGGTGCGGATGTGGCCCAGGAATTGGTTACCCAGCCCTTCGCCCCGGTGGGCACCTCGCACCAGACCCGCGATGTCCACAAACTCAACCGTCGCCGGGGTGACCCGCTCTGGCTCGACTATCCCCGCCAGTACCTCCAGCCGCGGATCGGGAACCGCCACCACGCCCCGATTGGGCTCAATCGTTGTAAAAGGATAGACAGCCACAGCAGCCCCAGCCCGCGTGAGGGCGTTAAAGAGAGTAGACTTGCCCACATTGGCCAAGCCTACTATTCCAATTCGCAACACCATGTAGCACCTCGTCGTCTATTGCGGAACATCCGCCTCCGACGGTCCTACCTTACCCAGGGGCAAACTGATGTAGAACGTGCTCCCCTGGTCCAGTTCGCTATCTACCCACACCTTTCCGCCGTGCCGCTCGACGATGGACCTGACGATCGCTAGCCCCAGGCCGGTTCCCTGTATGCCAATCGTGTCGCGCCGCTTGACGCGGTAGAATTTCTCAAACAGGCGCACGTGGTCGTCCGGGGCAATGCCAATGCCCGTGTCGGCGACGCGGATCACCGCCTGCTCGTCGCGCACTGATAACCCCACCGTCACGACGCCGCCACTGAGGGTATACTTGATCGCGTTATCTACCAGATTGGTGATCGCCTGGCGCAGCAACGCCGCATCACCTGCGACCACTGCCGCGCCTTCAGCCGGCTCCAGCCGCAGGGTGAGCCCTTTAGCAGTCGCCCGGGCTCGCATGCCGTCCACCGCTTCAACCAGGATTGCTCCCAGATGGCAAGGCTTGCGCTCCAGTCCCACGCCAGCCTCGATGCGCCCCAAGTCGAGCAAATCGTCAATCAGTTCACTCATCTGCCCAACGCCGTGCAGGATCTTCTCGACGTACTCGCGCTGCTTATCGCTGAGTTCGTTCACCATTGGAAGCATGGTCGCATAGCCGCGCATAAACGTCAGTGGCGCGCGCAAGTCGTGCGAGACCGTCGCCACAAACTCCGACTTCAACTCGTCCAGTTCCTTGAAGTACGTGACGTCACGCATCACGACTACGCGGCCGATCCGTTCGCCATCGGCACTCAAGATGGTCGAAACGCTGGCGTACAATGTCCGGCCATCGGGCAGAGGAACCTCCTCAGTCAATGCCTCGCTGGGAGGCAATGGCTCCTCAAAGACCCGTGCCAACGCGGGGGCCAATTCAGCCTCATTGACCTTCTGACCTACGACTGTGTCGGCTGTGATGTCAAAGGCCTGTTCAGCGGCCGGGTTAACCAACAGGATGCGGTCATCACGATCAGTGACCAGAACAGCGTCGGTAGTGCTGGTGAGAATTGCCGCCAGACGCCGTCGCCCGCCCTCTGCAGCCTGGAACAGACGGGCATTCTCCACCAGCACAGCCGTCTGGCTGGCCAGTGTGGAGAGCAGGTCAATCTCTGAGGCGTCGAACTGGCGTACCGTCCCATACCCCACCCACATCACAGCCGGCACCTGGTCTTTGGTGCGTACGGGCAGTGCGACGGCGGCCTTGATTGGCCCTTCTAGCACCTCAGGCTCGGCCAGAGTCCTGGCCCGGGCCAGATTTTCCACGACCAGGGGTGACTCCATGTCCCTGGCCGCGGTAGCGAGTGCGCGGTCGAGTGCTCCCCACCCCTCGCGTGGTTCTCCCCGCGCCATCACCATCTGCGGGTCACCGCCAGCCGAAAGGAGGACAATGCGAGCTACCTGGGCATTGGTTGCCTGAAGCGCTCCTTCGAGGATGAACGGCATCCCCTTGGGCAACTCCAGCGTCGCCGAAACCGCCTGGCTGATCTGGAGCAGCAAGGAAAGGTCTTCCAGACGACCTTTTAACCGCACACGCATACCCTCAAATGCATCTCCTACCCGAGCCACCTCGTCGTCGCCAGGCACCCGCACCGGCTGTGTAAGATCACCCTCAGCGATGCGGTCGGCTGCAGTGGCCAACTGCGTGAGCGGCCGGGTCAGCCACCTGGTGAACAACGGGATGACGATCACCAACCCACCCCCCAGCAGAACCTGGAGAAGAAGCAGAGGTGTCGCAATCTGTGTGGCCTGCTCCAGCACGACATCGTAGGGGAGACAAATCACGACCGCCCACGGGTACCCTTCCACAGGCAGGTAGTAGACCAACTGGCGTGTGTTGTCCCTGGGATTACGACTTTCATAGACCCGACCCCGCAGCACAGTGCGAATGCGGGGACGGTCCTCATCTATGTGCCACTCAGCGAGAAGCATACCAGGATCGGAATGGGCAACGATATGCCCTTCTGAATCCACCACAAATCCCTCACCACGATCACGGGTCCACTGTAGACCCGCCAGTGCCCGACTCATCACCGGATTGACGTCAAGTCGAGTGCGTCCCAGCAACGCCCCGAAGCGCTCGCCGGTTACCTCGTCCTCCATTGGTGCCAGGAATGAAAGGATGACCTCTTCCCTCCGTGAGCGATGCGCGGTGCTGATCTGCGTTGCGCCGCTATCAAGTACATGCTGTAAAAGTACCTTTTCTTGTGACGTCAGGTCCGGGTCACCAGTCGGCGCTGGGGGATACATCGCCAGCCGCTGTCCGGTCAAGCCAAATAACACCAACTGGTCGAAGAACGCCACTGCTCGCAAGTCGCTGCGCAGACAGTCCTCCAGCGCGGTCGGATCGCCGTGCCACAGCACCTCATCGTTAGCGAACTCCGCTAGCAGCCCCTGCCCGGTGTGGATAAAGTAAGGGACATCCTCAACGGCGCCATTGGCATCCCGCGCCATCTCGTCCACCGCGTCCGAAGTCGCTACCCGCAGAGTCGTTACCGTCACGGCATAGACCAGCACAAAGGTCATGATCAATATCAGGGGCACGAACAGGAAAAGCAGCCTGCGACTCAGGGTGCGGCTGTAGGGGGGGGATTGGTGCGCCACGCGGATGGGGCGGAGATGGGGGAAGAGCAGATAGACCACCTGGACGATGATTGCCGCCACAAGGCTTTCCAGCAACATAGGGCCAAGATGGGCCCACGTCAACGTCCATGCGTAATCGAGCCCAGCCATCCCCGAATCGGCCGCATGGGCAAACACCGATAGCAATAGCGACGATGATGCGAAGAGAGACGCTAGAGGTCCTGCGACGAGGGGCTGGCGCACGACGAGCGGCAGGCGGCCTCGATAGTCCTGGCGCAGAAAGAACCCGATCAGAAAACCAAAGAAAGCAAAATGAAAAGGATCAGTGATACCGCCGGTCGTCATCCCGGCACGCAAGATTCCGCCGACCAATCCCACCAGCAACGCTGGCCCTGCGCCCAACCAGGCCCCAGCGACAACGACCGGCAGCGCCAGCAGCGACGCAAATGGTTGAGCGGGTTGGGCGGGAACGTTGGGAGGTGGTAACAGGTTGGGTGGAGAGAAAGGTATCACCCACAAAGCCGCCAACAAGGGAGCCACCAGCAGACCCAGAAGCAGAAGAAGACGACGCCAGCCTAATCCTTTGAAATCGCGCCGGGCATAGACGAGAAGCGTAAACGTCATCAGCACGTAGAATGCCATGAGGGGGTATTCCCAGATTTCAGGTGTAAGGAAGGTTAGATTCATATTGTTCCCCTTTCTCCCATGTAGGGGAGAGTTGCCACCTTGGAGATTATAACACACCACGGAAATAATTCAAACCTTGCCCACACATCCAACACGAGTATAATATGCCTGAGACACTGGATAGTTTACCAACTCAGGGCCGGAACCCTACTCATGTCCGCCAACCCTCCGCAAAGGGACTACCGGATGTCGGGAGAGCACCAAAGCCATCAATAGGAGCGTAAGCGTGGAAACTAAACAAATCGTCATCCTGATCGTTGGCCTCGTCCTGCTAAGCGTGCCCATGTTCTTGCCGCAGTGGCAGGCCCGGCGGCGGCGGCAGAAGCAGATGGCCAAACTGCACGTGGGCGACGAGGTCATGACCGTCGGCGGGATCATTGGCAAACTGACGTACTTCAACACCGAGGAAAACCGCGCCCGCATCGAAATCGCACCCGGAGTAGGGATGCAGGTTGTGCTGACCGCCATCAGCCGCACGCTCACACCGTCCTGATACTCCTGATCTAACCTGTCAAATGGAAATCAAGGTTGCTGTTGCCAAGGTGGGCAAATGGGCCACCAGCGAGAGCGGGGACACGCTGGAAATGATCGAACGCCCTCACGGCGGCTTTTCCTTCGTGCTGGTAGACGGTCAGCGTTCAGGGCGGGCAGCCAAAGCCATCAGCAACCTCGTGGCCCGCAAGGCAGTCACCGAACTGGCAGAGGGAGTACGCGATGGGGCGGCAGCCCGCGCGGCCCACGATTATCTTTACACTTACAAAGGCGGCAAGGTCTCGGCCACGCTTAACATCCTCTCGGTGGACCTGGCTTCCAGCACACTGGTGCTTTCGCGCAACAGCCACTGTCCTATCATCGTCATCACCTCCGCCGGCGGGTTACGGCTGCTCGACGAACCATCGGGACCGGTCGGCATGCAACGTGGCACCAAGCCGCAGATCACCGAGTTGCCGCTGGACGCAGGGACCGTGGTGGTGGTCTACACGGACGGCCTGGAGATGGCCGGAGCGCGCTCAAGCCTCGTCTTCGACGTCCCGGCGGCGGTGCGCGAACTGACAGCCGAGGGCAACGCAAGCGCCAAGCAGTTGGCCGATAGCCTGCTTGAACGGGCGCTGGCGCTGGACGAGGGGCGGCCCCACGACGACATCAGCGTGCTTGTGCTGTGCGTCCTGGACCGCGTGGGCGATGGCGTGCGCCGCCTGGCACTTAGGCTCCCTTTGTGAGGTGCACGATGCGGTCCCGTAACTTCCGCCGGTACCTGAGAGCCCTGTGGCGTGACACTCGGGTGCTGGTACGTCAATTTCGCGTCTCTTTGCTCGCCTTCGTCACACTCCTCTGCGTAGGCACCTTGTCCTTGCACTTCTTCTACCTCTACCCCGACACTGGACAGCGCCTCGGTTGGGCTGAAGCACTGCACGCTACCTTCATGCTCATCCTCGCGGAGATTACCCTCCCGTTTCCCACAGTGCCGGGACTGCAAATCCTGTTCTTCGCCGTTCCCCCCATCGGACTGGCTGTTGTCGCCAACAGTGTCCTGCGCTTCGGCGTGGCGCTGTTCAACCGTCGCGAGCGAAAGGAGGCCTGGCAAGTGGCTATCGCTTCAACCTACCGTGACCATATCGTCGTCTGCGGCCTGGGAAAGGTCGGCTACCGGGTTGTGAAAGAGTTACTCCGCCTGGGAGAAGACATCATCGGCATCGAACACAACGCCGCCGGCCCGTTCCTAGAAGAAATACGCCAGATGAACGTGCCGGTGTTGCTGGGCGACGCCCGGCAGCGGGAGATGCTGGAAAAGGCCCGCGCACAAGAGGCATCCGCCATCGTCGTCTGCACCCAGGACGACTTGACAAACCTGGACATCGCGCTCGACGCCAGGGAACTCAATCCAGGCATCAAGGTGGTGCTGCGCATGTTCGACGCGCAACTGGCAGAGAGGGTGAAACGTGGGTTCGGCATCCATACCGCCTTCAGCACCTCAGCGCTGGCCGCCCCTATCTTCGCCGCTGCTGCCACACGGGCCCAGATTGACTACTCATTCTACGTGGACGATGTATTGATGAACATGGCGCGGGTGACGATACGAACAGGTTCGGCGCTGGAGGGATGCACTATTGGCCAGGTGGAGAGGGAACTCGACCTGACGATCATCATGCATAAGGGATCGGATGGCACCGATCTGCACCCCATTCCCAATGTCATGCTCTGCGCTGGCGATTGCTTGGTGGTCTTCGCCTCGCTGGAATCGCTGGCCCGCCTGCACGGGATGAGCGGTGAGCAACCCGGTCCCACCTGACGAGAGACCAGCAGCCCGCGTCGCCGCTCGCGGCTGGCACACATGCTCTCGAGAGAGAAGTCTGCAGACCAGTGAAACAGGCCGAACAAGAGAAACGCCCACTGATCGCCGTGGTTGGCCCGTGCGCCTCAGGCAAATCGCTGCTTGTGCAGACGCTGCGGGCACGGGGGTACAACGCCCGCGAGGTGGCGCAGGAGCACTCCTACGTGCCCACAATGTGGCAACGCATCACCCAACCCGACCTGCTCGTCTATCTGGACGTCTCCTGGGAGGTGGCCTGCCAGCGCCGGCCCACCGACGTCGGACCAGACTGGTGGGACGAACTGGCACGGCGGCTGTGTCACGCCCGGCAACACGCGGATTTCTACATCAACACCGACAAGTTAACGCCGCAAGAAGTCCTTGAAAGGGCGCTGGCTTTCCTCAAGAGTTTCCCTCTTCCGCCCAAATCTGGGGGGAAAGAAGAAGGGCCAGGAGAGACTGATGTTGCAGGTTTAGGCCGCTAAGGGTATAATATGAGCAGAAAGATTCGCCTGCTAGGAATAGGCTCAGTGAAAGCGAGGCGGGCGTTGCAAGCGCCCGCTTCTGACTGGGAGCAAGAAGAAGGGCAAGAAAAATGGATTGGATTAACGTTATCTTCTGGCTGATTGGCACACTGGCCGTCGTATTGGGGCCTATCATTCTGATTCACGAACTGGGCCACTTCATCTTCGCCAAGTTGGCGGGAGTCCGGGTCGAGGAGTTTGGGTTCGGATTTCCGCCCCGCCTGCTGAAATTGTGGCGCGGCCGGGGCTACATGAAGATCGGCAGCACGCGTGTGATCATCCCGGTGGGCTTCCGGCTGTCTTCTGGGCTAGAGGTGGGGGCCTGGGTGGACGCCATCACCCTGCGACGTGATGATGGCACTTACTTCCTGCGCCGCCTGACGGTGCTCGACCCGACTGTGGATGACCTGACGCTCAAGCGTGAGCGCGTGGATGAGGGCGTGCACATACGCGGCGAGTTGATCACCCTGGAGCCAGGCACTCTGTACAGCCTCAACCTGTTGCCAATGGGTGCGTTTGTGAAAATGACTGGCGAGGATGATCCCTCCGATCCACGCAGCCTGGCGGCCCAATCCAAACGCTGGCGTGTGGCGGTGCTGGCCGCGGGGCCAGTGCTCAATCTCATCGTCGCGTTAGTGCTGCTCGTCGGCGCCTACACCGCTGGCTATCCAGAGAAATGGGTGGTCGAGGTCACCGATGTGGAACCAGGAAGCGCCGCCGAAGAAGCAGGACTACAGCCCCATGACATTATCCTGGTCGCCGGTGGAGAGCACATCGAGGAAGGCCAGGAGCATTTGCAGCGCATCATACGCGCCGTGCCAGAACAAGCCATCGAACTCAACATTCTACGTGGAGGGGAGACGCTAACTCTGACGGCGACGCCACGGCGCACTCCCGAGGGCTATGGCTTCCTGGGCATCTGGATGACCCCCTGGCCCGACCGGAGCGCGTTGCGGCGCTACTCTCTTCCCAAAGCACTGAGCGTCGGCATCAACGACATCACCACCGCCATCGTGGCAACCGTGCAACTTCCAGCCCGTCTCGCCCAGGGCGATGTGACCCCGCAAGAGGCACGCCCAGCCAGCATGGTCGGCATCAGCGAATTGCTGGCCTTTACCCTTCAACAGAGCATCAAGTGGGGCCTGGCTTTCCCTGTGCTGCAGACTGCGTCGCTCATCAGCCTGGCCCTGGGTCTGACCAATCTGCTGCCCCTGCCCGCTCTCGACGGCGGGCGCATTCTCTTCGTGCTCATCGAGGCTGTGCGGGGACGCCGCCTCTCGCCTGAACGTGAAGCAATGGTTCACTTCGTGGGCCTGGTGATCCTGGCCAGCCTGATGGCTTGGGTGATGCTTCAGGACTTCATCAATCCAATCATTCCCTGGTCGCGGCTGAAGTGAGATGAAGCATCCACTCGACGCTCTTCTTGACGAGTTGTACGAAAGCGCCGAAATGCCAGCCCAGGCGTCGCTATACCATCTTTCGAACCTGGGGGCTGAGGACGTGGCGCGCGTGCGTGAAGTGTGGCCATGCCTGCCCGTCGAGTTGCGGCAGCGGCTGGTCACATGGCTGGTGGAACTGGCTGAGGCAGATTTCGAGGTGGACTTCAGCGCGGTCTTCCGCCTGGGGTTGGAAGACGGGGATGCTGAGATACGCGCAGCAGCGATCGAAGGGTTGTGGGAGGATGAAGATGTGCGCCTGATCCCGTTCCTGGTGGCCTGTCTGCGGGAAGACGAGACCACCACCGTGCGAGCGGCTGCGGCCATGTCGCTGGGCCGGTTCATCCTGCTGGGCGAACTCGAGAGGATCCGTCCCGATCCACATGCCCTGGTCTATGAGGCACTATTGGCTACCTGTCAGGATACAGAAGAGCACGTGGAAGTGCGGCGACGAGCACTGGAGTCGCTGGCCTACGCTGGCAATGAGACCGTGGCAGAGTTGATCCGCGAGGCCTACGCCGCGCCGGAGGAGAGGGTGCGCATCAGCGCCGTCTTCGCCATGGGGCGCAGCGCCGATGCTTGCTGGGCGAGTCAGGTGCGGCAGGAACTCTTCAGCCCTAGTCCCGAACTACGCTACGAAGCCGTTCTGGCCTGCGGTGAATTGCAACTTCCCGAGGCCGTGCCCGAACTGGAGGAATTAGCCGATGATGCCGACTCCGAGGTGCAGGAAGCAGCCCTGTGGGCCTTGGGACAGATCGGGGGTGACAAGGCCCGACAGATCCTGGAACACTACTGCCGCGCCAGAGACGAGGCCACGCGGACTGCGGCTGAGGCCGCCCTGGATGAATTGGATTTCCTACATGGAGATTTATCGGAGTTCTTCACCAGGCTGATCAGAGAGTCCGACTGGTGAGCGAATTGCTGACCATCTCTACCAGTAACACTGCTTCTAATCTTGCTCGTCACCAGATTGGTCTCCATACCCACCCGGCTCAGCCCGCTCACGTTGGTGCCATGTGTTGTCTTGCCATAATGATGCGTTTGCCTGTACTATCGCTGATCGCCAGTCTCGTCCTAGTGCTGGGGCTCCTGCTGACCCCTTCTGTCGCCACAGCCGAGGGTATCACTGTGGTCGAAAGCAGGGCCAGCCACAGTTTCGCCCAGCAGGTCACATTCACCCTACAGGCCACCTCCGATGCCGAGATCACCCACGTCTACCTGTTCTTCCGCGCCACGGGTGACGAGCAGGCCAGGTCCATGAGTGTGGCTATTGAGCAAGCCCGCGAGATCAGCGTCAACCACGCGCACGACTTGCACCGCTCTCCCCTACTACCGTTCGCCACGGTCACCTTCTGGTGGCGGGTTGAGGACACTGCCGGCAATAGTCTGACCACAGAGCCCCAGCATTTCGAGTACACGGACAATCGCTTTCGGTGGGAACAACTCGACGCGAACGGCTTGACTGTTCACTGGATCGAGGGGCACGGCGATCCGGTCTTTGGCCAGGCGGCACTCGACATCGGTCATGCCAGCGTGGAGGAGATCAACACGGAATTGTGTGCCCCTGTACCGGAGTCTATTGACATCTACATCTACGACGGACAGCACGACCTCGACGCAGCGATGATGCTCGCAGGACGGGAATGGGTTAGCGGCCAGGCACACCCCGAATTGGGCGTGGTCGTCGTCGCGATCCCATTTAAGGAAGACTACACGTCGCGCATGAGGCGGTACATTCCACACGAGATCACCCACCTGCTGGTTTATCAGACCGTCACGCCGGCTGGCTACAGGTACGTACCTGAGTGGCTGGACGAGGGGTTGGCCACGACCAACGAACGGTTGCCGACGCCGGAGTACGCTATGGCGCTTGAGGAGGCCCGCACGCAGAGACAACTCCTACCTCTGGAGGATTTGTGTGTCCCCTTCCCGCCCGATCCACGCACCGCGTTTCTGGCCTATGCCCAGAGCGGTAGTGTGGTGCAGTTCATCCGCGAGCGGTATGGCGCTGGAGGGATACGCGCGCTGCTGGCGGCCTACGCCAACGGTGCCAGTTGCGCGGTGGGCGTGCAGGAGGCTCTGAACGTCAGCCTCAGCGGCCTGGAGACCTCTTGGCGGGCCAGCCTGGAGCCCAAGTCACCCTGGCGGGTCTGGGTGGAACAGGTCGGCGTTTGGGTGGGGCTATGGCTGTTGAGCCTGCTGATGACTGTGCCGATGATCGGCGGGCTCCGTCGCCACCGCTAATCTGCTACGTGAGCGGGCTCTCCAGCCTGCCAAACAAGGAGCGTCAGGTGCGCAATATCATTACCTTCGACCTGGAGACCCAATATACAGCCGGCGAGGTGGGGGGCTGGCACAACATCCGCGATATGCACCTGGCGGTTGCCGTGACCTACAACGCTGCTATGGACGTCTACCGCGATTACGGAGAGCAAGAAGTGGATCACCTCATCGCCACCCTGCGTGGGGCAGACCTGGTAGTCGGCTACAATGTGCTCCGCTTCGACTACGAAGTCCTGCGCGCTTACACGGACGACCCCCTGTCGGACCTGCCGACGGTGGACATACTGCGGGACCTGTACCACACGCTAGGCTGGCGACCCAAACTGGACAACGTGGCAGCCGCGACGCTGGGGGAGATGAAAAGCGCCGACGGGCTGCAGGCCGTGCGCTGGTTCCGCCAGGGCCAACTGGACAAGGTCATCGCCTACTGCCGTCGCGACGTCGAGGTGACGTGGCGCGTCTACCGGTTTGGCCGGCACAACGGCTACGTTCAGTACCGCGACCGCAGGTGGCGTGTGCACAAGGTGCCGGTGCGATGGTAACAGTGCACCATCTGTTGAGCGCCCCGGCTTCTGATGATGCTCCGGTTCGTGTTCCAGTGGACGAGTTTCTCTTAGCCCGATATGAATTCGAGTACAAGTACACCGGCCGAGATGAGCACCTTTGCACCCGCTTATCTGACATTACTTCGCTCGGACGAACTGAAGCAGCGTGTGCAGACCGCCTATGAGCGCTTGCACGACTGCGACTTCTGCGGCCGGCAGTGCCACGTGGACCGCTACGATCAGCCAGGGTCCTGCCGAACCGGGGTGCGGGCGGTGGTTGCCAGTTCCGGCCCGCACTTCGGGGAAGAGAACCCACTGCGGGGCCACCGGGGCTCCGGCACCATTTTCTTTGCCTGGTGTAACCTCAACTGCCAGTTCTGCCAGAACTATGATATCAGCCAACTGGGCCACGGCCGCGAGGTCGAGCCGGAGGAACTGGCTGGGATGATGCTCTCGCTCCAGGCGCAAGGATGCCACAACATCAACCTCGTCTCGCCCACTCACGTCATGCCGCAGATTCTGGCCGCCGTCCTCATCGCTGCGGAGGTGGGTCTGCGCCTCCCCCTGGTCTGGAATACTGGCGGGTATGATTCCCTCGTGGCGTTGGCACTGCTTGACGGCGTGGTGGACATTTATATGCCGGATATGAAGTACGCGCATGAAGAGGTAGCCTACAAGTATTCAAGAGTCAAGAATTACCCGGTCGTCAATCGGGCGGCCGTCAAGGAGATGCACCGGCAGGTGGGCGACCTGGTGCTCGACGAGAGCGGCATCGCGCTGCGGGGACTGCTCGTACGTCACCTGGTACTGCCCGAGGGACTGGCCGGGACGGCCAAAATCGCGCGCTTCCTGGCAGAGAGGGTCTCACACGACACCTATATTAACATTATGGATCAGTACCGCCCTTGCTACAAGGCTACTGAACTGCCGCCGCTCGACCGTCCCATCACACGGGCAGAATATGAGCAGGCCCTACAGCAGGCCCGCGAGGCCGGTCTACACCGCTTCGACAAGCGGGAACCCCGCTTTTTCCGTATCCTGTGGGGAGCGTAAGAAATGGGAGAGAAATCAAAACCAGAGGCCCGCCTGCACGCCATCGTTCACGGGCGTGTGCAGGGGGTCAACTTCCGTTACTATGCCATCCGCACTGCACAGCACCTCGGCCTGACCGGCTGGGTCGCCAACCGCTGGGACGGCACAGTGGAGACCATCGCTGAGGGCCAGCGCGAGACACTAGACGAGTTCCGGGCTTTCCTGCAGAGCGGTTCCCCCTCCTCAGTGGTGCGGCAGGTGGATGTTGAGTGGGAAACCCCGGCCGGTGAATTCGAACGCTTCGGGGTACGGTACGTATGAGGAAGAACCCCGAACGACTAGCCTGGGTCGTCCTGCTGACGTCGTTTTTTGTCTGCATAGGCCTGGCGGTTGCCATACCGCTTGGCACCCGCTACTATACTCTCTACGCCCGCGTAGGGCAGAACGTGACCCTTGAGGTGCAGCGGGGACCGTTGAGCGTCACGCTGGCTGGCCGGGGGGCACCGGTCGCTATTGACAAAGAGCGCGATGAAATCCCCGAGCGCACGATCGTTGCCACAGGAGCCACCGCCGGCCGGCTTGTGGTACACGCACCCCAGGCAGATGATTTCGTCATAGCCACCGTCCAACTCTACGACAACACGGAGATCGTGCTTTCTTCAGCGCGCTCCCCCCGCTTCCCGGCCAGCCGTCTGCCCCACAAAGTCATCTTGGAGGCAAGGGCCGGACGAGTGCGCATCAACGTCTCCAGCGACGACAGCCGGTCTACGATAGTCGAGGTACATATGCCTCATGGAACAGCCACGCTAACGGAGGGTAGTTACGAGGTCAAGGTCAACGGGACAACGATGGAGATCACGGTACGCGATGGACAGGCCGACGTGATCGACAACGCAGAGCATCTGATGCCACTCGGCCCGGCAGAGCGCGCCATTGTCGAATACGGGAAGATTGTCGGCCCGTTGCCTGCGGCCCGCAACCTCGTCTCTAACGGCGACTTTCAGACTTCGTTAGAGAAGGGGTGGACCCGTTATCACGAGCAGAAGGAAGAACCTCCAGCAAGTGTCAGCATCATCACAGACGAGGGACGGGAAACGGCCGCCTTCTACCGCGATGGTAGCAATCACGCCGAAGTAGGCATCTGGCAGGAGATCAATTACGATGTGCGCGATTTTACGTCCCTTGAACTACATCTGGCCGTGCACATCGTCTCCGAGAACATCGCGGGCTTTGGAGGCTGCGGTACCCTCAGTTCCGAGTGCCCCATCATCCTCCTCATAGATTACAAGGACATCTATGGCACTGACCGACAATGGCGCCATGGTTTCTACATCGGCGAACCGGCGTCCGATTGGCTATTGCATCCCTGGACTGAGCGGGTACCCCCGGGAAGCTGGCGAATGTACGACTCGGGCAACTTGGTAGAGGAACTGGCCGACGCACCCCCTGCCATCATCAAGCGCCTGATTATCTACGCCTCCGGTCACAGTTTCCACGCTATGGTGACGGAGGTGGAGTTGTTGGCTCAGGAATGAGTCTGTACGTGAGCAACACGAGTCGGCGTAAAGGCCCCCACCTGTCAGTGGGGGCCTTTTCCTGCCCCGCGACGGTTATAACTGCTCCAGTTTCTGCGTCAACTCGGCCGGCGTCTCGGCCTCAATAGGGATGTACTCCACGTCCGGGTAATGCTCTTTGAAGAAGGCTTGCAAATCGCTGGGCCATTTCCCCGGATTGACCGCGACCACCCGCCGCACATCCAGGTTGCCAATGCCAGCGTCGTCGGCGCTGCCGCCGATGGTATACCTATGCTGCTCCCACGCCGCGTCCACCACCGCCAGCGCCAGGGCTGCATCGGCATCTGGAGGAAGCAGCACGTAAGTTCGTTCGTACTGTTCGCGCGGTGTACCCCGTTCCGGCTCCGGCCCTGGTCCTGGCGGGGGAGGCGGGGGGGGCGGAGGGGGTGGGGTTGGGTGCAGATCTTGTGGCTCCTTGCCCACAATGGCCAACTCCACGTCATCCCAGTAAGCATCGTTGTTTCTGAAGGCCCACAGCGTCGTGCTGCGCAAGAACACCGTCACCGTGCCACTTTGCGCTACTGTCTCTGCCGCTGGTACCTGGGCATGCTTATTGTAGATATGAGCCCCCTGCCCCCATGCCACTGTATTGGCAAGAGGATTGGTGCCACCAGTCGGGTCAATACCCACATGGAAGGTAAAGTTCGGGATCGCATCGTTCCATGGGTCCCCGTTCAATTCAGGTGCATCGCCCTCCAGAATGAACGCGGCGTCTCGGCCTACACCGCAGGAGCAGTGCCCATCGCCGTCGCACCAACTGTACCCATCCAGCCCGTGGTTGCTCCAGGCATGCGCCCAGGCCGTCAGGTGTAACTGAGTGCCTGGCGTGACCTGTACCTGCTGGAGAAACCCCGCGTCGTGCTTGCGGAAAAACGTGAACAAAAGCATTCCCTTCTCACCGCTATGGACACGGTGCGGATCAACGTTTTTCCACGCGTCGCGCACCTCAGGCTGATCCCACGTGCCTGGGTCGTGGCGGAACCACGTCATCCACCCAGGCGGGGTGAAGATGTTGCCCACATCGGTCTCATACGGCTCTTTGCCCTTGGGGAGAATCAGACAACGATGACTCTTCTTTTCCCCCCAATCGGCTTCGAATCCCCCATTCTTCAGCAAGTTCCGTGGCATTCACCGCCTCCTTTTCCTCGATCCTGTTCGCACCACTGCAGATAAAGGCCGATACCTCACGTCCCTGCCGGTAGCAGGTTACGCAAAGCCCAGCCCGCGCTCGCGCAGGCTCACAAAACGCTGCTGTCCGATAATCAGGTGGTCCAGAACTTCAATGTCCAGCAGGTTACCCGCTGCGACTAACTGGCGGGTCACTTCTACATCCTCAGGCGAGGGAGTGGGATCGCCCGAGGGATGGTTGTGTGCGACGATAATCGCCGCGCAGTTCCGTTTGACAGCATCCCGAAACACCTCACCCACCCGAATGTGGGAGGCATTGAGACTCCCCACGTACACCGTTTCGGATCCGAGCACCCGGTTGCGTGTGTCCAGGTACAACACCTGGAAGTGCTCCTGCTCCAGGTGGCCCATCTCGGCCATCAGAAGTTGCGCCACATCGGCCGGAGAGCGCACGATGAAGCGATCTTCCGGGGAGGCAAGAAGCATACGACGGCCCAATTCCAGTGCTGCTTTGAGTTGTGACGTCTTGGCCTCCCCCAGTCCCTTCTCGGCACGCAATTCGGCGAAACTGGCCCGGGCCAGGCCCGGCAACCCATTGTAACGGGAAAGGAGCCGCGAGGCCATATCCAGGACGCTTTCGCCGCCCACGCCTGTGCCCAGGATGATGGCCAGCAACTCCGTCGTCGAGAGCGCTCCCTCGCCTACGCGTGCCAGCCGTTCGCGTGGGCGCTCGCCAGCGGGCAAATCCCTGATCATCGGCCGGTACTCGGCCCGTGTTTCGTCACTCACCATACCCCTACTATACCGCAACTCGCACGAAATTGTCAAATAGACCAGGCACGCTCACGCCAGATTCCGTCGCTGAACACTTGCTCCTATACCAGCCGGTGGTATAATACGCCTCGCTCAGCCTGAACAGCACGCTGTAAGGAGTATATCACCAATGGAGGACATCCTGGGGAGAGTTCCTTTTTACTTGACCATTTTATCCACCGTCTGTGGGGGAGTGACCGTTGCACTACTGGGCGGGATGGCGATTTGGACTTTTCGCGACATTCGCGCACGCTCCCGAGACATTTTGGCCCATATACTGGCCACGTTATTGGTGATCGTGCTGCCCATCATTGGGTTGGTGGTATACTTGATGCTACGCCCCCGAGAGACACTGGCGGACGCATACGAGCATTCCTTAGAACAAGAGGCTCTGCTACAGGCCATAGAAGAGCCAGAGGTCTGCCCAGGGTGCGGGCAGCGGGTCAAGAGTAACTACCTGTACTGCCCGGCCTGTCACACCCGGCTCAAGAGGGGCTGCCCAGAATGCGGCCGCCCGCTCCACCTACGCTGGTCTCTCTGTCCTTACTGCGGCGCAAGCGTCGCACCACAGGTGCTTGAACCCGTGCCTGCCTCGAACCAGGAGGCCACACCGGCAGAAGACACGACACCTGATGCGTAGAACGCAACCCCCTTACGTTCTACCCTTTACGTCTCCTCGCTCTCGCCCACCACGTGGACTTTGAGCATGTTAGTCTCCCCCCCGCTGCCAAAGGGGATGCCGGCCGTCAGTACCACCGGGTCACCCCAGGCCACCAGCCCCTTCTCGCGTGCCGCTCGGACCATCACTTCCACCATATCATCAGTGGTCCCGAATTCCGCCACCTGCACGGGCATCACGCCCCACACGAGCGTCAATCGGAACAGGGTCGCGCGGCTGGGAGTGATGGCTACGATAGGAACAGACGGGCGATGACGTGCCACCATACGCGCCGTCCTGCCTGACATCGTCGCAGTGACAATCGCCCTGACTTCCACCTCGCTGGCAATCTCAACCGCGGCACAACTGATGGCCTCTGTGATCGTTTCGTGGCTGTGGGACTCGCCATGCAGCAAACGGCCATGAGGCAGATGAGCCTCTGCGTTGGCGCAAATCATTGCCATCGTCTCCGCCGCCCTCACCGGGTACCCGCCCACCGCTGTCTCGCCGGAAAGCATCACCGCATCAGTGCCGTCCAGGATGGCGTTGGCAACGTCCGACGCCTCCGCCCGCGTCGGGCGAGGGTTCTCAATCATCGTCTGGAGCATCTGCGTGGCAGTGATGACTGGCTTGCCGGCCTGGTTGCAGGCGCGAATGATGTGTTTCTGGTGGAACGGCACCTCCTCGGCAGGCGTCTCCACCCCTAGGTCGCCTCGGGCGACCATGATGCCATCGGCCTCAGCCAGGATCGCGTCGAAAACCGAAAGCGCCTCAGGTTTCTCAATCTTGGCGATGATAGAGGCGTCGGCTCCCCTACTCTTCAAGAACTGCCGCAGTTCGCGCACATCGGCTGCGCGGCGGACGAAGGAGAGCGCAAAGAAGTCCACTCCCTGCTCCAACGCGAACGCGGCGTCCTCCCGGTCCTTGGGTGTCAGAGCAGAAAAACAAAGCGTTGCCCCAGGTACATTGATTCCCTTGCGCGAGGTAAGTTGACCACCCGTGACCACTCGGCACTTCAGGCAGCCTTCACTGGCTTGCACGACGACCAGTTCCAGGCGTCCGTCATCCAGTAGCACGGTCTGACCAGCCCGGAGGTCACGCAGCAACTCTGGGTGGGGCACAGGTATCTCATCCGTCGCCCCTGGCTGGGGACGCGACGTCAGCGTCACCACATCTCCCTCGCGCAGTTCGACCGCTCCACCCTCAATCTCACCTACGCGCAACTTGGGCCCTTGCAGATCGGCCATCACGGCCGCCAACTTGTCTTCTTGTCCTGCAACCTGTCGCAAGGTGGCAATAGACTGAGCATGGGTGGCATGGTTGCCGTGGGAGAAATTGATGCGCGCCACGTCCATCCCAGCCCGGATGAGGCCGCGCATCACCTCGGGCGAACTGGACGCTGGTCCAATCGTGCACACGATCTTGGTACGTGGCATCTCCCACGAATCCTCCGCCGAGTCGTGAACGTAACCCTAAGGTCCGGCCAGGGTCAACTCATACTCTCCCACATCATCATCACCGTAGCCCCGCGCGATGATGCGGTAGGTTCCGCTCAGCGGCAATTTGAATGTGGAGATTTTGGCGTTGGCGTCCCCTCCGCCATCATCGTCGGCTATCACCCGCACACCGTTGGGCGCGAATAGTTCGAGGTAAGTGTCCATGTCCCCGGTCAAGGCAGTCATGGAGATGGCGACGACGTCGCCCGCCTCGCCCTCAAACAGCCAGTGGTGACGTGTGCCGGGCTCAAGGGCAGCATTCACCGTCTCACCGTAGGTGAGGGTACCCTCGACCACCATCTCCGCCCGCTCCAATGTGAGTTCGTATGCCCCCGTTACACCAAACAGGGCACCTCCAGCGACGATGCGATAGGTACCGTCAGCGGGCAGTTCATAGTACTCAATGAGGGCGTTGAGATCCTCGCCGCTATCATCGTCGTCGGTGAGTGCAAGGCCGTTGGGGTCATACAACTCAAGATAGCAGTCCAGTTCGTCCCCCAGTGCATTCATCGCAATAGTGACCACGTCCCCCTCACTACCCTGGAAGAACCACCCATCCTCCATATCTTCTGTCAGCATCCCCTCAACCGTCTGGCTGTACTCGATAGTACCGCTGGCGGAGGGTTCTCCGGCAACCTCCAGGCTGAGTGTGTAATCGCCCTCACCGCTGTAGGTCAGGGCGTGGATGGTGTAGGTGCCAGAGGCAATCACGGGGAGGTCCACAATGCGGGCGTTAGCGCCCTCGCCACCGTCATCATCTTCGGCAATGATCAGCCCATCCTCATTGTAGAATTCCAGGTAGGGATCCAAAGCGTCAGGGTCAACGGCATCCAGTCTGATCGTGACATACTGGCCCTCCTGCGCATCGAAGTACCACACCTCCGTACCGCCAAGAGGCAATGTGCCCTGCACCGCCTCTCCGGGCTGGATCGGTCCTCTTTCCACAGGCTCCGGCACCTCGGGCGGAAAGAACTCTAGGCTGGCGAGCATGTCCCGAAAGATCGGTTCGTAAGAGAACCAGTCGGCCTCCGGTGAGGCCCCAAACCCAATGCCAGCGACCCCTTCACCCAGAGCAGCAATGACGTATCCATGTATCTGGGTTTCGACTTGCCCTTCGATCCAACTCACCTCGGTGCCAGCACCGGGGACTTCGCCGAAGGTCCAGGCCTCGACATCCCCAATCTCGGATCCTTCTTCCTCCCGCAGATCCTCCAACACGCTGTCCAGCAAATCCTCCGCCGTCGCCGCTGGCCCAATTTGCCGTTCCACCTCCTCAGGGCTGCTCGTCATGACCGTGAGAATTGGCACTTCTGCCGGATCGGAATACGCCAGCGCCTCCTCGGTCTCGGCAAAGTAGGCGCCCGCATCCTCAGCCTCATAGGTCCAATCCGCCGGGTAGAGAATGCTGAAGCCTGCCAGGGGATTGGTGTACAGGCTCATCCCTGATAGAGGTTCCCGGGTCGGTACCAGCGTGGGCATTGCGGTGGGTTCCGAAGTCAGTGGCAGTGTGGGCACCGCCGTGGGTTCCGAAGTCGGTGGTAGCGTGGGCACCGCCGTGGGTTTGGGGGGCAACGTAACCTCATCCCACGGGGGAGTCGGCCCTGGCCTGGGCACAAGTGGGCAGATACTGCACCCAAGACCCGCCAGGAGCAACATCAACCCTGCGGCCCCGATTAGCCAAAGAGTTCGTCCGCCAATCATCTGCGTCTCCTTGGGGAAAACAGGCTTAGCGCCGCAAATTGGCGAAGGCAGCCATCCCTGCGTACGTGGCCTGTTTACCCAACTCCTGCTCGATGCGTAGTAACTGGTTATACTTGGCGACACGCTCAGAGCGGCAGGGCGCGCCAGTCTTGATCTGACCGGTGTTCAGCGCCACCGCCAGGTCAGCGATGGTTGCATCCTCCGTCTCGCCCGAACGATGAGAAACGACGACTGTCCAGCCCGCGCGCTGCGCCAGTTGCACGGCAGCGATGGCCTCCGTAAGAGTCCCGATCTGGTTCACCTTACACAGGAGTGCATTGCAGGCTCGCAGGTCAATTGCCTTCTGTACCCGCGCTACGTTGGTCACCAGCAGGTCATCCCCCACGATCTGGACCCGGTCGCCCAACCGCTCCATCATCAGCCCCCAACTGTCCCAGTCGTCCTCGGCCAGCCCATCCTCGATGCTGATGATGGGGTACTTCTCCACCCAATCGGCGTAGAACTCGACCATCTCCGCGCCGGTGAGCGTGCGGCCTTCTTTCTTGAGCACGTACTTTCCGTTCTTGAAGAACTCGCTGGCAGCAGGGTCGAGCGCGATGCGGATCTGCTCCCCAGGCTTGTAACCCGCCTTCTCAACGGCCTCCAGGATGACTTCGATAGCCTCCTCGTTCGCCTTGAGACTGGGCGCGAAGCCTCCCTCGTCCCCAATGCCGGTGGAGTACCCCTTGGCCTTGAGGACAGCCTTGAGCGCGTGGTAGACCTCGCTTCCCCAGCGCAGTGCCTCGGCGAAGGTCGGCGCGCCCACGGGCATGATCATGAACTCCTGCAAGTCAGGGCCATCCACCGCGTGCTTGCCGCCGTTGAGGATGTTCATCATCGGTACCGGCAGCGCGTGGGCATACACACCGCCGATGTAGCGATACAGCGGCATCTGCAGCGCGTTGGCCGCCGCGTGAGCCATAGCCAGCGAGACACCCAGGATAGCATTGGCCCCCAGCTTCTCCTTGTTGGGCGTGCCATCCAGTTCCAGCAACCGCGCATCAATCCCGGCCTGGTCAGTGGCGTCCCAGCCAAACAACTCATCGGTGATGACGTCATTGACGTTGGCGACTGCCTGCAATACCCCCTGGCCATTGTAGCGGCTCTTGTCACCGTCACGAAGTTCCAGTGCCTCGTGAACGCCAGTGGAGGCCCCGGAGGGGACGACAGCCCGGCCCCAGGCCCCCCCCAGCAGGGCTACTTCGACCTCAACGGTAGGGTTGCCCCGCGAATCCAGAATCTCACGAGCGACGATGGTGTCAATCTCTGTCTCAATCATCATTCTTCCCCCAAAGTGGCCTTCGTTTCTTTGCCCGATCCAAGACGCCCCCGCACGAAGCGGCGGATATGCTTGGCCCTTTCCAGAGCATCGCGGGCATCCTCATCATAGAACGCTGCAAAGCCAGGATACCTCGACCAGCATCCGGGCCGACGTCAAATCCGTGTCCGCCCTGGCAAATTGCTCCACAGCGATCCTCACCGAATGCCTACAGCCCCAGCCCCTCGTACAATCGCTCGAAGTCGAAGTGTTCGGCCAGCAGTGCCTCGAACCGCTCCAGTTTGGCCGTCTGGCCCAACCGTGTCTTGCCGAAGACCCGCTCGATGGCCCCCACCGTCTCCATGGTATTTCCACGCACCAGCAGCACCGGGATACCGGCTTCCTCGGCGCGACGCAGCACTTCGGGCACAGGCCGCAGATGGCCAGTCAGAACCAGGCAGTTAGTCGCTGTCTCTAACGCCACCAGTTGCATGTCGGCCCGATCGCCACCGGTGATGACCACTTTGGTCCCCGGTATGCGTCGTATGCGTGGCAGCGCCTGCTCCACGCTCATCGCCCCGACCACCAGATGCTCGATCAGCACATCCCTCTTCTCCGGCAGGGCCAGGAACTCGCCCTGCAGCACGTCCGCCAGTTCTCCGATGCTGATGGCCTGCAGTTCCTCCCGCAGGGGGAGGGCTCCCAGCACCCGGACCCCCCGCTCTTCCAGACAGGGGCGGCATACCTGCGCCAAGAAGTCACATGCCTCGTCCGGCACGGCGTTGATGAGCACGCCCAGCAGCCGTTCCCCTAGCCGCAGGTGCGCCGTTATACAAGCATCCCCCATGCTCACCTGGTTGCGGAAGCGGATGATGGCCAAGGCCGACACGTCCAGGGCCTCCGCCACCATAGTGGGGCCCAGGCCAAGGCTGACTCCCTCCCGCAGGGAGGCTCCACCCTCCAGCAGGACGACGTCCTTGCCGGGGATGATCCGCTGGTAGGCTACCTTTACCTCCGCCATGAGATCACGGTCGGCGCAACCACAGCGCATTTCCCGCGCGAGGGCGGGGGTTAGGACGACGCCCACCAGGTCCTCCGGAGATTCTGCCAGCCCCAGCGTCCGCCGCACGAAATCGGCGTCCTCGTCCTGTGCCCGCCCTGGCTGCGGCTGCCACTGCTGGGTGGAGAGTGGCTTGAAGTAGCCGACCTTATACCCTTCCCTTTGCAACCGCCGTCCCAGTCCCAGGCAGAGCGCCGTCTTGCCACTGAAGGTGTGCAGGGATGTTATATACAATGCCTTCATCGTCGCCTCCTCATCTGGTAGAGTGGTGAATCTGGCGAGCACTTCATCTGCCCCTCCTCACTCCAACGCACTCAAGACGCCAACACCAACCGCATGTCAATCGCCATCGCCCCGCGTCCCTCTTCGAAGACCATCAACGGATTGATGTCCAGTTCCACGATCTCAGGGAAATCGGTCACCAACTGGCTGATCCGCAGCAACGCGTCCACCATCGCCTCGTGGTCGGCCGGCGGCTCGCCCCGGATGCCCTCCAGCAGCGGATAGGATCGAATCTCGCGGATCATCTCATCCGCCTCCTGGCGGCTGAAGGGAGCCACGCGAAAGGCGACGTCTTTCAGCGCTTCTACGTAAATGCCACCCAGACCAAAAGCGACCAACGGCCCAAACTGCGGGTCACGGCTCATTCCCACCAACACCTCTCGACCGCCTGATACCATCTGCTGCACCTGGCAGCCCCAGATGCGCGCGTCCGGCACGTAGCGCCCAGCCCGATAGACAATCAGGTCAAAGGCATCCCGCACATCGTCGGGCGAGCGCAGGCCCAGTTTGACACCTCCCACGTCGGTCTTGTGCAGGATATCGGGCGAGGCGACCTTGAGCACGACCGGATAGCCGATCTCCTCTGCGATCTCGATCGCTTTCTCGGGCGTCTTAGCCAGGCGCGATCGGGGGACGGTGAACCCGTAGGATTCCAGCACCGCCCACGCCTCAGCGTCACCGATGGAGACGCGCCCATCCGCCCGCACGCGGTCAAACAACTCCCGCACACGTGGTATGCAGACATCACAAGGCTGCACCTCGAAGATAGGTCGCTCTCGCTCGCGCCGATATGCGCTCATCGCTGCCAGCGCCCCCGCTACCCGCTCAGGGAAGGGATAGTTGGGCACGCTGTATTGCCACAGTATCTCGATCCCGGCCTCAATGCGCGCCTCCCCCATGAAGCAGGCCAGGACCGGCTTATCTGCCTCTTGGGCCATTTGGCCTACAACGTGGGCCGTCTTCTCGATCTCAGTCATCGCCTGGGGAGTGACGATCACGATCAGCCCATCCACGTTCGGATCGGCCAGCACCAGGCGGATAGCATACTCGTACCGGTCGGCCAGCGCATCTCCCAACACGTCCACCGGGTTGACCACACTGGCCGCGCCCGGCAGATAGTCTGTCAGCGCCTCCGACGTCTCGTGGCTGAGGCGCGTGATCTCCATCCCGGCGTGCTCCAGCGCGTCGGTGGCCAGGATGCCTGGGCCACCGGCGTTGGTGACGATGCCGATGCGGTCGTCCTTCAGAAGCGGCTGGTAGGCAAAGGCGCGCGCGTAGTCGAAGAGCGCCTCCATAGAGGTGGCGCGGATGACACCCGCCTGTCGAAAGGCCGCTTTGTAGGCCGCCTCGGAGCCGGCCAGGCTGCCTGTGTGCGACGACACCGCCCGCGAACCCGAGGCGGTCACGCCAGACTTGATCGCCACCACCGGTTTATCGCGCGTGACTTTCCGCGCTACCTTGATGAACTTCTGCCCATCGGGCAACCCTTCGACGTAGATGAGAACCACCTGTGAGGCCGGGTCATCACCCCATGCCTCCAACAGATCAATCTCGCTCACGTCCGCCTTGTTGCCCAGACTGGCGAACTTGGAAAAGCCAATGCGACCGGCCATCGCCATGTCCAGCACCGCTGTACCCAGTGCACCCGACTGAGACATGAAAGCGATGGGGCCTCCAGGGGGCATGCCGATAGCGAATGTCGCGTTGAGCGGGGTAGCGGTGTCAATCACGCCCAGGCAATTGGGGCCGATAAGGCGCAGTTTGTATTTGTGGGCAATCTCGATCAGTTCCATCTCTCGCTCGAGGCCCTCGCGCCCGGCCTCGCGGAAGCCAGCGGTGATGACCACGACGGACGGAATCCCTTTCTGCCCGCATTGCTCCAACGCAGCCGGCACAAAGCGATAAGGAATGACAATCACCGCCAGATCCACCGCATCGGAGACGTCCAGCACAGAAGGATAGGCCTTCAAGCCGAGGATCTCATCGGCCTTGGGGTTGATTGGATAGAGGCGGCCCGGATAGCCGCCCCCTTTGAGATTGGCCAACACCGCGTAGCCCAACTTCTCAGGGTCGCGGGAGGCACCGATAATAGCAACCGATTGGGGATTGAAGAAGGTGTCTAGCATACACCTCTCACTACTTTGAGTATACTTGTACTGCATTCGGGCCAGCGCCAATAGTACACGAAAAGGGGGATTTTGGCAAGCATTACCAGCGCACAGTCCGATCATCAGTTTCAGTTTCTCGTCAGCCGCGCTTTTCCCACCCCGGTGGTGGCGCCTACCCGTCATTGTCCATTCGTTCATTGCTCCCGGGAGCCTTGTCAATATAACAGATGCATGCTATAATATGACTGCCAGTGGGGATGACAGGCTTCGACGGGGAAGGCTGATCATGGATGGCAAGCCGGGGCGCTCTGCCCCCGTTAACAACGGAGCACACACTCCAAAGTGCCAATAACACTTGGATTCCTGTCCCGCAGGCCGCGATGGCTGCTGCTCCATTGGCAGCCTAATCTGGCCTAAGGACAAACTGACCGCACAAGCGGTCACGTCCGCCCTGGTCTCGCGCCGGCGGCCCGGGGGCCGGATGTCAAAGAGCCGGTGTGCGGCACTCCGATGCCGATAGGAGTGCTCAAGCGGGAGTTTCGGCTCCCATCGGCTAGGTCCGGGTGCAGCGCGGTCGGCGGCGACTCCCCGGGTGACAAGTAAAAGGCCGACTAAGCTTGTAGAAGTCCTTGGCCGAGTTTCTCGGACGCGGGTTCGATTCCCGCCATCTCCACCACAAACCACGAGGCTGGCATCTGGTGGTGCCAGTCTCGTTGCACGTCAGGCTCACAAGAGACGAAAGAGGTCTCGTCAGTAATTGGCACAATCACTCAATTGACGTACAACTTGGCCAATGAACGACGAACAAATGACAGTGGACAGGGAAGCTCTGCAAAGACAAATTGGCGAACTGGCGCAGGTGGAAGATGGCACACGCGTCATCCGCCTCCAGCAGGTACACGAGTTGGCTGCCGCGAACGGCTGCTCGATCCGGGAGGTAGAACTGGCGGCGCTGGGGGTAGGCGTCGTTCCCTGGCGCTACCTGCGCAGCCTGGGCACGGTCGGGCTGGAAGGGCAGGCCAAACTTCTGCGGGCCACGGTCGCGGTCGTGGGACTGGGAGGATTGGGAGGATATGTCACCGAGGCACTGGCCCGTATGGGGGTGGGGCGGCTGATCCTGATAGATGGCGACGTTTTTGAGGAACACAACCTCAACCGGCAGATCTTGAGCGCCGAGGCTAAACTGGGCACGGATAAGATTCAGGCCGCGCAGCGGCGCGTCGCTGAGATCAACGGTGCAGTGGAGGTAATTGCCCATGCGGTGGTGCTCATCAGCGAGAACCTGCCCCGGCTTCTGGAGGGGGCGGACGTGGTCGTGGATGGTCTCGACCGCTTGCCTATGCGTCTGGTCTTGCAAAAGGGAGCACAGGCACTGGGCATCCCGATGGTGCACGGGAGCATCGCGGGCTTCCTGGGGCAGGTGATGACCATCCTCCCCGGCGATCCTGGCCTATGTAGCCTGTACGGGGAGCAGGACGAACTCCCGGAGCAGGGGCTGGAGGTGCAACTGGGTACCCCGGCCGCGACGCCGATGGCAGTGGCAGCCTGGGAGGCGCAGGAGGTCGTGAAAATTCTGCTAGATCAAGGAGAACTGTTGCGACACCGGCTGCTGGTGATGGACATGGAATCAGGCACGATCGAGATTCTGCAACTGGGTTGAAGTAACAACGATGGAACTTCGCGACTACGACCCCAACAAGGACAGAGACGCTGTCCACCGCATCTGGCGCGAAGTCGGCTGGCTTGAAAGGGACAAAAAGAAGGAAGAGGCGATGGACCTCGTCGTCGAGTGTGGCCATGCCCTCGTGGCCGAGGTCAACGGCGAGGCGGAGTGCCTGGTGCTTACCGTGCCCGGCACCATCCGCTATCTCGACCAAGACCTCTCGCTTTCCGCCAACACCGGCGTCACCACCAGCCGCGTCGCGCGCAAGCAGGGGCTGGCAAGCCGGCTGACCGCACAAGCGGTGGCAGCCGACGTCGCCAGCGGGGCATTGGTCGCTGGCCTGGGGATGTTCGAGCAAGGCTACTACAATCAACTCGGCTTCGGCACTGGTGGCTACGAACACTGGATCGGTTTCGATCCCGCACGGCTCAACGTCGGTGTACAGGCCCGCGTACCACGCCGCATTACCAGCGATGACTGGGCAATGGCGCACGCAGCGCGGCTGGCACGGTTCCGCGGCCACGGCTCCTGCAATCTGAACCCACCCGAAATTACCCGGGCGGATATGCTCTGGAGCAAGACGGATATGCTCTGGAGCGAGAATGGCTTCGGTCTCGGCTACTGCGATGGCCCCGGCGGCGAACTCACCCATCACTTCTGGTGTTGGGTGAAGGAGGTGAAATCCGGCCCCTACAATGTCGAATGGGTGTCTTTCCGGACCTCGGAGCAATTCTTGGAACTGATGGCACTCATCCGGAATCTGGGTGACCAGGTCCGGCTGGTGAGGATGCGCGAACCCCAGGGAATCCAGCTTCAGGACCTGATCGAGCAACCATTCAAGCAGTACCAGGTGAGCGAAAGATCTAAATTTGAGAGCCGCATGCACGCCACGGCCTACTGGCAGGTGCGGATATGCGACTTGCCCGGTTGCCTGGAGCGGACCTACCTCCGAGGCGACGAGGTACGCTTCAATCTCACCCTCACCGACTCCATTGAGCGCTTCCTGGACGAGAGTGCGCCCTGGCGCGGCATAGCCGGCGACTACGTGGTCACACTGGGACCTTCGTCGGGCGCCGAACCGGGCGCGGACGCCTCTCTCCCCACTTTGACCACATCGGTAGGCGCTTTCACTCGCATGTGGCTCGGCGTGCGCCCAGCCACCGGTCTTGCCATAACCGACGAACTCTCCGGCCCGCCGGAACTCCTGGAAAGGCTCGACCGGGCGCTGCGGCTCCCCGACCCCAAACCAGACTGGGACTTTTAAGAAATGGAGACCATTCGCGCATTCATCACCATCCCCCTCCCCCACCTATTGCTGGAAAAACTGACTGCCCTGCAGCGGAAACTGGAGCAGCAGGTCCCGCCCCGCAGCGTGCGCTGGGTGCGGGCGGAGGGTATTCACCTGACACTCAAGTTCCTGGGCGACACCCCCACGGAGAAACTGCCCGACATCAAGCGGGCGCTGGCGGCCGTAGCCCGGCATGCTCCCCCCTGCACCTTCACCGTCGAGGGGCTGGGCTGCTTCCCCAATCCCCGCCGCCCCCGCGTCGTCTGGGTCGGAATGCAGGAGCCGACGGGACGGCTGGCTGCGCTGCAGGACGGTATTGAGGAGGTGATGGCTCCCTTCGGCTATCCGCCCGAGGGACGCGGCTTCACGCCGCACCTCACGCTGGGCCGGGTACGTCGTCGCACTCCCCGCAGTGACGCGGCACGGGTGGGCGAAGTCGTCACCAGCACGACGGTAGGATCGCTGGCCGAGGTTCCCGCCGACCACTTCGCCCTCATCCGCAGCGTGCTCAAGCCTACAGGGGCGGAGTACACCACGCTGGAGGAGTTCCCGCTGGAGCTGAGGGGAGTAGGGAGTAAGAACAGAATGATTGTGAGGCAGTGGTGCGACGACTGAAGCCACCAGGGATATCTGGCACCGGCCCCATAGTCGCCGTCATCGGCGGCTCAGCGCCGACGGTGGAGGAGGCTGCGGCAGCCGAGGCCGTGGGCCGGGCGCTGGCCGAAGGGGGCGCGATACTCATCTGCGGCGGACGCGGTGGGGTGATGGAGGCCGCCTGCCGGGGAGCCAAGGCCGCCAGCGGTCTCACCATCGGCATCCTCCCCGGCACCGACCGGGGCGAGGCCAACCCCTACGTAGATGTCCCTATCGTCACCGGCATCGGCGAGGCGCGCAACGGTATCATCGCACGCACTGCCCAGGCAGTGATCGCTATCGGGGGGAGTTACGGCACGCTGAGCGAGATCGGGTTTGCCCTCGCGTTCGGCGTGCCGGTGGTGGGGCTGGGGACGTGGGAGGTGAGGCGCGAGGGACACCCGCCCGTGCCCATCATCCACGCCGCCACGCCGGAGGAGGCAGCCTCCCACGCACTGGCGCTGGCGCGCCGGAGGCAATAACATCTCAGAGGCCATGAACCCGGCATTGGGAGCAGTGGACGGTACGGCGGAGGGCATCGGCAGGCTCACCTCAGGCACGGGCCGCGGGTCAAGGCATACAGGCCCGCGGTGATGCTGTAAGCCCTCTAGCGCCGGGGGAGCAGCCAGGCCGCGGCCACCCCGGCCAGTCCGAAGACGCCAGCCGCGAATAGAAAAGGCACCCGCAGCCCCAGCCAGGCTGCCAGCGCGCTGCCTGTCATTGGCCCGATGGCATTGGCAGCCGCCACCACGCTGGCGTCCACCCCGTAGACGATTCCCTCCTGCCCCTCCGGCGCCAGCCGGGCCAACGAGGCGCTGAGCGAGGCCACAATCCCTCCCATCGCCAGCCCTGTCCCCGCCTGCAAAAACAGCAAAGCGGCGGGGTCGCTGACGAAGCACTGAGGCACATAGCACGCGGCCGAGGCTATCGCGCAAATCACCAGGATCCCACGGTAGCCCACGCGGTTGCCCAGCCGCCCCAACCCCAGGGCACCCACCGCACCGGCTGCGGCGCTGACTCCGCTGATCAGCCCGGTGATGGAGGCCACGCGGGCACCAGCCGGAGCGATGTCCTGGATGAGGAGCGGCAACACCGGCCCTAGCAGGCGCACTCCCAGCCGCATCAGCAGACGCACTCCCAGTAAACCGAGCAACGACGACGAGCCCAGCACCGGCGCCAGTCGCTGCCACATGCGACGGCGTATGGGCATTCTGACCCCATTGGTCGAAGCCTGTCCGTCTATCAGCGGCGTGACGGGCTGAAACTCCTCCCTGACAAGGGTCAGCACCCCCAGCGCAGCCAGGAACAGCAGCACGCCCGTGACCCAGAAGGCCGCCTGGTAGCCGAGATTGTCGGCCACCAGTCCTCCCAGCAGTGGCCCTGCTGAGGCCCCAATGTAGATCGCCATCTGGAGCAGCCCCAAGGCGTAGCCAGCGCGCTCACGGGGCGCGGTCGTGGCGACGAGCGCGTTCGCTGCGGTGACCGTCCCGGTCAACGCCCCCTGCAGAGCGCGCAGAAGCGCCAGTTGCTGCACGTTCTGCGCCAGACCCATCAAACCGATCAGTAAGGCTCCGCCGAACATTGCCCGCTCGACCATCACCTTGCGGCCATACCGATCGCTCAGCGCACCCCAAATAGGGCCGAAAAACCCCATCGTCACCGCGTGAGCGGAGAAGACGACTCCAGACCAGATTCTGATCTCCCGCTCGCTCTGCACACCCAACTCCGGTATGTAGAGCGGCAGGATGGGCATAATGACGGTGAAGCCGACGACGGCCACCAGTTCGGTGAACCAGATGACAACCAGATTGCGTCGCCAAGATGCGGAGGGCTTGGACGTAACAGTGGCTTCAGGCATAGCATTCCTATGAAGAGCACCCGCTGACCGCTCTGTGCGCGGCCAGCACCAGATCGAACAAACTTTTTGATTATATGCCTATCCCCCTGATAGTCAAACTCGATTCGACCGGTTAAGTCTCCCATTCCGTTGTGTGATTTGCCAATGACCTGTGATACTGGTATAATAGCCTGCATGCCACCCTAGCTCAATCGGCAGAGCAACCGCTTCGTAAGCGGTCGGTTTTGGGTTCAATTCCCAAGGGTGGCTCCTACGACGCAGGCCCCGCAGAAGGGGCCTTCTTTCTAGTAGGGACCGATTTGGCAGAGAGCGGATGATTGCCCAAACCCCACGCGACCGCTGGCGCGCCACCTGGCGGGTTGCGACCAGCGACGGCTTGATAGCCGCCCTGCTACTGGGCGTCGCGGTCGGATTGGCCACCACAGTCTGGCTACCCCAGACGCCTGTGGCCGACCCGGTGGCCTACGCGCGATGGCTTTCTGAAGCACAGGCCCGCTTTGGAACCGCAACCCCAACGATGCAGACGCTGGGCCTGTTCACCGTCACACGCTCCCTCGGCTTCCGTGTGCTGCTGGCGTTCCTCGCTGGCTGTCTGTTGCTCCGGCTGATCGAAGACGGCGACCGGCTGTGGCGGAACCGGGAGATGGCCAAGCCAGCAGGAGAATGGCAGATACTCACGGGAGTGTGCCTGTCCGACGTGATGGATAACCTGCGCCACCGGCACTATCGGGTGCTGAGCGCCCCTCCGTTCCTCCAGGCCGACCGCTGGCCGTGGACCGGCCTGTCCTCTCTGTTAGCCCACGGCGGCGCTCTGCTGCTTCTGGCTGGGCTACTCCTTACCCATCTATGGGGCTGGCGAGTCGAGGGGCTGATCGTCCAAAGTGGCGAGAGGGTCACGCTGCCCGGCACCGAAAAATGGGTCGCGCTGGAGGATGACGCCCGCAGAGTAGCACACAGCCCCGGCATCGTGACGTTTGTCGAAGAGCGTGGGCCCGGCGTGCGAGCCAGTGCCGCCGATAGCACAGGGCACCCCCTGCCACTCCAACAGACCGCCGAGGCCGATCCGGTCACTCAACTGACGATAGCACTCTCTGAGGACCAGTACTTCGCCATCCCGGAGGCCCAACTGATCGTCCGGCTGACACCACAGCCCGATCACACCATCGAGGCCCACAGCCCTGTGCTCGTCCAGGTTTACCGCAGCCCACCCGGACGGCTGGTAACCGAGACTGCAGTGGAGGGAGATGCGGAACTGACCGTAGCCGATGTGACGTTGGAACTCGCCAGCGTGCCCCACGCGCGACTGAGCGCTACTTTCAACCCCGGCCTCTGGATCACCGGCGCTGGTCTTGTGCTCCTGGTTGTAGGACTGTTGGGAAGCATAGCGTGGCCCATGCGCCGGTTCTGGCTACGTGAGGGAAATGAGGAAGTCAGTGGCACCGGCAATCTCCCGCGAGTGCTGACGAGAGGCAGGGAGGCCTGACGTGCTGGCTGTTGTGATCTGCACTGGACTGGCCTGCGGCACGTTGTTGGCCGCGGTCGGGCTGGCGCTGTGGGGTGGCTTCCGGCAAGTTCCTGGGCTCTCCCACGCCATGCGGGCTATCGGCTGGCTGGCAGGAGGGTTTCTACTGATCGGGGCGTTGCTGGCGTGGCAGGGAGACCACGGTCTCTCCGCGCCCGCCCTGCGCCTGACCCTGATGGCGGCCTTGGCTGCCCTACCGGAAATCCATCGCCATCCCCGCTCCTCCTGGGGCAACCTGATGCTTATCCTGCCAGCGCTGATACTGGCCTGGGCTGGCCTTTTCTGGACCTCGGAGCCCAGTGGGGCTGGGATGGGCAGCCCTCCGGTCGCGCTGGTCGAGTTGGCGGTTATCATCTGCGGCGGGCTTGGAGCGCGGGCGCTGGGCGAGGCCCTGAGCGAGATCGCCGCCCTGCCCTCCCCCCCAAAGGTGGGGGGGACCGAGGGGGGGCTCGAATGGCCATCCGCTGCCGCTTATGCGCTGCTGACACTGCTGGTGGGCGGCACAGCGCTGGTGAACCTGTGGCAGCGAGGGACGATGTGGATAGGGACCACGGGCGAGGGAGGATTGGCCGGGGTGTGGCTGGTCTGGAGCGCGGGCTGGCTGGCTCCACGCCAGCCCCTCCGGCTGCGAGCGGTGCTGATCACTGTGGCCGCGTTGTTACTCATCGCACTGGTTGCTGGATACTAGATACTGGACAAAGGAGAGGAAATGCGACCAATTGTGATAGGGGTGGCCGGTGGAACCGGGTCGGGTAAGACGACGGTAGCAAACGAGATACTCCAGCGCGTAGGGGCCGAGCACATCACCTACATCCCCCACGACGCCTACTACCGCGACCTCAGCCACCTCCCGCCGCGCCAGCGTGACCAGGTCAATTTCGATCACCCCGACTCGTTGGAAACCGAACTGCTGATTGAGCATCTGAGGAAACTGCGCGCTGGCCAGGCCGTCGAAATCCCGGCCTACGACTTCACCACCCACACGCGTATGCAGCACACGCGCCGCGTGGAGCCAGCGCCGGTGGTCCTGGTTGAAGGCATCCTGGTCTTCGCCGAGCCCGAACTGCACAAACTGTTCGACGTCAAACTCTACGTGGACACCGACGCCGACGTGCGCTTCATCCGCCGGTTGCGACGCGACATCGAGGAACGGGGCCGCAGCGTCGAGTCGGTCTGTGAGCAGTACCTCTCGACGGTGCGCCCGATGCATCTGGAGTTCGTTGAACCCAGCAAGCGCTACGCCGACGTCATCATCCCGGAGGGAGGCTTCAACGAGGTCGCCATTGAGATGGTCGCTGCGCGCATCAGGGGGTTGTTGGAGGCGGACTAATGTATTTGGTCACCGGCGGGGCCGGCTTCATCGGCTCCCACCTGGTCGAGGCGCTGGTCGAACGCGGCGAGCGGTTGCGCGTCCTGGACGACTTCTCCACCGGCCGGCGGGAGAACCTGGCCGCCGTCACCGAGCACATCGAACTGCTCGAAGGAGACGTAGCCGACCCGGACACCGTGGAACGTGCTGTGGCCAGATGCGACTACGTGCTCCACCTGGCGGCCATCGCCTCGGTGCAGGCGTCGCTGGAGGAGCCCCGGCGTACCCATCGGGTCAACGTGGGCGGGACACTGAACGTGCTGGAGGCCGCACGCCGGGCCGGAGTGCGCCGGGTCGTCTTTGCCTCTTCGACGGCCATCTACGGCGACCACACTGCGCTCCCCCTGCGGGAGGAACTGTCACCGCGTCCTCTTTCCCCATACGCGGCGAGTAAAGCGGCGGGCGAGGTATACTGCAGTGCCTTTCATGCCAGTTACGGCCTGCCGACCGTCGCGCTGCGGTTCTTCAACGTCTACGGCCCGCGCCAGTATCCCACCAACCCCTACTCAGGCGTGGTCAGCATCTTCGCCGCCCGGATGACCGGGGGGGAGCGCCCGGTCATCTACGGGGATGGGAAGCAGACGCGCGACTTCGTGTACGTGGCGGACGTGATCCGGGCGGTGTTGCTGGCGTGCGAACAGGAAGCGGTCGTCGGAGGAGCCTTTAACATAGCAGGTGGGATGCAGACGAGCGTGCTACAATTGGTGACGGCATTGAACCAGGTGCTGGACACGAGCCTGACGCCAACATTTGCACCGGCACGAACCGGCGAAGTGCGCTTCTCCGAGGGCGACGTGCGCCGGGCGCGGGAAGCGCTGGGCTGGGAGGCACGGACTCCGCTGCGAGAGGGGTTGTCCAGACTAATTGCCAGCGGAATACAAGCGAAAACCGACTGACTTCTACGCCCGCTACCTGGCCGCGACCCTGCGCAGCCGACACGGCTTTGACGGATGACATGACAATGGCACACAAAACCTGGCTCAAGTCCTCGACCAAGGCATTCATAAAAGAAGCCCGGCGCACACCCGGGTATTCACTCTTTGACTGGGTGCACGGATACGTCTACGCTCGCTGGCCCTACCTCTACATCGGGATCGGGACTGGAGAGCACCCACTGGCCCGGTTCTTCGGACCGCTTGTCCGCTGGCTGGCCCGGTTGTTTCCGCCCAGGACGGATGACGACCGTTCGGCTGAGCGCCCACGGCGAAGCTCCGAGCGCGTCACCTTCGCCGATACATACCACGGCAAGGTCGTGACGCTGGACGCTGCAACACAACTGGTCACTGTCAATGAAGAGATCAACTTGACCGACCTGGAAAAGATCATCCCTTACGCGCTCGCTCGCGACATCGTGTTGCAGAACCCCGACCACATCGTCGTCCTGGACTGTCCATGCCGCGTCTCGCGCCCCAATCCCTGCCTCCCGCTCGACGTCTGCCTCATCGTCGGCGAGCCCTTCGCCAGTTTCGTCGCCGAGCACCACCCGAACCGCTCCCGCTGGATCACGCCCAAAGAGGCGGTGGAGATCCTGCGCGCTGAGGACGAACGCGGTCACGTGCACCACGCCTTCTTCAAGGACGCAATGCTGGGCCGTTTCTACGCCATCTGCAACTGCTGCGCCTGCTGCTGCGGGGCGATGCAGGCCTACCGCCACGGCACCCCGATGCTGGCTTCCTCCGGCTACGTCAGCCGCGTGGATGCCGACCTATGTGTGGGCTGTGGCGTCTGCGTTGACTACTGCCAATTCGGCGCCTTGTCGGTGGAGGACAGCCATGCCGTCGTGGATGGTGCCGCTTGTATGGGCTGCGGCGTGTGCGTCCCCAAATGCGCGCAGGGGGCGCTCTCGCTCGTGCGCGACCCGGCCAGGGGCGAACCGCTGGAGATCCGCGACCTGCGAGTACGATTGAGGCCGACACAGGCAGACAGCCCAAACCTGGTCAGCTCAAACCGTTCCACTCTCCTCACTCATAACTCCAGCGAAGCCAAGGGACAGCCGAAACCTCTCACCTGAACTAGAGTTCAGCCGCCTGCGGGTTTATCGCCGTGCCCAGCAAGTGAAACCACGATTCATAACCCAAACCGGCAACAAAAGGCGGCTTGATTAGCAGGTCGGATGCGTTATGATGGGCCGGGGCCTCTCAGTCCCCACCCTCACTTCAAAACCCCGCGTGATGGTTTCCCTATCACGGGGCTCCTCAGTGCACGAGCCTCTGTCATAGGCACTTCATTGTCAGCGATTGCTCGCCCCCGGAGCTTGGCACGTGCACAGTCAGAGTTGGATTTCCGTCCGGTCTTCAGTACGCTTCCGCACGTGCCCAAGACCCGGATTCATCCTGCTCCTATGGGATCGTTAAGAAATAACTTCCCGTTTTTGAAGCCATCGGCCGCTGTAGGGCAGGTTGGCGGCGAGTCAAGCCCGCAACCGCCTCTTGTTGATTACACCCATCGCAGCCACCTCTACCAAAGCAGATCACCACAGCCGCCTACCTGCCGCCCGGCGAAACGGCCGGTAGGCCGCTCTTTCGTTTTCCCTAACACGACCCGGTGCTGACTATGGCCCATCGGTGTCCCACCGCATATCCCAGGCATTACCCTGGGCCTTTGCTTCTTGATGGTCTCCCCGTAGAGTGTTGCTGGCTCACCGGGGCCACCTGTGCCGCCCCGCTCCCGCTGGATCGCCAGATCCAGCGGCTTGGCGATGGGATCTGACGTTCCCTTTAGAGCAAGGCGGGGAACAACACTCAAGAGGGAGACTATCTGCTTCTTAGGGCATCCTACTCCGCCGAGGCTTGCGGCTTGGTCGCCTGCTCCGGCATTACCTGAGAGAGCACCTGTGGGTGGATTCACGTGTTATCTTTCCGTAGACGGGCTTCCAAACCTGTCTTTATGGGGGTACATTTATCGTAACTTGTATATTAGGGTTGGACCTTAACAACCTCGAATAGCATTGTCGATTTGCGCCAGAGGTGGTATGCTATCTTCTGGGAAGGCAAAGGTGCGAGCTTACAAAAGTAACTGAGGAGCTTCGGCTGCCTCTTTGGGTAGATTGCTCACCTTCCCTGCCCAGGAGACCCTATTAGGAACATTGGGGAGTGCCTGCTCTACTAGGCCCTGCCCCTGATCAAGGACAAGTTTGGGTTGCATACCACCCTGGCCCTGGGCGCCTAGTCGCACCGCTGCCTCCCCCGAGTGGAAGAGATGCATTGAGTAAAAGAAGGAGGTCAAGATGCGCATTCTAGGTATCGACTTAGCGACGAGGGCCAAGCATCGGGCCATCATCGCCAACGAGCGGGGGCATTTCATCAGCCCCGTCATCAAGTTCAGAACCCAATTGCCGGGCCTGGAACGGCTGTACACCCGCTCCCGACGCGGGATGGAATCGGAAGAGCCGCTCGTGGTGGTAATGGAGGCCACCGACATTGTCTGGTATCCGGTCTCCGTCTACTTTATGCGCCGAGGGGCGACGGTCCACGTGGTCAACCCGCGTATGTCCGCCGATCTGGCTCGGTTCTACAACCGCCACGCCAGCAGCGACCGCTTGGCGGCCAGGACCTTGGCCCGTCTACCAATAGTTCTTCCGGATGAACTGTACCCTTTGGTTCTATCCGGGGCCGACTACTTGGCTCTGCAACGCGGTTGCAAGGAAGTGGAGCGCCTGACTACTCAAATCAGCGCGATCAAGAATCGCCTGCAGTCCACCGACCACCTGGGCTGGCCGGACCTGAAGCAGCGGGTTTTCTCGAACCCGCTCGGTTCACCGGCACGCTGGTTTCGGGACCACTTCTACGAACCTCGACGGGTGATCGAAGCGGGCATCGCGGGGTTGCGCCAGGCTTGGCGGGCGGCTGAGGAAGTCTACGACGGCGACGAGGACTGGATTGGGCCTCTGGTCGCCCTGGCCGAGGAGGGATCGTCGCTGTACGGTGACCAGGGGACCTACTTAGACTACTCTGCCCTCGCCGCCGCAGTCTGCCGTGAGCAACAACGCCTGGCCGGGCTGGAGGCCGATGTCCACTACGTGCGGCTCAATGTCACCCGGCCTCTCTATCGCAAACTCCATCCTAGCCGCAACGTAGAGACGCTCAGAGGCGTCGGCCAAGACAGCGGAGCGGTCTACACGGGCTTCATCGGCCTTCCTGACCGCTTCCCCAACAACCGCCGTTATCGCAACTGGCACGGGATCATACCGCGCAGTGCCCAGAGTGGGGAGAGCGAAAGCAAGGGAATGCGCACCACCCAGGCCGGCCCCAACCCGGTCAAGAAGTACGGCTACCTCAACGCCGACGTTGCCCGCCGATGGGACCCACAGATCGCCTTCATCTACCACGACCAGATGGTCAACAAAGGCAAGCACCACACTCAGGCGGTGTGTGCCTGCGCCACCCATCTGCTCGACCGCGTGCGGATCATCTTGCTCGAGGACCGCCCCTATGAACTACAGGGCGTGGACGGTACGCCAGTCACACCCGAAGAAGCACGGGCTATCGTCGTGGAGCGGTACACGGTGCCGGAGGAAGTGCGGCAGCGCAACAACAAGCGGGCTCGCAGAGAGCGGGCCCAACGACGGGCAGAGCAAAAATACAACAGAAGGAGAAGTTGCTCCAGGTAGGTAAGAGGCTGACCATAAGTCACCTCAGCCTGGAAACAACTTCCCCCTCGCTCCGTGATCGGATTGTAGCACATCACGGGGCGCTGTCAAGCCCTGCCGAGCGGGGATGGAGACAACGCGTCCCACGTGCATATCGGGGGTGATCGCTATTCGAGATTTTAAGGTTCAATCACTTGACAAGACTTAGAACAAGACTTAGAACGCGTCCCACGTGCATATCGGGGGTGATCGCTATTCGAGATTTTAAGGTTCAATCACTTGACAAGACTTAGAACAAGACTTAGAACGCGTCCCACGTGCATATCGGGGGTGATCGCTATTCGAGATTTTAAGGTTCAATCACTTGACAAGACTTAGAACAAGACTTAGAAC
>CAZZEX010000024.1:0-54243 GCA_964653285.1 uncultured Anaerolineales bacterium
TGGACTTCAAAGTCGCCGGTACGCGCACGGGGATCACCGCTTTGCAGATGGACATAAAAGTCGCCGGTCTCTCCTACGAGATCCTGGCAGAGGCGTTGGAGCAAGCCCGCCAGGCACGTATGCAGATCCTCGATGTGATCGAGGCGACCATCCCCGCGCCGCGGGCGGAACTTTCGCCCTACGCGCCTCGGATGACTATCCTGCACATAGACCCCGATAAACTGGGAGCGGTCATTGGAACGGGCGGCAAGACGGTGCGTGCCATCCAGGAGGAGTGCGATGTGCGCATTGACATTGAGGATGATGGCACCATCTACATCGCCTCAACCAGCGGCCCGGCCGCGGAGAAAGCGCAGCGAATGATCGAGGAATTGACCGAGGAACCCGAGATGGGCCGCATCTACACCGGGCGTGTGGTGCGCATCACCGACTTCGGCGCTTTCGTCGAGATCCTGCCCGGCACCGATGGATTGGTGCACATCTCGCAACTGGCCGACTATCGCGTCAACAGCGTCAAGGACGTGGTGGAAGTCGGCGACGAGATCATGGTAATGGTGACCAACATTGACCCCGAAGGAAAGATCCGCATCTCGCGCCGAGCCGTGCTGGAGGGATGGACGCTAGCGCAGGCCCAAGCGGCCGACAGGCCAGGGGGAAACCGGGGCAACAGAGGGGACAGCAGAGGACGTCGCCCACCCCGACGACGCTAGCCCACGCTGAGAGATCGCTGTGGAAGAGATCGTGGAAGAGATCATCGAAGAACCAGAAATCGAAATTGGACAGGAGTCCCACAGTCCCGGGTCTCACGTGTTGCGATGGCTGCTGCAAGCGCTGCGCGAGGTGGCCGAGACGGTCATCCCCGCAGTCGTCATCGCCCTGGCCATCAACCTCTTCCTGGCCCAGGCCACCCAGGTACTGGGACAGAGTATGGAACCTAACCTGCACAGTGCTCAGCGGGTGGTAGTGGAGAAAGTAACGTATCGCCTTCTCCACGGCCCACGGCGCGGAGATATCGTCGTCATTGATCTGCCAGGACAAACGGACCTGCTGATCAAACGCGTGGTGGGGCTGCCAGGGGAGACTATCGAAGTACGCGGCGGGAAGGTATACATCGAGGGCAAGCAACTCGACGAATCCTGGACGGTGAATCTGGGTGGGGGCAATTGCGGCCCGCAGACCCTTCCTCCATTGCACGTCTTCGTCATGGGCGACAACCGAGGTGCTTCCAACGACTCGCGCAACTTCGGACCCGTGCCTATTGATTGCATCGTGGGCCACGCCTGGTTTTCGTATTGGCCCCCAGAGTACGTCGGCTTCGTCGAGTAGGAGTGCCACCCTTGCGAAGGATATAAATGGCCTCGGCAAGGGGATGATCTCGGCAGGCGCAAGACATCTTCGACCCGAAACCTATTGCTGAATCTTCGCAAGGGTTCTACGAAGACAGGTCGGGCATCGCACCCGGCCTGTTTTGCATCGGTCACAGTCCAGAACTTCGAAAGCGGGCCGGGCTCCCACGCCCGGCAATCCGGTGGCGTGGGAGCCACCTCCGCCTACCTGGTGCTCAGCACTGCCATGCCCGTAGCCTGCAGTGTGCCATCCTCATTCCACGTCCCTCGGGCGCCGACCAGAGCGTCGGCCTCAATGTCGTCGAGGCCGGGGTCATCCGCGCCTGGCACACGATACTGCGTCTCGCCGTCCACCAGCACCGTCACCGGGCCACGTGGAGTGCCGAGAACGAGGCTTTCGGTGCCAACGCGGATGGCGCGCCCGCGCACGACGGACCGCTGGCCCGCCTGTCGGTCACTGCGCACCCCAACACCGATGGCATTGAAAGTGGCCTCCTCCTCCCAGGTACCAGCCGTGATCACCTGGTTGCCGACCACGACGTCGTCCAGAGCGGGCTCCTCGACGCCAGGGACACGAAAGACGGTATCGGCATCGGTGAGGACGTTCACCGTGCCACCAAGTGTGTCGAGCACTAGCGTGGTCCCCTCGATAGTGGTCACCTCACCGACCAGGCGCGCCACCTGATCCGGCAGCACGACCACGAGCGTAGCCCGCACTGTGCCATCCTCCTCAATCACACCTTCACCGGCGACACGAGCACCTACCTGCAGGTCGGAGATGGAGGGGGTGTCTACACCTGGCACACCCGGCATGCGGAACTCGGTCGCCTCATCGGTCAGCACGTTAAGCGGGCGACCGGACTGGCGACCCTGGGTGGCTCGGAGGGTAAAAGCCGCCCCTTCGACCTCCAGTACCTCGCCCTGCAGATGGCCCTGGCGTGGCCCGACCCACGGCACAGTGACCGCCTGCGCCAGCAGACTGCCATCCGGGTTGAGCGTCCCCCTGGCGACGATTTTCATCTCCACTTCCAGATCGTCCAGGCCTGGCTTCTCCACGTTGACGATGCGATAGGCGGTCTCACTGTCCACGCGGACGGTGGCCAAGCCGTGGCCGGTCTCGACCGTCAAGGTATCGTCGCCGACAGCGGCCAGTCCGCCAGCCAAGGGGAAGACGCGGTCGGCCTCCACCCGCGCTACGCCAAAGGCGTGGAAGGTGCTCCCTCCCCGCTCCCACCAGCCGCCTGCGCCCAGGTAGTCACCGACGGCCAGGGCGTCCAGGCCCGGCTCCTCCACGCCAGGGATACGGAAGCGGGTGTTGGCATCAGTGATGACAGTCACCGAGCCAACGGGCGTGACGAGCGTCAGCGACTGTCCTTCGAGGGCCTCGATCACGCCATAGGCGCGCGCCCCCCGCTGTGTGAGGGCTCCTCCCCCTCCTTCCCGGGGGGGGCTGGGGAGGATATCAGCTTGCGCCACTGCGACCCCCACAGAGCCAAACACCAACGTCAGTAGCGTTGCGCCAGTAAGTAGTACAAATTTTGTTCTCATAGGTCTCCCTTCATACAATATGGTGGTTACTGCCCACGCTGTTTACATCCAGCCTGGGGCCAAATATCAGCCACTTTATTCTCGAACACGTTAGTTATCCGAAAGTCAAGCGAATGTAAAATCGGCGTAAACTTTGACAGGCACCGGGCTCGGTGTTCCTCGGTGTGCGCTTGACAGTCCCTCACCTTTGTCCTATAATCTTACGTGCAGCATAATTCCCCTTCGCGAAAGGAGAGTATGATCACCGTTGAACAACCCGTGACGCCTGCCTCCCGTCGTGGTCTCTTTGCTGGGCGCCGGGGCCGACGCATCCGTGAGGCTCTACAAGCCTACCTTTTTCTGCTCCCCGGTACACTCCTGCTGCTCGTCTTCAACCTCCTGCCCGTGGGCTACGCCTTCTACATCAGTATGCACAAGTGGCGCATCCAGCGCGGCGACTTTATTGGATTGGAGAACTACCTGAAGGCGCTGGGCGAACCGATGGATGTGGTATGGGTAGTCGGAGGATTAGGTCTGCTGGCCGGAGCATGGGCAGTGTGGCACAGTATCAAGCCCGAGACGTCAGGAAAGGGATTCCTGTTGCACGCAGCCGTCGCGCTGATGTTGATCATCGGCGGCCTGGCCCTGGTGCTGGGATTCCCGGATATGCTGGCCAACGGCGACGAGGACCTGTTCAAATCACTGCTGATTACACTCTACTATTCCATCGGCACAGTTCCTCTCCAGATTATCCTTTCCTTCCTCTTGGCCAACATCCTGTTTCAGGATATCCGTGGCAAGACCGCCTGGCGTATCATGTACTTTCTGCCCTACGTCACGGTCACGGTGGCCTCCGCTGCCGTGTGGACCTCGATTTTCGAGCCTCGTCGAGGCTTGATCAACCTGGCATTGGCCATGCTTGGCGTGACGGAGGAGAACTTGCCCCAGTGGCTATTCGAGGCGACGGGGATCGGCACGTTGATTGGCCAGTGGCTCGGCTTTGAAATGCCATCCTGGGCGGCTGGGCCGAGCCTGGCACTCGTGGCAGTGATAATCTACAACATCTGGGTGTTCGTCGGGTACAACACCATCATCTACCTGGCCGGGCTGGGGAACGTCCCACGAGAACTGTACGAGGCAGCCAGGATAGACGGCGCCAGCCGCTGGGAACTGCTGCGTCACGTTACGATCCCCCTCGTCTCGCCGACCACCTATTTCCTGCTCATGATGGGGGTTCTTGGCACTTTCAGGGCCTTCAACCACATCTACGTTATGACCAAGGTGGGCCGAACGCTGGGCTTCCCCCAGGGTACCACGATGACGTCCAGTATTCTCATATTTAAGCACTTCTGGGAACGAAATCGGTTCGGCTACGCCTCAGCCCTGGCGTTCATCCTGACCGGCGTCATGCTCAGCCTGTCCTGGATCCAGAGCCGCATTGCAGAAGGACGGGTGTTCTATGGCTAGCACGATGGTTGCTGCGAAACGTGAATCGAGGGAGTATCGAGTTCGTAGCGGTATCGTGCAGGGCTTTCTGTACCTGGTCCTCACCCTGGGCGCTGTCGTGGCGATCTTCCCCTTTGCGTGGATGCTCCTCACCGCGTCCAAGACCTACGGCGAGCACAGCCAGAAAATATTCTGGCCTGCGGGCTTGACGGCGCGTCCATACACCGACCTGTCACCGGCCCAGGAAATCATGGTGGATATGCACCCGACCGACGTCTGGCATGGATCAATCGCTTCCTTCAGCCCCCTGGTGGAAGGCGTCGTCCCCGTGAATGAGGTGTCCCGGCTCGTGGCCGAAAACCTTGAGAAGAAGGGAATAGCAATTCCCTTCAACGTGCTGATCCTGGCACTGGATACTACCGATGACGGGATACGGAACTACGATCGGTTTGTTCTGACCGTGGACTCGCGCCTGGCCGAGCAATTTACCACGCGCATCAAATTGGGACAGTGGGGAGGGCCAGACTACGAAGGAGCCGCCCGGGGCCGGTGGGGGCCGCACTTCGAAGTGATAGACCCCAATCCTGACCACTTTGTGGTGAAGCAGGCGTGGAATGTGTGGTACATGTTCTTCGGCAACTACATCACAGCCTGGAGAGAGGCAAACTTCGCCCTGTACACGCGGAACAGTGCCATCATCACACTGTTGACCATCGCGGGGGTAGTGGTGACGGGCATACTGGCATCCTACGCCTTCGCCCGCATGGAGTTCCCGGGCAAAAACCTCCTGTTCACGGCCTACCTGGCGACCTACATGATCCCGTGGACGGTGGTCATGATTCCAGATTACCTGATCATCGTCGCGCTGGAGGACTTTTTCAAACAAACGTTTGGTATGGAAAATGCATGGTACAACAACTGGACGGCGCTGACGATCCCCTTCATGGTCAATGCCTTCACCGTTTTCTTACTGCGGCAGTTCTTCGCCCAGATCCCCAACGAGTTATTCGACGCGGCGCTGATTGACGGCTGCGGGCACCTGCGTTTCCTGACGCGGATCGTGTTGCCGATCTCGAAGGCACCTTTGATGACGGTGATCATCCTCAACGGCATCTGGGCCTGGAACTCGCTGCAGTGGCCCTTGATCATCACCACCACATCCGATTGGCGTCCTATCACCGTGGGGTTATCTGGCTTCATCACCGAAGCCTCGGCAGAGACGCAACTGATCATGGCCGGCTCGGTGATCACGACCATCCCCATTCTGGTGCTGTATTTCTTCACCCAGAAGCAGTTTACGGAGGGGATTGCGACGACGGGGCTCAAGGGGTAAAACATAAAGCGTAAAACGTGATGTGTGAAACGTAATTTGTGAGACGCCAGACGAAAGGAGGTGATGCACGGGAGAAGTGACCAATTAACCAATCTACCAATTTACCGGTTTGTCAAGTAACAAATCCTATCAGGAGGAGGAAAGATAATGAGAATGCGAAAATTAGTTGCTGTGTTGGCCATCCTGGCTCTGGTTCTCCCGCTCGTGGCCTCGTGCGCCCCCGCAAAGCCAGAGTCAACTTATGACGTGGATACCTACGGCGACCTGGAAAACCTGGACCCCAGCGGCCAGACGGTTGTCTACTGGTACCAGCACACGGGCTCCCGCGAGGAGCTCATGCTGAGCCTGATTGACGAATTCAACCGCACCAACGAGTGGGGCGTCACGGTCCAGGGAGAATCCCAGGGCGGCTACGATGACCTGTATCAGAAGGTCGTCGCCGGCATCCCGGCCAACCAGCTCCCCAGCATGGCGGTGGCCTATCAGAACCAGGCCGCTACCTACGCCGTACAGGGCGTGCTGGTCGCGCTGGATCCCTACGTGGAGAGCGAGAAGTGGGGCTATACGCAGGAGGAACTGGACGACTTCTTCCCCATCGCGTTGGCCGCCGACTACTTGCCGCAGTTCGAGGCTCGCTACGGCTGGCCGCCCTACAAGTCCATGGAGGTGATGTACTACAACGAGGATTGGCTGGCCGAGTTGGGCTACACCAGCCCGCCTGAGACCTGGGAGGAGTTCGCCGAGATGTCGTGCGCCGCCGTCGAGCAGCCGTTCTCCGGTGCCACAGGTGAGGGGGCCGTCATCGGCTACGAATACTCCATTGACGCCTCCCGCTTCGCCACCTTCACCTTCAGCCGGGGCGGCAACATCATCAACGAGAACGGCACCGGCTACGTCTTCGATGATGCGGCGGGCCTGGAAGCGCTGACCTTCCTGAAGAACCTGGATGATCGGGGCTGCGCTGCGGTGGTGACGGAGCGCTACGGCGACCAGAGCGACTTCGGCGCGGGCCGGGTGCTCTTTACTATCAGCTCCATCTCCGGCCTGCCCTACTACGGGCAGGCGGTGGACGAAGGCGCGGGCTTCAACTGGAGCGTCAACCCGCCGCCGCACAGCACGGCCACGCCACGGCTGAACATCTACGGCGCGAGCCAGTCCATCTTCGTGAGTACCCCCGAAGAGCAGTTGGCGGCCTGGCTGTTCATCAAGTGGCTGAGCGGGCCGGAGCAGCAGGCGACGTGGGCCAGCAGCACCGGCTACTTCCCCACCCGCCAGGCAGCGGCCGACCTGTTGGCCGACTACTTCGCCGAGCACCCCACCTACGAGAAAGCCTTCACCTTCATGTCAATGGGCTACGGCATTGAGTCGCCGATAGCCGGGTACGATGAGTGCCGTGCAGCCATCGCGGAGATGCTCGTCGCCGTTATGGGGGGCGAGGACGCCCAGGCGCAACTTGACGCTACCGTCACGCAATGCAACGAGTACCTGGAAGAGGCTGCGCCTTAGACAGGCCTTAGCCATCCGGTGAATCCCTCATTTGCCGGAACACAATCACGAAACGCAAAGCGGGTTGTGAGTTCGGAAGACTCGCAACCCGCTTTGGTATGGATCAGGGTGTTGCATAAGTGGATACCCGAACTTGTTCGGGATGCTCTGTTTGGCCAAGGGGACGCTTGTCCAAATCATTCGGGTGTGTTTCAAATGAGTTGGAGGAAAGGAGCGGACGCCCCGCTTCAGCGGAGATTTTCCGGCTGAAGCCGGACGCTCAACCGAAATGAAACACACCCAAATCATTCCGCAACAAGCTGTGGCTTCCGGAGCTTTCGTCAGAGAAATTCCTTCAGACGGTGCTCCACTGCGTAAGCAGCAGCCTCAGCGCGGTTTGTCAGGCTCAGTTTCTTCAGGATGCTGCTGACGTAGTTACGCACTGTACCCTCACCCAGAAACAGAGCCCCGGCAATCTCCCGGTTCGTCTTCCCTTCGGTCACCTGGGCCAAAACGCGCATCTCCTGGTCGGTGAGACTGGCGAAGGATTCCTCATGCTCTCTGCGCGCCGCTTCGCGCACGCGGGCGAAGACCCGCTGTGTGAGCGCTGGGTCCAATAGCGCCTCCCCTCTCCCCACCGCCTCCACTGCCCAGATCAAATCATCGCTGCCGATCTGCTTGAGCACATAGCCGCACGCCCCGGCGGCGATTGCATCGAACAGCATCTCGTCCTCGGCGTAAGAGGTGAGCATAATGACTTTGACTTCAGGCGCCTGCTCGACGATTTTTCGGCAGGCATCAATGCCGCTCCCCCCCAACAACCGGATGTCCATCACCACGACATCGGGACGAAGAAGCAGGGTCTTCCGAACGGCCTCTTTAACAGTAGCAGCCTCATCCACGACAGTGAAACCGGGATGACGATCAAGAAGCGTGCGCAAGCCAAGCCTCACCACCTCATGGTCGTCCACGATGATAATTCTGAGTGCCATGTATCCCCATCCCAATGACCAAACGCAACTCGTAGGGCGGAGTTACGCTTCACGTTTTACGCTAATAGGGCACGGTGAGAATCAGGGTCATGCCCTTATTCGGCGCAGTGTCAACATCCAGCAGGCCATCAAGCAAACGTGCGCGTTCACGGATGTTGCGCAGCCCTTGTCCCCCGCTGGTCGGCAGCGCCGAGAGCCCAACGCCATCGTCGGAGATACGGAGTTGCAACGCATTGACGCCATATCGCAGGTGTACCTCGACCCGCCGGGCTTGTGCGTGCCGGGCTACGTTGGTCAACGCTTCGCGCGCGATTTGGAAGATGTGCTGCCGGCGCCCGGCTCCCAGCACCAGGGTGCGCTCACCTTCCACGATGAACTCCGTCTCCAATAATGTGTTGATGCGAAAGTCCTTGAGCATCTTGCTCAGGCCCATCTCAATATCATCGTCTGGTACCCCACCACGCAGGTCGAAGATGTAGCGGCGAATGTCCTGGATGGTCTGATTCAGGCTTCCGATCGCACGTGTCAGTTGGGCACACGCCATCTCCGGCTCGTCAGGAATACTGTGACGGGCTTCCTCCAGCATCAGCCCAGCAGCGTAGATGGACTGAATGATGCCGTCGTGTAACTCTCGCCCGATACGCTCCCGATCGCGGGCCAGCGCCTGTATTTGCTCCACATTCTCCAGCCAGAGTTCGGTCTCGCTCAGGACCACACTCAGCGCCCGCACGATCCCATAGGTGATGGCGACGCCACATAAGCCACGGAAGAGTGAGATCGGGACGCCCGCCGCCCGCAGAAGAACCTCCTGGTTGAGCCAGTTCGCAGGGAAGAAAGGAGCAGCCGGTCCTATCAGCCCCCCGAACAGGGCGAAGGCCCCCAGGGCGAACCAGGTAACGCGCAGGTGGGGCTTGACCAGCGGCAGCCGCTGGGCCTCGATGGTACGGTAGGTCTGGCGGCGCAGCCCCCACGCCCCCACCAGACCGCCAGGTAGCGCCAGCCCATAGCGTGCAGCAATCTCGCCGCCGAGCCACACCTGCTCCGAGGACGTGCCGACCAGGCGAGCGGTGACTAAACCAATCAACCATGGTGCAAGGAGACCGCCGGCAAGTGCCCATTGCTCCCACCGCCGCCTCTCCGGCAGCACATAGGTCTGCAGAGCGAAAGCCAGCAGGAAAGCATAGCCCACACCCAGTAGAAGCAGCCGCGACCAGGCGAGCCAGGGGGCCGAAGCACTCGAAGACACAAACCACGCAAGACTCCATGCCACTAACGCCTCACAGAACCCGAAGACCGCCAGCAGTGAAAGACCACGGGCGACCTCCAGTCGTGCACTGCGACGGGCCAAGAAGACAATTGAGAGGCCCAGCACAAAAAAGGCCTGTCCTTGTAAAAATGGCAGCAACAACTGATGAGCAGCGAGAACCTCTCGCGGCCAGAGCATCCGATGATCCAACCTTTCCTCTTATAGCCTTCTACTGTCCAATCACACAGGGCAGCCGCTGGCGCCTCTGAGAGCCGGCCGGATGCTACGACATCAGAGACATATGGTAGGTGCGATACACCTTGTATCGCTGCCCGCCCAGGTTCTGGATGAGGCGATTGATCATCGCGTTATGCTCAGCCGTGAGTGACATGTCAAGCCAGGTATATCCCTTGCGTAGAAGCGCCCGCGCCGTCTCCAAATAGAGCAGCGAGTCCAACCCTCGCAAGCGGTATTCCTCCAGCACAGCCAATAGTTTCAGGCTGGCTACGTCAATGTGGCGCATACGCCACCACAGCCGGAGCCAACCCAGTGGGAAGAGACGCCCGTTGGCACTTTTGAGCGCCCGGTTTACGTCGGGTATCGCCGCCGAAAATCCGACTGGCTGACCATCTATCTCAGCCAGGAAAACCAGGTCGGGATCAATCACCTGTCGCAGCTCCTCGATGAAGCGGATAAACTCCTGTTCGTCCATTGGCACGTGGTTGCGTATATAGCCCATCGCCTCGTTGACCAGGTACATCACCCGTGCCACGTCTGCGTCCCAATCCTCCATTCGCATAGTACGAATCTGAACCCCGGTTCTGCGACGCACGGCTTCTGCCACGCGCAGTATTTTGGGCGGCAGGTTGGCGACGTCCCCGTTGAACGCAGCCAGGTCTATCCAATACGCATAGGCATCCCGATACTTGACCAGGCCATACTGCTCCAGGAGATCGGCATAGTAGAGCGGGCTATGTCCGCACAACAGCACCGGTGGGTGATCGAAACCCTCGATCAGCACGCCAGGTGAATCATCCATCGAGAAGTAAAACGGGCCACGGATGGTCTCCATCCCCTGCTCGCGAGCCCAGTCGCACACAGCGTCCAATAGCGCCTGGGCAACCTCGTAGTCATCGAAGGTCTCGAAAAAGCCGAACCCGGCTGCTCTCTTGTTCAGGAACCGATTGGCGCGGTGGTTGATCCAGCCAGCGATGCGGCCCACGTCCCGCCCATCGCGCCGGGCCAGGAACAGGGCAGCCCCGCCATAACGGAAGAACGATCCCCGCTGTGGGTCCAGGGTGTGTAATTGGCTGCGAATCAGCGGAGGCACCCACAGAGGATCATCGCGGTAAATCTGCCATGCGAAGCGCACGAAACGCTCACGGCCCCGCTCATCCCGGACCGGCACAACCTGAACGTCCGGTATAGTACCAGTACTGCGTGCGTTAGTATAGGTCACCATGTCTGGGCAATCCTCTCATTCATTGCTGGGGTGTGTGGGTCATGCTCCACACCGGCATGAATTCATTCCGATCCAATTATACCAGTGGAACGTCAGGTACACAAGACACACTTCACCGCTCCAGCAAAATGGTCACGGGGCCATCGTTGTGGATTTCCACCAGCATGTGCGCGCCGAAGACGCCGGTCTCGACGGGCACGCCGTGGTCCCGCAATGCCTGGGCGAAGTGCTCCACCAACGGCTCGGCCACCTCCGGCGGAGCGGCGTCGCTGAAGCCCGGGCGGCGGCCCTTGCGGCGGTCGGCGTAGAGGGTGAACTGAGAGATGACCAGTGCCGCACCGTCCACATCCAGCAGGCTGGTGTTTATTTTGCCTGCACTGTCCTCGAAAATGCGTAGTCCGGCGATCTTACGCGCCAGCCACTCGGCCTGTTCCTCTGTGTCGCCGTGGGTGACGCCTGTCAGCACGACCACGCCCCGTCCGATCGCGCCGACGACCTCGCCCTCAACGCTCACCGAAGCCCTGCTAACCCTCTGTACGACTGCCCGCATTTCCGACTCCTCGTGCACGTCCCCATCACTTTTCAACGGGGAAGCGTTGCTCATTCCGCTCCAATTTGTCCAGCACTATTGCGCTCACGTCCACGTCCAGTGCGTTCGCCAGGCTGAGCCCGTAGATGAGGACGTCCGCCAATTCATCGGCCACATCGGCTCGCTTCGCTTCGTCCTGCATGGCGGCTGCCGCCTGCCCGTGGGTGAGCCACTGGAAATGCTCCATCAGTTCGGCGGCCTCGACAGCGATGGCGACGCTCAGGTTCTTGGGGACGTGGAACTGCTCCCAGTCGCGGGCGGCCACGAATTCAGCCACGCGCTGGCGCAGGTCGGCGAGGGTGGTGTCGTGGTCAGCCATGTGGCTAAGGACTAAGGAAGTCCCATTGCCGCTTTGGCCTCGGCGATGGTCTCGGCGGCAATGGCGGAGGCCTGGCGGGCACCATCGGCCAGGATATCCCACACGCGATTGGGGGCTGCGGCCAGCGCCGCCCGCCGCTCGCGGAAGGGAGCGAAGTAGTCGGTCAAGTTCTGGACAAAGAGCCGTTTGCACTCCACGCAGCCGATGGTCGCAGAGCGACAGTCCTTCTCGATCTGCGTCACCTGGTCGGGGGAGAAGAAGCCATGCAGGGTGAAGACGTTACACACCTCAGGATGACCAGGATCGCCGCGGTAGCGGCGGGCCGGGTCGGTGACCATCTGCATCACCCGCCGCTCGATCTCCTCCGGCGGAGCGGCGATCTCGATGTGATTATCCAGCGACTTGCTCATCTTCTGCTGGCCGTCTACGCCCAGGACTTTGGGGAACTCGGTGAATTTGGCCTGGGGCTCGACCAGCACGTCGCCGAAGTGATGGTTGAAGCGACGCACGATCTCGCGGGTAAACTCCAGGTGGGGGGCCTGATCCACGCCGACGGGAACGATGTCGGCCTTGTAGAGCGTGATGTCGGCGGCCATCAGCACCGGGTAGCCGACCAGCCCGTAGTTGACGTTGTCGGGTTGCTGGCGCACCTTCTCCTTAAACGTGGGCAGCCGGGTCAACCAGCCCAGGGGAGTGGCCATCGAAAGCAGGAGATGCAGTTCAGTAACCTGGGGCACGTGGGATTGGACGAAGATAATGGTGCCCCGTTCGGGGTCCATCCCGGCGGCCAGCCAGTCGAGGACCATTTCGTAGGTCCAGTCGCGCAACTTATCAGTGTCCTTGAGCGTGGTGAGAGCATGCAGATCCACGACACAGTAGATACAGTCGTAGGCGTCCTGCAGGGCGACGTAGTTGCGGATGGCACCCAGGTAGTTGCCCAGGTGCTGGCGTCCGGTGGGCCGGGCGCCCGAGAAGACGCGGCCTTTCTTTGTGCTCATCGTATTGAATGTTCCTCCGTATCGCTTTCACTTTCAATGATTTGCTGAATCTCTCGGTGGAGCATGGGCACTTTGTTTATGACAACATCCCACACAATGTCATAGTCTGTGCCAAAGTATCTGTGTATCAATCGGTCTCGCATTCCGGCCATTGCTCTCCAGTCAATGTGACCGTATTTTTGCCTAAGCTCCATAGATATGTTCTTGGTCGCTTCACCGATAACCTCTAAACTGCGTACAAAGGCTCTTCTCAATGTCTCGTCCTGCATAAATTCATCTTTGCTCAGCCCTTCTGCTCGGCCTTCGAGGTATATCACCTCGTCTAAGATATGGCGTAGGTATTCAAGCGATGAGTGTGACATATTCAACCTCGTTCACGATGTGGGGACCAATATAAGGACTCAAGGACTCAAGCGTTACCAGCTCAACGCGTCGTTTGAACAAATCCTCCAAGAAGAAAGAAAGCCGCATAAAATTATCAAAAGTCTTTTTGCCTTGCTCAAACTCCACAAGCAAGTCCACGTCACTTTCCACACCTTGCTCCTCACGTACAAAGGAGCCGAACAAGCCGATTTTCTTCACCCCCAGAGCTTTAATTCTATCCTGATGCTCTACAATGAGTGATAGGGCTTTCTCTTTGGTTTGAACTGACGTATCCATAATGGCACCTGCTTCAATTACGAACACTCCCGATAGGCCAGTGTCCGCTGGATGATTCATCGCCGCGTCGAGTAGTATATCACAGAAACAGGTGCGGAGCAAAGAAAGTTGCTCCGCTCAAACGGGGAACAGGCTGACCCTATTTACCTACTGCGCCGCCACACAGGCGATGGCGTGTTCGCGGGTGTGGGAGAGGCTGATCGCCCATTCGGTGAGGCCGAGTTCGCCAGCGCGCTCAGCGGCGCGACCGTAAAGGCGAACGATCGGCTTGCCCCGCACGTCGCCGATGACCTCCACGTCCTGCCAGTTGATGCCATCGCGGGCCATCATCCGCACGCCCACCCCCAGCGCTTTGGCGACGGCCTCCTTGGCCGCGAAGCGGGCCGCCAGTTCGGGCGGACGAGCCTGACAGTACAAGATCTCGGCCGAGGTGAAAACGCGCTCCAGGAAGCGGTCGCTGTAGCGTGTCAGCATCCGCTCGACGCGGGCGATTTCGATCAGGTCAACGCCGACAGTAAGCATAGCACATTATGTGTGATGGTATCACGTTGCCGGTGGGCCGGCGATGGCAAGAGCGTAAGCGTCGGGGCTGAGCCAGCGCTGCGCGACGGCCTGCACCCGCTCAGTGGTGATCTCACTGATCAGGCCTGCATAGCGCCGCAGGTAGTCCAGACCCAGATTGTAGCGCTCCATATCGAGGATGGCCCACGCCACTCCCGCGTTGGTCTCCAGGCGCAGGGGCAGACTGCCGGTGATGAAAGCCTTGTTATCGTTTAACTCTGCCTCACCCACCGGCTCATCGCAGATGCGACGGATCTCGGTGCGAATGCTTGCGATGGCTCGCTCGACGTTGGCCGGGTTGACGCCAGCGACGACGCGCCAGGGGCCAGGACCGGGGCCGCCATCCACGCGGCTGAGCGAGTAATAAGCCAAACCCTGCGCGTCGCGCACATTCTCCCCCAGGCGACCCATCAATCCGAAGACGCCCAGAATGGTGTTGCACACAGCCGCGTCCAGGAAATCCGGCGCGGTGCGAGGGGGGCCAGGATAGCCCAGGACGATGTCCGATTGTGTCTTGCCAGGAATGGGAACGGCGCGCTCACGAACCTCGGTGATGCGGGAAACGTGGGGGAGTGGGGCGCGCTCGAAGGTGTGGCCCTCCCAATCGCTGAAGGCGTCCTCGACCTGCACCAGTGTATCGGCGGTCTCCACCGCGCCCACTATGACGATGACCATCCCTTGCGGGCCGTAGCCGCCGGCGTAGAACTTGGCCAGGTCATCGCGGCTGAGCTGGCTAACCGTCTCGGTGTAGCCGCTGAGACTACGAGCGTAGGGGTGCTCCCTGGGGTAAGCCAGTTCGTGGAAGGTCAGGCCAGCCATACGCTGGGTGTCGTGGGCGCGTTCCTCCAGGTCGGTGAGAATCTCGCCGCGCAGTTTCTCGACCTCATCGTGGGGGAAGGTAGGGTGGCGCAACACGTCAGTGAGGACGTCGAGCGCCAGCGGCAGGTCTTCGACCAGGCTCTTGGTACCAAAACCGGTGGCGTGCGTACCTCCACTGACGCCAACGCTGGCGCCGACCGATTCCAACTCTTCGTAGATTTGTTCGAAGGTGCGATTCGCGGTGCCGCGCATCAGAGCGGTGGCGGTAAAGGCGGCCAGCCCGGCCTGCTCCGGTCGCTCGTCGTAGGCTCCCACGGGCAGGTAGCCGCTTACGACAACCGATGGGCTGCTGTGGTTCTCGCGCACCAATACCACAATTCCGTTGTTAAGTTGGCGTCTCACAATGTCTTGCGGTCCGGGTAAGGACATCTTATACCTCCCTGGGCAATGAACAATGAATCAATTAACAATGAACAACCCCATTGATTCATTTGTTCATTGTCTCATTGTTCATTGGGCACATACCATCCGACTGTGTGGTTGGACTGCTTGAGGTACTTCTGCGCCACGCGCTGCACGTCCTCGACGGTGACGGCGCTGAGGTTGGCGATGTAGTTCTCAAACCAGGTGTAGTCGGCGAAAACTTCGCTGAAGCCCATCCACAGCGCCTGCCCGGTGACGGATTCGCTGGAGTAGGCAAATTGCGCCTTGGCCTGCTTGATCGCTTTGGTCACCTCTTCCTGCGTGACCGGCTCGGCGACCACGCGCGCCAGTTCCGCCTCCAGCGCCTCTTCCACCTCAGCCGGGGTATGGCCGGCGCGCACGACGGCCGAGAGGCTGTAGACAAAAGGATCCACGGTTGGGGTCAGGGAGCCAGATATGGCGGTCGCCAGTTCTGTCGCCACCAGCGCCTTGTAGAGACGGCTGCTCTTGTTGGTCAAGCCGCCGCCAGAGAAAGTCAGGCCACTTGCCCCGGTGAGAGCGGCACCAAGCGCGGTCATGGCGAAGAAATCAGGCTCGTGGACGGTGGGGGCACGGAAGACCATCTGAAGGTAAGCGACGTTGCCCCCTCCCTCGCGAGTTACCCGCCGCTCTCCCTTCTGCGGGGGCTCGACGGCGTTCATCGGGGGGATGTCTGGGCCGTTTGGAATTGCACCAAAGTGCTGCTCGACCATGCGCAGCATTTCGTCGGCGTCGAAGTCGCCCACCACGACAGCAAGCGAGTTGTGGGGCGCATAATAGGTGCGGTAGTGCGCATAGAGTTGATCGCGGGTCATTGTCTCCAGGTCGCACATGTGGCCGAGAGTATCGGTGCCGTAGGGGTGCACACGGAAGGCGGCCGCCACCAATTCTTCGTTGAGCAGAAACTCCGGGTTGTTTTCGGCCCCCTGCCGCTCGCTGATGATGACGGTGCGCTCGGCGGCAACCTCGTCGGGGTCGAAGAGCGCGTTGACCATACGGTCGGCCTCGATGCGCAGGGCCAACTCTATGCGCTCAGCGGGCAGCGTGGCGAAGTAGGTGGTGAAGTCGTACCATGTCATGCCGTTGAAAGTGCCGCCCTCACGGGCGATTGCCTTTTCCGCCATGCCTTTGGGAAACATCTGCGTTCCCTTGAAGAGCATATGCTCTACCCAGTGGGAGATACCGGTAATGCCTAAGTGTTCGTTGCGACTCCCCACCCGATACCAGACCCAGAAACTGGTCACCGGGGCAGCGTGTGCCTCTTTGACCAGCACGGTCAGCCCATTGGACAGTTGGGTCCTGTGCGTTTTGAGCGTTTTGACAGATCTGCCATTGATTTTCTTCATCGCATCTCCTGATCTTTGTAGCCCCGACCCACGCCCCGGTAGTAGAAGCCAAGTTCTTTCATGATCGCGGGATCGTAGATATTGCGCCCATCTATGAGCACTGGCTGGTTCATCAAATCCCGGATGCGCGCCCAATCCAGGTTCTTGAATTCGTTCCACTCGGTGACCACAACGAGGGCGTCGCAGCCCTCCGCCAGGGCGTAAGCATCTTCGGCCAGTTCTAACTCGGGCATCACCTGCGCGGCCACCTTCATCGCCACCGGATCGTAGGCACGCACGTGGGCCCCCGCGGTCCGCAGTACATGGGCGACGTGGGCAGAGGGGGCTTCACGCATGTCGTCGGTGTTGGGCTTGAATGCCAATCCCAGCAGCCCGATCGTCTTACCTCGGAGGCTGCCCAGTGCCTGCTCCAATTTGCGCACCACTGCCCGGCGCTGGTAGTTGTTGATCTCCATAACCGCGCGGAGCAACTGCGGGTGCCGCCCTTTGATCTCGGCCATGTAGGCCAGCGCCCTGACGTCCTTGGGAAAGCAACTGCCGCCGTACCCCACACCAGCGTCGAGGAAAGTGTGGCCGATGCGTTTGTCGTAACCCATCCCATTGGCGACCTCCTTGACGTCGGCTCCCAGTGCCTCGCAGATGTTGGCAATCTCGTTGATGAATGAGATGCGCGTGGCCAGGAAGGCATTGGAGGCATACTTGATCATCTCGGCCGTGCGTAGATCGGTGATCATGATCGTCGTGCGCAGCGGGAGGTATAACTGGGCCACCTTTTCCGCGGCCTCCCGGTTCAGCGAGCCCAGCACGACCCGGTCAGGGGACATGAAATCGCTAATGGCAGCACCTTCGCGCAGGAACTCGGGGTTGGAGACTACGGCCCAGTCCACGTCATTGCTGCGATACTCACGGATGATGTCGGCCACCCAGTCGCCGGTTCCGACGGGGACCGTGGACTTGTTGACGATGACCATTGGGTGGCTCATCACCTCAGCGATGGAGCGGGCCGCCATACGCACGTAACGCAAGTCGGCCTCGCCGTCCACCCCCTCCGGTGTGCCCACGGCGATGAATACAAACTCCGCCTCCTTCAGCCCCTCGGCATACGAGGTGGTGAAGCTGAGACGACCTGCCCGCACGTTACGGGTCACCAACTCCTCCAGGCCCGGCTCGTAGATGGGCATCGCTCCTTGCTTCAGCCCCTCAATCTTCTGCTCGTCGATGTCCACGCAGGCAACCTGGTTACCCAGGTCGGCGAAGCAGACCCCGGTGACTAGCCCCACGTAGCCGGCGCCGATGATGGTGATGTTCTTCATATTTCTGTGCACTCTCCTCGCTTGATTTGATACCCAATAATACCATAATCGGCGGTTTGTACCAAATCGGCGAGACGTGTATAATCTGGATGTTGGATACTCGGTGTTCATCCCCGGTATCCGGTATCCAGAAACCGGCAATCAGGTATCAGGAAAGAAACGGAGGGCCCAGTTATGAAAACTATGAATACGGTGAACGAGATGCGCGGCCTGTGGACTGACCAGCCCATCCTGAGTGCGACACACGACCGGCTCAAATTCTCCAATTACGCCGACGTTTTGGCCGAGGTGGTGCTCACCGCGGACACTCCCATCACTATCGGCATCTTCGGCCCATGGGGCAGCGGCAAGACCAGCCTGATGCGGCTGGTTGCCGAACAGTTGATCAACCGCCGCACCGTGGGCCACCGATGGGCACGAGTCGTCTGGTTCAATGCCTGGCAATATGAACGGGACGAGGGAGCACTGTGGCGAGCGTTGCTACTGCGTGTGCTGGAGGGGCTCAGAAGTGACCAACTCAGCGAGGAAGACGCCCAGCAGATCGCGGACTGGCGGATGCGGCTCTACACCGACGTACAGCACACCGAGACGGGCTCAGTCCAAATCGACTGGCCCAAACTGGGCAAAGGGGCGCTGCACCTGGGCCTTTCTCTAATCCCCACCCCCTCCACGCTCCTCGAACTGGCACAACTGCTGCAGGGCGAGACGGGGACGCTGGACGAGATTGTCTCGGCGTTTCAGCGCGAGCGCACCGAGGTCTACCGCCGACAATTGATGCTGCTGGAAGAGTTCCAGGGAGGATTTGCTCACCTGGTGCGAGAGTACATCTGGAGTCGTAACGGCTTGCTGGTGATCCTCATTGATGACCTGGATCGTTGCCTGCCAGATCGAGCAGTGGAGGTACTGGAAGCGATTAAGTTGTTCCTCAACGTAAAGGGCTGCGTCTTCTTCATCGCCGTGGACCAGGACATCATCGAGCAGGTAGTACGGGTACAATACGCCAGTTACATGGTGGGGGAGGATGAAAGGGAAAGCAACGTCCCCATCGCTGGCCAGGGTTACCTGGAGAAAATCGTGCAACTGCCCTTCCACCTTCCACCGCTGGAGGATGATCAGATCGCAGGCTTCATTGACCAGCACGACCCTCATCTGCCCCCAGGCTGCAGGGACATCCTGGCATTGGGCCTGGAACCCAACCCGCGCGTAGTAAAGCGCACGCTCAACATCTTCCGCCTGTTACTCAAACTGGCCGAGCGCCGGGTGGCGGAAGGTACGATGGAGCCTGTCGTGCCGGAGCTCCTGGCCAAAATGGTGGTCATCCAGGCGCGCTACCGGGACCTCTACCGTGACCTGCTGGAGTACCCCAACCTGATCCAGGACCTGGAGTTGGCTGCGCGAGAGGGGATGGAGGTGCAGCGTGCAGTGTCACCGTTGGCGGGCCTGGAAACCCGCCCTGCTGAGGGGACACCGGAGACCGTCACGCTGTTGGAGCGATACCTGCGCTACAAATCGCTGTTGCGGATGCTGCGAGCCGGGCCAGCCTTCGCTGACCTGACTCGGCCCCAGATCGCTGCCTACATCTACCTGACCCGCACGACCAGCGAGGAGGTGGGACGAGCACCCGAGATGGAGGTCGCCCGGCTTTGGCAGGACCTGTTAAGTAACGACCCCACCCGGCTACGGGCTGGTATAGCCACCGTGCAGGCAGGGGGGATAACGACCCCAGAAGTGCCAACCGTCATCGAAGCCCTGGTACGGCTGCTCGAACCAGAAACGGAGGCCAGCTCTTCGGAACGTATCTCGGCCGGTACGGCTCTGGCATACCTGGGTGATCCTCGTGACTTTGACGAGATGGTGGATATCCCCGGCGGCGAGTTCAAGCAGGGCGAGAAAGGAGAGCCGACCTACGTGATGGCCCATCGCATCAGCCGCTACCCGGTCACGAACGCCCAATACGCCCGCTTCCTGGCCGACAATCTCACTTATCCCGTGCCTTACCTCGACGAAGTATGGGCTGGACCGTACAACTGGGATCCACAACGACGCACCCACCCGGAGGGCAAGGCCAACCACCCGGTGGTGATGGTGAGTTGGGAGGACGCCCTCGCTTACTGTGAATGGGCCGGGGTACGGCTGCCCACTGAGATGGAATGGGAGAAGGCAGCCCGGGGCGAGGACGGGCGAACTTACCCGTGGGGAGATGAGTTCGACCCTGAACAGGTCAATGTGCGCGAAGGCGGAGTAGGGAGCACGACACCGGTGGGAGTTTATCCAGACGGAGCCAGTCCATACGGCTTGCTCGATTGCGCAGGGAACGTGTGGGAATGGACGACTTCGCGGGCGGGCGAGAACCAGATCGTCATCCGTGGTGGTTCGTGGAACTTCCGCGCCGAAGACGCACGCTGCTTCGCCCGCGATTACGGCCATCCGAGCCACCGTTCCAATTGCATTGGCTTTCGTGTCGTCACCGGCCCGCGGCCAGAAGAGGAAGCAGGAGGCGAGAAACAGGAAGCATGAAGCAGTACGTTTCACGCTTGCTTATTATCTTTCGCTTCTTGCCCCTTGCTTCTTGCCTCTTGTCTCTCGCCGCTCCCGCCGCCGGAATACCAACCGCAGCGGGGTACCGGGGAACTCGTAGGCCCCCCGCAACTGGTTTTCCAGGTAGCGCTCATAACTGAAGTGCACCAGGTCTGAGTCGTTGACGTGGAAGACAAAGGTCGGCGGGTCCACGCCGGGCTGACTGACGTAGTAGATTTTGAGCCGTTTGCCTCGCTTGCTGGGTGGAGCGTGGCGCGCCAGCGCGTCTTGTACCAGCCGGTTGAGTTCCCCGGTGGGGATGCGCCGCCGCCTTGCAGCCTGCACGGCTAACGCCGTTGGTACTACCTTATGCACTCGCCGCCCCGTGAGCGCGGAGATGAAAAGCACGGGCACGTAGTCGAGGAAACGGAAGGCCTCACGTACCCATCTGGTGTACTCTGCCATAGTGTGGGTCTCCTTCCACACCGCGTCCCACTTGTTGACCAGCACCACCACGCTGGCCCACTCGTCGAGGATGAAACCGGCCACGTGAGCATCCTGCGCGGTGACCCCCTCGACACCATCAATCATCAGTAGCGCGACGTCGGCCCGCTGAATGGCCCGTAGCGCCCGCAGCACACTATAGTGCTCCACTCCGCGTTCGATCTTGCCCCGCCGCCGGATGCCGGCTGTGTCAATCAACGTGATGGGCGTGCTCTCCCACTCCAGATGCGTGTCAATGGCGTCGCGGGTGGTGCCGGGAATCGGGCTGACGATGGCTCGCTCCTCACCGAGCAGCCTGTTCAAGAGTGATGACTTGCCTACGTTCGGTCGGCCGACGATGGCAATTTTGACCCTCTCATCCTCGACCTCTGGCTCGGAAGAAGGTAGTGCCTTAACCATGTCATCCAGCAAGTCGGCTACGCCGGTGCCATGCAAGGCGGAGATGGGGTAAACCGCTCCCAGGCCCAGGGCATAGAACTCCAGGGCGGCCTGGCGAAGGCGGGGGTTGTCAGCCTTGTTGGCAGCCAGAAAGATGGGGCAACGGGCACGGCGCAGAATGTCGGCCACCTCCTCGTCGGCGGCGGTCGGACCACCGGCGGCGTCGGTGATGAAAATGACCGCGTTGGCCTCCTGGATTGCCAGTTCGGCCTGGGCGCGCATAAGGGGAATATAGGGGGCGGAGTCCTGCGCCAATACCCGCTCGGGGCCGGGTCGCCTCCCGGCAACGACGGTCTCGGGCAGTGCCTCGATACCGCCGGTGTCCACCACGGTGAAGGGGACGCCGTTCCATTCGGCCGGAGCGTGCAGCCGGTCGCGGGTCGTGCCTGGCTGGTCGTGCACCACCGCCAGCCGCTGGCCGGCGATGCGGTTGAAAAGGGTGGACTTACCCACGTTGGGCCGGCCCACGAGGGCCACGATTGGCTTGCTCATCTCTCGACCACTTGTCTCATTGAAATAGCCAGGCTCGGGGCGCGGCGACCGTGCCCCTGCTGCATCGAATGCTAATCCTCAGTCGGCGTGAGGGTAGGAGTAGGTGGAACGAAGATCTCCACCTGCACGGTAGCCGGAATGATACTCTGGGCGGTCAATCCTTCTGGCACCACAACCTGTGGCTCGACCTGGTGCGTTCCGTGTGGTAGATCGAACAGATCGAGGACAACGCGCACGTCATCGGCCTCCAGTGTCTCCAACATGGGCAACGGGCCGCTCAGGATGACCTCGACGGTCTCCAACGAGACGGTGGCCGTGAGACCCGGTCTCAGGCCCTGGAGTTCCGGCGTGATCTCCATCGTCAGACTGCTCTGAATGGCCTCGATGAAGACTCTCACTTCTACCTGTTGATCTGAGACGACCGCGACGTTCGGCGTCACGTTCAGGGCTGGCCGAACAATCACGTTGGCTTGAGCCCCTTCCACGTCTATTGGTTCAGTTTCAATGTAGCCCGGAAGCGCCTCGAGGACATCGGGAGTACCGAAGACGGTGACGGTGGGAGGCTCGACGGAGATGTCGGTGACGCGGTAGCCAGGAGCGCTCTGTCCTTCGAGGACTGCCTTGACGGGCAGGGAGTCGTAGTAGCTTGACCGTTCGATGGGGATGCGCACGTTGACCACCTCAGGCGTCAACGTGACGTAGGGGACGGTCTGCCCCTCACTGTCCTGTGGCTGCAACTGCAGCTCCCTCTCAATGTTAGCGTCGGCATCCTGCACGGAGACCGACGTGAAGGCTTCGACGACCTGGGTGACATAGGTGCTGGGTCCGCTCACCGACACCTCGCTCGGGTCTACAGTCGTTGCCCGCCTGAGATAGCCCAGGGCAGGTTTTCCGTCTATCTGCACACGCACGGGCATGGGGCGCTTCGCTCTCTGCTCCAATTCCAAGGTGACATACTCGGGTTCGACGAGTATCACCCGTGAGGGCTGTTTGCTCAACGTCACCTGGATGGGTACCTGATGGGTCCCTGTGCCCAGGTGCATCAAGTCAACAGTAGCGGTGAAATCATCAACTTTGAGAGAGTCCCAGACCGACTTGGGGGTGCGGATCGTAACCTGCACGTGCTCAGCGAACTTGGTCACGATGAGCATTCCCTCCGGCGGTTCGGGCGGCGTGATCGGGATGGGCTGAGGATAGCGTTCCTCGAGGGTAGGATCTTCCTCCTCTAAGGCCACGACCCAGGCCAGTGAGGCCAGGATGAGCGCCAGTACCATCAAGGGCAGATTGCTCACTATCCAACGCAGTACCGCTTTCACTACTCATCCCTCCCCAGCACCTGACGCACCCAGGCGATCCGCCATGGCCACGCCCGTTCCAGCGCAGGTTGATGGAAAGCGTGCAACACCTGCTCCAGCCGCTTGGCGTCGAGATTGCGGATGATGCGGCCGTTGTGAGCGATGGAAATAGAGCCGCGTTCCTCGGAGACGACGACGGCGATGGCATCACTCTCCTCTGTCACGCCAATAGCCGCCCGGTGACGCAGCCCTAATTCCCGGTCTGCAAGGAAGGCGGTGGAGAGAGGGAGCACGCAAGCGGCAGCCAGTGCCCGTCCGTGCCGCACGATGACTGCTCCGTCGTGCAGTGTGGTATGAGGGTCGAAGATAGTTGCCAGCAGTTCAGGGGTGATGGCGGCATCAAGGAAGACACCATTGTCTGCAAGTTCCTGCAGGCCCGTCTCACGCTCCAGAATGATGAGCGCACCGTGCCGTCGCCCGGACAGGGTGCTGCAAGCCTGCACAATGGCAGCCAACGTCTGTTCGAGGGTGGCACGATTTCCTGTCGTATGGCCGAATAGTGTCCCGCCTCGGCCCAGTCGCTCCAACGCCCGGCGCAACTCCGGCTGAAAGACGACGGGGATTGCCACGAGCAGTGCGGGGAGGGCCTTTTGCGTCAACCAGCCGAAAGCGCGCAAGCGCGCCAGGCCACTCAGCAAGGTGACGACAATAATAAGGAAGATCATACCGCGCAGCAGGGGCACAGCCCGGGTACCGCGCACCAGGTATAGGAGCCAGAAGAATATGAAAGCCACGAGCAGGATGTCGAGGGCGTCTATCCGGTCGAACCGCTGCAAATACCACAGAAGATGTTCAAATCCCAAGTCCCATACCCCAAATCTCAATTCTCAGACGAGCCACGCTCGAGTTGCTCCAGCAGTTGCTGATAGGTCGCAACGTTGGGCGGGTGGAGCGCAATAATAGCCCGGATGGTCGCTTTAGCATCCTCATGCCGCCCAGCCTCCAATTGCAGGTCTCCCAGTTTGTCCAGGTGCTTTAGCGCCTGCTCAACGTTACCAACGTCAAGATACGCCTGCGCCAAGCGGGTACGTAGCAGGATGTTATTTGGCTGCTCGCGGACCGCGTCTTCCAGGATAGCGAAGATACGCTGCATCTTGCCGCTATCGCGGTAGACTTTCAGGAGGCTATCAAGTTCGACAACCGCCAGTTCAGGCCGATTGAAGCGATAATAAAGATTCATCAGCGTTAGGCGAGCCCGCTCATCGTCGGGGGCGAGTTTGCGGATCTGCTCGTAGACTTCGATGGCATGTCTCCAGTCCACGCGTTGCATATCAATATCGCCTATCTTGTGCAGGATGCGAACTTCCCACCGACGTTCAGGGGTACCTCGCGGCGCTAGCCGTAACGCTTCCTGGTACATTTCGCGCGCCTGGTCCATCTGCGCCAGGTGGTAGTAACTATCGGCGAGGATGAGGTAGTGTTCCAACGCCTCGTCGATTTCCCCGTGGCTGATGAGCAGGTCAATCAACTTGGCTCGCACTACAGTGTTCATCGGCGCCAGTTTCAGGGCATGCTGGCACATCGCCGTCGCCTGGCGGACACTACCACGCATCCGGTAGGCCTCAGCGATGACGACGAACTTGGACACCGCTTCGTCCACCTTCCCCATTGCCACCAGCACCTGGGTCATTTGCCGATGGATAGGCAGGTAGGTGGGGGCATGCTCCAGAGCGTAGTAGCATTCCTCCAACGCAGCGTAGAACATGCCGCGCTTGGTGTACTCCTGCGACAGCGCTACCGATTCTAGGACACGCTCCGAGTCTGGAATGGCCAGCATCTCGGCCAGGCTCAAAGTAGGTCCTTCCTGGGCCAGTGCGTCGAGCCGTCGGCGTGCCTGAATGACCTTATCTTCCCAGCCCTTCTCGCTGAGGAACTCGACCAGCGAGTTGGTGAACTCCAACGCTTGTTCCCGCTCGCCCTTGGCGATGTAACTGTCGGCCAGGCTCTCGTAGAGTTGGATCAGGTCGTCCGCTTGTTCGCGCCGGACGGTGGCTAAGTCAACGATCTTGAGCACCTCGATAAAGTGCTCCAGCGCCTCGTCAATGCGCCCCCGGGCGCGGTAGCACTCGCCTAGCGCAAAGTGGCTGCCCAGCGTGTATTCGGGGTGAGATACCGCGCGCTCGAGCTGAGAGATAGCGGCGTCGAAACGCAGTTTCTCCTGATAGAGCAGACCAAGGTTAAAGTGTACGGCGGGCTGCTCCACCCCCGCTTCGATTACCTTCTCGTAGGCCTCAATTGTCTCCTCGATCTTCCCCCTGGTCTGGAAATCAATCGCCCGGCCGATCAGGGCATCAATCTCTACTTTGCTGAGTCGAGGAGGCACAGCAGGTGGTGCCGCCGTCACCACCACCACCTCCTCCTCGAAGAAACTCTTGGCGAGATCGGTGAGTGCCTTCTGGCGAGTGATCTCGATGGGGTTGCCCCGCTCCTCGGCGGATTCGACCACCGGCGTGACCTGGAAATACAGCAGGGCAGAACTGGCTGGCTCCTCTGTAACTGCGAACGGCTCAGGCTCCTCTTGGGAAACTTCAGCCTCCGGTTCAACGGCGGCCTGTTCGCTATAGCGCAGGCCACTGAGGGCGGCCAGCACCTCAGGGTTGTGCGGGGCCAACTTGAGGGCGTAGTTACAGACCTGTATGGCGTACTCATACTGTCCTCGGGCCCGGTAGATGTGCGCCAGAGCCAGGCATTCCCCCACCGCCTCATGCACCTGGCCATGGCCCTGGTAATATTGGAGCAATTTCGCGTGAGCCTGCAAGCAATCGGGCCAAGCACGGGCGGCGTCCTGCCAGCGCTCCAGCGCTAGATGGGGAGCCTGCTGTTGGCTCAAGTATCGCTCAGCCGAGGCTAGGTAGGCTTCGGCGGCCTCTTTCCCCTGGCCCAATTGCTCCCGCGTCTTGCCTATGCGCTCGTGAAGCACGGGATCGTCCGGCGCGAGTTTGCTGGTCCGCTGGTAAGATTCCAGGGCGGCCTCCAACTGGCCCGCCCCATAGTAGGCCAATCCCAGGCTGGTGAGCACACCGACGTCGCGAGGGAATTCTGCCAGTGCACGCTGATAGGCCGTGATCGCCTGGTCCCAGTTCCCGTCCCAGGCAGCATTGGCCCCGGCCTGCATTGCCTCTTCGAAGACCTTGCGATTCCCTACCACAATCCTATCCTTCCAGTGACCCCATCAATTTCACCAAGATGGCTTTTTGGGCATGCATACGGTTCTCAGCCTGATCCCATAGCACCGAATGCGGGCCATCGCAGATCGCATCGGTGATCTCCTGCCCCCTATGGGCCGGCAGGCAGTGCATAACGATAACGTCTGGCTGGGCCGCCGCAACCAGCGCTTCGTTGACCTGATAGCGCATAAAGACGCGGGCCCGCTCCTCGGCCTCGACCTCCTGGCCCATCGAGGCCCAGACGTCAGTGTAGACTACATCAGTTCCGGTGACTGCTTCGTGAGGGTCGTGGGTCGCCAGCAAGCGGCTACCGCTGGCGGCGGCGAACTGCTGCCCCAGTGCCCATACGTCGGAGGGCAGTTCGTAGCCTGGCGGCCCGGCGATGGCGAAGTCCATCCCCAGCAGGGTCGCGCCGAAGAGGAGGGAGGTCGCCACGTTGTTCCCGTCGCCGACGAAGGTCAGTTTGCGTCCCCGCAGCTCCCAGCCCTTGTACTCGACGATGGTGAGGAAATCAGCCAGGCCCTGGCAAGGATGGTTGTAATCGGAAAGGCCGTTGATGACGGGCACGCGAGAATACTCCGCCAGTGTGAGCACGTCGGCGTGGCCGAAGACGCGCGCCATGATGCCGTCCACGTAGCGGGAGAGGACACGGGCCACGTCGGGCACGCTTTCCCGTTGACCCAATTGGATCTCGGAGGGAGAGAGGTAGAGCGCCTGTCCGCCCAGATGGATCATCCCCATCTCGAAGGAGACACGGGTGCGTAGGGAGGGTTTCTGGAAGACCATACCTAACGTCTTGCCTTTGAGTAGAGGGCGGTTGCCTTTGGCCTTCCATTTATCCTTCAGTTCGACCGCCAGAGTGAGTAGTCCACGCAGTTGGTCAGGCGTCAGATCTGCCAGGCTGAGGAAGTGGTCCATTCGTACCTCCATTTGGTTATTGGCTAGCCGCTAATTACAAGTATACCACAAGCGCCGCGGGAATAAAAGCGAGAAGAAGAGAACTGACACTGACTCAGTGACTGATGATAGCGAGCAGCTCACAATCCCATCTCCCGGCGGGCAGCGCGCCACAGGTTAGCGCGGATTTGCTTCTGGTCGTGGCCAAACTGGCGCAGGAGTGTCTTTACCTGTGCGCGCCTGGAGGTCAGGCCCTGGGGACATGGGACGTTCTCGGGGAAGCCAACCGCCTGCCCGTAGCGGGTCAGTTCCCTCTCTGGGATGTAGATCAGCGGGCGAATAACAGTCACAGCACCACCGAAAAACTCGACACGGGGAGCCATCGTCTCCAGTTTGCCGTTGAACATCAGGTTCAGGAGCACAGTAGCGGCCGCGTCGTCGGCGTGGTGGCCGAAAGCCAGTTTGTTGCAGCCCAGCCCGACCGTGGCGGTGAAAAGCGCCTTGCGCCGGTTCCACGAGCAGCGAAAGCAATCAAGCGGTAGCGGCTCCTCTGGCGGCAGTTCTAGCGGGGCGAAGTGATACTCGACGCCGAGTTCTCGAAACCAGGGCTCCAGTTGTGGCTGCAGGTCGGGAAAGCCGACCGAGGTGCCGACGACATGGAGGGCCAGCAAGTCGTACTGATAGGGTACCTTGTGCTGGTGACGAATCAGCAGTTCGAGCAGAGCGCGGCTGTCCTTCCCGCCGGAGACCGCCACCGCCACCCGGTCGCCCTCGGCGACGAGGTCGAACTCGCCTATAGCGCGGGTGATGGACTTCAGGAGGAAGAAGGCAATGCGGTCGAAGTCGCTCATCGCAGCCCCAGACGTGAACGGGGCACCGAGAAACGCTCGGCACGGGCTGCATCAGATGACAAGCCGGGCACGTGAATCACAAAGTGAAGATACTCAGGTGAACTGGATAGGAACGTGTGAGCCTCGCCAGGCTCAATGATTATCATATTCCCGGCTTCCAAGGAGACTGCCTCTTGCTCTACACGCATCTCCGACGTGCCGCGCGCCACCAGATAAATCTCGGTGATCCGCCGGTGGGCGTGTGGTTCGTCAATCCCCTCGTTTGCGTACCCGACCGAGACCGTCAATCCAGAATTCCACGGCCCGACATACCATCCCTTACTGATGCTTGGATCAGATCTCTCGATACGCATTATTCATTGCCTCACTGTTCATTGTTCATTGAGTTCTCGTCCCTCGTACTGCCGCCGGTAGTATTCCTGATAGTGCTCGCCGTTCTTGATGGGCCGCCACCACCACTCGTTCTCGACGTACCAGCGCACTGTCTTCTCAATGGCTTCCTCGCAGGTGTGGGCAGGTTCCCAGCCCAACCGGCAAATCTTGCGCACGTCGAGCGCGTAGCGCCGGTCGTGACCAGGCCGGTCGCGTACCGGCTGGATGAGGCTTGCTGGCTTATTCAGCAGTCTAAGGATCAGACGGGTCATGTTAATATTGTGCATCTCGGTGCCGGTGCCGACGTTGTAGATACCACCGCTCTCCCCCTTGTGCAGCACCAGGTCAATTGCCTCGCAGTGATCCAGCACATACTGGTAGTCGCGTACCTGCGACCCATCGCCGTAGAGGGGCAGCGGCAGGTCGTCAATCGCGTTGGTGACGAAGAGCGGCACGACCTTTTCGGGGTACTGGTAGGGGCCGATGTTGTTCGCTCCCCGGGTGATGGTGACTGGCAGGCCATACGTGACGTGGTAGGCGTTGACCATCAGGTCGGCGCTGGCCTTGCTGGCGGCGTAGGGGCTGCGCGGGGCCACAGGATCGCTCTCTTCGGAAGCCCCCTCCGGCACATGGCCATATACCTCGTCGGTGCCCACCTGGTGCATCCGCTCCAGCCCGAACTCACGGGCCGCCTCCAGCAGCACGTAGGTGCCGTAGACGTCGGTCTTGATGAAGGCATCAGGGTCCATAATGGACCTGTCCACGTGACTTTCGGCAGCGAAGTTGATGACAGTATCTACATCGTAGGTGTGAATCGTCTCCCGCACCGTGGCAGCGTCGCAGATGTCCCCTCGCACGAAAGCGTAACGGTCAGCGAACCGCTCGGCTACATCCTTGAGACTATCCAGATTTCCAGCGTAGGTCAGTTTGTCGTAGACGACGATGTAGTAGTCGGGATGCTTCTCCAGCATATAGCGGACGAAGTTGGAGCCGATAAAGCCAGCCCCGCCTGTAACCATCAGGTTGCGCACAGCAAGCCTCCTGTATCTTGAAATTTGGATTTGGGGTTTGGGATTTGCCTCGGCTATTCTACCACAACCGGCAAGCGGGGCAACCTTGACTTGCGCCACGAAAATGCTATCATTGCACTACATCCCCACCTGCGAAAGGCGATTTACCAGATGTACCTCGAACCAACAATACGGAGAAAAAAGCGTCGCTCATCTCCATTGCGTGTGATGTTGCTGCTGATACTAATCAGTGCTGGCATCTACGTCTATGCCATGATCCAACAAGAACAGGTCGAAAGCCCCTTCGTCCCCACCCCCACGCCGACGCGCTCGGCACTTTCCTGCGCCGCCGAAGCGGAAGAGCTGTACTCACAAGGCAAATTGACAGAGGCCATCGTCGCCTATGAGCGGGCTATCGCGCTCGAACCCGACGATGTGCTGCTGTATATCCCCCTGGCGCGACTGCTGGCCCTGGAGGGACGAACGATCGAGGCAGTGCGGCGGGCCCAGCAGGCAACCGAGATGGCGCCGGAGAATGCACGCGCGTGCGCCGTCCTGGGAATGGCCTACGACTGGAACGGCGACGTAGCAGAGGCGATTGACACCTGCAAGCGTGCTATCGAACTCGACCCCACCTATGCTGAGGGATACGCCTACCTGGCCGAGGCTTACGCTGACGCCACACGTTGGACAGAGGCAACAGAGGCGGCTCAGACTGCCCTACAATTGGATGACCGCAGCGTGGACGCACACCGCAACTATGGCTATGTGCTGGAGACGCAGGGGAACTATTGGGGGGCGGTGGAGGAATACGAGCGGGCGATGGAGGTCCATTCCAACCTGGCCTACATTCACATCGCTGCCGGGAGGAACTACATCGCGCTGGGCGATTTCGACGCGGCGGTGCGCAGTTTCCAGCGTGCCATTGAGATTAATCCGGACCACGTAGAGGCTTACTACAGATTAGGGTGGGCGTATTATGACATTGGAAAGTACGAACAAGCCGAGACATATCTCAAGCAGGCGATCGAGGTGGATCCCAAGTTTGGGCCAGCGTTCGGCTACCTGGCCTTCACTTACTGGGCGCGCCGCAACTACGAGGATGCCATCGAAAGTCTTGAGCCGGCCATCGAGTTGGGGTGCATTGCAGCACGCCAAAAAGCCAAGACGTTTGACGTTACCGTCGAGCACCTGGACGGCGAAACCCCTGGACCGTCACCGGATGTGGTGATGCGCGGCGACTTTGTCCCTACGGCACTCTCCACGCCGGGGGACAACCGGGACACACTGCGAGCCACACTGGCACCGAAAGAGGATGACGAGGCGTGGGCCAATGCCAGCGGCACAGTGACGTTCAACACACGGACAGGGAAATACGTGGTAAAGTTGGAGGAGTTGCCCAGGCTGAGATATGGTCAGGTGTACGTGGGCTGGTTTGAGGGGGTTAACGCGCTGTCCGGCGATCCGCTGGGCACCGGATCACTCTGGCCGAAAACCAATGGAAGCGTGGAGGTAGAACTTGAGGCCGGGTGGGTCGAGGGACCTCCGATCGAGTATTTTTACACCCTGGGGCTGGCCTACTTCTACATGGCAGAGTGCGAGAAGTCATATCCCCTCTTTAACGCGGCGCTTCAGATAGACCCTGAGGAGGTCAACGCGCTGGAAGGCATCCGGCTGTGCCAGGAGGCAGAGGCAGGAGAGGAAGAATCACCCTGAATCTCCTGAAACGCAGTTGACCAGAATCCCTTTCTCTGGTATACTTTTCTTGAGCCGGAGTGGCGGAATAGGCAGACGCGCGCGACTCAAAATCGCGTGGGCTTAGCCCATGTGGGTTCGATTCCCACCTCCGGCATTCAGTTCAATCAGAGCTGGACTATAAGGTCCATTGCGGCGTTCATGGGCGGGGTACGTGCCCCAAAGCGCCGCGTTTTTCTTAGAGGCATGCTGGAGCCGAGAGGGAGTGAGAGAGCGGGCACAAAGATGGGTCATGCAGGCCACCGCCGGCGCGGTGGTGGGCCTGGCGATGGGACTCGCCGTCGGCTGGTGGCTCTGGCCGGTGCAGTACACGAACACCGCGCCGGCCGTGCTGCGCCAGGATTACCGCGACGACTACGTCGTGATGGTCGCTGCTGCCTACGAGGTAGAAGGGGACCTGGGACAGGCCCGCGAGCGACTGATTTTGCTTGATCCGGAGGAGCCTGCCGCGCCCGTGACCGAACTGGCGGAGCGGCTTGTCGAAGCGAGCGGCAGTGTCCAGGACATCACCCGCCTGGCACGCCTGGCCTGGGCGCTCGGAGCCATCACTCCGACGCTGACCCCGTATCTGGAGGGCCAGCCATGAGCGGCTTCTCCGCGCGCCAGCTAGCCCCCGTCATTGGCCTGGTGGTGGGGCTGACATTGGGCCTGGTGTACGCCTGGATCATTACCCCCGTCGAACTCGTCAACACGTACCCGGCGCTACTGCGCACCGACCATCGCCAGGACTGGGCGCGCTTGGCAGCACTCTCGTACGTGGCGGACGGCAACCTGGGGCGGGCCCGCGCGCGGCTGGAGGGGCTCAAGCACGAGGATGTGGCCAGCGCGATACAGGTGCTGATCGAAGAGTACGCCGCTGCTGGTCGTCCCGCGGACACTCTGCGCAGCCTGACCACGCTGGCCAAGGCGTTGGACGTTCACACTCCGGCAATGTTGGTCTACCTGTACACGCCGACGTCGTCATCGCCAGCATATGCCAGTGAACCATCACTCACACCCACCCCTACGCCGACGGCTCGACTGAGCTCGCTGAAGTCTCACACGCCTACGCCTCATGCTTCGTCGCCCCTGGCCACTCCTACCCGCAAGCCGACCCGCACACCCCGCCCCCCCACACCTACGCCGCTGCCTTTGCCCCCCTTCCAATTAGCCCAGCAAGAGCAGATATGCAAATCGGGGCAAACGCCGCATATCGAGGTCGTGGTAAGGGATGAGCACGGTGCGGGGCTGGCTGGTGTGGAGGTCTGGCTGATGTGGCCCGGTGGAGCCGACAGGGCTATGACTGGGCTCAAGCCCCAGAGTGGAGCGGGATACGCGGATTTCAACGCTGAACGGGGCGTGCCAGGATCTGTGAACTACTCACTCGGCATCGGCGAATTAGGGATGCCACTGGTCACCGACCTGCGGATCGCTTTCTGCCCCCCCAAGAAAGGTAAGGAGCCGCTGCTGGGATCCTGGCGCATCGTGCTAGAGCGTCGGCCCTCAGAGACCGAGTAGATCGAGAGACGATAGCGGGAGGGAGATATGAACAGGCGATGGCGATGGTTGGCCGGACGAGGCGGAGGTGGTCTGCCGCTGGGAGGCGCTGGACGTGGATACGACCATCGCGCCCGACGGGACGCTCGTGGTGGTGGAGGAGCACACGTGGGTTTAGATGGAGCAATTTGAGGTCAAGATAGCGACGTGATCTCACCGCACTCAGTGTCCTGGAGGCGGACACATGTCTCTCGTCAACTTGCTGAGCACCGGCCCTGGTACCTTCGTCTATCATATCCTGGTCCTTCTGATGTTGGAGGTGATGGCCGGCATCGTACTCATCGAGTGGCGTTGCACACACAACCCTGACCACCGCCGCATTCTATGGGCCTTTGGGGGGCTGCTGGGGATGCGTGCCCTGTTGCTGCTCGGCGAGCCGCTCGGTCCGGCTGTCATCGCTCCACTCCTCAGCGGTATAGAACTTGCCAGCCTCACGCTTTTGGGGTGGGCGTTTCTGGCCCCTCTCCTCAATCACCGCACCAGAAGGGGGTATCTGCTTGGCGGTCTCGGCGTGACGTTCCTGTGCGCCGTCACTTTCCTGCCGGGATGGTATAGCACCCTGGTACAGTTCCCCCATCTCTTGTATCTCACCTTCTGGCAACAAGCCTTCTGGTACGCAGTGAGTATGCTCCTGGCCCTGGTACCGGTTCTGGTTCTGCTGCGCCCCCGGCGGCGGGAGAGACAATGGTTGCCGATGTTCGGCTTTGCCGTCCTCTTCCTGGGCTTCACTACATTGTGCATCGGTTCACTGTTCTTGACGGTGGGCCGGTTTGACATATCGGCGTACACACTGATCGGAGTGGGGCGGCTGACCACCCTGCTAGGCTATCCACTCTTCGCTGTTGCTGTTCATCGCATTGCCCTACAAGACAGGTGGGCCTACCGGGGGGAATTGCAAGACGCGAGCGAGGAAGCACTACACCAGACACAGGAACTGCACTTCCTCGTCGAGGCCAGCCGGACCATTGGCGAATCTCTCAATCTGGACACCGTCCTTCACCGGCTGGTCGAAAGCACCACTATGGCCCTGGACGCAGACCGCTGTGCCATCTTCCTGATCAACCTCGACCAGCCTGGAACCGTCGCCCTGGTCGCTCAACACGCCCCCCTCCAACGCACGGAGCGACCAGCCGTGCCATCGACCTTTCCCCTCGCTGAACAACCTACGCTTGCCTACGCACTGAAGCGGCGCAAGCAACTGACCATCAACGTCGGAATCAACGACCCGCGCCTGCGGACCCTGTACAGTCTACTCGGCAGTCAGGAGGCCGGTCCGACCATCATGCAGCCACTTCTCCGCCAACGCCGCGTGTTGGGCGCTCTGGTCGTGGGAAACGACCACAGCCAGCGCGCTTTCGTACCGAACGAGGGGCGGCTGTGCCGGAATATCGCTGTGCAGGTTGCCGCGGCCATTGAGAACGCTCGCCTCTATCGTGACCTGGAGGCACAAACCAGGCAACTGGCCGAGTCGCTGCGGTCTCAGAAGGATGAGATTCGCCAGAGAGCGGCCACCCTGGAAAGCATCACCGCAGGAGTGATCGTCAGCGACAAAGAAGGCCACATCGTTATCATCAATGCCGCTGCCGAGCGCATCCTGGGCACCCCTCGCCAGCGTATCCTGGGGCGTTCAATTGAATGCCTGATGAACCACATACCATTGGTCACCACGGCTGACTGGAACATGGTCGCTCAGTCTGACACTCCGCTTGAAACGGTGTTCGAACTGGGGAGCAAGGTCGTATATGTCAATGCGGGTACTATCCTCACGCCGGCTGGCGATCACCTGGGCGTCGTGGCTATTCTGCGCGATATCACCGGGGAGGCCGAGGCCAAAAGGTCAAAGAGCGAGTTCATCACTGCTATCTCCCACGAACTTCGTACCCCCCTCACAGCCATCCGGGGATACGCCGAGGCCCTCAGCAGCGGCACGGTCGGGGCTGTTAGCGAGGCCCAGTCCCACCTTCTCAAAATCATCCGTGACAACGCATTGCGCATGGTCAGCCTGACCGAAAACCTCATCGCCGTCTCTCAGATAGAGAAGGGCTTTCTCAAACTGGAGTATGGAGAGACGGACTTACGTGTGCCCGTTGACGACGTTGTGCGCTCCTTCCAGAACCAACTCGAGGCCCGCCAACTGGAGGTCAGTCTGGAACTCGATGATGACCTACCCACGATCGAGGCAGACCCGGCGCGGGTGCGACAGATATTGAACAACCTGGTCAGCAACGCGGTTAAATTCAACTATCCTGGCGGGCACATTACTATTGGCGCCAAGCCTCTACGTGAGGATGAAGAGCAACCGCCGACGTGCTGTTCTATCTGGGTCGCGGATACCGGCATTGGCATCCATCCTGAAGAGCAGCCGCATATCTGGAAGCGCTTCTACCATCGCGCCAGCCCCCTGGCTGCGGAAGCCAGTGGACTAGGCGTGGGACTCTCTATCGTCAAATCGCTGGTGGAAGCACACAGCGGGCGAGTGTGGGTGGAGAGTACTCCCGGCGTAGGGAGTATATTCACCGTGTTACTGCCCATCAAGCGTGTCCAGCCGATTAGCGATTAGCAGAATCGAGTTTGGCGACGAGTTGACCGCCAACCGACTCTGGTGTACAATCGAGCCAGATTGGGGCTGCCGTCCACTGCAAGGGCCGAGAGCAAGTAGCCGATAGCCAACAGCCAATGGCGCTTCTGCAAGACTTCGTTAAATTAATCACTGTCCCACCCGGTGACCTGGTCTATCACCTGGTGACACTGTTCGCCATTCAACTCATCCTGGGGGTAGCATTCGGGCACTGGAATCGCCATCGCCGTGATCCGGCCGCCATACGGCTGCTGGTGGCCGGGATAGGCTTTGCTCTTGCACGCACACTTCTGATGCTCATTGCTGTGCTTGATCGCGTCGGAGTGCTATCGTCCAGCATCGTTCTGCCCCCCCTGGAACGCTCCCTCGACCTCGCCACACTGCTACTGGCTATCTGGGCATTCCTGCCGATCCTGAAGCAACACCCGCGCGTGGGCGCGACGCTGTTGCTTCTCACCCTCCTGATAACCGCAGGCGTCTATGCAGCCTTCACTACCTTCTGGCCACAGGCCGAAGCCCAGGGCACCATCTATAACGACTATTGGCAGGGGACGGTGTGGGAGTTCTCCGCTATAGCCGTTCTTGGGCTGGCCCTCATCGCCGGTGTCATACGGCGTGGGGACGATTGGGGTTTGGTTACCTGCCTGTTTGCCCTCTGGCTTACAGGTCATACCTTACAGCTTGCCATTCCACTCACTGATTCCCACGCTGCTGGATGGGTGCGGCTGGCCAACCTGGCTGCGCTGCCGCTGATGGCTGGCCTCGTGTACCGCTACGTACTGAACGTATCCTCGGCCATGGGTGGGGATGCCGCCCTGGAAATAATCAGCATCCTGGAAGCCGCGCAGCGCATTGAGGCGACTCGCGATATCGAGGCTGCCCTGAGGCTGGCTGCTTCATCTATCGCTCACGCGCTAGAAGCCGACGTGATCGCCATCGGCCTTCCGGTTCCTGAGTTGGCTAAGAAGATACGCGTCGTCGCTATTCATCCTTCGACTGGTGCGATGCTGGCACATCAAGAACCGACACTGCTTGTATCCAGACATCCCTTGCTAGCCACTGCTATCCAGACTGGTCGTCTGCAACACAGCACTATGCCGCGCAAGGACCCCACCATCGCTGCGATGTACCGCCGCCTGGGTTTCGAGCGACCAGGCCCCTTGCTGGTGCAACCCTTGATTGATGAAGGCATCCTGCTGGGCATCATACTGGCCGGGAATCCGGTCTCCCAGCAGCGCTGGATGATGCGCGACGAACAGATCTTCCAGGCCGTGGGCGCAGCGATAACGACATCGTTGGCCAACGCCTCCCGTCGGGAGACCACCGACCGCAGTGCTGAACTGCAAAAAGCCCTTAGCGAGACACGCCGTCTGGCACGGCGAGCGGCTGAACTAGAAGCCAAACTGGAGCACCAGCGCCAACGGGCTGAGGAACTGGCCACCACACTGCGCCTGCGAGAGCAGGAAACTGCAACTCACAGCCAGGCCATAGCCGAAGCCGCCATCTGGCAGGAAGAGATGCACGAGTTGGCAGAGGCTCGCGCCGCACTGGAAGCCGAGGGGGCTGAGTGGAAAGAAAAGGCGGAACAACTCGCCCACGCGAAGGACGACCTGCAGAACCAACTGGCACAGGCACAGGCCAAACTTCAAGACGCGCGAAGCCAGCAGGCCACAGCCCCGGCTGCGCAACCCATCAATGGTGGCCTGGGCGGCATCCTGGTGAGCGACGGGCAGGGTAACATCATCCTGGCCAGCCACAGAGCCCAACATCTCATAGGCCAACTCCATTCGGAGCTGGTAGGCACTCCCCTCCAGGTTCTGTTCGCCGAGCCATTGTGGGCTCAGGCAGTCAGCAGGCTCTTGCGCGAAGAGACTCGGGTCGGCGAAACTGCCACCGTGAGCCTGGATCTGAACGAGCAGATGGTGCGAGCAGAGCTGACGCGCCTCCCAGGTGCCACCGGTTGGCCGGGGACGCTGGCTGTTATGCTCTGTCCAGAGGAAGAAACGACGATCGAAAGCGAGATGGTGGTCTCGCTGATCCACGAACTACGTACCCCAATGACCTCTATCACCGGTTATACAGATTTGCTGCTGGACGAGTCTGTGGGCATTCTCGGTGAGACGCAACGCCAGTTCCTGCGGCGGGTCAAGGCCAACATTGAGCGCATGGGCGGGCTGCTCGAAGATCTGATTAAGGTCACCACCATAGATTCTGGACGACTCGCGCTTTCGCCCGAGCCAGTTGATCTCATCAATGTCATTGAGAGCACGCTCGTGTCGCTGTCCGCCCAGTTCAGCGAGCGCGGACTGGCAATACAAATGGACATGCCGTCCAAACTGCCACCTGTGCACGCGGATCGAGACAGCATCTATCAGATCGTGCTGCACCTCCTATCCAACGCCTGTCAGTGCTCAGAGCCAGGCACCGAAGTCCTGGTTCGCGCCCGGCTGGAAGGGTACAACGACCAGGTTGATGACATGCCCGACTACCTGTCCGTGTCTGTGACCGATACAGGCGGTGGCATAGCCCCACAAGACCAACGCAGAGTCTTCCAGCGCCTCTACCGGGCCGACAATCCACTCATCGCCGGGCTGGGCGATACCGGGGTCGGTCTATCTATCGTCAAGGCACTGGTCGAAGCGAACGGAGGGCACATCTGGGTGGAAAGCAAGATGGGAGTGGGCAGCATCTTTAGTTTCATCCTGCCGCTCTCATCCGAGGGTAACAGTAGCCGGCTGCCAGAGACCGGGTCCAGCGAGGCCGAGAAGGAACAGTGAGCGAGCAAATGCGTTCCAGTGCGGGCCGAGTTGCTGGCATAGGCCAATTGCTTGGGGGTCTTGCCGTCACAGTCATCAGCGTGGGCATGCTGCTGGGCAGTTTCCTGCTGAGCCAACTCGACACGTTGGACGTGCATCCATCTCCCACCCAGGCAGGTGGTAGGCTTCCGCCCTCACCCACGCTGTTCTTGCCCACAATTACCCCTACACCTTCCCCGACGACGTCTCCTTCCCCTCCACCATCTGCCACAGAAACAGCCGCCCCACTGACACTTACCCCCTCCGCATCACCCACCCTCCCCTCATCCCTGATGCCCAGTTGTCCGCGACCTCCAGGCTGGATTGTCTACACCACACAGCAGAATGATACGCTCGCCAGCCTGGCTTGGCGGGCTGGCGTTACCGAACTTGCGCTGATGCAGGCCAACTGCTTGAGCACATCAGTCGTCTATCCTGGCCGGCAGATCTACCTGCCACCTACCTTCTACGCCAGCCCCACTCCACGGCCTTATCCCTGTGGCCCGCCCCCCGGCTGGGTCGTGTACGTTGTGCGGCCAGGTGACACCCTCTACTCTCTTTCGCTGCGTTTCGGCGTGGGCATTGACGCCATCCGGCGAGCCAACTGTCTACTTGACTACACCATCTACGCCGGGTCCTCGCTCTGCCTCCCGCCGTTGCCGCCCACTCTCCCCCCGACTCCCGCACTCACTGAGACCCCCATGCCTACTTCCACGCCGACTCCCGTACCCACAGAATCCTTTACCCCTACCCCGACTCCCATTTCCACCCTCACTCTCACCCTTACGCCTTCTCTCACTCCGACGAGCACCGCCACACACACTCCGACCTACACTCCCACATCCACCGAAACCCCCGGTCCCACCTCGACGCCCACCTTCACGCCGACACCCATTCCAACGGGGCCTCCCACATCCACGCCCACGCCGACACCCATTCCAACGGAATCTCCCACATCCACGCTCACGCCGACACCCATTCCAACGGAACCTCCCACATCCACGCTCACGCCGACACCCACTCCAACGGAGCCCCCCACATCCACGTCGACTCCAACGGGGCCCACTCCCACCTTAACCTAGGGCAATCGTCCTACACCTTAACCCCCTCCGGCGGTTAGCGATTGGCCCCTGGGATTTGGTCATTGTTCATTACCTTACCCGGTCATTTTGCCATTTGCGTTGCTGGTAGCGATAGGCTTTTGTGGTATAATGAATTATTCTACCTGGGTGGAGTGGAAGAGAGAAACACAGACGACATGCAACGTTCCCTGAACTACCTGTCTGAGGGGTTGACCTTAATCGTCATCCTGGCGCTGGTGACTGTAGTCAGCCGTTGGGCCATCACTACTGCTCCAGAAGTTGCCCAGGCACTTGCCACGACAATCCCCACTGCCCTTCCCGCCGCCCTTCCCACAGAGGTGCCCACGCCAACGGTCACGCCCACCCCCATGCCCACCCATACTCCCACCTCCACGCCCATGCCCATACCCACCCGCACCTCCACGCCCAGCCCCATGCCTTACTCGCCCGTCGCATTGCCTGACCCGCCCATCATCCTGACCACCACGAATCCTACGGCCAATCCGTTACCCATGCCAGCGCCAATGCCGCTGGTGGATCAGCCCGGGAACGTAATCAATATCCTCCTGCTGGGCTCCGATCGGCACTCCACCGAGAGCGTGGGGTGTACCGACGTCATTGTCGTCGTCAGCGTCAATCCCGATCTACCCTCGGTCGCGCTTCTCTCCATCCCCCGCGACTTCTATGCCTGGATTCCCAGCCACGGCTTCGACAAGATCAACACTGCCTATAGCTACGGAGAACGCAATGGCTATCCGGGCGGTGGCCCTGGGCTACTCAAAGCCACCATTGAGTACAATCTCGGGATACGCGTTCACTACTACGTGCGAGTCGGGTTCGACAGTTTCATCAAGGTCGTGGATACGATGGGAGGCGTGGACGTCGCCGTGGAATGTCCCCTGTCCGACACCTTCCCCGACCCTGCTTCGCCCACCGGCCAGACGGATGTGGACTGGCTGCCGGGTATTCACCACCTCAATGGCAAACACGCGCTCTGGTATGCCCGCTCCCGCTGGAGCACCAGCGATTTTGACCGCAACCGCCGCCAGCAACAAGTGCTGCGGGGCCTGTATCGCCAAATCCTGACCCTGGACATTATCCCCAAGATTCCTCAACTGTGGGGAGTGCTGAACGAGACCGTCGTGACCGACCTGGGGTTGGACGAATTGCTTTACCTGGGGACCATCGGCTCACGGCTGGATATGATGAACGTGAAGAGCCGTTTCGTGGGGAAGAGCGTCGTGCGGTCGTGGACTGCGCCGAACGGGGCCTACGTGCTGGTTCCTTACTACGAAGTCCTCGGTACCCTGGTCAGCGAAGCGCTGGCCCCTCCGGCCGGTGCACGCGCACAGCAGCGCGCCTTCCAGGTCGAAGTGTGGAACAGTACTCCCTACGAAGGGCTAGGCCACGTGGCGGCCGAAAGGCTACGCTGGGAGGGCTTCGAGGTTGTGAGCGTTGGGCCGGCAGATGGGACCTATCCGCGCACGCAAATCGTGGACTTCACCACCAGTTCCAAAGGCTCAGCCATCTCCCGGCTGATGCCCCTCTACAAGCGCAACGCCAGCGACGTCATCTCCCAGCCGACCGAGGACAGCGCGGTGGACTTCCGGGTGATACTCGGTGCCGATTATGACCCCTGCGTCGCGACCAGGATCTCCTGGTACCCTGGCCCACTTGCCACGCCCACACCTCTTCCCACGGTGATCCCACTTGCCACACCCACACCTCTTTCCCCAGCAGTCCCCTGAGGCCCCCGAGGGTGGGAGGAAACACAAGAGCCGGGGCCTCTCCAAACGGTCCGGCTCTCTCCACGATCCTGGCAACTATAAAGTCGCAGACTATCATCTCAATATGTAGGGGCGAACCCTCGTGGTCGCCCTCTTGGGCTCTCCGGAAAGGCTATGGCGGCGGGGCCGTCGTCGGGCGGGTGAAGATCGCCAGGTCAGCCCCGTCTCTGGCCGCCCAGAAGGTGACGTCGTTCCAGGGTGCAGCGCCAGAATAGGAAAACCCCATCGTCACGGTCCACGTAGTTGCATGTTCCCCGGCTTGGACCCTATACTCCGACCAGGCCTCCTCACCATCGCCAGAGATGTCACTTCCCGGCACAGCGATATTACGCATCGGCGTGTGCAACGTCATCTCGCCGTCAGCGTAGTCCATGTCCCAGTTGTGCTGTTCAAAGAACACTGTCCCTGGTGACACATACGGGTACAGGGGCGGCCGCCGCGAGGGATCCAGGTCGAGCGGGAACGTCCACGAATAGGCGAAGACACGGCTTTCAGCCGGCGGTGTGTTCGCCAATGGGTCAGTGCTCAGCACCACGTTGTACAAGTTCCCGTCGTCGCCAGCGGCCCCCTCCACCACCAACTTGAACACCCGGCTGCTACCGACCAACTCCCCGTCGCCAGCCGAGTAAGGGCCGAAGACGAGATTCCAGTTGCTATCATATGCTGAATCATCCCCGATCACTGTCTGCGTCAGCAGTGTGCCAGAGTTGATCCCGGCCGGACCCGGACGATGGGATTGGGCATTGGGGTGGGTATACGTGCCGGTGTAACCGCGCAGCGTGTACGTGATCGTTGTATTCCAGACCCCATGCAGCTCGTCTACCGCTCCGCCGGTATCGGCGTCGTGGATGCGGAAGTACAGGCCGTCGCCGCAACTGGCGGGCACCTCGAAGAAAATTACCTGCGTGTAATCGTCGTCCCCGTTCGCCCCGGACGCATCGGGGCCAAAGGTCAACACGTAACCTGTCTCCAACGTCGTGTCCGGGCTGGGTGGGTTGAGCGCGGTGTAGGCTGGCGAGAGCCTGTCGGACTGCCCGTCGGGATTGGTGACAGCGAGGGCGTAGACGCCGGGTACGAGGCCGGCTGGCACGGTCCCAGTGAGCGCATCGGCGGTGGCAGCGGAGATGGTGATGGGGACGTTGACCCCGAGCCTCGCTGTAGGCAGGCCGGAGAAATTGGCCCCCTGGATGACCACCGGCACGGGAGCGGAATTCACCCCCTGATTGGGCGTGATGCTGAGGACGGACGGAGACGGTATGGGCGTGGGCGTCGGCGTCGCGGTTGGTGTAGGAGTGTCCGTCGGCGTCGCGGTTGGTGTAGGAGTGTCCGTCGGCGTGGGCGTATCCGTGGGCGTAGGGGGGGGCGGTATGGGCGTGGGTATGGCTGTCGGCGTCGGCGTAGACGTGGGTGTACCGGTCGGCGTCGGTGTAGGCGTGCCAGTTGGCGTCGGCGTAGACGTGGGCGTACCGGTCGGCGTAGACGTGGGCGTACCGGTCGGCGTAGACGTGGACGTGCCAGTCGGCGTGGGCGTAGGTGTACGAGGGGTCGAGGTCGCGCTGGGGGAGGGCGTCGGTACCACGGTCGCTTCCCGAGGTGTGGCTGTGCTCGTAAGGGCCGGGACGAAGGTCACCAGCGGGACAACGACCACCGTCCCCATAGGTGTAAGATTCAGTTCCCAGGGGGTCAGGGCCTTTTCACTGAGCGGTTCAACATACACCCCTGGGGCCTCAAGGATCTCGTCCGGATTCAGTTCAGAGAGCATGCCGGCGGAAACCGACCACCTGCGGGCCGGGCTGACCGCCATCTGGGCTGTGACCAGGAGACAGGCGAACCCCAGCAGCAGTAGCAGGAGGAACACCAGCAGATCACGCCGTCCCCGGTCTCTGTCATGGTCGTTACGGGAATCCCCGGCAGGCATGGCGTCCGACCTCCGCTGCGATGCCTCAGGCCGCATCTTTCTCGTCCTTAGAGGCCGGCAGCGCTGGAAGAATCACACTGAATGTGCTACCACTTCCTTCCTCGCTGACAATGCGGATATCTCCTCCATGCGCCTCGACAATCGCCCGGGTCACGTACAGTCCCAGACCAAGCCCCCGCACATCACCTTCCGTCGCGTTCGTGACCCGGTAGAAGCGACTGAAGAGACGCTGCTGGTTTTCAGGTGAGATGCCTTTCCCGGTGTCTATGACGTCGAGAATCACATGGTCATCGTGCTTGTACAGTTGCAGTGTCACGCTACCGCCGGCCGGTGTGTACTGGCAGGCGTTGCGCACTATGTTGATGACCGCCCAGCGCAGCCGTCTGAAATCCGCATCTACCAGAGGCAGGTCAGCGGGAGTTTCCACCTGAAACATCAGACCCTTTTCGTCCATCTGCGGGCGCCACTCCTCTGCTATCTCTTCGACCAGGGTAGGCAGTAGAACAGGACGCCGCCGCAATCCCAGCCGCCCCCCTGCCTCCATCTCCGAAAAGTCCAGCAGTTCGTTGATCATCGCCACCAGGTTGTCGGTGTGACGGCTGATCGTCTCCAGGAAACTACGCTGTTCCTCGTTGAGTGCCCCGCCAGCGCTGACAAGCAGGAGTTCGCTGTAGCCCTTGATCGCCGTCAGCGGCGTGCGCAGTTCGTGCGAAACGTGCGTGATAAAAGCATCCTTGAGCCGTTCCGCCTCGGCTTCGGCCGTCACGTCCCGCATCACGATCACGGTGCCCAGGTGCTCGCCGTCGTCCGTTTGGACGGCTGCGGAGTGAGTGCTGACTACCTTCTTGCCCACCTGGAAGCGCCGATGGTCCAGAAGCCAGGGATTCGGCTGAGGGCTCGAAACCTGGTCATAATCTCCTGCGGACAGTTCGCGCAGCGGGCCGAGCAGAAAATTGGCTGCCATCTCCTCCAGCAGAGTCTTCGCTGCCCCGTTCAACGGGATAAAGTTCCCCTCCAGATCCTCCAGCAACACGCCATCACCAATGCTGGAGAGGATCGCCCGCATGCGACCGACCGCCTCTTCCAGCGCGTGAGTTCGCTCCGCCAATCGCCCCGTCATCTTGTCGAAGGTCACAGCCAGTGTCCCGATCTCGTCCCTGCTCGCGATGCCGGTGCGCTGCTCGAGGTCTCCTTCCGCCACAGCCTGTGATGTACGCACCAGGCGACTGATGGGGTTGGTGATATGCTGAGATATCGCGTATCCGAGCACTATGACGCCCGCCATCGCGATGGTGAAGATCAGGGCGTAAGTGTTACGGCTGGTGGCGCCGGCCTGGACAATGAAGTGCGAGGGCAGGGCGACAGCGAAAACTCCTAAACTCTCGTCGCCCACGCGCAGAGGCCCACGGGCGAGGCGATACCAGCGACCACGAATGCGGACGTTCTCGCCCGTGGTGACACCGGTGCTGCGCAGGGTACTCTCGTACAATGCCGGCGTGATCGAGAGTTCGTCCAGCAGGGCGGTCACGTCAGTGGGCTGCTCGGCGAACGCGAAAGTGGTGGCAATGGCGCGGCCGCCACTGAGATAGATGACCACGTCGGCCATGGAGGTGGCCTTGAAGTACGACAGCAGCGTATCAAGCGAGGTACCAACGATGACTACGCCAGTCACTTTATCCTCCAGGCCAACGGGGATAGCCGTGAAATAGTAATAGCGCTGGTCTACTGGATGCAGCCCTACGCCACGCTTTGGTGGCCCGTTCGGGTCGCCCGCCTCGAGCAGGGCTCGTACCATCCACAGTCCCGAGGTATCGAACTGCCCCTCTACGCGCTCAAACGAGCCGTCATCTTGCCGTAGCGCGTGTAGTATCTCTTGGCCGTTCGCGTCAACGACGATGAGACACTCCACTCCCCGGACGACGGCCGCTGGTTGAGCCAGCGCCGCTACCCTATCCCGATCACCAGCCTGCAAAGCCTCAGCCAGTCCTACTGTGAAGGCTATGGAGCGTGCTGACTCCAGGTGGTTCACTTCTCGGCGCACCAGGCTGTCCGAAACCCGACGCCCTGCTTCAAGTACCTGATTGGTCAGCCGCTCATCGAGGGAACCGGCAACCAGGTTGGTCACCACGTAGGTGCCAATGATCGCTATGGTCAGCGTGAGGATCAGATAGGGCAGGACGATCTTGCCTCGGATGTTGGAGGTAAAGAGGCGGCGCAATTGCCGGCGCCACCCAGACCACTTTTCTGATTCTTGATCTTGTGCCACTGGCATCCCTCCAATCAGGGCGCGGCAAAGTAGGCCAACGCCTGGCGCACTTGCTCCTCGACAGGCAGGCCCTCATCTCGCGGCAGGCTCTGAAGCGCCGCCTGTGCCTCGACCAGGCTGAAGCCCAGACCGGTCAGCGCGGCGATGACCTCAGCGTCGGCATCACTCAACAGGGGCGCTGTTCCCGCCCCGGCGGGGACGAGTTTGTCCTTCAGATGAAAGATGATCGCCCTGGCGGTCTTCGGCCCGATACCCGGTACCCGGGATAGCAGGCCCGGCTTTTCCTGTACCACTGCCTGGCGGAGCGCATCCGGCGAAACGGTGCCCAGCAGCGCCAGTGCGACTTTTGGGCCGACCCCGGAGATGCTCAGCAAAAGTTTGAACAGCGTCAGTCCCTCTTCCGTGAGAAAGCCGTAGAGCGCCAGTTCGTTTTCGCGCACGTGCAGGTAGGTGAACAATTCCACCGCTTGGCCCACGCCATCCAGTTGCGCCAGCACGCCAGACGGCACGCGCACGTGGAAGCCAATCCCTCCGGCGCGGATCACCACGTGACCCTCTCCGATATCCCACACCGTCCCACTGAGCCTGGCGATCACCTGTACCCCCATCCCTTCCCCCTACGAGGGAGAAGGGGGCCATCGGAGAGCATAGTCAGGCGGGCTGAGTGAAGGTGGCAGATGGCGACCGCCAGCGCGTCGGCAGCGTCGTCGGGGCGCGGCACATCCGCCAGCCCCAGCAATAGCCGCACCATCTCCTGCATCTGGGCTTTGTCCGCGTTCCCATACCCGGTCACCGCCTGCTTGACCGTCAGCGGTGTATATTCGGCCACGGTGAGGCCCGCATCAGCCAGGGCCAGAAGCGTCACCCCCCGTGCGTGTCCCACGCTCATCGCCGTGCGCACGTTGCTGCTGAAAAAGAGTTCCTCTACTGCGGCCACAGAGGGCTCCCACTCCGTCGCCAGTTCCCTTACCGCACGGTAAATCAACTGCAGGCGAACGGGAAGAGGTTGGTCGGCTGGCGTCCTGACCACCCCGAACGCCAACGGTTTCAGGTTTCCTTCTACCTCCTCCACCACACCATAGCCCGTGATAGCGGTGCCGGGGTCAATGCCGAGTACGCGCATCTGGGGTCAGGCCGCCGCCTCGTACCTGGTCATCACCTCGTCACTGATGTCCAGGTTGGAGTAGACCTGCTGGACGTCGTCCAGTTCCTCCAGCGCGTCAATGATCCCCATTACCTGAAGGGTCTCCTTTTCCGCCAGTTGCATCGTCGTCTTGGGGATCATCGCCAACTCGGCCGTCTCAAAGTGAATGCCCGCATCCTCCAGTGCCTGTCGCACCGACCGGAAGTCTTCCAGTCCGGCGTAGACCTCGATCAGGTCGTCGCCAAATATGACGTCCTCGGCTCCTGCCTCCACCGCGACCTCAAAGACGGTATCCTCATCCGCCCCGTCGGGCGCAATCGCGATGTATCCCTTGCGGTCGAACTGCCAGGCGACGGCGCCCACATCGGCCAACGTTCCACCCTGCCGGGTGAGGATGCGACGGACATCGGCGACGGTACGGTTCCTGTTGTCGGTGAGCACCTGCACCAACAGGGCGACCCCGTTAGGGGCGTATCCCTCGTACATCACCTCCGCCAGTTCTTCGCCTTTGAGTTCGCCGGTGCCGCGCTTGACGGCCCGTTCGATGTTGTCCTTGGGCATGTTGGCAGCCTTGGCCTTGTCCATGGCCAGGCGCAGGCGAAAGTTCGTATCGAGGCTGCCGCCCCCCTCACGTGCCGCGATGGCTATTTCACGCGCCAGCCGGGTGAACAGTTTCCCCCGCTTGGCATCCGTAGCGGCCTTCTTGTGCTTGATGGTTGACCATTTGCTGTGACCGGACATACCCTACCCTCCACTGTCGTCAGAATAGTAATTAGATTATACCACTATGCGCCTCGATTATGCAAACGGCTGGCACGACTGGGAGCCAACTAAATGACGTATCATCTCAATATGTAGGGGCGAACCCTCGTGGTCGCCCTCTTGGGCAGGTACAAGACCTGCCCCTACCCCGGTTTATTGAAAAGATACAAAATGACCAACGTTATTATTGTACAAGATATGGGTAAACATGATGTGTAAAGCAGCTTAAGAATGCCAGCATCTCCTGACACTGGCACTCCATAACCCACCCACGTTGCGGGCCTGCACGGCCAGCCAGTGTAGAAATAGCGCGTTGGCAGGAAGTCCGCTCCTGTCCTTTCCGTTGCGGTGCTGCGTCTCCTTCAACAAACAAAGCGGAGGATACATACACCTCCGCCCTGCCTATTCCTCTGCCACTCCCAACCGGCCGCCCACGAAACCAATCTGGCCTCGAAGGAAGGCTTCGATATCCATTGGCCGCTTGCCGGCCAACTGTACCTCCTCCAGGCGCAGCGCCCCTTCGCCCGTGGCGACGACCACCCCATCCGCCAGGGCGACCACCATGCCCGGCGGCACGTCCCCCCGCCAGGCGGGCAACGGCACAGCCCGCAGCACCTTGAACCGCCGCCCGCGCCACGTCGTGAACGCGCCCGGCCAGGGGGTGAACGCCCGCACCCGCCGGTCCAACTCGACCGCCGGGCGCGACCAGTCGAGCCGGCCGTCCTCCTTGCGCAGTTGCCCCGCGTAGGTCACACTCTCCTCCGGTTGGGGCCGGGGTACCAGGTCCCCCGCCAGGTACGCCGCCAACGTCTCCACCAGCAACGCAGCCCCCAGCCGCGCCAGCCGCCCCTCCAACGTCGCCCGCGTGTCGTCGGGCTGGAGCCGCTCCTCCCGCTGGGCCAGGATAGGCCCCGTATCCAGCCCGGCGTCCATCCGCATAATCGTCACGCCGGTGACCTCGTCGCCAGCCAGGATGGCCGCCGCCACGGGCACTGCACCCCGCCAGCGGGGAAGCAGCGAGGCATGGACGTTGAGACAGCCGTGGGCAGGCAGGTCAAGCACGTCCCGTCGCAGGATCTGCCCGAAGGCCGCCACGACGATGACCTCTGCCCTCCAGGCCACTAATTGCGCCAGCGATTCCGGCGTGCGCAGTGACTGCGGCTGAGATAACGGCAGGCCACGTTCCAGCGCCACCTGCTTGACCGGCGATGGCGCCAGCCGCCGCCCGCGCCCGGCCGGCCGGTCCGGCTGCGTGATGACGCCGACCACCTGATGCGCGTCGGCCAGCGCCTCCAACACCGGTACTGCGAAATCGGGAGTGCCCATAAAGACGACCCGTGCCATAGTAAACCAATTTTAGCACGGGACGGCGCGGAGGGCAAATCGGGCCTGAACCGGTGAACGATGATAGAGGCGCCAGGAGTTGCCAAAAGTGGCCTCCGGGAGTATAATGTGGCCACAAAACTGACGCGGGGAGGTGAGGCGATGGAGAGCGTAGGCGTCCGGGAACTGAAGAATCGCATGAGCCACTACCTGCGCGCCGTTCGCCAGGGGGGGGCCTTCGTCGTGACGGCGCGGGGAAAGCCTGTGGCCCGCCTGGTACCGGTCTCCCCGCCAGGGCAGACGGTCCTGCCGCCGGAAGTGGAGGAGCGGCTGTGGGAACTGGCTGCTGAAGGATTTCTGACGTGGAACGGCGGGCCGTTTCAGGTGCCGGAGCCGGTGGTCGTTAACCGGGGACCAGGGTTGCTCAGCGACCTGGTGGTGGAGGACCGCGAATGATCATCTATGCCGACGCCAGTGCTCTGGTTAAGTTGTTCGTCACGGAAGAAGGCTCGGAGGCCACCCGGGACATACTCCGTCAGGCCCGGGCAATGGGAACCGGGTTACTGACACGGGCAGAACTGGGCGCGGCCCTGGCCCGGGGTACTCGAAGGGGCATCCTTTTGGAGGCCGGAGCGCTAGAGGCCCGGCGGAGGATGGATGAGGTCTGGCCCACCTGGATTCACATTGCCATGGATGAGGAACTGGCCTTCCGCGCCGAGATGCTGGCCTGGGAATATGGCCTGCGAGGATACGATGCCGTCCACCTGGCAGCAGCAGTGGTCTGGCAGGAGCGCATCGGGCACCACGTTGTCCTGGCGACCTTTGATCGGGAGTTGTGGGAGGCGGCCCGGCCGGCTGGCCTGACGGCCTGGCCGGAAGAATGGCCATCAAGACAGTAAAATGAAGTCAATGCTCGACGCCCTATCCCTGCTTCTGCACGGGATCAAGCAACTCGGTTTTGCAGCCACGTGGGATAGCATCACCTACCAGATCCGCCAGAGGCGATACCAGGCCCGATTTGCGAAGTCCAGGCCACCCGGCCCGCCCGCCGCATCGGACTACCTGCGCCCGGGTCACGTCACAAGCCACGCGCGCCAGGGACAGGCCGTGACTATCACTTGCGCCAACGGCTCCTACGCCCTCACCGTCCTGGCCCCCGACCTGATCCGCGTCCGCTTCCAGCCAACCAGCCAACCAACTGACCACCTGGCCATCCCTCCCTTCTCCTATTCCATCGCCAAGTCCGACGACGACTGGCTCCCCTGCGACTTCCACATCGTCGAGACGGAGGCCGCGGTCGAGATCAGAACCTCGCGCCTCGTCTGCAGGGTCGCCAAAGCGTCGGGCCGGCTGACGTTCCTGGACCTGGAAGGCCACGTGATCAACGAGGATGAGGCTGGTGCTGGCTGGCACTCCTTCGGCTTCGCTCAGGACAGGCCCGCCGGTGCCGTCATCTGCCACAAGCGCATCCAGCCCGACGAGCACTTCTACGGCCTGGGCGAGCGCACGTTCGCGCTCGACCGGCGGGGGCGCAGATACGGGATGTGGAACACCGACCCTCAGACCTACCAGCCGGATCAAGACCCCATCCACATGTGTATCCCTGTGTTGGTGGGGTTGCACAGCCAGGGCCGCCAGGGCTACGCGCTCTTCTTCGACAACACCTTCCGTGGCCAGTTCGACCTGGGTGCAACCGATCCCCACATCGCCTCCTTTGGGGCTGAAGGTGGCGAATTGTGCTACTACTTCATCTACGGCCCGGCACTGACCACCGTGGTGGAGCGGTACACGGAGTTGACCGGCCGGATGATGCTGCCGCCGCTGTGGGTGCTGGGCTACCACCAGAGCCGCTGGTCGTACTATCCCGAGAGCCGCGTGCGCGCACTGGCGGCCGGCTTCCGCGAAGTCCACCACGTCCCCTGCGATTGCATTCACCTCGACATTCACTACATGGATGGCTATCGCTGCTTCACCTGGGACTCGGAGCGCTTCCCTGACCCGGCCAGGATGATCGCCGACCTTCACGAGCGGGGCTTTAAAATCATCGTCATCATTGACGCTGGCATCAAGGCCGACCGGAACTACTGGGCCTGCCGGAGTGGCCTGGAGCAGGACGTGTTCTGCAAATACCCCGCCGGCAGGGCTCTCCCTTCGACAGGCTCAGGCCACCGCTTCAAGGGCCCCGTCTGGCCGGGCGACTGCTACTTCCCCGACTTCACCAGCCCCCGTGTGCGGACGTGGTGGGGGGACCTGTACAAAGCGCTGACCGGCGTGGGCGTGGACGGGGTGTGGAACGACATGAACGAGCCGGCCATCTTCGGGCCACTGGGCACGACGTTCCCCGACTTCGTACGTCACGACCTGGAGGGACGCGGGGGGGACCACCTCGAGGCCCACAACGTCTACGGGATGCAGATGGCGCGGGCGACGACGGAAGGGCTGATGAATCTGCGCCCCGACGAGCGTCCCGTTTGCATCACCCGCTCCGGCTGGGCCGGCGTGCAGCGATACGCGATGAGTTGGACTGGCGACAACGAGTCCGACTGGTCCAGCCTGTGGCTGACGATGCCGATGGTGATGAACCTGGGGCTATGTGGCCTGGCCCACACCGGTCCTGACGTGGGAGGCTTCTCCGGCTGCGCCACGGGGGAACTCTTCACCCGCTGGTTGCAGATGGGCGTATTTCTCCCCTTCCTCCGTGCCCATACCGCCATTCACAGCCCCGACCAGGAGCCCTGGAGTTGGGGGGAGCCCTACCTGAGCATCAACCGGAGTACCATCGTCCTGCGCTACCGGCTGCTCCCCTACCTCTACACTGCTTTCTGGCAGTGCGCCCAGACCGGCCTGCCCATCGTGCGCCCGCTGCTGTTGGCTTTCCAGAACGACACCGCCACCCACACGCTGGATGACCAGTTCACGTGCGGCGACGCTTTCCTGGTCGCGCCGGTGATTGAGGAGGGGGCCACCCGCCGCCCCGTCTACCTGCCCGACGGCGTCTGGTACGACTTTTGGACGGACGAGCCGCTCAGTGGCCCGGCCCACATCGAGGTGGAGGCACCACTGGAGCGATTGCCACTCTTCGTGCGGGCCGGCTCCGTCGTACCAATGGCTCCACCGATGCACTACGTGGGCCAGCGACCGGTGGACAGGCTGACGCTGCACGTCTACCCCGGTTTCCCCTCCCCCTCGTGGGGGGAGGGGACAGGGGTGGGGGTCTCCTTCTTGTACGAGGACGACGGGGAGAGCCTGGCCTACCGGCGGGGGGAATACCGCCTCACCCGCTTCACACTCTCCACAGAGGGGGCTCCGCCCTCGCGCCTCGACCTGCGCCGGCGGATCGAGGGCTGCTACGAGCCCAGATACCAGGGCCTCGAGGTCATCATCCACGGCGTGGACCGGTTACCGCGCACCGCCACCGCCGACGGTCAACCCGTCGAGCGGCGCGAACTGGACGGTAGTGGCCACGCCATCCGCCTGTACGTGGGCCTGTTCGAGCATCTGGTCGTTGAGTGGGCGTAGAAACGGGGCGCTGCCCGCGCGCCTGGGTCTGCGTGGCCAGGTCGAGGGCCGGTATGAGCCTGGGTGGGGATGGTCAATCAACCGTCGTCCTCGGCATCCGCCTCGTCTAGCAGGCCCACCACTTCCCACCCCGCCGTACCGGGGGGAGGGGCACCGGGTTGATCAGGATTCTCCAGGTCGTCAGAGGGCCGAGAGAGGCGCTTTCGAGACGCAGACCCAGCCAGTGTTCCGGGCAGGAGCTGTTTTGGAAATGTCACCGTGCCTGTGCGTTGTATCTCGTCGCTGGCTCTCGCGATGTCTTCAAAAAACGTGATCCCACCCAGCACCAAACTGACTGTTCCGGCGTGAATAGAGGCAAAGACCCAGGCCTTGACCCAGGCCCAGAAACCCCCGGCGGTTGTGCGCTTCGCACTGGGCGAGGCGGCACGCAACTGAGATTCACCAGTGGAGGCTACATCCCCGGTGTGCGACTGCGGCTCATCAGCGGAGGCTGCATCCCTGGTCTCACGCGCCCTGGTATTCAGGTACATCGCTACCACGCCCGCTATGGTGAGGAGCAGAAGCCCAAGCGCACCGGTTCCGAGCGCCACGGCCCAGAGCACAGAGTCATCCATTTCGCTTTCCTTCCTCTTTTTTCTGTCCTTCTTTCCTGCCGCATATTCAGTATAGCCCAACTTTGCAGGGAAGTCAATCAGTCGGGTGACCTGGGCGGATTTCACTACGATGCTGATGCCATCCCTGCCGCATGGGAAGCCGTCTGCGTGGACCTGGTCAAGAAGTTTCTTGGGACGTTTCTTCACCTGGCTCTCCCCCTGAGTTGTGCGGTGGGTATTTTGAGTGTATAATGTTTGCGTGATGTCGTGTTTCCGCATAAGCCCCTTGGGGGATTATTATAAGGGAAATTCGGCATAACGTGGATGAAAAGGAGGCTATACGGAAGTTTTTCTGCGTAAGTAGAACAGAAGATTACGCCGACATTATTCGGCATACTGACATAGTTGGGCAGCCAAATCACTGCACAGGATCTCACGCTGAAGTGATCTATGTTTCGTTATCTCGCTTTCAGACTGCTTGGCCTACTCTTTAATCTTGTTATCATCTCAGTCATAACCTTCGGGCTTATGCACGTAATACCTGGAAGTCCATTTGATGCAGGTGTTGCATCTCAGGGCGTCATCTTGGCACCAGAAGTTCGGCTGCAGCTACTACAGAAGTATAATCTCGACAAACCAGTGTGGGTGCAGTATATCTCCTACATGTGGCACGCTCTTCACCTAGATTTCGGAGATACCTTTTCAGGGCCCAATGAGACCGTCATGGAACGAATAACGCGTACTTGGCCTGTTTCTTTGCACCTCGGAGCAATGGCCGTAATTGCTGCCGTACCGTTTGGACTTTTCTTGGGTATCGTGTCGGCACGGCATCCTGACACCTGTACAGACTATGTTCTATCTGCAATTACGGCGGGGGGAATAGCTTTTCCGAGTTTCGTCATTGGGCTGTTATTGCTAACGGTGTTCTCGGTGCTGCTACACTGGCTACCTACAGGAGGATGGGAGACTCCTAGGAACTGGTTGTTACCAGTACTATCTCTTACACTGGCTCCGGCTGCCACTGTCGCACGCTACACACGAGCCAGTATCCTAGAGTGTTTGCCCTTGGATTACGTCCGCACCGCATGTGCTAAGGGGTTGAAGAAAGGAACCATACTTGTCAGGCACGTCCTACCCAATGCGTTACTCCCTGTGCTGACTATCACCGGTCCTATCGCAGTTGACCTTGTCGTCGGTTCCTTCTTTATTGAGACGGTTTTTCGCGTGCCAGGTCTGGGTAGGTACTTCACGCTCAGTGTCTTTGCGCGCGACTATCCTATGATAATGGGAACAACATTGTTTCTGGCAACCCTGGTTGGTGCAGTGAATTTACTGACAGATCTGCTGTACACCTGGATCGATCCACGCGTCAGACTGGAATTGTAGACCGTTTCGGAGGCAAATAGACATATGCAAAAGCGACTACTGAACATGCTTCTGCTTCTAATTGAGAATCTACCCGTGCTTCTAACACTTGGCTTCGCCGCCTACGTCATCGCGCTCAACGAAGTCAGCCCGTTGAGTTCGTCCGCGCTGTTGCGATGGATACTGGTCATTATTGGGCTACTTGCTACCTCCGAAGTGGTGGAGAGATTTGGCAGATTAAGGAGAATTGAAGCCGCTGTGTTCAACGACAACTATAATTACCCATTGATGACAATTAGAAATGCCCACTAGG
>CAZZEX010000025.1:0-1842 GCA_964653285.1 uncultured Anaerolineales bacterium
GCAGGAGGCAGGAGGCAGGAAGCAGGAGGCAGGAAGCAGGAGGCAGGAGGCAGGAAGCAGGAAGCGGAGGAGGCTGGGGGACTGAGGGAACTCCGTGAGGTAAGGGCACCATACCCAGTGGGACAGGCGCAGGAGCGGCTGCTGGTGCCTGTGGACGACGAAGCGGTGTGGGCAGTGGTGCGGGAACTGTTCGGGCTGGACATCGGCAACCTGACGCCGGTGCAGGCGCTGGTGGTGCTGAATGAGTTGCAGCAGCGGCTGCGGGAGAGGCGGCTGGATTGACGCTGGACCGCTGGTTCACGCCGGAGTGACGTCGGCGGTTGTCCAATCATCCCAAACGTGTTACAATAACTCAGGAGGTACGCGATGTCACAGATTGCTCATCCCCTCCCACGGGAAACACGGAAGGTCAGCGTTGAGGCGGAACGGGCCTTTCCTTGGCTGCGGTTGCTTCCGGCCGGGGAGCGAAGCCGGTTCTTTGCCGACTTGTTCCTGGCGTTAGGGCAAGCATTGGGCGAGCGCGATTGGAGTGTTGTGGAGAACCTCGTCGCCCGCTGGCAGGCTACAGCCGAGGTGCTGGCTGTCCCGGAACTAGCGCATGTGCTGAGCGAGCCCATCGGGGCCGGAGAATGGGAAGACTGGGATGACGTCGAAGCGGCCCTTTTTGGTTTGACTGCATAAGCGGGCTCGAAAGAGGCTGGAGAAACTACCCCCGGCTCAGCGCAGAAAAGCCCGTGAGTTCATCAACACTCATTTGCGCTTTACCCCTCGACAGCCGATCCCAGGCAAGACCAAGCCCCTGGTCGGCCCGCTGACTGGTGTCTACCAGTATGACCTCTCTCGGAGCGATCGAATCTGGTGGCGAGTGGACACGGAGCAACGCATCGTCTATGTGCTCTACATCGGCCCTCATCCCAAAATGACCGAATAACAGCCCGTACCGCTGTGAGGACGAACGATAATGGCTCGCCTTTTCCGTGACCACCTGCACAGGCGGCTCCAGGACCCAGCTTTTGCCCGGGTGTTCAGCGTCGTCTCTTCGGGCTATACGAGCATACGGCAGCGCCAGCAGGTTCTGGTGACGTCACCGCACGGGAGAAGTCGCCCGAGTTGCTCGCGGGAAGAGGACCGCGGATGGAGAAATATACGATATAGTTGACAGGGCCATCGTGAATTTCCTTATCCGAGGTAGTCCTTTCACAGGCGGTACATCAGGAGGGAGCCGAAAATGTTAGCACGCGCAAAGGCGCTCAGTTTGACTATTGCGACGCTGTTGGTTCTGACTTTGGTGCCCGGTGCACCCACCAGCTATGCTTCCCTCGGCTACGCTCGGGACAGGCAGGACAGGCCCACCACCGCCGCGCCGCCAGGGGATGCTGTCAACGGATTGTCGAACGGATTGAACGGACACATCCCGGCGTCCAATCCATCCAATCCGTTCAATCCGCTCCCGAAATCCGTTGACAGCACCACCACCCGCGTCTCCGTCGCCTCCGACGGCAGCCAGGGGAATGCTTGGTCGATCTTAGAGCCCTCCATCTCCGCCGACGGGAGATACGTGGCCTTCTGCTCCTGGGCCAGCAACCTGGTCAGCGGCGACACCAATGATGTGGAGGACGTCTTCGTCCACGACCGGCAGACGGGGCAGACCACGCGCGTCTCCGTCGCCTCCGACGGGGGGCAGGGGAATAACTGGTCCGGCTATCCCTCCATCTCTGCCGATGGCCGCTACGTGGCCTTCCGCTCCGGTGCCAGCAACCTGGCCGGCGGCGACACCAATGGCGACTGTGACGTCTTCGTCCACGACCGGCAGACGGGGCAGACCACCCGCGTCTCCGTCGC
>CAZZEX010000025.1:1942-53840 GCA_964653285.1 uncultured Anaerolineales bacterium
TGACGTCTTCGTCCACGACCGGCAGACGGGGCAGACCACCCGCGTCTCCGTCGCCTCCGACGGCACCCAGGGGAATAGTGTTTCCTACGGGCCTTCCATCTCCGCCGATGGCCGCTACGTGGCCTTCTACTCCTTGGCCAGCAACCTGGTCAGCGGCGACACCAATGACACGATTGACGTCTTCGTCCACGACCGGGGAGGCGGGGGCGATGCGACCTGGACGCTCATGTTATATCTGGATAGTGACAATAACCTGGACGTCACATACCCACCCATTTTCAACCGGCTCGAAGCAGCGGCCAACAATCCCAACGTTCAAGTTGTGGCAGTATGGGATCGGTCGGGCACCAATAACTCCGCCTACTACGAGGTTCAATACGATACTGACCTGACCAGGCTGGCGACCTATACTGCTGACGTGAACTACTGGCCGAAAGGCGAACTGAACATGGGGGACGCTGCAACAGTGGTAGATTTTGTGAACTGGGCACGCACCAACTACCCGGCTCAGCACTATGCCTTGATTCTGTCCGATCACGGCGGCGGGTTGGGGGGTGCAATGTGGGATGACACTGATAGTGGCGCCCACCTGACCGTGAGTGAGATCGGGACGGCCCTTGCATCCGTCACCCTCACCGGCACCAACAAGATTGACGTGCTATACATGGATGCCTGCCTGATGGCTATGATCGAAGATGCGTATCAGGTGCGCGACTACGTTGACTACTACGTTGCAAGTGAGAATCTCCAATGGTCGTACACTACTGCATACTCCCGTTACATTTCAGAGACTACCGGTACTACAACCCCGGCTCAACTTGCGACGTTGTTTTCTACAGGCTACCACGATGAAAAGAAGAGCGGTTCTCGGGATTACACGATATCTGCAACCGATATCTCAAGGCTGGATGACGTAGTTGCGGCAGTAAATTCCCTTGCTGCGCTCCTGAATAGCCAGATGGAAACACATTCGGGCACATTAACAACGATCGGCAGAGATGTGCAACGATTTGATAGCAATGGCGATTTGGAAATTGACTTGAACGACGAGTATGTTGATCTACGCCATTTTGCAGAGTTGGTGAGAGCGAACATTTCTGACAGTAGCATCCAATCGGCAGCACAGGCCGTGATAGATACTATTGATGCTTACGTCATAGATGAACATCACCAAACCAGGACAGGCACGGCAGTTCCTAACAGCCATGGTGTCTCCATATTCTTCCCCAGGGAGGGTTTCAGGCGAAGTTTCTACACAGGGCTCAATCTTGACTTCGCAGCCGGCACTGCCTGGGGTTCCCAACAGTCGGGTTCTGTTATGGCACCACAGGAAAATGTTGCATGGGGTCCTATGTTGGTTGAATACGTAGAACAGACCAATCCAGGCGCTCCCGATGATCCCAACCCACCGCCGTTAGTGCCACGGCAACAGGAATTCCAAAGCATCTACCTGCCTTTGGTGTTGCGGAACCACTGAGGTGGGCGTAACGACGCCTTCGCTGACAGACAAGCACACTGCCCCGCATCCTTCGCCCACCGTCACGGGTCAACGTGAAGAAAGCGGGGCAGTGTGCATTTGCCCTAACGCCGCTCTTAGATGGTCTCCCCGTAGAGTGTTGCTGGCTCACCGGGGTCACCTGTGCCGCCCCGCTCCCGCTGGATCGCCAGATCCAGCGGCTTGGTGACGGGAACTGACGATCCCTTTAGAGCAAGGCGGGGAACAACACTCAAGAGGGAGACTGTCCGCCCTTAGCAGGTAGAACAACTCCACCCGGGGGAAGAGGCCGAAGAGCGCCATCAACAGCTTCGCGTCCCCTCCCCCCAGGAGCCTGCCCTGAACCTTGCCTCCTCTGCACAGGCGTGGTACAATCACTTTTGAGAAGACGTCCTGTGCCAAGGCAGCCTTTCGTCAGCAAGTTCATATCCGTCTCAGGGGTTAGAGATTATGGTCACCTTACCTGCGGCAGCATTGCAAACTTTCCCATCTAACGTCGAGGAGAGTACTCTCTTGAGGCTCCTGGAAGAGGCCCGGGCCAGGGAAACTCTACTTAGGCAGGCCGTCCGGCGTCTGGAGCAAAAGTATCGGTGCTCCCTCGAAGAATTGGAGGCACGCCTGGCGCGGGGGGAGGGAGGGGAACACCCGGATTGGGAGGATTCCATCGAGTGGCGGAACGGCGTTGAGATGCTGCGACACACACAGCTTCTTCGGAGCCTCCTGGAATGGCTGGTCAACTCGCTCGAGCCGTCGCCCGCTTTGTAGCCCTCTGCCCCCACGTGAAGGCCGTCCATGACCTGGCGACCAAGCAAAGGGTTGACCTGAGTGGTGGCTATGTGCTGGATGTCTACCTCAACGAGATGTTGGGCAAGTACGGCTATACCCTCGTGCGAGAGGACGAGCGCATCATCGGTTGGGACAACGCCCCTCACCATCCTGACCTGGCAGGTTTCCCCCACCACGTCCACTGGGAGGATGGCACAGTGGCCCCCTCACCTCTGACAGGCGACCCGGAACGGGACGTGGAATACGTGGCGGCCGAGGTGAACGCATACTTGGCCGCTCACCTATGAGGCACCCCTTCCTTAGAACATCCCGGCGCCGAAGATGACTACTCAGCCCACCATCCACATCCTCCCCCCCGAGGTCGCCGAGCGCATCGCCGCTGGCGAGGTGGTCGAGCGGCCCGGTTCGGTGGTCAAGGAACTGATCGAGAACAGCCTGGACGCCGGAGCCACGGCCGTCAGCGTGGAGATCCGCGACGGCGGCCTCTCGCTCATCCGCGTCTCCGACGACGGCTGCGGGATGTCCCGCGCCGACGCGCCCCGTGCTCTGGAGCGGTTCGCCACCAGCAAGATCCGCACGCTGGATGACCTGGAGGGTATCAGCACGCTGGGCTTCCGCGGTGAGGCCCTCTCCTCCATCGCCGCCGTCGCCCGGCTGGAGATCCTCACCCGCACCCGGGATGAACTGGAGGGCACCCGCGTGCGGGCCGCCCCCCCTCTGTCCCCCCCACCGGGGGGGAGGGAAGAGGGAGTTTCTCCTCCACCGGGGGGGAGGGAAGAGGGAGTTTCCCCCCCACCGGGGGGGAGGGAAGGGGGGGCTTCCCCGCTCGCGGGAGGGAGGAACGGGGAGCCGGCCGCCAGCCCCGTCGGCACCAGCGTCACCGTGCGCGACCTCTTCTACAACACCCCCGCCCGCCGCAAGTTCCTCAAATCCCCGATGCGGGAGGGGGAACTGGTGCGCCAGACGGTGGTCCGCTACTCGCTGGCCTGCCCCGCCGTCGCCTTCCGCCTGGTCGTCAACGGGCGGGAGACCTACGTGGCGCCGCCGGCCACTCCCCTGGAGCGGATCGGCATCGCGCTAGGGCGGGAGGTGGCCGCCGAGATGGTGGAGGTGGCATGGGAGGCGGCCGACCTGCGCATCCGGGGCTACGTCAGCCGGCCCACCATCGGGCGGCGGGACCGGCGAGGACAGTCCTTCTTCGTCAACGGACGGCCCGTTCGCTCGGGTCTCCTGGCGGTGATGCTGGAGCGGCCTTACGCCGGGCGGCTGCCACCGGAGCGCCGTCCCCTGGCGGTGCTCCACATCCGGCTGGATCCCCGCCTGGTGGACGTCAACGTTCATCCACGCAAGGCGGAGGTGCGGCTGAGCCAGGAGCGGTCGGTCTACGGGGCGGTGACCCGGGCGGTGGGGGCGGCGCTGATTCCCTACCCCCGCCAGGAAGGGCCTTTCCCCGCGCTGGACTGGCCCTTCGCCGGGGTGGCAGTCGAGCCGGGTGCGGTGCAGGAGGGCCGGGCCGAGTACGTCGCCGGGGGGTTGGAGCCGCTGGGACAACTTCAGAATGCCTATATCGTGGCCCGCAGCCGGGAGGGGCTGGTCGTCGTGGACCAGCACGCCGCTCACGAGCAGGTGCTCTTCGAGCGGCTACTGGGTGGGGAGGGCAGCCGGCCGCTGAGCCCGCCAGTGCGGATCGAACTGACCGCCCGCGAGGCGGAGTTGCTAGAGCCCTATCTGAGAGCGCTGGCCGACCTGGGGATGGAGGTGGAGCCTTTCGGGGGGCACGCCTTCCTGGTGCGGAGTCTACCGGCCTCGCTGGCAGAGGAAGGCCCCTCTCTCCTCTCCCGCGCTCCCTCCCCCAAAGTTGGGGGAGGGTCGGGGTGGGGGCTGGAGAGGAGAGGGGGGTTGGGGGGTGAGGTGAGGGCACGGGTGCTGCTGGACGCGCTGCTGGAGGAGTTGCCGGGCTGCCGGAGGCTGACCCCCGAGGCGGTGCGGGAGCGGCTGGCGACCAAGGCCGCGTGCACGGCGGCGATCAAGGCAGGCGATCTCCTGACAACCGAGCAGATGCGGGCACTCCTGGACGACCTGGCGGCCGCCTGGTCGCCCGCCACCTGTCCCCACGGCCGCCCTGCCTTCATACTATTGACCATCGAGGAACTGGAGCGGCGGTTTATGCGGCGATAGCCCGGGGACAGAAACCTGGTCGGAGTTCTGATCCTCCCGGCCAAACCCCTCCTTGTCACCGAGGGGAAAACGGTATCTTTTCAATAAACCGGGGTAGGGGCAGGTCTTGTACCTGCCCAAGAGGGCGACCACGAGGGTTCGCCCCTACATATTGAGATGATACGGAAAACGGATATAATCGCAATATCTTCAAAAAAAGAGGAAACCCATGGACTTTCATAACCAACACGCCATCATCACCGGTGGCTCCAGCGGCATCGGGCGGGCCACGGCCCGCCTGCTGACCCGGCGCGGAGCCCACGTATCCATCATCGCCCGCCGCCAGGAGTTGCTAGACGAGACACTGGCGGAACTGGAACCCCTGCGAGAGAATCCGGCCCAGCGGTTCCGGGCCTACTCCGCCGACGTGACGGACTGGGAGCAGGCACAGGAGGCCATCGCCAGCCTCACGGCCGACGGCCACCCGCCCGACGTCCTGGTCAACGCTGCTGGTTTCGCCCACCCGGGCTATTTCGAGGAGTTGCCCCTGGAGATTTTCCGCAACACTATGGATGTGGACTTCTTCGGCACGCTGCACCCCATCAAGGCTGCCCTGCCAATGATGATGGAGCGACGCCGCGGCCACATTGTCAACTTCTCATCGGGGGCCGGGTTCCTGGGAGTGTTCGGCTACACTGCCTACAGCGCAGCCAAGTTCGCTGTGCGGGGCTTCTCAGATGTACTGCGCCAGGAAATGAAGCCCTACTCCATTCACGTCTCCGTCATCTTCCCCCCCGACACCGACACGCCGCAACTTCACTACGAGAATCAGTTCAAGCCTCTGGAAACTCGCCGCATCGCCGGGGCGGCCAAGGCGCTGACGGCCGATCAGGTCGCCCAGGCCCTGGTGCGCGGCATCGAGCGGCGGCAGGTATACATCTTGCCCAGCCTGGACATGCGGCTTTACTTCCTACTCGCCAACGGCTTCAGCGGTCTCACTCGCTGGATTCCTGACCGGATTGTTGCCAAGGTACGTCGGGAGCAGGAGGCAAAAAGAACAGTGAACAATGAACAATGAACCAATGAATCAATGAATCAATGAAACAATGAACAATGAACAAGTAGGGAGGGTATCAGATGAAGTTTGGCAGTATGGAGTACCTGGAGGAGGTCAAGCGGCGCAGCAATGCCGACGAGGAGTACCAACGCCTGGCCAAGGACGAAAGCGACTCCTACCTGATGGTCATCAAGGCGGAGCCCGACAAAGGCATCCCGGAGACACTGACCATCGGCTACGCCGCCGACCACGGCACCATCACCGAGATCTGGATCGGTGAGCGCAAGACCGATTTCATCCTGCAGGGGCTGTACGGCGTGTGGGTGCAGATTCTGACCGGCAAACTCGACGCCAACAAAGCGATGATGATGCGCAAGCTCAGAGTCAAGGGGAACCTGCTACAACTGCTCAAGACGGCCGACGCCACCATCCGCTGGCTGGAGGTGCTGCAGACCATCCCCACCGAGTTCGAGGGGGACTACGCAGGCCAGAATTTCGCCGGGACGGAGGGATGAGCGATGGTTGAAAGGAGGATAGACCTGAGCGGAAAGACCGCCATCATCACCGGCGGAGGCTCCGGCATCGGGGCTGGCATCGCGCGTATGTTCGGCGCGCTGGGCGCCAACCTGGTCATCGGCGATGTGGAGATGGAGACCGCCGAGGAGGTCTTCGTCGAGTTGGAGCAGGCTGGCTACCCGGTGCTGCTGGTCCAGGTGGACGTGCAGGACGCCGGGCAGGTAGACGCGCTGGTCGAGCAGGCCGTCGCACGCTTCGGCGGAGTGGACATCCTGGTCAATTCGGCCGGCGTGGGCACTTTGTCGTCCGTCGTGGACATGCTGGAGGAGGAGTGGGATTGGGTGCTGGGTGTCAATCTCAAAGGCACCTTTCTTTGCACCCGCGCCGTCGCCCGCTGGTGGCTTCAGAACGGCCGGCGGGGCAAGATCATCAACCTCTCCTCCATCAACGAGGCTGTTCCGCTGGCCGGCGAGGCTCACTACTGCGCCTCCAAAGGGGGCGTGATGATGTTCACCCGCTCGGCGGCGCTGGAACTGGCACCCCACGGCATCCACGTCAACGCCATCGCCCCGGGCATGATCGAGACCCCGATGACCGAGGAGGTGACAATCATCCCCGAACTCCACGCCGCCCACCTGAAGCAGGTTCCTTTCGGACGCTTCGGGAAGCCGGAGGACGTGGCAAAGGTGGCTGCCCTCCTGGCCTCCCCCTGGTCGGACTGGATCACCGGCGCCAGCATCCCCGTGGATGGAGGGATGCACCTGATCGGCGAGGAAAGTTACATCTGGGCCATTGAGCGGGCCATGGGACACCATGACTGCATCCCCCGGGTGCCCATGTGCTGGCCGCCCGGTGCGCTGGAGGAAGGAAGCGAGGAGGAAACAGGATGAAACGCCCCACAGGCCTCACCGTCACCGCCGTGCTGATGCTGTTGACCGCCGTCGGCACCATCCTTTTCTGGGCCACCTTCTTCGCCGACCTGGAGGCCCAGCGCAATGGAATCCTGGCATCCCGGTGCGACGCCTGGTTTGCCTGGGAGATGTCCTTCCCCCTGGCCGATCTCTGGGTGGCCCTGACTGCCATCCTGGGGGCGGTGGGGTTGTGGCGCATGCGACCGGCCGGACTGCTGTTCGGACTGGTGAGCGGAGGCGCGATGGTGTTCCTGGGACTGATGGACGTCCTGTTTTTCCTGGAGAACGGCCTCTACCTACCCCTAACCGGTGAGGTAGCGGTAGAACTGTTCATCCACGTCTGGACGGTGGCCTTCGGTCTCTCCGCCATCACCTGCATGTGGAACCATCGTGCGCCGCTGTGCCGCTAAGCCGTCGGATGAATTGGGTATGTAGGGGCGAACCCTCGTGGTCGCCCTCTTGGGCAGGTACAAGACCTGCCCCTACCCCGGTTTATTGAAAAGATACGTTTAGACGTCGCTACCGTACCTCAACCTCAGTGATGATGAGCGCGTTGTCCGGCTGTGGCTGGCCGTCTATGCGCACCTCCAACCGTTCGCCGGTGGAAGGGAGGTATAATCCTACCCCGATCTGGCACACGCCCGTATCCGCGTCAGGCTCAATCACAATCAAATGCGGATCAGTCACGACTTCGCCGGGTAACCAGCTCGAGGTTGGGAACGCACCGTTCCCCGGTGGGCTGTCGTGCTGTCCAGGTAGGCCCCCTGGAATGGTAGGATGGTACAGATGTACAAACACCTTATAGTCTTCGCCGACCGTGGAAAGTGCCTGCCAATATAAAACGACTTCTATTTGCCCCCCCGGCCTGGGATCAATCTGCTTGAGGTCAAAGCCCAATAAGCGGATGCTAGGCCCAAAGTTGGCGGCCAGAGGATATTCTGGTGTGGGTAACTCAAAGTTGCGGGGCCGGCCAGCGACGGACACCGGTCCCAGGAAAAGGGGAGAACCGATTTCCTGTCGCCCGGCGGCCTCCAACAGCAGCAGGTAGACGTCAAACTCACCGCTGAGGTCAGGCGGGATTCGTACCCTGTAAAACGTGCGCACAGGTTCACCGCTTACCCACCGGCTGGTCGGGTGGAGGTCGGAGCCCAATGGCTCCTCAAGCGACGCAGCGACGCCACCGCCAGCGCGGTCGCGTAGTTCCAGGCGCACGACGTAATCGTTGCCTGGTGAGCGCATCGCCTGCCACTGCAGGTCGGCATCCAAGGTACTGCCCGGCGAGAGTTCAGTCGGCACCTGGTAGCCGACAGGGGCCGGCACCTGGTAGCCGACAAGAGCCAGTTCCTGGTTAAAGGTTGGTGTGTCAGCATCCCACTGAGGATCCACACTGGCATTCCCCACGACCTCAACCGGACCGGCGAGAAGCGGGACACCGGCGTGATTCTCGTCGGCAAAACTGACCTCGCCGACGCCGGTGTGCATGCCTATGTGAAAGTACGTCGTCTGCGGCAGCAGATCGGCTGGTACGGGCACCATATAACGTTGAGCCACCACGTCCCCGATGGTCCAATCCCACAAGGGATAGGCCATATAATGCGCTTCCTCTTCCCAGCACCGACCCGCGGCTTCATCTTGCAAGCAGACAAGGCTAAACGGTAGATCGGACCTGTCATATTCAACGCCTGAGGGCACGCGCCAATAAACTACGACAGGTACCTCGGTCTGGCGTTGAACCCGCGCCGGCGCGTCGTAGCCCAGAATCTCTCGGTCGTGGGCAAAACGACCGCCCAACGTATGGGCAGGCTGCCAGGGCACTTGGGACAACGATTCTCCAGGGATCCGATAGACCCACATAAGAGGCTGGCCAGCACCGTCGTTTTCGTGGAAAATCAAATAGTCACTCAAAACAGCCACGGCGTCGGGATTGGGGGGAGACGTCTGGGTAAAGATAAGCAACACGTCCTGACCGGCCCAGCCAGACGGCCATACTGTGGCCATATTGCCATCGAACCAACGCACTGGGCCGGAGTAGGTGGACTGGAGGTTTAACAACATCCGGCTTAGATCGCTAGGAAAGTTACTGGAGACCCAGACCGGCGTATCGGCAGGGGTATACTTATTCAAGTAACGGGCGGCGGTGGCCAGATCGGCCTCATAGATATGATTAACGTAAGGATCGCGAGGCCACTCGTTGAAATAATCGTGCCACGTATCAGCGCTGATGAAGACCAGGCCAACGAAAAACGTAACGGGTAATGCGTAATGCGTGATGCGTGATGCGTGACGCGTGACGCGCGATGCATAACGCGATATCCGTTCACACGTAAAGTCAGCGCCGATGGCCGGTAGCAAGTAGATGGGCGTCAACGCGCCGGTCGCGCGCAGGAACGAGGGCGTTCCAATGCTGAGTATAGTCGGGGTGAGCATAATCAGCAACCAGATTATCAACAACGAGTAAGCCGGTCGCCGCAGCCGGAACAAGGAAACGACCAGGCCGAGGTAGAACAACACGCCTGTCACCTTGTCAAAGACTGGACGCCCAGAGAGATTGTAACGCCACTCCCAGTCGCCGGCTTGCGTGAACATGCCCAGTGCAGCCTTCACAGAATGCCACATAGGATCGGGGTTGCCTGCCCGAAGCTGGTTCAGTTCGAAGTTAAGTTCATTCACCCGCTGGTTGAATATGTCGGAATGTTGTAGCGCATAAAGACCGAGCGGGAGTACAACCAGGCCGGCGACCAGCCCCCCGAGCCCAATAATGGCTGCCAACCGTTTCCCATTGGTGCGCAGCAAACGCCAGCCACTGGCAGGTGTGGAAACCTGCCCTACGATCAAGGTCAGCGACAGCCAGAGGACCACAACAACCGGAAAGACGCGGCCAGCCGTGTACGTGTAAAGGCCCAATCCCGTAAACAAGCCAGCCACGACGGCCCAGCGGCTACTGCGATCATCCAGAGCGCGCCAGAGAGCATAAACCGCGACGACCTGACAGGCCGGCAGAACGCCCGCCCGCAGCGCGACGCGGTTGAGGAAAACCGGCCATAAGGAGACAGATGTCAACGCCGTCGCCAGAATAGCGACGCGGAAGTTGAATAACCGGCGGGCGAGCAACCAGGTAAACGCGAGGCCGACCATCCCACTTATGACCGACGCCAATCGCATAGCCCAGGTCCCCATCCCCAACAGGCGGGTTGTCAGGGCTATCAAGTAAATCAGCAGCGGTTCGCGGCCAAAGTTGGCCGCGAAATAGACTTCCAGGTTCCCTTCCTGCACCCGGAGCGCGTCCCACCCGTTGAACATCTCGTCGCCATCCAGCCCCGGCGGGACACGGTCGAGATTGTAGGTGCGAAAGAGCAGGGCAACCAGTAACACCAACACGACCAATGACCAATGACCAATGACCAATGACCAAGGGCTAATTGGGGATTTGGGTTTTGGTTTTTGGGTTATGCTCACTGTTACCGCAATGCCTTTATACGGCAGGGATCAAGGCACAAACACCAATTCTGGGCGATTATACCCCCTTTGCGGGCACGCGTCAATAAGTGTTGATGCGGTATTTCGAGGCCAATCACTGTGGTGGGATAACTTGTTTGAGAAGAGGGCCCACCCCACAGGGAGTAGGCCCTCGTTGCCTCGTTGGGTCAATCGCTCGTTGTTAAGGCCGGACCGTCGCGTCGGCGGGCATCCCCGGTTTGAGGGCCCGGTCGGGGTTAGGGACGTGTACTTTGACGGCGAAGACCAGGTTGACGCGCTCCTCCTGCGTCTGCACGTTGCGTGGGGTGAACTCCGCCTCGCCTGCGATGCTCGCCACCTGCCCCTTGAACACGCGCTCCGGGAAGGAGTCCACCCGCACCTCCACCTCCTGGCCCAGCCGCACCTGCCCGATGTGGTTCTCAGGGATGTAAATCACCAGCGTCATTTCGTCCAGACTGGCGATAGTGAGCAGCGGCGCTCCCGCCGCGGCGGTCTCCCCGGTCTGACTGCTACGGCTGGTGACGATGCCTTCCATTGGGGCAGTCAGCGTGAGTTGGGCGATCTGAGCGTCAACCAGGCGCACTGCTGCCTCGGCCTGTCGCACCTGGGCCTTGGCCATCGCGATCTGTTCCTCGGTCGGGCCGGCCTTCAGCTCGTCCAACGCCGCCTGCGCGGTCTCCACCTGCGCCTCGGTGAGGCGGGATTGCATCTCCGCGCCGTGGAGTTGGGCCTCGAGGGTAAGAGGATTAGCGCGCATAGACCAGAGGACATTGAGGTACTTCTGAGCCCCTTCCAGTTTGGCCTGGGCCTGCACCTGCGCCGCCTGGGCTGCCTGCAACTGGAGGTCCCAGATGCGCTTCACGTCTCCCCCCTGCTCGGCGTAGACGTTATGCTTGATTTCCGTCTCCGCCAGGTTGGCCTTCGCCATCTCGACGTTCTGTTCAGCCAGGTGCACCTGGGTACGGGCAGCGTCAATCTCGGCATTGAGCGACAGGGGTGTGCTGATCGCGTCCCGGGCGTCGATCACGGCCTGATCTGCCCCTTCCTGTTGGGCCTCCACCTGGGCAAGTGCAGCCTCAGCGGCGGCGATTTCCTCGGGGCGTGCGCCGGCCAGCACGCGGGCCAGGTTAGCGTGGGCGGCTGCCAGCCCGGCCTCGGCCTCTAACCGCTGACTCTGGAGCACTGCATCATCCAGGCGCACCAGGACATCGCCAGCCCGCACGTCGTCTCCGCGATCCACCAGCATCTCGGCAATGCGGCCCGACGTCTCCGGCGCGACTACAACCTCCTCGCCTTCGATGAAGCCCGAGGCAATGATGGGACCGTCAGCCACGTTGTTCCCGCACCCGGTCAGCAGAACCAAATGACCAATGACAAATAACCAAATGACCAAATGACAAATACTGAACCTGAGACTTGAGATTTGAGCTCTGAGGCTTTGCAGACTGTGCATTTGTTCATTTTTCATTTTTAATTTTTCATTGTTCATTTCACTGCTCCTCGGTAATGATCACCGCGTCGGCGGGCAGACCTGGCTTGAGGGCATGATCGGCATTGGGGATGCACACGTCCACAGCGAAGACCATGTTCACGCGCTCCTCCTGCGTCTGCACGTTGCGCGGGGTAAACTCCGCCTCGTGAGCGATGGTCACCATTGTGCCTATGAACCGCCGCTCAGGGAAACTATCCACACGAACTTCCACCTGTTGGCCGATCTGTACCTGTCCTAGCCTATCCTCCGGCACGTATACGGTCAGGGTCACCTCGTCCAGATCGCCCAACGTGAGCAAGGTGGCCCCGGGCCCGGCCAGTTCCCCCTCGTGGATGCTGAGTTCCAGAACCAGCCCGCCGGCCGGTGCGGCGATGGTCAGTTTGTCGCGTAATACCATCAGGACGTCAAGTGCGGCTTGTGCCTGCTCCACTTGCGCCTCGACGACGGCGATCTCCTCCTCCGTGGCCCCCGCTCGCAACGCATCAAGTTGGGCCTGGGCCATCTTTACGGCGGCCTCGGCAGCCCGGTATTGCGCTTCGGCGGCGTCCACCTGAGCGTTCAGTTCCTGGGGATTGTTCCGCATCGCGTAGAGGTCGTTCAGCGCCGCGCGCGCTCCATCCAGCCCGGCCTGGGCGCTGTTCACGCCGACCCACGCCTTCCAGTAAGCGTTGGGGATGAGGTGAAAGTCCAATTGGACCCCTGGCAAGTCGGGACGGAAAGGCGCGGGAATCTCCTTTAACTTCTCCTTCGCCGCATCCATTTTTTCCTTCGCGTCCCAGTAGTTGTTGTGAGCGATCTCGGCCGCATCTTTCAGCATGGTGGTCTGAGCCAGCCCGGCCTCGGCGGCGGCCACCTGTGCCCTCGCCTGGGCGATCTGAGCATCCAGCTCCTGAGGGTTATCGCGGATGGCGATGAGGTCCTGCCAGGACTGGTGGGCCCCATCGCGGGCCGCCTTGGCCTGCGCCAGCGCGGCCTCCGCCTGTCGAATCTGCTCCGGGCGGGCTCCTGCCTGCGCCTGGGCCAACCCCGCCTGGGCTACGTCCAGGGCTGCCTGGGTTACCTCAATCTGGGCTTCCAGCAACGTCCCGTCCAGCCGCACCAGCACCTGCCCGGCCTCGGTCTCGTCTCCCTCGTCCACCAACAACTCGACCACGCGCCCTCCCATCTCCGGCGCGACGGCAACCTCCTCCGCCTCGATGAACCCAGAGGCCGTCAGGCCACTGGCCTCGTGGCTCGGTCGGAGACCGGCCCCAGCGGGAAGTTGTACCAGCACCTGCTGCCAGACATCCGGGTTCGTGGCGAAGTAGATTCCTGCCGCGGCCACCACGATGACGACCACGGCGACGATGATGATCGGAACGATCCGCTTTCGTTTCATATTCTTGCTCCCGTGTTGCGATAATCCTGTGCCACTGGCTACCGTTGTGCCAGTTGTAGTACAAGTCATCAATCCGTTAATCCTGCCGCTCCGTGTTCTGTGTTACTCCGCACGTTGGCGATGAAAACATCCTCCAATGACGGGGCGATGACATCCATTGCCCGCACCTGCACACCGGCCTCAGCCAGTGCCTGCTCGATGTGGGGCTCGTGCTCCGCAATCCCTTCGGCCACTACGTGAATCAACGCGCCATACAGCGCCACCTCCTCGAAACCCCCCTCAATCCCCCCCACGAGGGGGGAAGCAAGTTGCCGCAGGACGCTGATGGCGACGTCTGGCTGATCACAGTCAATCTCCAATACCTGCCCCTGCATTTCGTGCAGTTTGATCTCCTCCGGCGAGCCCTGGGTGATGATGCGCCCGTTGTGAATGAGCGCCAGATCCTGGCAGTGCTCGGCCTCGTCCATGTAATGAGTCGTGACGAGAATGGTCGTCCCATCCTCGGCTAACTGGTAGAGCAGATCCCAGAAGGCCCGCCGCGAGATGGGGTCCACCCCGGCGGTCGGCTCGTCCAGGAAGAGCATCTCCGGCTCATGGAGGATCGCTGCGCCCAGGGCCAGCCGCTGCTTCCAGCCGCCGGAGAGGTTGCGCGTCAGTTCCCGCTCCCGCCCCCGGAGCCCTGCCATCCCGATGGCGAACTGCTTGCGCTGGCGCAGCCGCTCGCCGCGCACGCCGTAGGTGCGCCCGTAGAAGTCGAGGTTCTCGCTCACGGTCAGGTCCCGGTAGAGGCTGAAACGTTGGGACATGTAGCCGATGTGCTTGCGGATCTCCTCCGCCTGGCGCACGATGTCATACCCCAGCACGGAGGCTTGGCCCGCTGTGGGCCGCAAAAGACCCAGGAGCATGCGGATGGTCGTCGTCTTGCCCGCGCCATTGGGTCCCAGGAAACCAAAGATTTGTCCGCGCCGGATGTTGAACGTGACCCCATCCACGGCGGTGAAATCGCCGAACTTTTTGGTCAATTCTGTTACTTCGACAGCATACGGACTGGACAAAGGCAGCCTCCAAGTTTATAATAGAGTTGCATCAGCAGAATGGATGGAGGAACTCGAAATGGGCGTGCCAACTGTTGAACCGGTGTCGCAACGATATTGGGATGATATGCGCTGGGCCCGCGAGCACAGCACCGAACTCCACGAACGCTTCGGGGAGGATAGCCCCCACGGTGAGAGCATCTGGATTGCCATCTACAATAAAGAGGTGGTTGGATGGGGACCTGACATGGTAGAAGCAGAGAGGATGGCTGTTGAAAAGACTGGCGTGGGTACCAGAGAGATTTTCGTAAAATTTATTGAGAGAGGGACGCCAATCTATGGCCAACTTACACTTTGACATAGGGTGGAGGGAAAGATGAGTGCGCAGACTGTCGTGCGAGAACCGCAGCGCTACTGGGATGACGTGGAGTGGATGCGCCAAAATGCTACCGAACTTTATCGCAAGTACGGGATAGATGACGCCATTATCTGGTTGGCCATCTTTAACAAACAAGTGCTGGCTCATGGCCGTGACCTCGGAGAAGTCGAAAGAATTGCCGTGCAAAAGTCAAGGAAGCCGGCCGACGAGATTTTCACTGATTGCCTCGTGGGGGTATCAATCATTCTATGATCAATCTGCATTTTACCACGCACAGAATCGTGAGTGCCCGGTATAGCAATGTGCCCATCACGGTCATTCGCCTGAAGGGGTGGATGAAACTTTTGCGGACAGATGACATGTTTGGTGAGGCCCGACACGCCATCATTGACACGGGTGCTTTCGTCTCTATCGTCCCGCTACACATCTGGCAGGGTTTGGCTGTTAGCATCAGTGCCGATAGTGTCACCTTCGGTGGTATCAATCCGCATCCTGAATGCCAGGTTTCGGCCGTGTTAGGCCAGGTCACCGGTATTCTCGTGGATTGAGAGAGCCATCTTAGCCCAGAGTTTGTCTTCCCTGCTTTCCTTGCCAAAACCGATCAGGTACCCCTCGTCCTTGGCTTTGCCAATCTGCTCTCCAGGTTCAAAATCTGCTTCGATTACGAAAACAAACAAGCCTTCGCCCTCCCCACCGGCGCCGGCTAACCTGCCTCCGTCCGCTTACGTATCAGTGAGATGAACGCCTCCTCCATCCGCGGGCGGGTCTGGCGCAGCCCCCGCACGACGATCCCCGCACCACTCAACGTGTCTTGGATGATCGGTGCGCATCGTGCAGCACCATCTACGAACACGTGCAGCAGATCGCCGTAAGTCTGCACCTCCAGCACACCGGGAAGGTTCTCGATGACCCGGCTCGCCTCCCGCAGCCGGTCGGGTCGCAGTTCCAGCAACTCCCCCTCCACCAGCCCCTTGATCCGCTCCGGCGTGTCGCAGACGACGATGTTCCCCTCGAACATCAGCCCCGCCCGTGAGCACCGCTCCGCCTCGTCCATATACGGGGTGCTGACGAAAAGGGTCACCCCCTGCAAGTGAAGTTCGGTCAGGATGTCCCAGAACTCGCGCCGCGAGACCGGGTCCACGCCGGTGGTCGGCTCGTCCAGGAAGATAACCTCAGGCTGGTGAATCAGCGTGCAGGCCAGGGCCAGTTTCTTCTGCATGCCGCCCGACAGATGGGCCGCGCGCCGCTTTTGAAACTCGGTCAAGCGGGCGAACTTTAGCAAACGGGCGATGCGCTCCTCCCGCTCCTGCCGTCCGACCTGGAAAATGTCGGCAAAGAAGGTCAAATTCTCCAGCACCGTCAGATCGCCGTAGAGCGAGAACTGCTGTGCCATGTAGCCGATGCGTTTCTTGATCTCCTCCGCCTCCTTCACCGTGTCGAACCCGGCGACCTGGGCGTGGCCCTCGCTGGGATCCATAATCGCGCACAACATACGGATCGTCGTCGTCTTGCCCGCCCCATCCGGCCCCAGCAGCCCGAAAATCTCGCCGCGCCGGATGCTCAAGTCGAGCCCGTCTACGGCAGCAACTTTCTTGAACCGCTTTACCAGGTTATGCGTTTCTATGACGCATTGTTGTTCATTGTTCATTGCTCATTGTTCATTGCCATCATTCCAACCGCTTGCGGAACCGTGTCGCCGCAAAGGCCATGATCACCGCACCGAAAACAGCCAAAGCCACCACCTGCTCCGCCAGCACCTTCAGCCCCACCCCTTTGAGCATGATACCCCGGATGACGTCCAGCATATACCGCAACGGAATCAGGTAACTGATCGCCCGCAGGAAGTCCGGCATAGCCTCGATGGGGAAGAAGAAGCCGGCCAGGAAGATGGAGGGCAGCAGCATCATCCACACCATCAACATCGCCTCTTGCTGGGTATTGGTCACGCTGGAGACAAAGATGCCGACACCCAGCGAGGTCATCAGGGAAAGCGCCGCCAGAAGCAGCAACAGGGAGAGGCTACCATGGATAGGCACGCCGAACCAGAACACACCCAGGGCCAACACTTCCAACACATCGAAGAAGGCGACGAACACGTAGGGAATCACCTTCCCCACGATCAGTTCGATGGGGCGAATGGGGGTCACCATCAGTTGCTCAATCGTGCCCTGCTCTCGCTCGCGCACGATAGCCAGCGAGGTCAGCATGACGGTGAGCGTGAAGAGTACCATCGCAATCAGTCCCGGTATCATAAAATTGACGCTTTTCATCGCCGGGTTGTACCAGACGCGGGGATGGACCTCCAGGGCGGTCATCTCTTCCAGCGAGACCCCCAGTCGTTGCTTGATGAGCTGCATGCTTTGCGCCTGCTCCACTTGCTGAGAGGCGGCGTAGACAGTGTTAGCCACGTTGGGATCGGAGCCGTCAATAACGAAGGCCACGTCCGCCTTCCGCCCGGCGGCCACGTCCGCCCCGTAGCCGGCCGGGATGATCAGCCCGGCTCGTACCTGCCCGCCGTCCACCAGCCGTGCCAGCGCCTCCTCGTCCTCCACGTAGCCGACGATGTCGAAGTAGTTGGAGGCGCGGTAGGCTTCGACCAGTTCCCGGCTCCGGGGTGTGTGATCCCCGTCCAGCACCGCCGTGCGCAGATGCTCCACATCGGTGGTGGCGGCGTATCCCAGGAGAACGAGTTGTACGATTGGGATCAGGAACATCACTGCCAGCGTGCGCCGGTCGCGCACGATGTGCAACAACTCTTTGCGGGCGATGGTGAGCGTGCGTCCGATCATTTCTCCGCCTCCCCCGGCCTCAGGCCGTCGAAAACGAGCGTTGTCAGTACCTCCGGCACATCATCCCACCCCGATTGGAGCGGCTCATCGCCCAGGATGCACAAGACGAGCATGCCGACGAACACACCCTGTATCGCGCGCACCGTCAGCGGCACATTGACCGGTCGTATGTGTCCCGACTCGATCCGCGCCTGCACGTACTGTTCCAGCATCGTCGCGATGCGCAACACGTACTGCTGGTAGAAACTCTCGCGCAGTTCCGGGTTCGCCAACACCTCCGGCAGGATGGCCTGAAGCATCTCCTGGCCTTGCTGGATGCGGGTCGCGCGGTAGCGAAAGGTAGCGACGAAGAAATCGCGGACATCGCCTTGCAGCGCCTCCATCAGTTCCTCGTCCAGGGAGTCCAACTCGGCCAGGCGGGTCATGATGCCGATCAGCAAGTCAGACTTGTTGGTAAAATAGTTGTAGATGGTGCCCTCGGCTATGCCAGCTGTCCTGGCGATCTCCCTGGTGCTGGCGCGGTGAAACCCCTTCTCGGCGAACACAGCGGTGGCGGCATCGAGAATCTGATTGCACCGCGCTTCGATCAGTTGTTGTCGTATCGGGTCTTGAGCAGACATCCGGCCCTCCTTTTGATTGAGTTCCCACTCATTTATGTGAGTGGTCACTCAGTCACATTGTACACCGGGGAGGGAGGCTTGTCAAGAGAATGTGAAATTTTTAAGGTGCAATGCGTGGTGGGGCAACTCGTCCTACTGCGTGACCGATGAAATAAAGACGTCCTCCAGCGTCGGGGCGATCCATTCGATGGTATGCACCCTAACCCCAGCTTCTTCCAGCAGCGCCCTGACCGGTTGCTTGAACGCTTCCGCATCGGGCACGACGGCGTGGATCTGCGCGCCGTAGAAGGCAACTTCGTCACGCGGCAATCGACCGCTCTCCTGGGCACTCTTCAGCACGCGCATCGCCCGCTCTGGGTCGAGCGTGTTGATCTCCAAAACCTGCCCGCGCATCTCGGTCTCTTTGAGTTGGCCGGGAGTATCTAGCGCCACCAGCCGCCCCTGGCTGATAAAGCCGACCCGCTGGCATAGTTCGGCCTCGTCCATATAGTGGGTGGTGACCAGAACGGTCACGTCCTTCTTGGCCATAGCATAGATCAACCCCCAAAAATCGCGCCGGCTGATGGGGTCCACCCCGGCGGTAGGCTCGTCCAGGAAGACGACTTTGGGCTTGTGGACGATGGCGCAGCCCAGGGCCAACCGTTGCTTCCAGCCGCCGGAGAGATTGGCGGTTAATTCGTTCTCGCGCCCTTGCAGCCCGGCCATCTCAATGATCTCGGCCTGGCGCTGTTGCAACTCGTCTCGTCGCAGCCCGTAGGCCTGACCATAAAAGCGGATGTTTTCGCGGGCGGTGAGATCGTTGTACAGCGTGAAGAGTTGCGACATGTAGCCGACGTGGGCCTGCATCGCTTTGGTCTCGGTGCTCGGATTGTATCCCAGCACGCGAGCGCTGCCCTCCGTGATCTTGAGCAAGCCCAGCAACAAACGGATCGTCGTCGTCTTGCCCGCGCCGTTGGGGCCCAGCCAGCCGTAGACCTCGCCCTGTTTCACGCGGAAACTGACGTGATCCACGGCGACAAAGTCGCCGAAACGTTTGGTCAGGTTCTCAACCTCGATGGTATAATTGTTCATGGTTGCAGATCTCCTATCACGTTTCGCGGTAGGGGCGACTCGGCGAGTCGCCCCTACCCGGTCGCCCCTACTCGTTGCCTGCGGATGAGGGAGATGAAAGCTTCTTCCATCCGAGGCTCAATCTCGCGCATCCCTTCGCAGGTGACCCCCTGGGCGGATAGCGCGGTTTCGATCTCTCGCTTGCGTCTTTCTACGTCATCCACAAAGACGTGAAGCATCGCGCCGTAGGTTTGTACTTCCAACACCCCCTCCAATTCGGGAACAAGCTGCCAGGCGGGCACAAAGTTCGCGGGGGTGAACTCGAGCAGGCGGCCCGGCACCATACGTTTGATCGTCTCCGGCGAATCGTGAGCGACGAGTTGGCCCTGGTACATCAACCCCACCCAGTTGCAGCGCTCCGCTTCGTCCATATAGGGGGTGCAGACAAAGATCGTCGTCCCTTTTTCCGTGCGCAGGTCGCCCAGCATGTTCCAGAACTCGCGCCGGCTGACCGGGTCCACGCCCAGAGTAGGCTCGTCCAGCATCACCACTTGAGGCTCGTGGATCAGGCTGCACGCCAGCGCCAGTTTTTTCTTCATCCCCCCGGAGAGTTGGTCTCCCCGCCGGTTGGTAAAATCGCTCAGGCCGGCGAACTCTAGCAGTTCCGGGATGCGCTTCCGCTGTTCCTCCCGGCTGGCTCCCTGGACGTTGGCGAAGAAGCGCATGTTCTCAATCACCGTCAGATCGCCAGGGAGGGCGAATTGCTGGGCGATGTAGCCCACGCGCTCGCGGATGTCGTAGGTATCGCGCATAGAGTCGTAGCCCAGGATGCGGCTCTCGCCGGCGGTGCGCTTGAGCAGCCCCAGGATGACGCGCGTCGTCGTTGTTTTTCCCGCCCCGTCCGGCCCGATGAGGCCGTAGGTCTCGCCGCGCCGCACTTGCAGCGTCACGCCGTCCACAGCCGTCACCGCGCCGCGCCTGGTCTTGAACCGTTTCACCAAATCTTGGGTAAAGATGGTCACCTCGCCACTCATCAACTACTCCCTAATCCAGCCTCTTTTTGAACGTCACCGCCGCGAACCCCATCACCGCGACTCCGTAGACGAGGAGGGCCAACACGTCGCTCCACATAAAGGATAGCCCGACCCCCTTGGTGATGATCCCGCGAGCGATGCGGATGAAATAGGTCGCCGGGATGAGATTGCCGACAGCCTGTACCAGCGGCGGCATCGTCGTCCGTGGATAAAAGAGGCCGGTCAGCATCGTCGTCAGCAGTACCAGCACGGTCGTCAACTGCTGGGCTTGCTTTTGCGTTTGCGCCACAGTCGAGATCAAGAGTCCCAGCCCCAACCCGGAGACGATGAACAACAAGGAGAGCCAGGCAAAGAGCCAGGGGCTTCCCTGGAAGGGCACGTCGAACCAAAAGACCCCTGTCAGAACCAGGATCAGCGTGTCAACGACGGTGATAAAGATATTGGGCACCACTTTGCTGATCATGAGTTCTATTGGGCGGACGGGCGTGACCAGGAGTTGTTCCAGGGTGCCCAACTCGCGCTCGCGCACCACGGACATGGCTACCTGGGCGATGGTCAGGATTTGCAACAGTATCGCCGCTATTCCCGGCACCATAAAGATCATGCCGTCCATGTCGGGGTTGTAGAGAACGCGGATTGAGGTGTAGATGGGGAGCGATCCCAGGCCAATGGCTCCCATTCCCATCTGGTTTGCCTTTTCCATCAGCAACTCCACCGACTGGGACTGGGCGATAGCGCTCGCCGCGCTGTAGCCCGTCTGGACGGTGAGGGTATCGGAGCCGTCAAAGATGATCATAACTTGGCCGCTGCCCCGTTCGACCTGCGCCGCGAAATCGGGAGGGATCACGAGGCCAGCTTTGACCTGTTCCGCGTCAATTGCCCGAACGACCGCATCCTCGTCCTCCACGTACATTTTCACGTCAAAGTACCCCGAGATTTCCAGTGCCTCGATGAAAGCCCGGCTCCGAATATCCTTGCTCATATCCGCGACTGCGGTGGGCATGTGATCTACCAACAGGTTCACGGCGTAGGCAAAAAAGAACATCAGGACGATGGGCATGAGCAGGATAATCATCAGCGTGCGCCAATCCCGCAGGATCTGGATTATCTCTTTCTGTGTAAAGGCAAGGGTGCGTTTCAGCGACTTGGGCATATTATTTCTTCCTTCTAGCAGTCTGTCGGAGAGAACACGTTTTGCTGAGAAAAGCCCCACTCGACTACGATTTTGAGCCGGAATTCAGGTCTCGCGCCCCACTTTTACCGCAAAAAGTGGTGAATTTAGGGGCAGCATTTTTCACTCCGACAGGCTGCTAGCAGTTTGTCGGAGAGACATTCAGGAGTCTAGGCTTCAGCCGGTTTTGCCGGAAATTGCTGCCTTTTCCCCGGCTAAAGCCTCGACTCCAGCCCCTCGGGGGTTCTCTCCGACAGGCTGCTAGTCCAGCCCTTGCTTGAACGCGCGAGTGGCAAAGACCATGATCACGATACTGTAGACGAGCATCGCGACGACCTGCTCCCACAAAAACTCGATGCCGATACCCTTGCTGACAATGCCTCGCGCGATGGGGATAAAATAAGTCAGCGGGAACAAATCTCCGGCGAGGCGGAGCGCAAGGTTCATCTTGTCACGGGGGAACATAAAGCCCGAAAGCACGATCCCCAGCATCATCACCGTCATGATTATTTGCTGGGCCTGATTCTGGTTCTTGGAGATGGTCGAGATCAAGATGCCCAGCCCCAACCCGGAGAAGACGTACATAAACGCCAGCCAGAAAAAGAGCCAGAAATTACCCTGAAAGGGCACGCCGAACATAAAAATGCCCATCGCCAGGATAGTCAGCAAATTGATCATGGCGATCAATATGTTGGGGACAATTTTGCCTATCATAAGCTCGCCGGGCCGGATGGGCGTTACCAGAATTTGCTCGATGGTACCCACCTCGCGCTCGCGCACCACAGCGGCGGCGGTCAGGGCGACGCTTTGCATTTGCAGAATCATCGCGCACATGCCGGGGATGACAAACCAGAGAACTTCCATGTTGGGGTTGTAGAGGATACGGATGAGCGCGTCGAGGGGCAAAAAGCTCTGCCCTTTTGCCAGCAGCCCCGAACGCGCCACCTTCTCCATTAACACATCGGTCGCGTGCATTTCGGCGATGATAGCGGCGGCGCTATAGGCCGATTGAGAGGTCATCAGGTCAGAGCCGTCTACCAGGAACAATGCCTGGGCGTCACCGCGCTCCACGCGGGCGGCAAAGTCGGGCGGAATCACGACACCGGCCCGGGCGCGCCCTTCGTCAATAGCTTGTGTCACCTCGGTCTGGCTGGGGGCGTAGGCGACGACGTCAAAGTAGCCGGAAGCCACCAGCGCGTTCACGTAGGATTGGCTGGCGCTATCGTGGCTCTGGTCGGCCACGATTGTGGGGATGTGGTCCACGTTCAGGTTGATGGCGTAGGCCAGGAGGAGCAACTGTATTATGGGCATGCTGAGTTGGATGAGCAGCGTGCGCCTATCTCGGAAGGTCTGGATAAACTCTTTTTGTATGACTGTCCAAATTCGTCGTAGCATAGTTTACCTCAGAATACGCCTACCGGGCGCGGATGCCGTCCAGGAGCAGGTCTACCATTGCCTCGGCCAAGGCGCGCCGCTTCTCCGGTGAAGGGAGCGGCGCTATCCCACGAATGGCCTGCACTATCAGACTCCCGAACATGCCCATCACCATCTGCGCCACCAACGCCGGGTCAACGAGGCGGAATACCCCGGCGGCGATGCACGCGGCGATGTACTTTTCCAGCAGTTGGTGGATTTGTTTGATCCGCTCGGCGATGGATTCCTCCAGGATGCTGTCATCCACCCATACCTCGCTGAACAGGGTGCGATTGAAGGGGAGTTGTGCTTCGGTGATGTCCAGTCCCTTTTCGATCATCTCGACCATCGCATCACGGTCTCCCAGCCCGCCCATTTCCAGCAGGGCGGCCACTATCGGCGTCTCTGTCTCGTTGACGATGGCCGAAAGTATCTCGCGCTTGTTGCCAAAGTAGAGATAGATCGTGCCCGGCGCGATGCCGGCGCGACCAGCGATCTCTTTCATCGTAGCCCGCTGGTAGCCCTTCTCGGCAAAGACGACGGCGGCGGCCTCCAGAATCTGTGTCCGGCGGGTCGCGGCGCTTTTTTCAGTTGCAGAGGACGGTGTGTCGTTCATGGATATTCTCCCTCCCGACTGAATGAACGTTCATTTAGGCGAGATTATACCCTATTGCCCCCCCGCTGTCAAGGAGTACTTTGGTACTATGAAGGTGCGACGCACTTGCACTGGCCTCAAAGTGCGTCGCGCCTATTTTTACCGGCTCTACGTGGAAACGCAGGGTACGTATGCTCAAAGGGGACGTGCCGTCCCCGTATGTGGGGTCGAGACAATGCACTACCTCCAGGTGTGGGACGCGGACGACACGTCCGCTTTGAGCACCCCACTAATCCGCGTAGAGCCTTTTTACCCTGACTTGTTCCGATGTCTGTAAGATGAGGAGGTAGCCGTCTTACTTTTGTATTGAATTGTTAATGTGCGTGACTTGCTCACTTATTACCGCATACAGGCGATGAACACGTCTTCCAACGATGGTTCAATGATCGCCATGTCGCCGGGTTCTATGCCGGCCCGGCGCAACTCGGCGGCGATGGCTTCCTCGTGCCGCTCCATCTCAGGGCCGGTGACGTGCACCAGGGGGCCGTACATAGCGACCTCGTTGAGCGGCAGTTTGCCGGACTCGCGGGCGGCGCGCAGCACCTTGACCGCCTGGGGTGTGTTGTCGGGCGCGATTTCCAGCACCTGCCCGCGCATCACGTCCCGCTTGATCTCCTCCGGCGAGCCGAGGGCGATCAATTTCCCCCGCTGGATAAAAGCCAGCCGGTGGCAGTGCTCGGCCTCGTCCATGTAGTGGGTGGTGACGAAAATGGTAATCTTCTCGGCAACCAGTTTGTAGAGCAGGTCCCAGAAGGCGCGCCGCGAGACGGGGTCAACGCCGGCGGTCGGTTCGTCGAGGAAGATCAACTCGGGCCGGTGGAGGATGGCGGCGCTGAGCGCCAATCGCTGCCGCCAGCCCCCGGAGAGGTCCTTGGTGTGCGTGTGTTCGCGGCCCTCCAGGTTGGTCATGCGGAGCGCTTCCTGGATGCGTTCTTCCAGCAGGTTGTTTTCCAGGCCATACGCCCGGCCGTAGAAGCGCAGGTTTTGGAGCACCGTCAGGTCGTTGTAGAGGCTGAAACGCTGCGACATGTAGCCGACACGGGGCCGGATCTCCTCTGGGTGTTCGGTCACCGGCACGCCCAGCACCTCCACCGTTCCGGCGGTCGGTTTCAACAAGCCGAGCATCATGCGGATGGTGGTGGTCTTGCCAGCACCATTCGGGCCCAGGAAGCCGAAGATCTCCCCCCGCCGGACTTCGAAATCAATCCCATCCACGGTGGTGAAATCGCCGAAGCGTTTGGTCAGGCCGCGAGCGATGATGGTGGAGTTGTTGTCTGTCTCCATACAACCTCCTGAGCTGTCTACACCTGGCACAATTTAGGCCAGGCCAATGCCACTGTGATTACATCTCGCTCAGTTGAGCAAGTAGATCACCAAGCATCAACTTCTTCTGCCCCCGATGAAGTTGATGTAGGGCATTTTTTCCCCCACCAGCTTTGACACCTGTGAAACCTGCAATCCATACACTCCTCCAGGAACTAGCATCCTTATAGGTACGCATCCATGCTTTACAAGTACAAAGCGTTATCAAATCTCCCTGGAAATTCGGAGCACTCCCGACTTGTACAAAACGCCCATGCCGGCTCTTGATTGTGCCAATGACGTAACAATAGACCTCTTGCTCAGAACCAACTTCCCGACACAGAGTGTCAAAAAGCTCCGCAAGTTTCAAGTTAGAGTTTTTAGCTAACCGTCTCTCCCTGGGAAAAGGTTGATAGATAGACAAATTCCTTGATGAACGCTTTGCTGCACATTTCATCGCTAAACCACTCCACGCAATTACGAAATACGCTCTCAGTCCAACGCCCGGCGCACGTAGCGCAGCGAGAACGTGCCGATCACCAGACCCAAGACAGCCAACGCCAGCACGTGCGGCCACAACACGTCCAGCCCGGCCCCCTTGAGCAAAATCCCCCGCAGGATGTCCAGCCAGTGATGGGCTGGAATCACGTTCGCCACGAGCTGCATGATCCGAGGCATAGATTCGACCGGGGCGGCGTAGCCGGTGAACATAAAATCAGCCATGCCGATCATCATGACCAGCAGGAATGCCTGGTGCTGCGTGCGCGACATGATCGAGATGACCATCCCCTTGCCCAACTCGACCAGCAGGTAGCCAAGGGCCAGGATCAGCAGCAAGGGTAACGATCCCCGGACGGGGATGCCAAAGACGAAATGTACCGCGCTGAGCATGAGCACGAAATCGAAAAAGCCTACCAAAACGACCGGGATGGACTTGCCGATGATGATCTCCATTGAGGAGAACGGCATGACCAGCAATTGCTCCAACGTGCCCAGTTCGCGCTCGCGGGAAAAGGAGAGCGCGGCAAAGAGGAGCGTCGTGAATTCCAGCATCAGGCCGAGTTCGGCAGGGGTCATGTAGAATGCCTCGGTGAGCGTCTCGTTGAACCAGACCTGCAGGCTGGTGTCGAAACCGGCAAAATCCTCTTCCTTCAGCCCCAGGCGGCGCAGTGTGATACGCTGTCCCATCTCGCCGATGGTCCCTTCGACTGCCCGCAGGGCGGCCGTGGCCGGGGTACTTTCGGCCCCGTTGAGCAAAACCGCCAGAGAAGGATGTCCCGTGGGCGACGCCAGTTCGTTACTGGCGTATTGTCAGGGGGTGCAGAGAACGGAACGACCGCGCCCCGAGGGTGGGGCGCGGTCGAGGCGCAGGATTGGTCAGTCCGGTTATTCCGGGTAGAAAGCGATGCCGACGGTGCCTGGCCCAGCGTGGGTACCGATTACAGGGCTGACCGCGGTGCGGTAGACCGTGGAGATGTCGAAGCGTCGCTTTACCTGCTCAGCGACAGCATCCCCTTCCTCGGGGCTGTCCACGTCAAGGACAGACACCTCTGCCATCCGCTTCCCACCCAGCCGTTCCTCCGCGATTTCCAGCATCCGTGTGACTGCTTTGCGCTTGGTGCGCACCTGGGCCAGCGCATCAATACACCCATCTTCCAGATGCAGCAGTGGCTTGATGTTCAACGCAGTTCCCAGGAGTCGTTTGGCCCCGCCGATGCGACCGCCACGGTGGAGATACTCCAGCGTGTCCACAGCGAACAGGAGGTTCATTCTATCCCGTGTCTTCTCGGCCGCGGCGATGACCTCTTCCAGCGAGCCCCCGGCCGCAGCCACGCGGGCCGCCGCCAGGACGATGAAACCCTGCCCCATTGAGGTGAAGAGCGAGTCTATGATTGTGATGTTGAGTTCGGGTAACTGTGCTTTGGCCGCTTCGGCCGAGGCGACGGTGCCGCTGACCCCGGTGGAGATGTAAGCCCCCACGATGGTATCGGTGTCGCTCTCGGCGGCGGCGCGACGGAAGAAATCCATGAACTCGCCAGCCGAGGGCTGAGATGTGGTGGGGAAGGTCTTGTCTGTCCGCAGGCGGCGGTAGAAGGTGGATGGGTCTATGTCTACTCCGTCCCGGAAGCGCTCGTCGCCCCAGATGAGCCACAGAGGAATCACCGGAATGCTCAAACCGCCCAGCGCCTCTTCGGGAATGTAAGCCGTGCTGTCCGTCACTACTGCGATTCTGTGATTGCTCATGACTGCCTCCCTTTCGCATGGTATTGAAGATGCCAACAGATAAAACACCATACTGGCGATTAGGATGCGCTTGCAAGTAAGTAGACAAGGGAAAGAAGGAGTGTACACCACCTCCCCTTGTCTACTCGTTTTCTTGCCTATTCACGTTTCCTACGTGGCTTTGGCGATGGTGCCGCAGTAGGGACACTCGGCTGTGTGGGTGTCGTGCCATTCGACCTCATCGGGGACGAGCGGCGCGCCACACCCGCTACAGTGAGCCGGCAGGGTGCCACGCTTTTCAGTCACGTGCGGGACACGTTGTCTCACTTCGTCGAGCGACAGTCCCATTTCCTCGAGCGCCTGCGCGGCTTCCTGTTCCAGTTGGTCGGCCTGGGCGTCGTAGCCTTTCTCGCGCAGAGCAGCGGTTATCCTGGAGAGAACGCGAGGGACACGCCCGGCGCGGCCGCCGCGGGCGAGCAGTCGCAGCGCCTCTTGGGACTGCTCCACTGCGGCCTCTACGTCATCAGCGGCCAAGCGAGCCCGGGACGCCTGGAGGGCCAGATTGGCGGCGCGGACGAGCATGTCGCGCTGCCTGGCCTCTTCAGACAGTCGTTCAAAGATGTAGGCTGCCTCGGCGAACTGCCCGTCCGCCATCAGGCTGTTGGCATGGGTCAGCGCCCGACGTACTCTGGGCGGCAGTGGAGGGCGACGAGGTGGAGCCCCTGGAGGGGACAGCGGTGGTCGCCAGCGGCGCAACAGCGGACGACGGAAAGGACGTCTGCGAAACATAGCAAATTCCTCCTATTCTTGCTTCCTGCCTCCTGCCTCTTGCACCTTGCCTCTTGCCTCTTGCCTCTTGTACCTATGGCCCGCTGTCCAGTAGAAAATTGAGCACGATGGCCACGATGCCTGCGATAACGGTGCGCAATCCGTAACTGATGAGGTTGCGCCCGGAGATGTGCCCCAGGAACATCCCCAGCCCGAACAGGCTGATCAGGGCAATAACCAAAGAGAGTGCATAACTGACCACGATGTCATTGATAAGCGGTGCAAAGAAAAAGGGGGCGAGTACAACCAGCGAGGAGACAAGAGGCGACAGGCCATCCACCAGTGACACGACGACCACTGCCATGCGCGAGGCCCGGCCGATCTTCGTCTCTCCCAGGTCGGTCAGCGATATTCTCTCCAGTTCAGCCAACTCGCGCCTGCGCTCGGCGGACTCGGCCAGGTAAGCCCCCCATAGCCCCGAAACTCCTATGGAGATGGAGGCGGCGATGCCGATGCGGATCACGGTACCAGCATTGCGGATATCGCTCAGATAATTGCCCGTCACTATGCCGACCATGGTCAGCACGCCATCAAAAGAATTGTTCGCCAAGGCCCGGCGAGCGATCTGCGAGAAGCCGGCAATACGTTCGTATTCTCGTATGTCCTCTATGCTCTGGGCCAGACGCCCGAGCGGTTTACCTGAGTTTCCCACGGCTAATCTTGCGGCGTGATGACGTCCTCAATGAGCACTCTACCGGCTGCCACCTCGTCAATGGAGTGGATCGCACCGCCATTTTCCTCAATGACGCATGCGATCTCCTCATAGCGCAAGTCATGTCCTTCGATGGTGATCTTGGCGTTTTCTACGCGGCGGTCAATCTCGTAGATTGAGATGTTGACGCCGTCCACACCCTCTAGATCGGCCAGCAATTGCACCAGTTCCACGATGCTCGGATCCAGGGGCTTCAGCACGTCCAGCACCAGTCGTCTCAGGTTTCCCATAGTCCTTCCTTCATTCCTCCAATGGTACGAGCGCCCGCGCAAAGATCAGGTAGCCAGTGTGAGCCACCATACGGTCCATCGGCCGCAGGCGGGCGGGCACCGCCTTGTACTGCCGGAGCAGCAACTCCTCTACTTCGATCGGGCCAAAGTTGGTCGCCTCCAGTGCACCGATCAAGCGGCTGACTTGATTCGTGGTAGGCAGGATGCAGCCAAAGAAGCCACCGTTGGCAAGAGCCGCGTGAGCTTGTGTCAGGTAGTCCCAGGGGTTGGGCAGGTCTAAAAACAGAGCCTCGGCGTTACGTTCGTCGAAGCCCGCAGCGATGTCGCGCCGCTTGAATTCCACAAACTCGGCCAAACCAACCTGCTCCAAGTTCTTGCGGGCCAGTTGTTGCATCTCCGGGCGGACCTCGTAGGAATAAACGCGGCCGGTGGAGCCGACGGCGCGGGCGAAGACCAACGTCAGCCCGCCGCTGCCGGTGCCGGCTTCGACGACGCGGCAGCCAGAGGCGATGCTCATCTTCATCAGGACATAACCGGCATCTTTGGGGTAGATGATCTGGGTGGTGCGTTTGAGGTCACGCACAAAGTCGTCGGTGGAGGGCCGGAGCAACAAGAACGGATACCCCAGGTGAGTGAACAGTTGTGTCCCCCAAGGGGTTCCAATCAGGTCGTCGTGGGCCACCACCCCACGGTGGGTGTGGAATTGTGAGCCTGGCTCCAGCCGGACGATAAATAACTTGCGGTCGCGGCCAACCAGCAGAGCCCGGTCGTCGGGTTGTGCAGTTTGCACAGCTTGCTCAGCGATCAAGTTATCCCCAAAACCTCACAGAGGCCTCGCTCATAAACCTACTGCTCTTAATTATAACGCACTCTCACCACAGCGCAACTTTCGCCCTTTCGCCCTGCCGGAAATCATGCGGCGCTGTTCCAGGTAACCGCATCAATCATGCTTCCTGCAATTTGACTTGAAAGCAGGATAGTGGTACACTAGGTACAACAATGTCAGTATGGCGCTAGTGTCCTGATCTGTGCCAGTTTGCCCGCGAAACAAAGGGAGGTACCGAATGGCAGAAGATAAGAAGGTGGTCGTCTGCGTCGAGGACGAGCCTGAGATGATTGACCTGGTCAAACTGATCCTTGGACGCAAGGGGTTCGATCTTGTCGGCGCTGTCGGCGGTCGCGAGGGCCTGGAGACAGTGCGCAGACTCAAGCCCGATTTGGTGCTGCTGGACCTGATGATGCCGGACATGGACGGTTGGGAGGTTTACCAGCAGATGAAGGCCGACGACGAACTGAAGGACATCCCGGTTATCGTCGTCACCGCCAAGGCACAAAGCATTGACAAGGTGTTAGGTCTTCACATCGCCAAGGTGGATGACTACGTGACCAAGCCGTTCGGCCCGCAGGAACTGCTGCAGAGCGTGAACAAGGTATTAGGGCTACCAGCCTGAGCCTGACAGTTCACGATATCGCTCCCATTATCCATGGGGGCCCATTCCCAGCAACTGACTCAGCCACTGAGCACATCGTCCTTGGTGTATGGCGGTCACGCGGCGGTGTGCCGGGTTTTCGAGGATTGTTCCGGCAGGCTCGAAGGGCGGTGGTGATGGGAAACCCCGTAGCCATCGCCTCTTGGCTTCTGGAGAGGCTGCTCTGTGGAGAGGAGCAGGAGGTAGACGATGGAACTCACAGTAGTGCAGATTGAGAAGCCGGAGGCCGTGAATCTCATTCTGGGCCAATCGCACTTCATCAAGACGGTGGAGGACCTGCACGAGGCGCTGGTTGGTGGTGTGCCAGGCATTGCGTTTGGCCTGGCCTTCTGCGAATCTTCGAGCCCGGCATTGGTGCGCGCCAGTGGCACCGACGACGAGTTGATCGAACTGGCGAAGCGGAACGCGCTGGCACTGAGCGCAGGACACAGTTTCATCATCTTCCTGGGCGAAGGATTTTATCCTGTCAACGTGTTGAATGCGGTTAAGATGGTACCTGAAGTATGCCGCATCTTCTGTGCCACGGCCAACCCGGTCGAGGTTGTCCTCGCCGATACGGAGCAAGGGCGGGGTATCCTCGGCGTGGTGGATGGCGTTAAGACGAAAGGCATCGAGACAGAGGATGACGTCGCCCAGCGCAAGAGCCTCCTTCGCACGATCGGCTACAAACTATAGCCTCGCGCCGTGTTTTACCCCTCATTGACAAGTGAGATGGACGCCAGCACTACACTGCAGTTGCTTCTCGATGCTCATCGTCTGAAGCGCGTACCGCGCACTGGCTGGATTATGCGGGGTGTGGCCGACGCCGAAAGCGTGGCCGACCATAGTTTCGGTGTGGCCTTTATCTCCCTGATCCTGGCCGAGATGGTGGATCAGCCCCTGGACAAGGCCAAGTTGTTGACCATCGCGCTGCTCCACGACCTGCCGGAGAGCGTGGTCAGCGATCTTCCCACGCCCACGGCGGCCCATTTTCCCCCCGGAGCCAAGCGGAAGGCGGAGACAGAGGCTCTGAACGAATTGCTACGCAGGTTGCCCTGCGCCGAGCAGTGGCACTCTTGGTGGCAGGAATTCGAGGGTAGGACAAGCATCGAAGGGCGACTCGTCCGCGATGCCGATTGGCTTGATATGCTCATTCAGGCTTACGTCTACGAACAGACGACGGGCAATCGCTGGCTGGAGGAGTTCTGGCCCCGGTCAGACGCCTTGCCTTTTGAATTCGCTGTCGCACAGGCGCTGTACGAGGAGTTGAGAGCGCTACGTCAGCGGCCCACGTAGCGCGTGGTGGTCCGTCGTGTCCGACCAACTGACATCCAGCGAAATGATGGTGTGGAACGAGACGCGGGGCGAGCGGCTGCTGGGGCGTGTGCGCCGCTGTGCCAGTTTCCTCTGTCGTCTGCGGGGGCTGACATTCCGGCGAATCCTGAGCGACGACGAGGGGTTACTGCTGATGGGACACCGGGAGAGCCGTGCCGACACCGCCATCCACATGTTCTTTGTCTTCTTCCCCATCGCCGCGATATGGCTGGACCGGCACGGGTGGGTGGTGGATGCACAACTAGCACGCCCTTTCTACCCGCTCTACGTCCCGTGCGCGCCAGCGCGGGACGTGCTGGAGGGGCCGCCAGTGTTGCTGGAGCGGGCGCGAATAGGAGATCAACTGCGCTTTGGAGGGTGATCAGGTGAGCCGAAAAGTCATTATTGCCCTAGTCATCTTGCTGTTGGTCGGGGTGCTGGCAATGCCGGTGTGGGCCCAATCGGGCGGGCCACCGCCGCAGACGACGGTGCACATTGTGCAACGAGGCGAAACGATGTTCTCCATCGCCCGGCGGTACGGCTTGACGGCAGACGCCATCACCCATGCCAACGGCATTCCCGACCCACGGCAGATTTACGCCGGTCAGCGGCTGGTCATTCCTGGCGGCAAGGGGGACACCAGTGTGGCGGAGACAATGCCCTATGTGGTCCAGGTGGGCGACACGCTGGCCTCCATCGCCAGGTGCTACCATATCACCTGGCAGACACTTGTCCAGGTCAATGACCTGCTCGTTCCCAACGTGATTTACGCGGGGCAGGTCATCCAAGTGCCGGCACTCGACAGGTCTGCCAGCGAGGAGGGGGCTGCCCGCCTACCGATAGACGGGGGCGTGGTCTACATAGTGCGTCCCGACGATACCCTGTTCCGCATCGCGCTGCACTATGGCATCTCACCCTGGACGCTGGTGGCTGTCAGCCGCGTTGCGAACCCGGCGCTGATCTACCCAGGGCAGGAACTGATAGTCCCTGGCGAAGGGCCGGGCCTGTTGCCCGCACCCTTTGTCTCTGTCGAGGTGCAGCCGCTACCGGTGACTCAGGGGACAGCCATGATCATCGCAGTGCACACAACAGAACCTGTCGCACTGGAGGGGAGACTGTTTGAACAGGAGGTGCGCTTCGCGGAGGAAGGAGGTGTGTACTACGGGCTGGTGGGGGTGCACGTGTTTACAGAGCCCGGTCTGTATGAACTGGAGTTGAGAGCCGTGGACGCTCGCGGGCAAAACACAGCGATGACCACGGGGGTGTTAGTAGAGGCCGGGCGTTTCGGCTACGAGCGGATTGATGTCCCTGCTAACCGAACCGGCTTGCTCGATCCGGCTGTCGTCGCCGGGGATCGTGAGCGTTTTGATGCAGTGCGCCACATTTTTACTCCAGAGCGGCTCTGGACGGTACCTTTTCAACGCCCATGCGGGGGATCCATTTCAGCCTACTTCGGCTCTCATCGCTCCTACAACGGCGGGCCGTACACCAGCTACCACAGCGGTGTGGATTTCCGGGCACCGAGTGGGACGCCAGTGCACGCATCTGCTGCAGGCATCGTGGTGCTGGCCGAGCCAATGGCGTTGTGGGGCCACGCCGTTGTGATAGACCACGGTTGGGGCGTTTTGACGGGCTACGGGCACCTTTCGACGATCGAGGTGCAGGTTGGCCAGCAGGTTTTGCAGGGTGAACTGATTGGCAAGGTAGGCAACACAGGGTTATCCACGGGCGCACATCTGCATTGGGAAACGTGGGTTGGCGGGAACAGTGTGGACGGCCTGCAGTGGTTGGAGGAATCCTATCCCTGGCCAGAACCCGGGTGGTTAGCAATTGGTGGTTGATGATCAGCGAACCATCAACGCCACTATCGTCGTGGCAGTCACTCCTCTTCGATGAACGCCCGTGCCTCATCGGCGTACCTGGTCGGCACCAGGACGCGCGTTTCCCCCAGGCCGTCCACCGTGATGCCGATGACTGGTCCTACACTCTCGTAGTTCAACAGCACGGGGATGCCCGCGCATTCCAACTTGGTCTTGATAACCTGAGCCTTCAACAGTCCTTGCGTAACGTAGACTATAGTCATGCCAGGATGGCGCGACTGTTCATCTCGCATTTTCAGCCTCCATGGACATCGCTCCTAGTATGCATCAACTGGGCATATTTGTCAAACTGGTACAAGCCTGGTATAATCGCTCCGGTACCTCTACGGTGACCCGTATTTGGGAGACGTGACTTTGATCCAGCGGAAGACTCAGAACCCTGCTTACTGGGGTGACGGGTTCATAGTTGCTCCTGACGATCTTCAATACCTCAGCACGTTGCTGGTCGAGGACGAATTGCCACGCTCGGCAGAGGAACTGGGCCGGGCGCTGGTCTTGCACCGTTGCCGTCAGGAAGAAGCGCTCATAGAGCGCGCGATGTCCAAGGGCACCCCCTACCAGCCCAAGCGCAGTTACGAAATCGGCAAGCGGGTGGTCTTCCCGGCGCTGGGCTATCGCGTAGGGGCAGTCGTCGGCGTGCGGCCTGGTCACAACCCTGAATATGGTCCATTCCAGGTCATCCAGGTGGAATTCGAGGAAGGTGAGAGGCGTGAGTTTGCATCCGAATTGATGACCGACCATCCGCTCAACCGTGAGGTGCAGGCTGGCGCAGTGGGAGATGCGGAACTGCGTACCCCAGAGGAACTGGCCGCGCTGTATGGACCGCGGGTTGGGGAGGTGATAGAGGAGCACCTCGAGTCTGAGCCTGACTTTGTCTGCCTGGCCGGGAAGTGGTTCCGCCGCGACCTGCTGGTGGAGGTGCACGTGGGCCATCTGAATCTGGCGGAAGCCGTGCTCGATATGGCAGGGGGCGGGCCATTGCCAACGGAGGTACTGTTAGGCGATCTGGAATTGCCGGAGGAAATCACTCCTCAATTACGCATCTTCTCTCTGAACCACGCCCTTCAAGAGGACGAGCGGTTCGACGAGGTCGGGCCAGCGGGAGAAGTGCTCTGGTTTCTCTGTCGGCTGGAGCCGGAGGGGGTGCAATCCGTTCCCACTTACCTGCAATATCAACCCCTGGAGTATGATCCCGCGCTGCTGACCAGCGAGATGGCGACATTGGAGCAGGAATTGGACGATGAGTGGTCAAACCTGGACAGTCTTACCGAGGTGTCTGAACCGGTGACGGTCGTACTGACCTATCCCCACTGGAAGTCCGGTACCCTGCCGCTTGCGAGCCGGCTGGTGCACGTGTTTCCGACTGGCCGTACGCGGCGCATTCGTTTCACTTTCGTGGATGGCGAGACAGGCACGGAGATGCCCGGCTGGGTTGTACGTGAAGGGCGCTACGTTTACGGCCTGGAGGGGTGGTACAGGACGTATGATATACCGCCAGGGGCCTACCTGGAACTGGCGCAGGGTGAGCAGCCAGGAACGATCGTAATTCGGCGCCGTAGCCGCCGACCCAGGCGGGAATGGGTACGGGTCGCATTGTCAGTAGAAGGGCGGCTCACCATTGAAGTGCGCAAGAAACTCATCGCTTGCGAGTACGACGAGTTGATGATTGTGGTAGAAGAAGATTCCGAAACGATGGACGTGGTGCGGACTCGTACACACGAGCAAGGGCTTTCGCTGAGACAGTTGATTGTCGAGCTCTTCCCCGAACTGGCCAAACTGAGCCACCAGGGCACTGTCCACGCGGCTACGCTCTACAGCGCGGTCAACATCGCGATGCGCACACCGCCAGGACCACTGCTGGCGGAACTGGTCGCCAGTGATGTGTACGCACCAGTGGGTGACAATTACTGGGTCTTACGTGCGGGTCCCGGTGGAGTTTAGGCCTGCCGATGAGTAAGATTACTGTTCCTCCTTCGCTGCCAGCACTGGTCAAGCCTACGCTTGACACGCCATTTCGTATTGACTATGGCTGGTGGGAACGGGAAGGGTTGCGTATTGGTATAGAGTTGCGAACCCACCTTTGCCAGGAACATCGGGAAGTCTTCAGCGAACACTTCGACACGGAGAAAATTGACTGGGTAGATGAGAAGACAGGTGAGGTGACACAGGTAGATGGGTTGCAGCACGTGTTGCAGGTGCATTGCAGCAAGCAGCCGGACTATATCAATGAGCACCTGTCGTTGGTAAATGCGGTTTTCCGCGTGTTCCTGGCAAATGACAATACGCCCTTGACGTGCAGGGAATTAGGCAGCATCACCGGCCATCCTCCGGAGAAGGTTCTGCGCACGTTGGCAGGACAGCGGGTTTACAAGGGGATCCGGCCAGCAGGCTAATCGGGCTTTGGACCTTGATGCTTGCGCCGCGACGGTCGTCGCGGCGTTGTCATTCACCCACCCTGGAACATCAGCATAATGAAATGCTGACGAGGAGGTTATCGTGCGCGTGTTCATTGCTGGTATCATGCAGGGCTCCCGCCGCGACGGAGATATTGATGCTCAGGACTATCGCCGCAAGATCGCCCAGATCGTGCGGCATCACGTCCCCGAGGTCGAGGTGTTGGATCCCTTCGAACTACACCCCGATAGCGCGACTTACGGCCCAGAGCAGGCCAAGCAGACGCTGCTGGAACTGGCCGCATTGGCCGGTCAAGTGGATGTGCTGGTGGCGTATGTCCCTTCGGCCAGCATGGGAACAGCCATTGAGATGTGGAGTGCCTACCAGAGCGGTGTGCGTGTGTATACCATCTCCCCGCTGGCAGACAACTGGGTTGTGCATTCTCTCTCTGAGCGCATCTTTCCCGATATACCGGCATTTACGGCGTTCGTTGCCAGCGGCGATGAGTGGCCCTAAGGCTTGACAGGGGTGTGTCATTCGGTTAGAATATCATCGTCGTGCCCCAGTAGCTCAATTTGGATAGAGCGTCGGACTTCTAATCCGAGGGTTGCAGGTTCGAGTCCTGCCTGGGGTATATGGTTACGCAGGATTTGCAAGGAAGGGACACAAGTGAGAATCCGTTAATCCTGCGTATCCGTGTTCTATGGGCACACCTGTTCTCATTACTGGTGCCACCGGTTTCCTGGGGCACACGTTGTGCCCCTATCTTGTTGAGCGCGGCTATCGGCTGCGGGCGCTCGTGCGTCCTCCCAGCGCCTGGGGTTTCTTGCGTCCGCTGGAGGTGGAGTTGGCCTGGGGCGACATCCGTGACGCCGAGACGGTCCGCGCAGCAACCGAGGGCTGCCGGGCGGTGGTGCACGCCGCAGGCAAGTTTCGCTTCTGGGGACGGCGCGAGGACTTCTTCGCCGTCAACCTGGACGGGACGAGGAATGCTCTGGAGGCAGCACGGCGGGCCGGCGTGGAGCGGTTCATCTATATCTCCACCATTGCCGTCATCGGCGTGCCCCGCACCGGCGTGGTGATAGACGAGACGTACCCTCCCTCCCCTCGGGACGACTATCAGCGCAGCAAACTGGAGGCCGAGCGGCTGACGCTGCGTTATCACCAGGAACACGGGGTGCCCTCTCTTGTCCTTCGGCCTGGCGCGTTCTACGGTCCGGGCAGCCGCTACGCTTTTAACCGGCTGTTCTTTGAAGATCCTCTGAAGGGCTTCCCCATGCAGGTACATAGGGGCCGGCATATCAGTTTTCCCGTCTACGTCCGGGACGTGGCTCAGGGCGTTGATTTGGCGCTAAGAGAGGGACGATCAGGCGAGGTGTACAATATCAGCGGGCGCAGTCTGAGCCACCGGGAGGCCAACGACATAGTGGACCGCCTGCTGGGGTATCGCATCCGGCGCTTCAATGTGCCAGCCTGGACAATGATCGCGCTGGCGCGGGCGTGGACATGGCTCTCGCGCTGCACCAGACGGGAACCCTATTATCCCATCAACCTGGGCCCATACGTCTTCTGCGATTGGGAGGTCTCCAGCGAAAAGGCCCGGCGCGAGTTGGGATTCGTCCCTACGCCGTTCGAGAAGGGCGCGCGGGCGACGTTGGATTGGTATCGAGAACAAAACGTCATCCGGCCAGGCTGGTGGGCCAGGTTGCTGGGGGTGCCTGACCGGTGGTGGCGAGGCCTGATGGAACGATGAGTTGGTGGTGAGAGAGCGATGAAGGTTGTCATGGTCGAACAAATGCGCCGCATCGAGGCTGCCTCAGATGCGGCAGGCTACTCCTACGCAGCGATGATGGAAAAGGCCGGGCGGGCGGTGGCCGAAGCCATCATCGCGCGGCGGGAAGTGCGAGACAGGCGAGTACTGGTGTTGGTGGGGCCAGGCAATAACGGCGGCGATGGACTGGTTGCGGCACGCTACCTGGCCGAGGCCGGCGCTCGTGTGGCGTGTTATTTGTCCAGGCCCCGCGACCCCGCCGAAGACGAGAACTTCCGCTTGGTGCAGGAACGGGGGCTGGCCATCGTGCTTGCCAGTGAGGACGGGAAACGAGACATGCTCCAGCAGTTGGCACTCGAAGCCAACGTGGTGGTGGATGCCCTTCTGGGCACTGGGGCGCGCCTGCCACTGCGGGGCACACTGGCCAAGATGCTCAGTCTGGTGGGGCGAGTGCTGGCAGCGCGCAGGCAGGCCTCTCGCGAGCCATTGACCTCATTGGTTGCTATCTCCGCCCCTGTCCCCCCTCCTTCGCCTCTAGTGGGGGGGATGCAGGGGGGAGGGGCGTTCGCCGTTGCCGTGGACGGGCCTAGCGGCCTGGACTACAACAGCGGCGCGCTGGACGGAGTAGCGGTTTCGGCTGACCTCACGGTGACCTTTGCCTACCCCAAACCAGGGCACTTCCGCTTCCCCGGTGCGGGTGCGCTGGGTGAGCTGGTCGTCGCTGACATCGGTATTGACCCTGCGCTGGCGGCCGATGTAGCGCTGGAGGTAGCCACCCCGGAGACAGTGCGAGGGTGGCTTCCGCCGCGTCCGCCAGATGCCCACGGGGGCACCCTCGGCAAAGCACTGATTGTGGCTGGCTCGGTCAACTGCACTGGAGCGGCTTACCTGGCGGGGGCAGCAGCGACCCGAGCCGGGGCCGGGCTGGTCACGCTGGCGTTGCCCACCGCTATCCATACCGCAGTTGCAGCCCGGCTGGCCGAAGCGACCTACCTGTTGCTGCCCCACGAACTCGGGAGCATCGCCGCCAGGGCAGCCCACGTGTTGGCTGAGCGATTGGAGGAATACGATGCACTGCTACTGGGACCGGGCCTGGGGTGTGAGCGGGAGACGGCCGCCTTCGTCGAGACATTGTTGGGCGGTGTAGGAGGGCGGAGGCGTCTGGGGTTTGTGGGGACCAAGGAAGGCGAGACACTACCGCCTGCGTTGCCTCCCCTCGTGGTGGATGCTGATGGACTGAACATCCTGGCCGGAATGGAGGATTGGCCAAAGCGACTACCGCCAGTGAGCATCTTGACCCCGCACCCTGGCGAGATGGCGAGGCTGATGGGATGCACTGTCAGCGAGGTGCAGGCCGACCGGGTGGCGGTAGCACAGTCGCAGGCCACCGCCTGGGGCCAGGTGGTCGTGCTCAAGGGGGCATATACCGTCGTGGCTGCGCCCGATGGTCGAACTGCCATCGAACCTTTCGCCAACCCCGGGCTAGCCCCGGCTGGCATGGGCGACGTATTGGCGGGGACGATCGTAGCCCTACGGGCGCAGGGATCGGACGCTTTCGAAGCGGCTGCAGCCGGAGCCTACCTATACGGGCTGGCCGGGGATTGGGCACGGTCGAAGGTAGGGATGGCAGGAATGGTCGCAGGAGATGTGCTGGCACGCCTACCACAGGCGTGGCGACACGTCGTCGGAACGTAACGCGGCCATCTCAACGCACGTAAAGACCAAGAGGAAACATCTGCGGCTGGTATATTATGTGGCCTCGGCGGCTTCAGGCGCTGCCTCTCCGCCCACTGCAACAGCAGCGGCCTTTTTCGTTTCCTCAACCGCCTCCGCCAATTGCTTCTGGCCCTCTTCCAGGATAACCTTGCTCTGGATATGGAGTTCCTCGGCGCGGCGCTTGACGTCGGCGGCCACAGCCTCGGCCTTGGCACGGGCTTCGGCCAGGGTATCTCCCGCCTTACCCTGCAGTTCGACGCTCTTCTGCCGAATCTGGTCGCGGGTCTCCGCTCCAGACTGTGGGGCCAAGATGAGGGCAACTGCTGCGCCTACAAGCCCGCCTACCAGGAAGCCAGCGAAGAAGGCCCCGATCTCACCACCGTCATTATTGCTCATTATCCACCTCCTCTAAATCCTATCCTGTTATTCTTCGTTCTCACGCAACCCGCTGATTTCTCGCACGATGCGTCGCAAACCGGCCAGATAGCCCGACCATTTCATCATCGGCGAGACGACGTTATGGCTGACGAACTGAGTCGTGCCGCGTACAGTCGCCAGCGTCTCATTGGTTGCCTCCAGCATGGGCTTGATTTCGTCTCGCAGCAGCACGATCAGCGACTGCACCTGCAGCATCAGGATGATCAGGAGCACGCCGATGAGCAACGTTTCGAACGCGACGAATATGATGGCGGCATCCCGGAGCAGCCCCACCACAACTGCTCCAGGGCTTGGGCCCGCACCGGTGTACGCAGCCTGATATGCATTCACCGACAGAAACACCAATAGCACGACCAAGCCCAGCAGTAACAAGCCAGCCACGACCAGGCCCGTGATAAGCAACCGCCGCGCCCGTAGTTCCGCAGGCGATAGTTCAACAGTTGCGAGAGTCTCCGGTTTCGGCGGCACGGGAGATTCTGTTGCAGGCACGGCATGGTCTTCCATAATGAAATCATTATAGCACAGATTGTCGAGCCTTACAAATCACCCCACCTCCCAACACAACTTCGCCATCGTAGAGCACCAGAAACTGCCCCGGCGTGATATCCCGCTGGAGTGAGGCAAAGTGAACGCGAGCTCTTTTGTGCGGCCGGGGGGTCACCATGACGGCAACTGCGCGCGCCAGATAGCGAATCTGCGCCGTAGCGCGGAAGGTGGCTATGGGCGTTTCTCCGCTGATGTAATGCATCTCCTCAACCAGACATTCATCCTGGCCCAGTTCCTCTGCCATCCCTACAATGAGCGCGTTCTCCGCTATATCAATTGCGAGTACGTACAGTGGCTCCGTCGCCGCGATCCCCAGCCCCTTGCGCTGGCCGATAGTATAGGCGGGCAACCCTTGATGTTGGCCCAGCACGCGCCCGGATATGTCACGGATGGGGCCGGGCCGAAACAGTTGAGGGGCCTGGCAGGCCAGGAAACGGCGGTAATCGCCACCGGCCAGGAAGCAGATGTCCTGACTTTCGGGCTGTTCCGCTACAGGCAGGCCGCGCTGGCGGGCGACGGCACGCACTTCCCCCTTGGTCAACTCGCCCAGGGGGAAAAGGACGTGGGCCAACTGCTCCTGGGACAGCGCGTGGAGGAAGTAGGACTGATCCTTATGGGGGTCCCGTCCGCGAAGGAGTTGGTAGCGGCCTTCGGTGTGGCGCACGCGAGCGTAATGACCCGTGGCCATAAATGTTGCCCCCAGTGCCAGGGCCCGATTCAGGAGCAGGCCGAAGCGGACAGCACGGTTGCAGAGGACGCATGGATTGGGTGTGCGGCCAGCACTGTACTCGGCAATGAAGTAATCTACTACCTGATCCTTGAAAGCGGCCTCGGCATTGATGATATAGAAGGGGATGTCAAGCCGGTCGGCGACACATCGGGCGCGGTACACCGCCTCAGACGTGCGGCAACGGTTGGCGTGAGCATCGTCCGGCCCGCGCTCGGCCCACAGCCGCAGCATCGCGCCAATGACCTCGTATCCCCGCTCGACCAGGAGTGCAGCAGCGACGGCGCTATCCACTCCACCGCTGAGGGCGACGAGGACCCGTACTCCACACATTCTTACAGCCCTCCCTGGAAGCCGCTGTGGCCTGCCTCCGACCGTATCGCTGTGGCCGGTCCCCGACCGCGCCACCCCCGCCCTACCACTCCGTTGCCGTCAACACCACGTTCGACTCGCCCGAGGGATAGAGACGTGACGCCCAGGTGTGCCCATACGTATTGCAAAACGCTCCTCCAGTTTGTCATTCTATTCTTCCTTTGACCACCCGCACCGCCCGCAGCGTGACCCACTTGCTGGGCTGGCCCTTTACCTCAATGTCGGCCCACATCTTGCCGTTGTAACTGTACTCCATCTTCCAACGACCCTGGTCGTCCTGTTTGGAGAGCACCAGTTCGACGGCTTCGTTCAGACGCGGATCTTTCGCATAGCCAGTCTCAGACAGTACTTCCAGGGTGAGCAGGACATCGGTGACGTATCCCAGCGGGTAGCCGAACTTGAGCCAACTGGAACTGATGCGCTCATAGTAGGGATAGTCGGCCCGGGCGACGTTGTAACTGAGGAGAAAGTCGGTGCACGCTTCAATAGCGGCCTCGACGGCGGGGGTGCGACCAGCGGCGGGCACGCGGTTGAGCCCCCACAGCGCCCGCACCGCGCCCCAGGCGCAGGGCAGGCCGTAGTTGGCAGAGCAGATGAAGCCGGGGGCCTGGACGCCCGACTTGCGGTACCACTTGTACCCGTCGCCGGTGACAGAGCGGGCCAGCGCGTCAATCGCCCGGCTCAGTCGCTCATCGCCCCCATGGCCCAGATCGAGGAGCGCCCGCACCATGTTACCCCACAGGCAGTGGATGGCCCCGCTGGGCCGCCCGTTGGTGGAGAAAGCGCCGCTGGGGGCCTGGGCGTGAGCGAAGACGTACTCGACGGCCCGGCGCACCCGTTCGTCACGCCCGTCGGCTCCCAGTTGGGCCAGGAAGAGCACCTGCCAGAGAGTGGCACGGTACTTGGGAGAGTACCCCGCACCGGGCTTGACCCAGTAGCCCCCCGGGTACTGGGCATCCAGGATGGCCAGGATGGGCCCGGTGCGCATCACTTGCGCCTGCGTGGCGACAACTTCGGCGTCATCGGCGGCCCGGTCGAGCAGGTCGCGCAGGGCGAAGTAGCGCACGCCGGGGTCGGCCTCGTCGGGCTCCAGCAGCCAGGGGAGGGGGTCGGCCTTGAGGCGGGTTTGCCACGCCGTGCTCACAGTTCTCACTTCACGCCATCAGTCCAGCGCGGATGCCATCCAGGGTGGTGCGGGCATTGGGTGCCATGCCAAAGAAGGCCTCCAGCTTGTCGCAGGCATAGTCGTCGCAGTGGGCACAGTTGACCACACCCCGTTCCAGGGCGCAGGCGCGGACCTGGCACTTTGACCGCGCTCTCGACGGTTAGCCGACTTTGGCCCCTGGCCTGCGAAATTCCCATTCGCAGGCTAAAGAGGGACACCGGCCGACCAGGCGGGTGTCCCCCTCCTGCTTACTCACTCTCGCTGGGCACGTCGAGATAGGAGAAGCCAGCCTCGACTTTGGCTGCTTGCTCTGCCAGCCAGGTCTCCAGACCCACCTCGCGGATGCGCTGCCGGTTCTCCAATGCGCCGGGGTAGCCCTGGTCTATTTCCTGCAGTTTTTCGCAGGTGACCTCGGTGCACTCCCAGCAGCCAGCCAGGCCCTTTTCCCTGGCACAGATGCGGATGGCACACTGGGGGTTGCCGCCGCCAGCCGGGCAGCCCTCGCAATCCTGCGTCGTCAGCCACTCCAACACCCCCTCGAACTCGGGGTAGTGCTTCGTGGCCGGGACGAACTCGGCTACCATCGGCGCCCAGTCAGCGTAGCCGTAGACCTTGAGCATGCCCTGGAGTGCCCTGGCCGTGTCGCGTATCTGCCCATCTTTGATAGCACAGGCCCCGCAGTACAGGCCACAGTAGCCCGTCAGTTCCGCCCCTTTAATCTCGCCCATCGTCCTCACCTCCTCCCTGTATGGTGTTAGAACCTTTGTTCTACACCATCATTTTACCAGAACATACGTTCGTTGTCAATAGCCAGGGGGAAATTTTAAGAATCGGTGGCCCGGATGGTGGGCTTTTCGTCTTCGCGGCCCAGGTCGGCCAGGGTGCCCAGGCCGAACGGCCGCACGCTGAGGTGGCCTGATCCCGGTTCCAGCAGCCAGGACAGGGGGGCGGCTTTGGCTGCTCGCTCATGGTTGTTCTTCGGCTTCGAGCGAGGCGGCGTAGTCCAGTGCGTAGGCGGAGAGAGTCGCCAGGATGGAAAGCACGCTGGCGTCGTCATTGGTGAAATCCCCCCCGGAGCGCTTGTTGAGCACCTCGATCACCCCCAGGACCCTGCCCCGCGCAGCCAACGGTACCGCCACCAGCGAGCGGGTCACGAAGCCAATGTGCTCGTCCACCTCGGTCAAGAAGCGCCGGTCTGTGCGTACGTTGTTGACGATGGCCGGCTCAATGTGCTCGGCTACCCAGCCAGCAATGCCCTGCCGCCGATCAAAGCGGTGTCCAGACAGCGTCTCGCGCACGGTGCCGTGTACCAGCACGAACACCAATTCGTCGGTCTCCTCGTCAATCAGCATCAGCGACCCGTCGGCGGCGTCCAGCAGCACCAGAGCGCAGTCCAGCGTCTTGTCCAACAAGGCCAGGATATCTTGTTCGGGCGTGAAGCGCTGGACGGTCTCCTGCAGCCTTTGAAGGGCTTTGACATACCGGCGCAGGGCATGGACCTCATCAGTCAGCAGTTGGTTCTCATCCTTAAGGCGTGCGTTTTCCTGTTGGAGGAAGCGCACAAGATGGGCATCTCCAGTTCCAGTTGACATAGTTCCCTCCTGTTTCAGGACACTGTCTCGATCAGTTCCCCGTGCATGCTGGAGTGGCCGATGAAGCTGCGTTCTGTCTCTTATTAACTGTACCCTAATTCGGCGCAGTTGTCAAAGAGACACCGCAATGAGAACCAATCCAGAGAACCCGTTCCGGCTCCTGCCCCAGGGGGCTGTCCGCTCCGAGGACTAGGCCGCGGGATCCTGATCGGACGCTTTGACAGCATCTCCCAAAACAGTTATAATTTGTGTATCATTGACACCCATGGGAGGAGTCACGTGTCGCTGGAAGACTACCCGCGCCCGTCCGTGACCGCAGATGTCATTATCTTTGCCCTGTGCGAAAATGGCCTGCGGGTGCTGCTCATCAAGCGCGGACGTCCGCCTTTCGAGGGCATGTGGGCCATCCCCGGCGGTTTCGTCGGCATAGACGAATCCCTGGAGGGGGCGGCGCTGCGGGAACTGGAGGAGGAGACCGGCGTCCACGACGTATACCTGGAGCAGCTCTACACCTTCGGCGATGTGGACCGCGACCCTCGGGGCCGCGTCATCACGGTGGCCTACTTTGCCCTGATCCCTGTCACGGACATCTCTCCCCGCGCCGGCGACGACGCCGCCGAGACCCGCTGGTGGTCTATCTACGATCTGCCGCCCCTGGCCTTCGACCACGCCGACATCCTGGCTTATGCTCTTCAGCGGCTGCGCTACAAACTGGAATATACCGCCGTGGGCTTTGAACTCCTCCCGGAGACCTTCACTCTCAGCGAGCTACAGGCTGCCTATGAGGTTATCTTGGGGGAGGAACTGGATAAGCGCAACTTCCGCCGTAAGATCCTCAGCGCGGAGGTCATCGAGGAGACCGGTGTGTACCGTACCGGAGATGGTCGCCCGGCCAAACTCTACCGCTTCCGGGATGATGCCGTGGCGGAGGTCAAAGCCCGGCGGTTGTTCCCCTGAGGTATCCATTCAGTCTATTCAGAAGGAGGAACCAATGAGTGCCGGGAGCAAACCATTTCTGGATTGGCTGGCCCGCTGGGAGACAGATTTGCCGTTCCTGCACCTGGAGACAATTGTCTCCGATCCTGACCGCGTGGCGCTGGTGTCGCAGGATCTGCTGAAGGGGTTCTGCGACCAGGGGGCGCTTTCCAGCCCGCGCGCGGCCAGCATCGTCCCTGGTGTGGCGTCTCTCTTCCAGCGCGTCCACGACCTGGGGGGCCGTCATTTCCTGCTGCTCCAGGACAGCCACGACCCCGACGCCGTCGAGTTCTCCGCTTACCCCCCCCACTGCGTGGCCAGTACGGCGGAGAGCAAGACGATTGATGAACTAACCGATCTGCCCTTCTCCAATCTCTTTACCATCTTCCCCAAGAACTCGATCAGTTCCAGCGTCGGCACCGGCCTCGAGGCCTGGCTGGACGACCACCCGGCGGTCACCACCTTCATCGTCGTCGGCGTCTGCACCGACATCTGCGTCTACCACGTGGCGATGGACCTGCGTGTGCGGGCCAACGTCTTGGGCCAGCGTGAGACCCGCGTCATCGTCCCCGCCGACTGCGTGCAAACCTACGACATGCCGGTGGAGACCGCGGCCGGACTGGGTGCTCTACCCCACGACGGCGACCTCCTGCACCGCGTCTTTCTCTACAGTATGGCCTTGAACGGCATCGAAGTCGTGGCCCATCTCGTGTAGAGGTGCGACGCACTTCCAAAGATACTGTTGGCTTACTAAATCAGTTCTCACAGTGCAAGACTCAGCGGTGGTGGCTCGCACGCAGCCACATAGCCGGGTGTCGCGCAAGCGGCCCGGGCCGCTGTTTTGTGCCCAAAAATGCGAGTTGTGGTAAACTTACGCCCAGCAAGGACCAGCTATCGATACCAGGAGTGATGTGATGTCTTTCAAACCGAAACCGCCTCGTCCGATGCCCAAGGAACTGGCTGTTCTTGGACCCAAACTGCTGCGGCCTGACAGTCCCTATCGGCTGGTAGGGGAGCAAGTGTATGAGCAGTATGATGAAGCGGATTATGTCGATTTGTATCATGCTGAGGGGAAACCAGCCATATCGCCCGTGCTGTTGTCTTTTGTGACAGCTTTTCAGTACATGGAAAACCTGTCGGATCGAGAGGCGGCCGAAGCAGTGCGAATGCGCCTGGACTGGAAGTATGCGCTGCACCTGCCTTTGGACTATGCGGGCTTTAACTTCAGCGTACTGAGTGAGTTTCGGTATCGGGTGATAGAGCATCGAGCCGAGGCACGTCTCTTTGACTGCTTGCTGGAGCAACTGCAGGGCTTGGGTCCGATCAAGCGGCGTGGCCGTCAACGCACCGACAGTCTGGCCGTGCTGACGAGGGTGCGTGACCTCAACCGCCTGGAATTGGTGGTTGAGACATTGCGGCTGGCAGTGCGGGCTTTGTTGGCTGTGGATCCGATCTGGACGCGCGCCACGGTGCCGCCCACGTGGGAAGAGCGCTATGGCGAACGTTGCGTTGCCAGTCGGTTGAGCAAGGAAGAACGGAAAACGCTGGAGTCGGAGGTGGGCCAGGACGGGCAGTGGTTGCTGAGGCGACTGCAAGCCGAAACGACTCCCGCTGTCCTGCGCGAACTGCCTGAAGTGCAGACGTTGAGCACGGTGTGGAGCCAACAATTCGAGGTGATCGAGGGAAAGGTGGTCTACCAAGCCCCGGGACCGTATGACGGCACAACCCGCGTTCAAACGCCTCACGACCCGGAGGCTCGCTACAGCAAAAAGGGAAAGCAATCCTGGGTCGGCGACAAACTGCAAGTCACCGAGACGGACGATGAAGGTTATCCCCATCTGATCACCGATATTGCTATGACCAGCAGTGTCAAGACGGACGCCGTCGCGCTGGAAGGCATCCAGGCCCGACTGGAAGCACGCGACCTGCTGCCAGAGGAGCAGTTGGGTGATGCGGCGTATATCAGCGGGCCGAACTTGGCCCGCAGTCAAGAACGGGGCATTGATCTGATTGGCCCTGTGCCAAAGGGACAATCGCCGCAAGCACGTATGCCGGATGGATGCACCCAAGATCAGTTCCGCGTGGATTGGGAAGCGAATGTCGCGATTTGCCCTGCCGGTCAAATGTCGAACAAAGGCATCCAACACAGTAGCGGCGGAACCCAGTTTCGTTTTCGGAAAGCAGCTTGCCCAACCTGCCCACTGCGTTCTCGTTGTTGTAGTGGCACGGGTGGGCGCACCATTACCATCAGCCCGTACCACGACCTGCTGCAAGCTGCACGCGCTCGTCAGGAGACCGAGGACTTCAAAGTCGTCTACCGGCAGCATCGCGGGGGGGTGGAAGGCTGTTTGTCGGCGTTGGTTCGCGGACACGGCATGCGTAAGAAACGCTACATCGGACAAGCCAAGGGGCATCTCCAAGCACTGTTCACCGGTGCAGCTGTGAACCTGCGCCGGTCTGCCAGTTGGTTGGCCGGGAAGCGACCACAAATCAGACACCAGGGCTTGGGCCTGACAACGGTCGGCTCCATAGCTTCCTAAAAGAATCGGGATCACAGTCTGGCGCCCCGAAGTTGCGACCCAGCGCATTCGATGCCCCCCGAACGGTGCTGCCAGCATTGAAGTCATAGTCATGATCGTTCGTATTGTCTCGAGTAAGCCAACAGTATCTTCCAAAGTGCGTCGCACCTTGCACGTTATTTAAGGAGGTATTGATGTCCCTTCCCAACCAGATTGCCGCCTGGCTCCGTGAACGCTTGGCTGTTGCCGGTGCCGATGGCTTCGTCGTCGGCCTCAGCGGAGGGGTGGATTCAGCCACCTCAGCCGCGCTGGCGGTGCGTGCCGTCGGCCCCGGGCGCGTCCTGGCCGCCCTGATGCCCTGCCACTCCCAGCCGGAGGACGCCACGCTGGGTCAACTCGTCGCCGACACCTTCTCCATCCCTGCCGTCACCGTGGACCTGAGCGGGGCCTACGACGCGCTCAGCGCCCGGCTCCCGCCGGATTTGCAATCCGGCGGCCTGGCCGCCGCCAACGTCAAGCCCCGCCTGCGGATGGTGACCCTCTACTACCTGGCCCAGTCCCGCAACTACCTGGTGCTGGGCTCCGGCAACAAGACGGAGATCGAAGTTGGGTACTATACAAAGTATGGCGACAGCGGGGTGGACCTGCTTCCCCTGGGTGGCCTCTACAAGACCCAGGTGTGGGAACTGGCCCGCCAACTGGGAGTGCCGCAGGAAGTGGTCGAGCGCCCCCCCACGGCCGGTCTCTGGCCCGGCCAGACCGACGAAGGGGAGATGGGTATCACCTACCGCGAACTCGACCGGGTGCTGGCGGACATTGAGGCCGGTGACACCTCCGGCGTCGAGCCCGCCACGCTTGCAAAGGTGCGGGGGATGATTGCCCGCTCTGCACACAAGCGCGCTATGCCACCGGTCTTCCGGGTAGATGAAGACCGAGGAATCGGGCCACCAGCATTCAGTGGACATCCTTGATTGTGAACGTCAGACGAAATCTGGTCAAACTGAGCAAATTCATGGCTCTCATCCTGCGCCACCAGCCGGAGCGGTTCGCGCTGGAACTGGATGACGAGGGCTGGACGGCACTCCCGGAGGTGATGGAGATCCTGCGCGGGCTGCCCAACTTCCGCTGGGCCACCCGCGCTGACGTGATGGCGGTCGTCGAGGAGGGCACCGGTGATGGCAAGCGCCGCTTTCAGGTAGAGGGGAACCGCATCCGTGCTTGCTACGGCCACTCCTTTGCCCAGCCCATCGTCTACGAGCCCTGTACCCCACCGCTGCTCCTTTACCACGGCACCTCCCCGGATGCGCTGGAGTCCATCCGCCGCGATGGGCTCAAGCCGATGGAGCGCCAATACGTCCACCTCTCGCCCGACCCGGAGACGGCTATCCGCGTCGGTGCCCGCCACGATCAGCGGCCGGTCGTCCTCACCGTTCACGCTGCCAAGGCCCACGCCGCGGGCATTGAGTTCTACCGCGCTGATGTGGCCGTCTATCTGGCGAAGCAGATTCCACCGAAATTTCTGACCACCTGATTTGCAGACTCGCAGGGGGACTATTTAGGCATCGTCACAGGTTTGTAAACTTGAAACTTGCAGACCTGCAAACTTGCAGACTTCTGGAGGAGCCATGACCATTTTCAACTGCCAGCGATTGAACGACACCGTCTTCAAGCTAGACATCGAGCGCATGCGCCGGGGGTGGTACTCCGACAAGTACTTCGAAAACGTCTACCAGATGCTCACTGCCCTGGCCGCCTCCGGCTACCGGTACGACGGCCAATATCCCCGTGACATCGGGATGGACATCAGCGACGGCTCGGCCGGGCTCGCCGAAGCCCTCGACGTAGGGAACATGGTCGTCGAGATGCAGGTCTTCACCCGCCGCAAAGGCCGCACCATCGTCGTGGGGGTGGATAAAGCGCTGACGATGCTGCGCCATTGCACCGGCTACTTCGACGAGAACGACAACTTCGTCGAGACCTACGACCAACTGGAGGTCTGGGCGGTGCACGACGGCGCGGTGGTGCACTACCCGCCCAAAGGGAACGCCGGGGAAGGCGACCCGCGCTTCGTGCAGCCGGTGATGAGGATCCGGGGGCGCTACCGGGACTTCGCCCTGCTAGAGACCCCCGCTCTGGGTGTGCTCAGCCGGGGCAGCCGCATCGCCACGAATGTCTACGAAACCCTGGTCGCCGCGAAGGGCAAACCGGTGCTCTTTTTCCCCGCCCGCTTCGACGCCCACGAGGTGCAGGCCGCCGACGGCTACGCCTACGACGTCGCCGTGCAGCGCTTCAACCACGACTACGGCCAGCATACCCCCGCTCTGGTCTCCACTGACGCCCAGGGCGACTATTGGGGGAGTACGGGCATCGGCACCGTCCCCCACGCCGTCATCGCCTGCTTCCTGGGCGACACTGCCGCTGCTATGGTGGCCTTCGCTTCCACGCTCCCACCCCAGATCTCCCGCATCGCGCTGGTGGACTTCAACAACGACAACGTCACCGACAGCCTGCGCACGCTCCGGGCCATGTTCGACCGCTATCGGGGGTTCGTGGATGCCGGGAACGAGGAGGAGGCCCGCAAGTACGTTCTCTATGGCGTGCGGCTCGACACCTCCCGCTCGGTCCGCGACGTGGCTGTGCCGCCGCTGGGCGACCCGGAACTGGACCTGGGGGTCAACCCACGCCTCGTCTTCATCGTGCGCGAGGCGCTGAACCGGGCCTGGGAGAACTGGAACCTACCGCCGGAGTGGGAGGAGCGGGCCCAAGCGTACTGTCGCAATGTCAACATCGTCGTCTCCGGCGGCTTTAATCCCGAGCGCACCCGCCGCTTCGAGCAATTAGGCGTGCCGGCCGATTCCTACGGCGTCGGCTCGTCGCTGATGTCCAATGACACTGCCGTCAGCACCAACACCGACTTCACGGCCGACGTGGTGCGCATCTGGGTGAAGGCTCCCCCCCGTTTCGGGGGGGCCGGGGGAGGGTGGGTGGACATGGCCAAAGTCGGCCGTGCCCCCTGCGACAACCCGGAGATGGAGCGGGTGGCGTGGGAGTGAGGGGACGGCATCGGCCCGGCCGGGGTGTATGCCCCGACCGGGCCGGTGGATGTTGCTCCGTAAGTTAGGCGGCTTCAGGGCTCACCGGCCAACGCCTCCTCCAGAGCCTCCTCCCAGAACTGGGCATACCCATCCCGAAGCAGCAGTACCTTCCCGGTGCGTGCTTCTTCCTCTGCTTCCTCGATCACCTCTTCCCCTGCCACAGTCGGGATGGCACGCAGGCCGGCCCGGCACAGAGCTGCCGCCCGCCGCCGCGCCCGCTCCACATCATGCGGATAGATTACCCCGGAGACCTCCACCGCCAACCAGACCTGGGGGGCGTCTGGCAGGTGACGAGGTTGCCCCCTGATCAACAGGTCCAGTTGCAATAGGTCCCGGAACTCCTTCGCAGAGAGGTGGGCCTCCAGGTCGTCCTCGATCTCAATGGGGGATACGACGCGCATACGTCGTAGGAGAGGGCCGAAGTAGGCCCCGGCCCGTTCCCGGTAGGTGAGTTCCAGTTGGCGGCCCTTGACGGCTCCGAGAGTATCCTGCATACCGGACACGACCTGGATCAGGTCCGCCAACTGTTCCGCGGTGTGCCGCTGCGCCTCGGCCAGTTGTTGGACCGCGGCCTCCAGCCGCTCCAGCGCGGCTTCCACCCGATCCATTCGCCCCTCAACCCGCTCCTGAGCCTCTGCCAGCCGGTCATAGTCCCGGCGCACGACCCGCACCTCCCTCACCCGGTCGTCCACCAGTGCCACTACTGCCCGGTACATCTCGGCTGTCATTCCATAGTACTGTTCCATTGGCTCACCTTTGCTAACTCGGGCATCTCCTGATTTCTATTATACCCGGCCCACTTGCTTCTGGCAAGCCACAACCGCAGGCAGCACATTTTCTCATCTTACCAAGTGACACGCCACCAGATGCCCCTCGTCGCCCGACACCGGTCGGAGGGGAGGCAACTCCTGGGAGCAGATCTCCTCCGCGACCGGGCAGCGGGGGTGAAAACGGCAGCCGGGAGGAGGGGTGATCGGACTGGGAATCTCCCCTTTGGGCATCGGTGCTGTGCGGCGGGCGTGGGGGTCGGGTACCGGCACGGCCGCCAGCAGTGCCTGCGTGTAGGGATGCTGTGGATTGCGATACACCTGTTCCAGGGTACCCACCTCGCAGATCAATCCCAGGTACATAATCGCGATGCGGTCACAGATGTATTTGGCCGTCGCCAGGTCGTGGGTGATGAACAGGTACGTCAGGTTGAAATCCTGCTTCAGTT
>CAZZEX010000026.1:0-50748 GCA_964653285.1 uncultured Anaerolineales bacterium
TTTCGTATCCAGTTCGTAACCAGTTCGTAACCAGTCCTGACTTGTCCAACCCTCTCCATCGGATCGAACCCACTGTAACACTTCGGTGACTGTCGCTGCGATCAAGCTGGAGTAGGACTTTCAGTATCCTCCATCGGATCGAACCCACTGTAACTGCTACGAACCCCTGCACATTCTCCACCACTTCTTTCCTTTCAGTATCCTCCATCGGATCGAACCCACTGTAACCGAGACGTATACCTTCGACGGCGACACTGCTATTATTCTTTCAGTATCCTCCATCGGATCGAACCCACTGTAACTCCCCGCACACGTGAGCGCGTACGGGCGGCTGTACATGCTTTCAGTATCCTCCATCGGATCGAACCCACTGTAACAATATCTGCACTAACGTGCACATTTAATTTTACCACACTTTCAGTATCCTCCATCGGATCGAACCCACTGTAACTGAGCGAAGGCCTTCTCGATAGCCTCCCGGGTGATCTCACTTTCAGTATCCTCCATCGGATCGAACCCACTGTAACCTTGAGGCATTGTCTACTACAAAGACTTCATACGTACTTTCAGTATCCTCCATCGGATCGAACCCACTGTAACCACCGATGTCGGCGTATACTGCCTCGAAGGGAGAGACTTTCAGTATCCTCCATCGGATCGAACCCACTGTAACAGCGGCTCTCATTTCTTGATCCTAAGAGGACACTTACCTTTCAGTATCCTCCATCGGATCGAACCCACTGTAACTCCCAGGCCAGATGCACCCCCACGCCGATGATGAACTTTCAGTATCCTCCATCGGATCGAACCCACTGTAACCCACCGCCTGGATTGTCAAAGTACAGGTCTGGGAGCGTTTGTGGGCTGTTTCGAGGCTTAAAACGGCTCCTGGAGAACGTTTTCATTGTCCTATTCTCCTGCCCCCCCCCCACCCCACCCTCTCTGAGGCGCAAATCGCTTTCTGCACCCTAACCCCGCCGATTTGCGACCAGCGCAGCGAAAACAAAAACCTCTCTCACACCACGTCGTTGCAGAACCGACGAAATTCACAATTGACGCACGGCCGGCGCGACCGCGGCGGGCCCGGCATAGCCTCCCGCTCTATCATCTCCCGCATCGCCGCCACTACCTCCCGCACCTCCCCCCGCAGCCCCTCTGTCAGCGCTACCTCCTCCGCCTGTCGCGTCAGCAAAGAGTAAATGAAGCCACGCCGAACTCTCCCTCCCCACGTCTCCTCCAGCATCAGCCCGTAGGCCGCCAGTTGCCGCCTGATGTGACGCCCGATTCGGCGTCGTGACTGCTTGTAGTCCACAGGGATCAATTCTCTCTCCTCACCCTCCCCCACCTCGATCACCATGTCAATCCGCCCCCGCAGCCCCAGTATATCCGATTCCACCCCAATGTCAAAATGCCGCTTCCCCTCCACCAGCCCGTATGCCGATAGCGTGCGCCTCTGCTCCAGCGTAGCAGCCCTCTCGTGTGCCGCCACTCCCGCCTCCATCTTGTACGTCGTCGGGCGCAGAAGTGGCAGGCAGTACGTGTAGAATACGACCCGCGGGCAGTAACTGTACTGCTTCAGATCGGTCACGGTGAAGGTCAGCCGCTCACTCGTCATCATCATCACGCTCCTGGATGATCTCCAACCGCTGCCGCCAGTCCTTTTCACAGATAGCGAAGAGTTGAATATTGCCCGGCCGCTTGCCCAATCGCTCGCCGATCTTGAGCATCAACTCCTCCTGATACGTCCGCGTCAGGTCGCCGACGAAAGCCGAATACTGGATCCGGTCCAGCCCGTAGTCCAGGCAGAAATCGGCGATCTTCGTCCGCGTCCCATCGTGCGGAATATCGTACACCAACAAACACTTCATAATTCGCTATTCGCCATTCGCCATTCGCCATTCGCCCTACCACTTCGCAGTGAACGACTCGTAGGCCGCCCGGTCGCCCCGCACGAAAGTGGCGATGTGCCGCGCTTGGCTCTGGATGACGACCCGCAGCGGCTGCCGCTTACGCTCGTACCGCTCCGCCCCCTCCAGCCGCGCCAGCACCTTCTCCGCGATCGCGCGCCGGCTCCTCTCCACCAGCAGCCCCTTCTCGTCCAACTCCAACTTCATCCCCTTGTTCGCCATCCCCACGATCGTGCGGTCCACCACCACCTGCCGAAACTCCTCGATCAGGTCGAACACCAGGCTGGGCTTCCCCGGCCGGTCAGCGTGGATAAACCCCCCGTAAGGATCCAGCCCCGCCAGCACCAGCGCCCGCTCGACCTGCCCGTAGAGGATGCCGTAGCCGTAGTTCAGCGCCCCGTTGACCGGGTCTCGCGCACCGCGTCCCTTCCGCCCCGGCCAGCCATACTGCTCCGGAATCACCTGCTTGAGCGCGGCCCAGTACTTCTGCGCCGCCCGCCCCTCGATCGAGAGAATCTGCCCCCGCATCTCGTCCACCGTGTTTCCCTTCAGGCAGCGTAACTCCTCCAGGTGATCCCGCACCTCGTCGGCGCACCAGCGCAACTCCTGGTACAGGTCAGAGTCAGCCTCCTGGCGGTACTTGGCGACGTAGCGCAGGAACCCCGCCTGGTTGGTGATCTTACCTCGCGCAAACGATACCGCCAGATCGAGCCCCCGCCGGTCGGTGTAGGCCAACAGTTGCTCACGCCGCGTCAGCACCGTGCCGGTGAGCCCGGCACTGTAGAGCGCAGCGTAAGGACGTCCCCGTTGGTCAACGAAGTAAATTGGAACGCCAGCAGTGCAGCAGGCCCGGATGGCGTCCGCCGAGAGCCCGATCCCCCGCCCGGTCACCAGCACCTGCTCCAGGTGCAAGAGCGGCGCTTCGGCCAGCTTCTCCTTGTCCTTCGTGACCCGCAGCCGCCCGCTGTGCTTCCCGATGAAAGCCCCGTATTGATCCACGACGAGATGTTGGATTATGGGCATGAAGTTTCTCCTGGGTGAAGGGTTGAGAATTGAGAATGGAGAATGGAATTATTGGTGACGGCGTTTCTCGGTGACCAGGAGGGCAAGGGTCTCGTCCAGGAGAGCCTGGCGCGCTTCGACGACGGCCGGTCCCAACAGCCGGCGGGCACGAAAGTACCATCCCTTCGACTCGCGGGCAGAACCCTCGGCGACGCGCAAGAAGTAAAGATACGATTTGCCCCCAACGCCCCGGCCATGCCCCTCCTCAACGTTCGCACTGATAGACCCGGCGCTGCGGATCAACTGCCGCGCTACTGCCCGTCCGCGTTCATCCCTCATGAGAACGTCACAGTCATCCCAGGCCAACTCATACAAGTACAGTGCTTTTGGATACGCATCGAATCGCCAGCAGGCTTCCGCCTTCACCCGCTGCGGCACCGTCATCACCCATTTCTCGAAAGTCATTTCCCTATCCTCCATTCTCCATTCTCCCTTCTTCATTCTCCATTCCCCATTCTTCCTTCTTCATTCTCCATTCTACTTCGTACCACCCATTCCCCTTCACCGCATCCTTCCCCACGTGCACAAACTGCCCCCACACCAGCCACACCCAGAATGGAGACCAGTCGTCTGCCTCCAGCGTGACACTGCCCATCAGCCCCGAGGTGGGAGACTCGGCGTGGCGACGGGTCGAATAACTGCGCAGTTCCTCCCACACCAGGTGGTTCTCGGCCACACGCACGCGCCCGGCGGCCTCGATCAACCCCCTGGGATCATCGAAGCGCAGCGGCGTGTCCGAGAAATCCCGGCTCAGCGCCTCCAGCCGCTCCATCAACCGCTGGAAGAAAGGCCGAAAGCGGAAACCACCCGGCTTCAGCAACCGTCCCCGCTCGATAATCCGCGTCGGCGTCAGAAAATGCACCGTCGCCCGCCTGGGCTGACCGCTGGCTGCTAACTGCCGGCTGCTATCTACTACCTGCTGGTGGGTGATCGGGACGTCAGGCACCTGGACCATCGCGTCGCCCGCCTTCATCACCGCCTGCCGTTCCCCTGTCAGCGGGTTCTCCGCCCACACCTCTTGGATGTCCAGAGTGCCCCGCCGCCAGCGACCATCCGCCTGCCGGAGTCTGCGCCCGATTCCCCCGCGCTCGAACTCCCCCACCGCCATGACGACGTAGGGGAAGAGCTGCAGCGCCTGCGCGTACAGCGTCAGCCCGAACTCGAACCGCTCCCCCGGATCGTAACGGAAGACCACGCATCCATTGGGCAACTCGACCGGATGCCCACATTGCCGATCACTAGCGGCTGCCTGCTGCCCGCTAGCGGCTAACCGCTGCCCGCTAACGGCTAACCGCTGCCCGCTAACGGCTGACTGCTGCCTGCTAGCGGCTGACTGCTGCCTGCTAGCGGCTAATATCGGGGGTTGGACCGTGTAAGGGCGTGGCACGTCGCGGCCCCGCCCGCTCCCAGGCCTGAGCGTGCTCACGAGAGTAGCGACCGGGCAACTACCGGCGAGCGGGCAGTCGGCACACTCGCCAGCCTCCCGGTTCACGCAGAAACGGTTCCGCAGCGCGTGGAACAGCGGCCCACGGATAGCCGAGCCCTGGTGTTCATTCAGTTCGATTGTGCTCTGCACCTCAGTGACGAAGCGCAGCCGATGAGCGGTGAAATTGTCCATAGCCGTTAGCCTTTAGCAGTGAGCCGATAGCGGGCAGCGGACAGCGGGACTGCTTGCGTCTCCCCACTTGCCGTCCACTGGTGGGTCATTTGTCATGGATATAGCCATTAACTGGCGGCGCAGGATACGCCATATGTGGCCCTAAGTGCTCAAATACCGGCAAAACGCCCATGTTTAGGGACAGTACCTATGGGGCCAAAATGGCTATTCTCAAGTCAAGTGACCCACCAGTGCCTGAGGGCACTTCTCGATCTCAGCCAGGGATTTCCAATCCCTGGCTCTCAGCCGACAACATCGCGAGCCGTCGAATGGAATTCGCCGTCTGAAACTGAAAAGGCCCCTAAGCCTGCCCCGGGCATCAGTTTCACTGCGCCCAACCTCCCCACGTTGATCGCCGATTGCATCGCCCTCGGCAATCGCCTGCCCTAGCTTCTCCTTCGCCCCCGCACGTTCGCCACGTTCGCTGGGAACAGTTCCGGCCGGTAGAAGGCGACCTCGGTTGCGCCAGTGGCCTGGAGGCGTCCCCGGCCGCCCCCCGTGTCAATCGTAGGCGTTCAGAGGGTAGGCCAAACGTCGGTTGAGTAGCCCCGAAAGGGGCGTATCGAAACCACGTTTGGCCCGTGGGAGGTGAGATTCCTTGATTTCGATACGCCTTCGGCTACTCAATCGGCGGAATCTCGCCAGGGCCTGAACGCTTACAATCAATCTATGCGCTCGTAGTAACTGAAGCCCTTGCTGGAACGTACCAGGCGGTAGGGGAAGACGACGTGGCGCAACACCCGCTCCCTGCCCAGCCTGATGTTCTTGCCGCTGTAGATATTCGCCTTCTCGAACGTCAGGCTGGCGTCGCAATCATCCAGTTGCTGGATGATCCCATTGGCCAGAAAAGGCCGGGTTGGGTCGCCATCCACCACGATGAACCCCGGCGGCAGTGTCTCGGCCAGCGCGGGCGGGCCTATCAGTTGTACAAACCCACCCCGCTTGCCCAGGTAGTTGACCTGCAGCAGCCAATCCTCCAGGCGTGACCGGTCGCTTATCTCCCCACTCAGCGCAATCCCCAGTGAGCCGTCAAAGTAGACGTACTCACGGAAAGCAATCGTCTTACCCAACGGTCCGGCGTGCGGCGTACCCGGCTTGGCGGAGGTACGACGAGGCTTGAGAATCTTTGCAAACAGGTTGGTCACGACCACCCGCTTCGGCGGCCAAAGCGCCACAGTCAAGTCACGCAGCCAGGGCCATGCTTCCCTCGCAACCGCCACGTTCGCTGTGCGGCAAGCGGCATCCAGCAGCGCCATTTTGACTGCATAAGGGGTCGGCACGAGCAGGCTCTTGCCTCCCGACGACGTAGCCGATGCTGGCTTTAGACTAAAGAGCGCCGTGGGTTGGTATTCTGCAATCAGCCACATCATGCCTCCCGGTAACTCAGCGTGTAGGGCGCTGTTGTCTCTATCAGTTCAGTCATCACCTCGCTGAACTGTGCCAGCGAGTCGAACTCGTTCAGCGTGATTGCACCTGGGCGCACCTTCTCCAACGCCTTCTGGATGCCCTGCAACTGCCCCCGGTAGCCACTATTGATAGGGCTCATCGTGGGCGCCGGGATGACGTCGCTGCTGACCGCCACCACCCCCTCAAAGTCCACGATGTGGGGGTTCTGCGTCCCGCGCATCGCACCGTTAGGCTCAATGAAAGTGTAGAGAACGCTTTCCAGCAATGCCCGGTAGCGCGTCACCCGCTGCGGTTCGTCCACTGCGTAAACTTGGGTGATGTCGTTAAAGCCGATGCGGGCCACCTCAAAGTTGGTCACGATGGCGTAGACACCGCTCGAGGCCGGGCGGTGGAAGATGGCCTGTCCCAGGTTGGCCTTGCGCTGTTCTTCCTCCGACTCAGATGCCCGCGCCTTTGCACTGCGCTCGCTGGCGTACTTGACGTGGAAGTAACTGTCGGTCGTGGTCAGTTCGGGCAAGCCCACCACCCAACTGAACTCAGCCACGCTCTTGCGCGGGATGGAGCGGTTGCCAGCCGTGATGAGATTGCCGGCCAAGTCATCCAGCGCGCAACTCTCCAGCAGCAACGTGATCGCCTCGGCGTCGGATTTGCCCTCGATGGCCTTGCCATACCCGGCGTCGGCGCTGATGCGGTTGGCATTGAACTCGCGACAACCGGCGCACAGCGGCACATCTTCCCGGCCCAATAGCAGCTGGAATAGGTGCTCGGCCTGGATGTGCTTGAGCATGTCGCCACTGATGGCGTTGACATTGTGCAATTTCCCGTCCCCACCGACGATGTTCACCATGCGGGTGGTGATCTGGTTGCCCTCGCCTCCCTCATTGTTCAAACTGTGCATATTGAGCGTAGCCTGGGCCGAAATGGAAAATGAATACACGTTCCTGGTCATGTTAGCACCTCCTTGATTGGGTTACTCGTTGCTTTCGTCGCTAGACTCTTCTCGCGGCACGCGGGCATAGCCGTAGGCCACCAGCAAGTTGCAGATCAACCGCGAGTCGTCAAACTCGTCAATCAGCGCCACGATGTCGTCAATGTCGCTGGTGCGGATACTGCGCCGGTAAGGGCCAGCCCGCTTCTCCATCACTTGCGCGTTCTCGGCGTTGTACTTTGTCAGAAAGCCGGCCAGTTCGGCGATGAATTCGTTGGGATAGGCCGCCTTGCGCGCCAACTGCTGTCCCAGTCCATAGCGCACGTCGTACCGCCGGTCGTTCAGTTGATTCTTGCGGTACTGGGCTGTGACCGTCGCCTGCCGGATGGCGTAGGCGATGTTCTGGAAACCCGGCGTTTCCAGAATCTTGCTCAAACGGGGTCCTTCTTGACTGTTCATAATCAACCTCCTGAGATTTGTAGTCGTGAATTGAGGAACATAGCCACTGCGTCGCTCTTTCTGACTGATGAAATAGCCGCTGTAGGCGGTGGTGAACTCAAAGAAGGGAGTCAGGTCATTGCCGGAGAGAAAGTCACGGTAGCGCAAGAGTAGATTGTAGTCGTCGCCGTGGCTCTCGTCGAACTGACGCACGACGGATTCGTGCTCGGTCAGCACATCCAGCGCGTCCCCTACGTCGCTCTCTCCCTCTACCCGAATCCAGCCCGGCAAGCCAATGAACGAGAGATTCATCGTCGCCACCGACTGGCCCAGGTTCTTGTAAAAGGCGCTGTAGAAACCGGACACCACGCGGGATGGCCGCCGGTGTTTGAACAACCGCGCCTTCAGGCTGGCTCCCTCCCGCTGGCTGGTGAAATCGAGCATAGCCTGGGTGTAACGGATAGAAGCCAACACGTCGGAGCGGACGGCGGTCTCGGCGCGGGCCATACGTCCCTGGAAGGCACGCATAATCTTGTCACTCTCCCCCAGGTCAATCTCGCCCGCGGCCAGCACGTAGGTCTTGCGATCTCTGACGCCACGCAGTTGCTTGGTCAGCGCGGCGTGGTAAAAGCCCACTGCCTTGAGCCACTCCACCAGCCAGAAGGCATCCTTGATGTTATCCATCCGCAGATTGTCCGCTTTGGCCCGGTTCTGCCCCTTACCCTGACTGGGATTGTAGATTTGCGCCGCTGTCGTTCCGGCTTTGATCCCCCACCCGTGGGCCTTGTCCATCTTTTTCCAGGCGGCGATGGCCGCCGCAAGATCATTGGGCGTCTGGGCAAAGAGGTCGCGCACCAACGCCAGCACCCCAGGCAGCGTCTCCTGGACCGCCCACCACTGGGCCATCAGTTTGTTGTAGCCGGTGAGCGCCGGGGGGTTGATTGCCCGGAAGACGTCCCAGTCCGGGTGAGGATATTTGCCGTGCAAGGCTTCCAGTTCCGGGTGCTTCTCTTTCCGGCCCAAGGCTATCTGCGCTTCTTTTGACAGTCCCTTGCGGATCTCAAAGAACTCGGTCCGCTTGTCCCGTTCGACCTCGTAATCTACCACCGTATGAGGTGGCAAATCGGCGGGCAGTTTGGCCGCGTTTTTGCGCGTGCGGATGATCACAGCCGGCACGTAAGGAGCCTGTATCACTGCCAGCCGGGCGTCGTCCATCGCCGGCGTGCAGTCCAGGCGATAGTACGCGCCGTGGTCGCTCAGGCGCACGGAGGGCTGGTCGCGTCCGCCAGTGCGCTTCAGCACGTCGCCCACCACCACCGCCAGCCCGTAGGCCAGCAGCGGGTCGGCAAACGTGCCGGTGGACTTGTCAACGAATAGTGTTTGGGTCACAATGTCATCTCCTTCAGCCGCGTTTTTGGCGCGATGTGTCACGCACCACCTGCAAGTCCAGCACCTCGGCTACTTCGTATTGGGGTGGGAGGCTACCCTGCACCGGGCGCATCCGCAGGTGGGCGGGAAAGTAGCCGCAGCGGCCGTGGATCTCTGCCAACAGTGCTACAGCGACGAAGTTCAGCGCCGGCGGGTTGACCAGGATGGGCAACGTCTGCCACTCGGCCGGAGAGAGCCCAGCCTGGTCGGCCAGGGCCATCACCTGCGGCACCAGCGGCTGCTGGGCGTCAATCTGGCTGTGTACCTCCACCACCCGTTCCGTCTTTTGGCCGGTGAGGGCCTCGACCTGTTGCAGGTGGTCGGGGGTGAGGGGGTGGGAGAAGTTGAGGAGGATCATGGGTTAGCTCCAATCACACGCACATCCACGGCCTTTGATCCCTTGGCAGCTTCTTCGATGGAGAATTCGACGCGATCACCTTCGTTTAGCGTGCGAAAACCTTCACCCTCGATGTCCGAATAATGCACAAAAACCTCTTGTGAGCTCTCGTCTACCTGGATGAATCCATACCCCTTTTCATCGCTAAACCATTTCACTCGCCCTGTATGACGCTCCAAGGTTTGAAGAGGCTCGCCTCCGACGTAAAGTGGGTCAGGCAACACAGGACGGTCTCGGAAACTCTCCAGATTCATGTAACTGGTATCAGCATCCGGTCCGGGCCATTCTAGCATCTTGAGCAGCTTGCGAATCCTTTCGACGTCCTGCAGCGTTTGCGCTTCACCTCGCTCTCGCGGATCCATACGCTCAAGCACATAGTCCTCAAATGCTTTGACAAAGCGCTCTACCCCCGAATTCGGCGACTCTGCCGCGTGCCAGTGGTCTCCATCGAGCAGGCGTTGGTAGCGGTTTTGACGATTGCTCAGGTGCAACATGGGGCTAATCCTAACGGAACCCAATCCCAACGGCTTTCCCATCCCGATTTTGTGCCGGTACGCTTTGCCCGACTCGCCGGGTAAGGTCAACGCCCAAAGCAGCGCGCCCAATTCAAAGTCGTGTAGGTTCTCAAAGTGGACACGGAAGCGGAATGTCACTCCGCGTCGAACTGGCTTGATCTGGGTATGCTGGGTATCTGTGGACCAGTCAACCTGCTCTTTTTCAGCAAAGTCATCTGGCACCAGGTGGTCGTCGTGCTTGTGCCAATATAGTTTGTGGCCACGAATGACCGTTTCATCAGGGGTCAGCGTTCCGTAATGGGCCAGGCGACCTTTGTTATCTGGACTATGTCCTTTAGCCTCATTCTGCACCAGATAGTGTTGAAACGTCGTAGGCTCTGGGCTTGCCAGGATTTGTGGCGTGATGCCCCCTTCTGGTAACCATACCACCCCCCGATCTGGCTCACAAATTGCGTCAGTGAAAAACGCCCTACCTGCCCGGCTGCTCGTTCTCTTTCCTTCGGGCACATAGCCGAAAATGGATTCAGCTATGTCTATCACTTCACTTTCTGTGTCGTCAACGTACCGCCGTAGAGGTTCAGGTACAAGATCACCCGGGCTGTGGACGTAAGGCAATCTGAACATCTGAGTGCGCCCGAAAAAGGTCAATTCACCATCTTCCATGAGGAAGAAAACAGGATCTCCTTCCCCCTGCAAGAGACTATCCTTTCGAAACGCTCCATCTTTTTGACGGCACCCTTTTTGAGGTCGATCCTTGGGAAACGCTTTCTGTTGCCACTGGGTGATTTGATCATCATCGTGGAAACGTCTGATTAACTCGTCGCTTACTACAATCTCTTCAGCGTCCTGTTCTGGTAAGAGGAATACGAACTCCTTTTTCTTTCCAGGTATGTCCCCCGTGATGACCAATCGTCCTTCGCTCGTGCCATCTGTCTGTTGGTAGTTAACGCTGTCGGCAAAAGCGCCACTGTCAGACAATTCGATCCAGACAGGGATACATTGAGCAGGCTGACCATTCCAGCGCGGTGTCAGGCTTGGCGCTCTCCCCTCATATATGCTACGCTTTCCACCCAATCTACTACGATGGATGCGAACCACTTGGCACTTCTTGATGTAATACTTGCCATTGCGATAACGCAAGAACCCTCCCTCGACATTGTCCGTCATCCGCCCCCGGTAATATTTTCCAACAGCCGTTTTATCCACAGTGCGGAAGAACAGATGCGCGTTTGTCACCCACCGCATCTTCCCATACCCGGCGATCTCGACCAACCCCCGCACCATCCCCCGCAAGCCGCTGCCGGGAATGACGGGGCGTTCAGCATCACCGAGGTGAAAGAACTCGGCATACTCCTCTCTGTCCTGGTCATTTTGCATCATCTCCCGGATTCTATCTGCCCACTGGTGAAAGAATTCCAGGTCCATCGCACAACGCGTATACATGGGAGTCTCGGTGGTCAACGTACATTCGATGTAACCACAGAGATGTTCATAGATGTCGTGGCCGGGAATCTCACTTTCGCTCACCGTCACCACACGCTCTGGCAAGGGCACAAAGTTATAGGGCGCATGCGCGACTCTGTTTGGTCGAGTGGGGTTGTTATGTTTGGGATTCATCTTGTCCTCCTTCCGACACCTGCCGGAGTGCGACCAGACGGCTCAGGGTGATACGAACTTGCCCATCACCATCATAGGTCAGATAATGACGAACGACTAAGCGCAGCGGGCGCCCTCGACCAAAGGCAGCATCTTCGACCTTCAACGGCACGGCATGACGCAGCCCCTGATGCCCATCGGCTACCAGCGTGAAGCCTTGCGCCTGTGCTTCAACGTGGGTTCCCCACAAGATGTGCGTTTCGTCAAAAGCCTCCGCCCCATCATCTTGGCAATCCTGCAAGCGACAGGCTTTGAACCCATCTCTGCCCCGCCAGACCTGTACTTGGGCGCTTTGACCAAAGAGCCGCGCCTGTTGCAAAGTGATCGCGCGCAAGGGCGGCGAGACCTGCGGGAATACACTGTCGGAGGTCAACAGCTGCCCTTCCCGAATCTGGCCCCAGATAACGCCGTCGTCGGCGTGGGCCAGGAACCAGGCGTCGTCGCCCACGCTGGTCTGTTCCTGGAACCAGCCAGAAGGATCCGTCGCAAAATCCGCCGTGTCCAAAGGTTGCCTCTGACAAGCCATTGGTTTGATCTTTCTTTTCATTTCATCCCTCCTCCACAAAAGCCTGGACGAACTGCTCCAACCTGGTTTGGTCTCCCTCAACCTGCAATGCGCCATCGCCCTTCTGTACAAGCGTCCAGGATGCGCCGTCGTGGGTCAAGGTAGCCTGTTTACCTTCCAGTCGGCCACGTCCCACGCTGCTCTCTCCACCCAGGGACAAATCACCGGTCCATAGGTCCTTAAGAAGCAGTAGGAGCAGGCCGATCCCGGCATCGGACGATCGGTAGAGTTCTAACTTGATTTCGACAATAGTCTCTCCACTCAACTGCCCAAAGACCGGCTGCTCGCTAAAGAGCGCTCCGGGATACGAGCCACCGGTGAAGCGGTCTACCTTGAGCCGGCTCTGGACCAGTTCCAGCGGGTTCTGAATCACTGTCTCTTCCACCCACAAGCGGCTGGCGGTGAGAGGTCTCCGCGGACCCTCATCTCCACGCCGATAGCCAAACAGCTGGTCGGTTACCGCTTTTCCATCCTTGCCCAGAGTGTTGGCGATACGCAACGCTCTAGCCCGAAGTGCTCCGGCCAGGCTGGTGCCGCTCAAAACGGGCACATCCTGTCCACGGCGCCTGGAGTGGAGGTGCACCGAGTCAGGCGCGTCCGGTTCACCAAATCCAGAGCGGATGAGCAGTGAACCATCTATGGCGAAAATCCCCTTCAAAACACATGTCGGCTGGCGCTTACAGTTTGGCAAAGTGACCCCCAGCAGAGCAACAATGTCCGCACCTTCTTTCCAGTTAGAAACGTCATCTTCCAGCCAAGCCACCAGTCCTTGAGGTCGAGTCATATCATAGCGACAAACCTTCCAATGCTCAACCCGGCAACGGCCAAACCCCCGCCGCTTGCGCTTGCCCAGGCGAATCTCACCCTTCTCCAACCCTTGGAGGGCCAGAGCAAATGCTTCTTGCAACTTGTCCTCTTTGCCCTTTAGCACCAAGAGCTCGAACGAAAGGGGGAACTCTGTCCCCGCGGTCAGTAACTCGATATCGAACTTCTTTCTGGCCTCGGCGGTGCGTGTCCGGGGATCAATCGCCACACCATCCCGCAGTTCCACATCGGGCTTGTCACCCAGGGCATCATCCACAATCAAGGGGCTTTGAATGCTCTCTTCGTTGGTCACGTCGCCGAAGAGCGAATTGGCCAAGTCTTGAGAATGTTCCCAGACATAGTTACGTAAGGCTCCGGCGATAGACGTCCCGGTCAAAAGGGATCTTTCTTCCAACGGATCTAAAAGCAAAGGCATATCTAGGGGACCTTCAGCATCGCCATTCCCCAAATGGGCAGGGGTTTCCAGCACCAGTATCCCTTCAACGACGATCCGTTCCTGAATTCCACGCGGATTTTGCCACTGGGCGTTCATATTGCACCTCCTTCGCCTCGTTCTTGCCGGAGCGTCTTTTTCAAAAGCGCATCCAGCAAACGCATCATGTATTCCAATTTGATGGCATCGGTGGCCTGCGCGGTTACGCCAGCCATGGACGGCAACTGGGTCGGTTGTAAGTAAGCTCTCCAAAGCCTGTCCTGCTGAACCCCGTCTTTCAGCCAAGAATAGAACCGCTCGTTGCCGATCCGCGCCCGTTTAAACTGCTCTTTAGCCGCCTTTAGGTTCCCCAGATGCTCTATCACCAGGTCCGGCTGTTCCTCCCGCCAGGCGCGGCGAACGGCCAGGCGCAGACGGGAAAGTTGGGCATTATGGGGTGGATCGGTTACACCTAACTTACTGAGCGCATCCAACAGCTTTTGGTCCAGAATAGCCCGCAGCCTTCGCTCGGCCATCCGCTGAGCCAGAGTTTGGCTTTCATCAGAAAGGGATACAACTTGGAGAGGTGGCTTGAGAGGTATGGAACGTCGTTGGAGAGTGGCTTGTGTATGCCAATTGATGGCGATGCGTCCAAAGCCTTCGACGCGCCGCTCGCCGATCCCTTCTCGTTTTAAACGATGCAAGGTTTGCAGGTCCACCTGATCAGCGCGATACACAAACACACTGCCGGCCTGCAACGCCGGGGCTTGTGCCAGAGGAAGTCCCCATTTGCGATTGAACCCCCCTACCACGCGCATCTGCGTGTATGCCCGCAGATGTTTCCATTCCAACACTGCATCCAGATCGGCGGTGAACTGTCCATGCTGATCACGTAGAACAGCATCGCTCAACATCGTCAGCACAGTGATACCACTACCAGGTTCGCCATCCGGTTCGTACTCGCGCCAACTCGAGACAGTCTGTGTATCCTCAATCTCAATGCGTACCAAACCGTACCCAGCGCTGCGGGAGCCTCCCAGATTGACCTCTGTCTCATCCAGGAATGGGCGCAAAACATCCAAGTCTGCCTTATCTTTGGCCAGGATGACGGCGCCAAACGACTCCCCGGCCGCAATGGCTTCGTAGCGATAGACCGTGCTATCGTCTTTGCGCTTGGCGTTTCGATCTTCACTGGCGTTGTGGATGTTGATGTAACGGGTAGGTGTATCGATCTCCACTTGTTCTTCTTCTCGCCAGCAGAACATTCCTGACGGCAATACAGGGATATCCAAGTCCTGGTGAAGTTCTATAGCAAAGTCATAGATGGTGGCCGTAGGGTCATCTCGCCTCTCTTTTTCTACCCGCCAGGAGAGTGGCTTGGGGAGCATACGTTGTCCCAGTCTACTAAGGGGATAGGCGTTGAGGTAACGGACGACACCGTCGAAGAACAGACGGCGACAGATCGGGTCCCGGGCTACGTCTGCTGTCTGGTACTCTCGAAGATAGCGGTCGATCACCATGCCTCGCAACACACTGCCGGGGATAAAGTGAAACGCGGTGGCGCTGTTCTCTTCCCCGGCGCCCAGTTGGGTTACCAGCAACGGCTGCAAAGCGTGAATCTTAACCATTAGCGCGTTCATACGCCCACCCCCTTTCGGAAAACGTCAAAGAGATCATCGGGAACCGGTTGATGATTGGTATCCAAAAGCTCTGCCCGGATCCGTCCCCGTCCCCGGTTGCGTCCTGTGCCTGCTCGGCGGAAGGCCTTAACGCAGGCAGCCAGCAAAGCCAGGTCATCTTCGTTCGGGCCCTCGGCGAAACGCAATTTGGCTTCAAACGGTGTCTCACGCAGGATGACCCGCACCGTTCGTAACGTGTGCTCTTTGGGAACGCCGCTCTCATCCATCGCCGTCTGACGCCGCAGAGCCGTGAGCGACTCTAACACTTCTTCGCGCCGGACCTTTCCTCGTTGAACGTCCTGAGCGATAGCGGCACAAAGATCATCCGGGAGCCGTGCGTTTCCTACGAACAACACAGCGTTATCCTCTAGAGTGCTGCCCGGGTTGCCAAAGAGTCGTTGAGCCACTCCCTCCCAGCGTGGCTTTATCGCCTTCGGTAGTGCGTCCAGGATTTCGGCACACTCACAGACCAGTAATCCCTTGAGTGATCGTCCACCCAGGTAGGGACATCCCCACTCGTCGTGTTGGACCTCAACGTCTACTACTCCAGCCACTCCGTCACCCCGGCCAAAGGTGGCGTCGCTTTCCAGAATAAATTTCAAAATATAGGCTTTCATCATTGCTCATCTCCTTCCAGTAGGACGCAAAAGTCCATCGCTTCGATGGCGTCAAAGTAACCACATCGGCCGCCCTGCCATCCCTGCACAGCCATGTCAGGTTGTCCTGAAAGAGGAGGCAGTTCGTTTAGGCTGTAAACAGCGCGGAAATGTTTGACCGCGTCGCGGCCTGTGCGTAGGGCATCTCGCAAGGCCTTGACCTTGTTGCGCCGTTCGGCCCACTTTTCGTCTGCGCGGAATTCCTGGGTGATCCGGCTGAACGTGCTCCAGGAACGCCAATCTCTATCTGGGTCACTCAGGCGTATTGGGCGCATCAACAGCGTTCCTTCATCAGGCACTTTGAATTCCGGTTCCCGCACTTGTTTCAGGTCACGCACCAGGCCGCCTACGGCGAAATGCCAGTCCAAAGCCGTCAACCCTTTTTCGTTATAAGGCGGCTTCTGACGTTCTCTGATGTACGCCTTGGCCGACCTGCACAAGTCCTCTGCCAGAGCGTAAGCGCGGGCAAAAGGATAGTGGGTTTTCACCACGGCTATACCGGAGCGGCAATAGACTGGTTCTTTGTCTGTGAGCTGGTGGCTTGAGAACCGCTCTAGGTAATAGGCAGACAAGCTCAGCCCCAACCGTCCATCACAGACAAAAGTCACGTCATCGCCGCCAAAAACAATAGGGCGAAGAGGCAGTTTGTTGTCCCGCAGCTCGATCTCTTCGCCGATTTTCCCATCCACAACGGCCCGAGCCAGTTTGTCCACGGTACTCTGAAGAGCGTCCCCAGCAGCGTTTTGAACAGAAAGCGAGAAGGCCCGCATCGCCTGGATGTACTCCCGGTTCCTGTCCGCTGTCGGAAAACGATCTCTGATGCGCTGAATACGCTTGCCCATCTCATTGCCATCAGTGTGGACAACAGCGATATAGCTGGATTCTCCCGCTGTGCGGCCAAAGTCATCAAAGTCTTTGGGAACCTCGTAACCATGCCAGTTAACCAGAGCCTTCAGCCTATCGTGGGCATCGCGTTCGGCGCCCAGCTTGGCTTTTACCTCGGCCGAAACCAGGCGATGCTCCTCAGATTCCTCGACCGTGGCTGGCAAGCCAGTATAAACGCAAGAGGCAGTGACACCCAGACCCAACAGCGGAGACAATGGGGGCGGATCCGCCTTACGGAGAGCTAGGGTACTCATTGCCTTGCAAACGGCTCCTGATTCTCCACCCAATGGCTGGCTGTGCCAGTCGAACTCCTGGTGTGCCAAGACAATCCGTAACCCCGGTGCTTTCAACAGCACCTTCTGGGTCAGGCGGCGGCCAAACTCCACGGCCAGGTTGTGACTCGCAAACAGGATAACCGTATTGCCACCTCCGGCGTATACTACCTCCGCCTCTAACTCGTCATCCTCAATGACTTGCTCTGTGAGAGGCTTTTCCCTATCGTCCAAATCAATCACGTTGTGTGGATTGGGCAGTGCTTCAGTCACCCACTTTCGCGTGGCACAGTCCACGAGATACGAGGCACCCACGTTCTGCTGTAGCTGGTTGGTACCAAAAATGTAATACTGGATACCGCTGGTATCCACCACTGTGAGCGTATATTGGCTCATCGCTGTCCTCCTTGCGCAATCAGTGGGTCGTTGGCCGTTTCAAACCACTCCTGCAGGCAGGTGGGCAGGCTTGCCAGGTCTCCTTGGCCAAAGACCCTCACCCGTCCCTCGGTGAACCACGTCTCCTCAATCTCTTGTTGTAATGCCGCCGGATCGCGGTAGCAGCAGACCAATCCCACTCGCGCCTCGTCGCCTCCCATCTGACGAGCGCGGACGTAGGCTTCGAGCAGGTGTTCTTTACATTTTTCTTTTCGGTCCGATGACATACAAGAGAGGGCAAATAACTGATAACCTCGGATAGCTGCCACATCAAGTTGAAACTCGTGCCCACCTCTCTTTTTGAGCTTCAGATCAATACCATAGTTATCGCCTATGCCACAGTCGGGGGCTACCTGTTCGATTGACCACAGAACATATTCCTCCAGCCAGGCACCTCTTAGCCAATTCTTGCACGAGTCCAATCTCTCGTGTCCCAACTGCTGAGCGACCAATCCTGGTGTCGCCGAGCTGCCGCATAACTGATCGAACGCTGCAATTGCACCTTGAAGCAACGGATACTGCGAGAGATCAGGCAACGATTCAAGCTTTTCTTGATTTAACCATTTCTGCCACTGTCCAAGGGAATCCGAATGGCTGTGAATCTGAACCAAGTCCCGACATAAACTTGGTTGAAATGGCTCGCGCCGAATTGCAGGCTTGTCGTATCCGTGCAGCGTGACTAGTTCATCCAACTCTACGGTACAGGCCTGGCCTATGTGGATTGAGCAAGTAGGATTGGCACCTCTCGGATCTACGATCAAAGACAGTGTTCGTGCATCCAGATAGCTGAAGATCCCGTTGGGAAGCTTTTGTTCCACTGCTCTATACACATGCACGGCCATCGCCTTGGTGCCACCGCTGTAATGCAGCCCCACGGAAGCATCGGACTCCACCTGATTGAGGATCTCTTCCATCTTGGAAACGATGCGGCCACCATCGGCTTCGTCTATCTCTCGCGGAATGACCTTGAGTTTCAGTCTTTGGTTTTGAATTGCTTGCTTGAGTTTTTCAGCTACGTTGCCTGTGCCACGATCCCCACCGGAATGGAGCAGATAGACTGTTCCACCATTCCGTGCCAATAGAAACGCTGCTACATAATTGGGCAGGGGGTTCGTGCCTATAAGCAAGAACAGATGATCAGTCTGATATGATGTCCAACCGCTCATTTCTTCCGTTCCTCCGCCCGACCCAAAAACATCGGTGTCACCGCCTTCAGCGTTACCGTCAGCTTCGGCGCTTTACTCATCCTTCACCTCCAATGCGTCTTGACATACGTATCCATTTTACCATCAACCTCCCTTCCTGTCTTGAGCATCCATTCCCGATTTCTTAGGAATCTATTCCCATATCACCTCCTCTCCAATGCAAAGTACACCGCAAACTCCGCCACCAGCACCGCCCGGCTCACCGGCACGTCGGTGCGAAAGCCCCGCCACTCGTGCAGCTTGTTGTAGATGGGGGTCAACTGGTTCGCCACGGTTTTCTCGGCCTTCCCCAACTGCCGGGCGATGGCCGCGTTGTCCAGTCCCTGGCAAGCCAGCCGCACCACCTCCCGCTCGGCTGGCGTCGGCCACCGGTGCACAAACTCCCGCTTGCGCCGCCGGTCCTCCTCCCGCCGCATCGCCCGCTGGGCCTGGATCGCCTCCCACGGATCCTCCCGCAGCGCCAGTTCCGTCATCACGGGCGAGACACTGCCCCAGCGCAACACGGGTACCGGCACCAACCACACCTTGTCCCCCGGCCGAACGCGCATCACTCGTTCGTCTCCTGGCTGCCAACCTTCGGAGAGCAGGTGCCACACCCGGTCGTTTTCGTCAAAGAGAAGTTGGGCCACACCATCCCGTAAACCGCCATCGGCTTGCGCCCCCCGGCGATGCTCAGGTGCACCAGCCGCCCGGCCCGCTTCTCCGCCAGCACAACCTGGTAGAGCGTGCGCAGCAGCGCCGCCGTGTTCGCTTCCGTGACGATGTCCTCTACTGGCCCATCTTGCCCTTCCACCGGGACGGGCCTGTAGACACCGGCCCCTGTCCGGGCGAACTCCTCAGCCAGCCGAAGCAGGGCCGGCGGCACCACCTCCCCCACCGTGTGCACCACGATCACCTCGGCGATTGCGTATCCCTTCGCCCGCAGCAGGTCCAGCGCCAGGGTGACGACCTGGGGCTCCGTGCCCAGCGTGGCGATGAGCACTTGTTGGCTCATACCTCTCCTTCCTGCGACGCAAACCACTCCCCCACCACTCCATCCATCTCCTCCCTCACCCCCGCAAACCGCCCATCCAGCAGGAACTTCCAGGCCCGCACCTCCTCGCCCAACGTCACGAAGGTGGGGTCGTCAATGCCGGCCTCGTTCGCGGCGCGGATGCTGTCCCGGATTCGGTCGGCCATGCCGCCCAGGAGATCGCGGGAATAGGCTGTCAGGTGAGGGCTGGAGAGGATGGCTTCCACATCCTCTGGTACCAACGGCAGGTCGTTGAGCCGCAACAGGTCGCCAATTGCCCCCTCGTCGGCCTCCACCAGCAATTTGACCAACCGCCGCCCCGCCTGGTACTTGACCTCGTGCTCCGGGTAGAGGGCCTTCGCCACCCAGTCGGCCAGCCCTTCGGCCAGCAACACGTAGAGCAGCCAGAAGCCCCGAAAATGCTCCAGCGTCCCCTGGGCGATGTGCACCAGTTCGTGGGCGATGACCGGTTCGGGCACCGATGGTTCCCGCACCACCACCGTCGCGGGGTAGCGATGCGTCGCTATCGTCTCCTCGCCCAGATCGGGGTCGAGAATGATGTGGGTTGCGGGAAGGCCGCCTCTGTGACAGGCCAGATACGCTCTCACCTTCTTTTCCGTGCTGCTCAGCTTTTCTTCGAGGTTTGTTGTAGACGTCATTCAGCTTTCTCTTGCGCCGCTATGCGATATCCAGCTTCAACTTCCTACTCGCCACTTGCGCTTCCCCCATTATACAGTAGAATAAACTCGCTGACACTCTCCTCAATCCGTCTGGAACACCAAAAGGGAGACGTAAACCTATGAGCGAAAACCCGTTCGATGCCCTCGTCCATACCTTGCGCGAGCGTGGAACATGGTACGTCGTCGGCACAGAGGGCCATCCGGTCGCCGTCCTCTTGACGCTGGAAGAATACGACCACTACCTGGATCTACTGGACGACGAGGCGGATAGCCAGGATACTGAACTGGCAGCGCGTCTGGCTCAGGCTGCTGTTCGACCCACCCGTGAAGAGCGTCAATCCTTTCGAGACTACCTGCGCCAGCGCGAGACGTCCCGTGCCAAAGTACAGGGTTGAACTCCTCGACCGTAAGACACGCCGGCAACTGGACCGCGTTCGCGAACCGGATTTCAGCCGCATTGCCGAGGCCATTCTGAGGCTGGAAGATAACCCGCGTCCACCGGGATGTCGCAAACTGCGCGGGTTGGAAGGCTGGCGCATCCGCGTCGGCAACTGGCGTGTGATCTACCACATCAACGACCAGGAATGCCTGGTTACCATCGTAGCGGTCAAACGTCGTCGAGAGGATACATACCGGTAGGTTCACTGATGCTCCCCCGCCGCCGTCCCCGCCTGATCCGCCCGGCGCAGCGCCCGCGCCAGCAGCGCGTAGGCCAGAAATTCCCCATCCCGCTGCGGGTCAACGAGTAACTCGTCAACCGGCGTCCGTGCCGGGTCCTCGCTGACCAGTAAATCCCCGGCATTGATCCCAGTCGCCAGAGGAGGCGGCAGCCGCGCCAGCGTCTCGTCCACCGCCTGCTCGGCCCCAGGGACCAGTGTGTAGCGCCGGTACTCCCGCGTGAACGCGCCGTGATGACGGGCGATGGCTGTGAAGGCCGCGTTGAACACCGGCTCGCACGTCTCGAACGCCGCCCCCAGCAGCGAAGCCACTGCCACAGCCCCCTCGACTGCGTGCGGTGGCTTGCGACGCAGCGATTTCTGTTTCTCCCGGTGTAGCGGATTGGTGGGGTCAAAGTCGGTGTGGGCGTAGAACCCGGCCGGCGCGGGTCGCCCGATGGCCTTCTGGTAGCGCATCACCCAGTCCTGCCAGCCCCGGTTGAGTTTGCCCACGTCGTGCAACAACACCACCAGATGAGCCGCCCGCTCCATCACCCCATCCGGCCAACCACGAGCGTGCTCCAGCCGGGCCGCAGCCGGAGCCAACTCGGGCCAGGCGTCGCGCAGGAATGCCTGGTAGACCAGCCGCGCGTGTTCGGCGTATTCCTCCAGCCGGTAGGTGTAGCCGCCGCGTGGCGCAGTGTCCTGCACAGGGGCCAGCCTGGCCCGGTAGCCGGTACCACGGTCGGGCACGAAGCCCAGGTCGGGGTCATAGCCCGCTAGCGCCGGATGTACCAGCACCAGCGCCGATCCGACGACGTCGTCTCTGTCCTGCACAGGCAGCCAACGGTAGTCCGACCGCCCGCGCTCACCTACGTCGCCCAGGTCGTGGAGAGCGTGCACCCCCCAGTCTTCCAGATCGAGTTCATCCTCCCGCGCCAGCCACTTCTTTACCAGGCCGTAGAGCGTGCTGGGATGGAGACTAAAAGCCTCGGCTGCGAAGGGCCGTTCGGCCACTGCTTGCGGGTCGTCGTGCACCACCACCAGCCGCGACGACACTGCCCGAATCAAATCGCCCGCCTCGCCAGACCGCTGGCCGTCCATCACGCTGTTCATCTTGCGCCGGTGCATCTCCTGGGTGGCGACTAGCCCTTCGACGATAGCCTGGTCACGAGGGCCGTGCGCCGCGCTGATGATCGCCTGCTCGTCGCCAAAGGTCAACGTGTCGCCATTACGATCCTGGAATTCGGCCAGCGTGCAGGCCACCTCCTCCTTTTGGTCCTTGTAGGGCATCACGTTTTCTGTCAGGTCAACCGTTTCACCTTCCGCATCAAACGTCTCGGCGTAGATGAATACGTCTCCCTCCTCGCCTGGGTATCTTGCGCAGCGACCGGCCCGTTGCAAGACAGCGTTGGCTGGGGCCAGTTCGGTGTGCAGTGCCTGGCAGGTGATGTCCAGCCCGACCTCGACCACCTGGGTAGCGACCACGATCCAACTCCCGCTCCCGTCGTCGCCCTTGCCAAATAAGCGCCGAATTTCGCCTTCGATGCGCTGCCGGTCCTCCGGCAAGAAGCGACTGTGGAGCAAAAGCACCTGAGCGTCCCCCCGGTTGGGGTGGTCACGCAGCGCCTCGAACAGAGCGCGGGCGCGATCCACCACGTTGCAGACGACCAGGGTGCGGCGCCGGTGTCGCGCCAGCACCGCCTCGGCGCACAGCGGCCCATCCGCGACGTGATAGCGGCAGGTCTTTTGCTGCGACGGGAGTGCCTGTATCGCCTGGCGGGCGGCGTCATTTTCTGGCACCACTACGGCGTCCAAGGCGCAGGCTAATCCATCCAGCATATCGCTGGAGAACGTGGCCGTCATCAACAAGAAAGGCGCCACGCCGTGCAACATACGCAGCATCTCCAGCGTGGTGGGCAGCGTCGAGATAGGGTCAAATAAGTGAAACTCGTCAAAGACCAGGTACGATGCCACTACAGCGCCAGCATTGAGATTGCTCTTTCGCCGGGACAGGCTGTAGGGTGAGAGCAGGAAACTGCTCAACACCTGGTCTATGGTGGCAAAGGTCAGCGTGGCGGTCAACTCTTTATCGTCGGCGTGCTCCCCGGTCTGGATGGCGACGCGAATGCGGTCGTCGCGGCCCGCTTGCCTTACTTTGCCTGTGAATTCCTCCACGAACTGGTTGGCCAATACGCGCATTGGCACAGCGTACAGGCACTTGTGGGGGAAATCGCGCCCGTGCTCAATGGTGTCGAGGAAGGGCAGCATTGCCGCCAGCGTTTTGCCCGCGCCGGTGGGGGCTTGCAGGATCACGTTGCGGCCACTTTGAAGCAATTCAGCCACACGCCGCTGAAAGGAATAAGGTGCCAGGCTCATGGGTCAACCTCCAAAGTAACTGGCAAATGTTTGGTCTAACGTATCGCTCTCTGTCGTATCGCCCCGATTGACATACCAACCATAAGATTCTGCCAACCGTCGCGCCTCCCCCACCATCCGCTCCCGCAACTCCCTCGGCTCCACCACCTCCACATCCGCCCCCCACCCCCGAATCCACGGCAGCATCTCCTGCACCTCAGCCACCCGCGCCCGCCAGAGCAGGCTTCCGTCCGGCTGCTCCTCCACCTGCTCCGAGCGATGCCAGCGCGTCTCCCGCACCCGGTAGGCCACCCGGGGATGGAAGCGCAGCACCACCTCCACCGGCTCCGCCTCAGTATACCAGATACCCCAGGCGTCGGCCAGCGTCTCGCGGGGATCGAAATCGTCGGGGATGGTGTAGGGCTTGGCGGTCAGTTCAATGCGCTGGATGCGCTCCAACTTGAACGTGCGCACCGCCTCCGGCGGCTTCCGCCAGCCGATGACGTGAGTGGTCTGGCCCACCGCGTAGGGCTCAATGAAGTACGGCGCAAAGTCGTAATCGTACACCCGCCCGCTCTCGTGCCGGTGCCACAGGTGCACCATCCGCCCCTGCGACCAGGCCCGCGTCAGCGTCTCCAGCACTTCCAGGTAGACCGGGTCGTGCCGCCGCGCCTGATCGTCCATCACTTCAGCCGAAGCGATCAGGTGTTGGCTCACCATCTGCACGAGCCCTCTGACATCAAGCACAACCGCAAGCCTGCCCCGGGCACCAGTTTCACTGCGCCCAACCTCCCCACGTTGATCGCCGATTGCATCGCCCTCGGCCAAAGCGACCAGCAGGTCTGAATTCCCCCACTCGCTATCGCCCTCCCCTGGCCGCGCCCGCCGGTGCGTTTCAGCACGTCGTCCACCACCACCACCAGCCCGTATGCCAGCAATGGGTCGGCGAATGTACCCTTGAACTTGTCAACGAACAACGAACAGGGCTTGGGTCACAATGTCATCTCCTTCAGGTGCGTTTTTGGCGCGATGTGTCACGCACCGCCTGTAAGTCCAGCACCTCGGCGATCTCGTAGCGCGGCAGGCGGCCGGTCATGAACTGGCCGTGCTCGTCCACCGGATAACTTTCCCATCCGGTCAGTTCCAGCGTGAACGCCAGCCTGGCGGCGTTGAGTGGGGTGGAGAGGGTGGGCATATCAGGTTTTGCTCCTTGCCCGCTCATAGATTTCCTTGAGCAGTAGCGCGTCTCCATCGAAGGCGAGCAAACCTTGTGGATGACGGAATGTAGCGATACGCCAGTCCACAAAACTGCTTACGCTATCAGGCACGACAACGAAAATGTGGTCTTGATCCATCATCTTGTCGGACAATCTTGATGTCTTGCCTTCGCGGGTAAGCAGTACACGCCTGTTATGCTCGTTTCGCATCTCGTGTCGCATCTCGTGCGTAGTGTAAAGCTGTCCTAGTTTGCCTATCTGAACGTCAGCTTCGACGCGGCCCGCTTTGGTATAGCCATATATGACCACATACTCCTCGTCACGCTTGTCACGTTTGGGCGTGGGATTCTTGCCCCGCCGCAACAACATGCGCAGGTCGGCATCATACCAGCCTCCCTGCTCAATCCCATCCGTTGAGCGTCGTTGCTCCTCGCGAATGTCGTGCACGCGAAAGTTGACCGACGATGTGCGAAAGGCCATCCGCGCCGCATAAGCCCCAATCCACGGCAAGGCATCAGGATTGCGATCATGGAGTCTCAACCGTTTGCGCACCTGTTTGTAGGCTTGGGTCGCACCGATGCGAGTCACATAGTCAGTCAGGATGGTTTCTACCTTCTCCCGCGCCTGCTGGATGATTTCCGACGTTGCAGAGCGGTCGGCAGTCACTTCTTCAACCAAACGGCGAGCCAACAGCGCGGCTGTGAACACCCCACTTACAGTCCGCACGAACCAGGCATGGGCATCATTCTGGGCGTACCACAGCCGTACCTTGTCCTCCAGGTCGTCTCGTGTCAGCGGCTCCGTGATGGCATGAGCACCAGTCAGCACGTTGGGTGGAGCCAGCAAATAGGCTGTGCCCTCTTCGTGACGCCCCACCCGCCCGAATCGCTGCATCAAACCCGCCGCGTCCCCTGCCTCGAACACGAGATAGCGGCACTTGAAATCCACGCCGACCTCAATGGCGCTAGTGCCGACCACCACCAACTTGCCCTTGAACGAGCGCAAGCGACGGTCCATCAGCCCCCGATACTCACCGATTTGCTCTGGCGGCACATTGTACCTTTCGCGCAGCAAATCGGCGGCGTACATGGCAGCCATCACCGAGTTGAAAATGATCACCATCGGCACATAGTCGTCGGCAGACTTCTTGACGAACAGAGACTCCAACTCGGGTCGCAATCGCTTGAACTGGGCCAGGGCCGTCTCTACCGGTTCACTGCCGGGCGAGACAGGTAACAACTCAATGGGATAGGCCACTTCAGGCTTATCTACCGTGGGATAGGGTGTGGGACTATCCACTTTCACCCGATGGGGAGCGATGACTGCATCCAGTAGCTCGTCAACCTTCTCGTCAGGCGTGGCGCTGAGCAGCACCGTCCGTCCGCTGAAGAAGCCATTGGCGCGGCAATAGTGCAGCATGAAAAGCAGGTGGGCCAACTCGATCCCGCCGTACAGATGGAACTCGTCCACGACTAGGGTGTGATACTGCTGCAGTGATTCAAAAACGGCCATCCCCTCACCATAGCGCAATGCCAGGATGAGAAACAGCGTATCGGGATTGGTTAACACGATCGTCGGCCCGCCCAGGTTGAGGATGTCAACCAGAGTTTGACCTTTGGTGCGGAAGTGACTCAAGCGGCGCATTGCCTCCAGATTGTCGGCATCCACGCGCACCAGCAAAACGTCAGCCTGGTTAAACGCCATTTTGTCGAATTCGTTACCTGCCTGGTAGATGTATGGTGTCCAGCCAAACCCCTCAATGAGCTTGAGGATACTCCGCTGCTGATCTTCGACGAGGGCATTGGTAGGGTAAATGAAGAACCCCGATTCTCCGTTGGCGATGACAGGCAAAGCCGCAGCCCGGGTCTTGCCACTGCCCGTCTTGGTCGTCAGCATGAAAGCGTCGTGTTTGTTCCACTCGTCGAAAAACACGGCCTGATGTATGTAGGGGTGCCACCCCGACCGTGCCGCCTCACAATCGGGGTGGTCACTCTTTCGCTGCTCGTAGTATGGGTGGCGAACTCGACGGATGGCATAGGACAGAATGTGCATCAATCTACTCGATGCGGGCCAGCACTCGTCCTGGCACGTGAACGGCGTGATACGCCCAGCCCTCTTTGTGGCGCACCACGTAGTCGTCTCGCAGACGCGCATTGCGTAGCAGCAGGTGAGGCGGAATGTTGACTGCATTGAAGGCTTCGACCTTACCACTCACGTCCAGCGGATTGACCAGGTGACTGGGCGCGAAAGCCTCGACTCGACGGGCTACCGGGCCAGAGATACCAGTGTAATGCACCCGGCAGGGAGAACGTTTCTTGCCCAGCCGGATGGCCCCCGGCGGTTGACTACCGTCGAAAGTGAAGACGTAGAAGCCAAAGCGAGTCATAGGCGCCACTAACACCCGCCATCCTATCATCGGCGTGTTGCGATCGATAAAGTCGGGGTCCTGAGTTCGCAGAGTGCGGGTATCTATTGCATTCCAGGTTAACTTTACCTTGCCAGCGAAGGGGTTGTCTTCGACAAGCAAATCGGCCGGTGTAGTGTACAAGGGCATTTGTGCCAGGTCAGCCTCGTAAGTTGGGACTTGTTCAAAGACAATCCCCCGCTCGAAGCGACTCAGGGCATAACTGAGGGCGTAGTTGTGCACCACTACCTCAGTTGAGGACAGACCGCTCACATCATAGGAAGCAAACCATAAAAAGTCGTGGGTCTCCAGTACGGCATGGAACAACCGTACACCGTGGTCAGCCAGGTGAATTGTCTGGCCCATATCCTCCCCCTTATGCACCGGTTTTCTTTGGCCTGGGCTTCGTTTCCTGATCTTGCGCTTGCCGGTAGGCTTCTGCGTCTCTGTAAGTAGAGGCGATGAACTCCTTGCTTAGCTCGAATGTACCCACCGCATTCACCAGGGCCTCAACCTCGGTTGCAGAGAGCACTTTCACTTTGCCTCTGTGGGCCGCATAATCCTTGTAGCATTCCAACAACTCGGCCACAGCCTCGGGCGTGACGCCGCTCACCTGGTGGTCGTACAGCTCCAGGGTCAGTTCCAGAGGAGTGATGATCTCCTCCCACCCGGCGACGATGCCGAAAACGGTGTTGCGCATGTCGCCGCCGATGCGCGACTCTGCGCCATAACGGTGTGCCCCTAGAATGGCTTTGAGAGCCAGCAGGAACTCTTCCCAGGTCACACTTTGCAGGCTGACGATGCTGGGAAACAGGGTGGCTGGCCTGACCACGTTGCGCGTGCCTAGCACCTGACCAGTTTTCATGTCTTGGTTGGAGACGGCGTTGAAGGTGATGGCTTCCTGCACTTCGTAGTAGTCAGCCAGGGAGAAGGCCGTGCTGTAGGCAATACGGTGCTTGATGTTGGCTGCGTTTCTCATGTCCTTAAACGCTGATGAAGCATTGGTGCCGCCATACAGGACGCAGCGTGGGCATTGCAGACACAGATGATCTTTCAGCCAGCAGTCGTGGATGGTCACGCCTTGCTCGGTGGCTGCCGTACGTAGCACCTGGGCCAACCCCCGCGACTCGACGGCCTTCTGCTTGGAAGCCAGGAAAGCCACTCGTTCCATCTGCTCATCTGCCTTCTGTATTGAGGCCGGTGTCAGGACTTTGTTGATCTCCCGCGTCTCCTCCGTGCGGAAGATGGTATAGTCCAGCGCCTCACGCATCAACACTACTTGGATGGTTTCCTTGGTCAGTATGGGCTGAGGCGCGTCCACAAAGTAGTCCTTCAGTGACTCGAACGCTTGGGGCATTTGTAGGTTGCTCATTCGATTTCCTCCTCTTCTTCAACGGGTTCTTCTTTCTGGGATCTCCAGAACTCTTTAATGTCTTCGGCTTTAGCCTTAGATTTGGCTTTTTGCTGCTGCCTCTTGCTGGGATAGGGCGCCTCATCGAAGCTGGCTGCTTCCTTCTTACCCCAAGCCTGTTTGAATGCCTCTTCGGTCGTGTACTTGGCGCGTAGGAAAACAACAAAGGCTTCACGCTTCTCAGCCATGTAGCCATGCAGCCACTCGTAGTGACGCTTTTGACGCAGATAGTACACCGCGTCATCCACTTGCTCAATGAGTCGGCTACGTACTGCCACAGGTGCATTGGCAAGCAGACCAAGTAAACCTTCGGCCCCTTGACGCAAGTGTCCCAGCGCATCGGGTGACAAATAGCCTCCTTTGCTGCTCATCTGGTGAATACGTACTGTGTAGCCAAGCAGGCTTTCCAGGTTACGCTCCCCGGGGGCGACTTTGTTGAGCAACTTGCCTACTGGCCCCAGCACGGCGTACTTGCTGCCGGTAGCCCGCTTGCTGCGGTACTCGCCGAGATAGGCTACAAAGTGTCCGGCTATCTCCTCAATTTGCTTCTTGGCAGCCGCCCAGTCGTAGGGCTGTTGCTGCACCACAATCAGTGATCGTTTCATCGTAGCACCTCCCCAATGGCTTCCAACTGCTGCAAGTCTTCAGTATACATAGTTCCTCCTTTTTGTTCAACGCGGCGCATCAGCGCCCCTTTGGAACGAGCAGTCAAAATCTGATACAAGTCGTTTCGTGATGGATAATCGGCTTTGTTAGCCAAGAGCGTGGCCGAGGCCAGCGCACGTAGCCAGCGAACGGTCTCACTTTGCGACAACCAGGCCGGGCTGAGTCTCTGCTGTGCTTCCTTGGAACGGCTGCGGGCCACCAGGTCACGCACAGAAGACAGTGGCGGCACGTAGGCCGCCCCACCCGTTCCCAGGATCAGCCCGTCCAGACTCTCCCTGTCGTGCAGGATGGCCACGCTACAGTCCAACCCCAGGGCAAAAGCCAGCGTGATCAGCAGTTGTTTGAGAGCGGCTTTGGTGTTAGAGTCGTATTTTGTGTCATCGGGTCGTGACTTGACTCTGTAAAGCGCGCTCTTGCCCGTGTACTGGTTGCTGCTAGGAGCCAACACCAGATTGGGCGTCTGTGCCACAAACTCGATGGGCGAACGCAGCCCATACACTTTCTCACGGATGCGTTGAGATAGTTCGTCATCTATCTCTTTGTAAGTGATAGCCCGCGCCACTTCTGCCCAGTCGGAAAAATCTCTTTCCCACTCCTCCTTTGCTTCTTCAAGGTCCTTGCTGACCAGTATTGCCTGGACTTGCTTGATGACCTTTTTGAGGTTCTTCTTCACGGTATCATCCTTAGCACGGTAAGTAAACAACCGGACCCAGTCTTCAGCGCTCATCTGGCTAAAATCAGATGCCAGGGACTGCCGAGCCACAAACCAGGTCATGTCCAGCCGCAAAGCCTCGTCGGGATCGGTGGTGTCGGCTGTGGCTACTCCCCTGACCAACAGTTTGATCTCGTCCAGTTTGTCTAGCAGAACCTTGCCGCCGTAACGTCCCAGGCTCATGCGTGGCATCAGCACAATGAGATCATACGCTTTGTGGCCCAGGACGATCTGGCGCAACAATCGCTCATAGTAGCAGGCCAAGCATATCACTAATTTCTCCTGGTCGTATGCGAACTTGCGGCCGGTAAACCCGCCAGGTTTGTCCAGATAGTCTGCAAGGGCCTCCTTGCCCTGTTCGAAAGGCTGGTTGCAGATGGGGCAAATGTGCTCGACTGCCCGCTCGGTGCGGATGTTACGTTTGGCTTGTTTGTAGTAGACCAACTGTTGTTCTGCGTAATCTCGCACATCAGTGGTAATCGCCGTTGGAGCTATCAGATCCCCGACGAGCACCTCGGCAACTCTCTGGGCAAAGGTATCCACGGTCGGTGGGTGCTCCATTGCTCCGAAGCCTACGTCCCCAATCTTGGTCAGTGTGTCTATGAGCAGGGCCACCCGCCGCTTTTGTTCCAATGCGCCAACAGTGCCCTCTACGTCTAGATCTGGATTCTGCAGGAACTCTGCGAGCCTTTTCAAAGGCAATGCCCAGAAAAAGTCAACGGCAAATGCCTGATCCAAGGCAGGCATCAAGGTGCTGGTTGAGGTAAGAGCATCGAAGGATATGGAGCCAAATAGATCAGTGTACGCTTCCTTCGTGGCTGTTAAGCCTTTCCCGTCCATCAACTTTGTAGTTTCCCTGAAGAATTTGAGAACAGCCATTTCAGGATGGGCTTCTCCCATACGATCCAAGAGTTGGACCGCTTCATCTTTCGGTATATCGCCAGCTTTAGCTATCAACAGGTGGTGGTACTTTTCGGGGATCTGCTTCAGCAGCCTGGTTGTGTTGCTGACATCGGCCTGCTTTGCCAGAGCCACATCGCCAGTTTGATCAAGCAAACGACGAAAGTTGGCGTATTTCCAAGCATTGCTGGCTGTGACGTTCTTCCCTGGCTTGCGACCAGCCCGTTTTGTCGCTTCTCTAAGACACTGCCCAAGCAAACGGTGATCAAACAGTTCAGGTTTGGGCAAGAATCTCCGAAGGATGCCGCCGACGCCAAGGGCTGGCAGCACATCCGACTTTTCGAGCAATGCCTGTCCAATCGCCGTTGCTAGCTCATCCTGCACCATTCCGGCTGTGATAGGTACCAGTTCCTCAGCGCCTGGCCGCACATAGAGGGTACCCGTTGGGTAGAAAAGCATCGGTGTCCAACCCTGTTTCTCAAAGGCCGCTTGAGCCGCCCGGTGCAGCAGTGTCGTTGACACCCCACGCACGTGGACAACATGGTAAGCGACATGAACGTACTTATCTAGCGAGCTGCGGGCTAACGCATCTCGGGCAGCCAACAGCCCACCTGCTGAGGCTACGTTGTCCACGTCAGCCACCAGCCGCTGGAGTAGTATCATTCGCGACCCTGCATTCTGTGCCTCGGTAAAGATACGAGCCGCAGTTTGGACGCTTCTCATATGCAAGTTAGCCCCGGCGCGGGCATCATCCTGTCCCTTAAATTCCAACCACCCCGCCAGTGCCTCCACTGCTGCAACTGTGTACTCTGGTATCACGTGAGGCTCGTACTCACCCTCGCCCTGAATGTAAGCCTGCCACTCATCGCGTTCTTTGGCTACATCGTGGATGGCTATGCCCAGGATAAGGGCTTGCTCTTCTTCTTCAGACAGATGCAAGCGTGTTTTCAGGGCTGGCAATAGGGTGAGCATCACATCCAAGCAATTAGCTGAATGTTCCAGCAACGACTGTTCAAAGCCACGCCGTTTAGCGATCTTGTCTTTCCATCCCCGTTTGATCATAAATAGTAGGATTTTTTCGCGCAGTGCTTCGTATGAAACCTGTGTGCCTATGTTCATTCATTGCCTCCAGATTATCGCGATGCTGTTGAGAACTCTGCCGGTTGTCACCCTACTGATTCGCTCATTCGTACATCTCCGCCGCCCTCCCGTGCTCCTGCGCCACCTGCTCCCGCAGCCCCGGCGGCTTCACCACCTCCACCCGGCTGCCGTAGTACAGCACCCAGTTCACAAACTCCGGCGTGACCGCCACGTGCAATTTGAAGAGCACGCTCCCATCGGGCTGCTCCTCGGCCTGCTGGCTTGAATGCCAGTACTCCTCCGCCACCCACCGCCCCGCCTCCGACCCGAAGCGTAACACCACGTCCACCGGCTCCCCCGCTTCGCCTCGCATCGCCCCCCACCCTGCCCCCATGTAGGCCTCCACGTCAAAGTCGTTGGGGATGGTGTAGTGCTCATCCAGCAGCGTCGCTTCCTGGATGCGGTCCACCTTGAACATCCGCACTGCCTCTCGCAACTCACAGTAGGCGACCAACTGCCAACTGCGCACGTAAGGCATAATGTGGTAGGGCTGTACCACCCGCTCGCTCACCGCGCCGCCCCGCGAGCGGGTCTCGTAAACCAGGCGCACCTTGCGCCCCTCGACCAGCGCCCGGTTGAGCAGCATCAACATCTGCTGCCGGTGCTCCCGCTGGGCCGTGACCACCGGCTGACCAACCGCCTGGCGCAGCAGGGGCGTGAACTCCGGCGGGAACAACGCCTCCAGCCGGGCCACCGCTGCGGCTAGTTCCACTGAACCAACCCCCGACACCTGCCGCGCTGCCTGGACCGCCAGCAACAGTGCCAACGCCTCGGCGAACGTATATTGCAGCGCTGGCAAGCGAGGCACCTCCTCAAAGTAGTATCCTTCCGGCGAGTGCAGTAGATAAAGTCTTAGGCCGTGGCGGATTACTTCCATGTCCTTCTGGATCATCCGCTCGCTCACCTCAAAACGGGCCGCCAGGTCGCGCCGCAGATAGCGCTGTGGAGCCGTCGCAATGATCTGCACCAGTTCCAGAATGCGCGAGGTGCGTTTCGTCTCCTCAAGTTTCATCCGTCGCTTCCCCTGACCTTTGTGCTTATTATAACACCAGAGTGAGAACCCTGTGATTCCCGCGCCAGTCCATTATGCGTCACCATTATGCGTCAATTGAGCCGCTTTTGCAAATTCCCCGCCCCCGTCCCCGCCTGATCCGCCCTTTCGAGACTACCTGCGCCAGCGCGAGACGTCCCGTGCCGAAGTACAGCGTTGAACTCCTTGACCGGAAGACACGCCGGCAACTGAACCGCATCCGCCCCCACCGCCCCGCCTCCGCCCCAAAGCGCAACACCACGTCCAATCGCGCCCCACCCCGCTCCCACGTAGGCGTCCACGCAACATTTGCGTTATCCACGAGAATCATGATTTGCCACTTGCAGACTTGCAGACTTGCAGCCCTGCAAACATGTTATATAACACCGGCGACTTTATTGCAAATTTCTCGAGCCTTGCCCAAGAGACCTGTTAACCCGTCCGATCTTGCCAGAATGATCACCGCGGGTGCCTTTCAGTTTGAGGGCGAGTTGACCACGCCAGAATTGAAATGCACCCCATCACCGCACTGCACTTGACAAAATAGAACCTTTGTGCTATAATTTTGAGCAAACAGGGGGGTGGGTGCCTTGCTGGGGCCCATCCCCCTTATTATATCGTAGGAGGAGTAAAACTAATGAACAACAATACAGATACACCCCACGCCGAAGCACCCTCCGTAGGCATTGACGACATCATCGCCAGCCTGGCCCACGCACATGCCAACTTCTCCCAGTACATAGATCACCACTGGCACGACCTGGACCCCAGGCATCTGGCCAGGAGCCTCGCAGTCCACGGCCGGGTCGCCGCCCATCTCGGCCGCATGCTGCGCCGCCGGCGTGCCTTTGCCACCCACTGCCCTCCCCCCGTCAGCATTGACACCATCATCGCCGACCTGGACGACAAAGTAATCCGCTGTGGTCAGTATATCGACCAATGCTGTGACGGCCCAGGCGACGAGCGCTGGCTCAGACTCCTCTCCATCTACAGCCAGAACATCGTCCGCCTCAGCCAGTTGAGGCTCGACCAGCGCGCCCTCCTCGACACCCCCTCCGACGAATTCCAATCGGTCATCTACTCGGCCCTGGACCAACTCAGCGCCGAGTGGGGGATCGAACTGTGACGTGATTAGTCATTCAGAACGGAGTTCTCGAATGCCTCGCAACCCAAACAAAATCCACTGTCAGGTCCCCGGCTGCCGCGCCTGGGCCATGCGTGGCCACACCCGCTGCCGCGCCCATCGCGACGCCGAACTCGGCCCCCGGGGAGCCGGCGCTCCCCGGGGTAACCTCAATGCCCTCAAACACGGCCGCCCCCGGGGGGGGGGGGGGGCGGCCGGGCGGGGGGGGGGGGGGCGCGCGCGCCCCCCCCCGGCGCGAGCACAGCCACCCCCTCCCCCCACCCGACCTCGAACACATCGCCCGCCACGTCATCCAACAGCCCGACGACCTCCCCCTCCAGATCGGCCTGGCCGTTCAGTCCCTCCAGCCCCGTGCCGGCGACCCCCTCATGACCCTCATTGCCCTCCGCCGCCTCCTCTCCCAACTCATCCCCATAGTCGCCAACTCCCTGTTCACCTCCGAGTTGCAAGCCCTCCTCCAGCACCTCCCCACCCCAATGCGCCGCCAGGCACAGACGCTGATCCAGAAATCCGTCCCCCGCGATAGCCCCGAAAAGAAAGTCCTCCTTCTCAGAAAACTCGAAAAACAATTAATGGAACAAAACAATTAACACAACCGGAACCCCTTCTTGTCGCTGTGTCATTCTGAGCTACGCACCAACACCGCCTGTTTACGGCGGTGTGCACGAAAAATCTCACTTTGACAAGCCAGGCCAGATATGCTATAATCCCTTCTGCACACGTGTGCAGGTATCCACACCAGAGGTTGAGAACGACGGATTGAGAACAACAGAAAATGTTTACCCCCCCTCTTCCCAGGCCCGTCTCAATCAAGGATGTCGCCAGGGCGGCTGGCGTCTCTCATTCCACCGTCTCCCGTGCCCTGGCCGACAGCCCCCTCGTCGCTCCTGAAACCAAGCGGCGCATTCAGCGCCTCGCCCGCCAGATGGGGTACACCCCCAGCGCCATCGCACGCGGGCTGGTCACCAGGCGCACAGCCACCATCGGCCTGGTCGTCACCACCATTGCCGATCCCTTTATCGCCGAAGTCGCGCGCGGTGTCGAGGAGACCGCCCTCGACAGCGGCTACAGTGTCATCCTGTGTGACTCCAACGCCGAACCAGAGCGCGAACTGGCCTGCGTGCGCATGCTGCAGGAGAAGCGAGTGGACGGCATCATCGTCGCCTCCTCCCGCGTGGGCAACCTCTATGTGCCGCTTTTAGAGGAACTGGGCGTTCCCATCGTGCTGGTCAATAGCCAGCACGATGGGCACTATGTCTACTCCATCCGCACCGACGACCTGACCGGCGGGCGGCTGGCTGGAGAGCACCTCCTGTCCCTGGGCCATCGCCACGTCGCCTACATCACCGGCCCCTCCAGCGCGCGTGCCAGCGTCGAACGGCTGGAAGGCTGCCGCAGCGCATTGCGGGAGCACGGGTTGGATGTTTCCGATGAATGGGTCGTGCCCGGCAACGGTCATGCTGACGGCGGGCAGGCCGGCGTGGGCTTTCTGCTCCGATGCTCTCCCTGCCCAACGGCTATCTTCTGCTACAACGACATGACCGCCATTGGTGCGCTGCAGGCCATCAAGTCCGCCGGCCAGCGGGTGCCTGACAATCTCTCCATCGTTGGCTACGACGACATCGCTTTCGCCGCCTTGGTGGACCCACCGCTGACTACCGTTGCCCAGGCCAAGCACACCCTGGGCCAGCGGGCCATGGATCTGGTGTTGAACCTGCTGAATGAACAGGAGCAAACGAGCGACATCGTGCTTACCCCTTTCCTGGTGCAGCGGGCCTCGTGTGCCCATCCGCCGACGAGGCCCGTCGCTTCACCGCAGCCGTCACCACGCTGAAGCAGGAGCAACCCGGCCTCTGGCGCGGCACCCTCGCCGGCGTGGCACCGCTGCTGGCCCGTACAAGTGGAACCGGCAGGTGATCACTAAGATACTGGCTTCGAGATATTGTCTTCATGACGCAGTCGCGCGTGCCGTCCCGTATATTGGTGCCCCTGGGCTTGACCGTCTGCCTTTCCCTGTTCGGCGACCTGACCCTCTATGCCGTGCTGGTCACCCAACTCGACGAGGTGGGGCTGAGCCTGGGCTCCGTGGGTATTATGCTGGGCGTCAACCGGCTGATCCGCATCCCCGGCAACCCGCTGGGAGGGGTATTGCTCGACCGCTGGGGGCGGCGGCGGCCGTTCATCATCGGTATGCTCCTGGGTGTTCTCTCAACAGCCGGCTACGCACTGGCACGTGGATTCTGGCCGTTTCTGATCAGCCGCCTGGCCTGGGGGATCGCCTGGACCCTCATCAACGTCGGCGCCATGGCGATGGTAGTGGACGTGAGCGCGAAGGCCAATCGGGGACGGTTGACCGGGCTCTACAATACCTGGATGCTGGCAGGGCTGGCCGTCGGGCCGGTGGCAGGAGGTTTCTTGGTAGACCTGTTCGGCTTTCGCCCCGCGATGCTGTCCTGCGCTGGCATCACAGCCATCGGGCTGGCTGTGGCCGTCGTGGCGCTGCCCGAGACGGCGCACCCCGCCGATGGGAACACGCACCGCCAGACACAACAGGCGCCGAATCTGCGCCGCCGCTCAGGCCGCGTCTGGCGGCAATTCGGAACCTTGCTGCACACCAACCCTGGCCTGGTTACCGCCTCGTCGCTGTATCTGATCATCCAGTTTTCCGGCTCAGGGGTGGTCCTATCAACCATGAGCCTGCTGCTCCAGCAATGCCTCTCCGAGAGTGTATCTCTGAACGGCCTGACACTGGGACTGGCCTCCGTCAGCGGCATCCTGTTAGCCATGCGCTCTCTGCTGGCCAGCGTCGTCGGCCCGCTCGCCGGCCACCTGTCCGACGTTCGTGTCGCACGCTGGCCGGTGATCCTGGGCAGCCTGGTGGTTGGCAGCGCTGGTTTCGGCCTGCTGTCTTTCGCCACGTCCCTTTGGACCATCGTGCTGGCCATAGCCCTGGGTGCCGTCAGCACAGGAGCAGTACTGGCGACGTTGACTGCCTACGTAGGGGACCTGACACCGCCAGGGAGGCAGGGTATGGTGATGGGCGCTTACGAGGCAGTCGGAGACGTCGGCAGTACAGCCGGACCGTTCCTGGCCTTCGCCCTGCTGTCAGTCGTGAACCTGCAATGGATATACCTGCTCTGTTCGCTCACCTTCCTGGCCGGCCTGTGGCTGGCCTGGCGCAGCCGGGGAGCACCGCCGTAAACAGGCAGCGGTGTCACGTCGGCCCACCATCGGCGCTCCGGGCCGGTGCCACCTTTGACCCTGACAACGAATCGAAGTATACTTATCGGAGACCGTCCAGAAGAAAAAGGAGTGATCGTGACAACGATTGATCGTATCACACCAACGACGCTCCGCGCCTGGCGCTGGCGTTAGATAGCGCAGTGAGTATCTTCTCAAAAAGCTGGGGCGGAAGTCGGATTTGCTGTCCGACCCTATGGCGGTTACAAAACCGCCCTACGCTGCCCCTGCCCCAAGATATTGAGAAGATAGCGCAGTGACATTCTGAGGTGCCATGAGCGAGACTTACGCGACTCCAGAGATCCAGGAATGGAAACAGGCCCGCCGAGCCGCCTTTGTCCAGGACGTCCTGGCTGTCTTCACACAGCGCCCGGCCGACCTGCTGCCTTTTGAAGAGGTGCGCCAAAAGTTGCAACTGCGCAACGTGCGCCATCTGGGCCTCCACGACGTGCCCCTGGACCACATCGTGGGCAGCGTGGGTCGCTACCAGGATTTCACCCGTGCCTTCTTCCCCCGCCAGGATGGCCTCCAGGAACGATGGCAGCGCATCGACCGCCTGGTCACTACCGGGGGAGGCCTCCCCCCCGTGGAACTCTATAAAGTCGGTCCGCTCTACTTCGTCCGCGATGGCAACCACCGCGTCTCGGTGGCGCGCCAGCACAAAACCCCCACCATCCAGGCCTACGTCTGGGAATATGAAACCCGCGTTCCCCTGGAACCGGACACCGATGTAGACGACCTGTTGTGCAAGGTCGCCCACGCCGCGTTCATGGAACATACCGATGTAGACCGTCTGTGCCCTGACCTGCACGTCGAACTCACCCAGCCGGACGGATACGAGGACCTGCTGTACGAGATCGAGACCTTCCAGCAGAGCCTTTCCGAGATAGACGAACGAGAAGTGCCTTTTGACGAGGCAGTGACGCTGTGGTGCGAGATGCGCTACACCCCCATCGTCCAGATCATCCGCCAGCGGGGCATCCTCCAGGAATTCCCCGGTCGCACAGAGACCGACCTGTACCTCTGGTCGTGCCGCCATCACGAGGAACTGGAGGTGCGCTACGGGAAGAGACTCTTGCTGGAAGAAGCCGCTGACGACCTGGCGAAACGCTTTGGCCAGAGGCCCTCACCGGCCCGCCAGATCAAGAAAGCCGTGGAACGGCTGGCGGAGGGCATGGAGGAACTGGGCGGCCGGCTGGTGGAAAGCATCACCCCGGCCGCTCAGGCACAGCAGGACGACGCACTGGCTGCCGCGCTGCTGGCCTCTGTCCGGCGTGTCGCCACCACCACGCCGCCGCACCGCTTCCGGGGCACGACTCAGCCTGAGTGGGAGGCATGGCATACCCAGTTCCGTGAGCGGCTGTGGCACCTGTTGGGCGTGGGCGACCGCCCCTGGCAATCTTATGGCCCGGCAGAACTGCAAGCCGAAGTCGAGGAGCGCATCCCCGTTGACGGACTCTGGCGCGAACTCATCTGGCTGAATACCGAAGAAGACCTGCGCGTGCCCGTCTACCTGTTTCTGCCGGCGGAAGCCAAGAGGCCGCAGCCAGCCATCATCGTCTTCCCCGGCCACGGCACCATTGCCCAGACAGCCGGCCTGGACAGCCATCATTCTTCCTACCAGCGAGCCAACGCGCTGGAACTGGCCCGCGCCGGCTTCGTCACGCTGACCATGGAACTGCGCGGGTTCGGCCGGCTCGGCGCAATAGGTCACTTGCAGATTGATGCCGCTGCCCGCCTGGTGGGCCGCACCTGGTATGGCCTGCTCGTCCAGGACGGGATGCGCGCCCTGGACTATCTCCTGACCCGCCCGGAAGTGGACCCGGCCCGCGTCGGGGCGACCGGCATCGGCGCTGGCGGCGCGCTGACCATGTACACCACGGCCCTGGACGACCGGGTGAAGGTGGCGTTGGTCAGCAGTTACCTGGGCAAATACGTCGTCACTTCCCTGGATGAAGAGCACTGCCCCTGCAACGATATCCCCGGCATCCTGCGCTACGCCGAGATGGGAGACGTGGCCGCCCTCATCGCCCCGCGCCCGGTGATGTTCGTCAATGGCCAGCGCGACCCGGCCACCAGTCACGCGGCGCGGGGAAGTTTTGCCATCGTGCGCCAGGTATACCGGCTCCTGGGCCTGCCCCAGCGCGCCAGACTGATCGAACCGGAGGAGATGGGACACTACTTCGACAACCAACTGGCCATCGGCTGGTTCCGCCGCTGGCTAAAGATAAAAAATCCGTGAGAATCCGTTTCATCTGCGTGTATCCGTGTGCTATTTGTGCCTGTTTTGGTGAAGGGCCTGAGTAGTTACAAAATCAGCGTGAATCTGCGTCCCATAAAGATTTGTCAGTCAACCAGCCAAAAGGAGAGAAACTATGACTCGTAAGATTAACGTTGGTCTCATCGGCGCCGGGCGGATCGGCCGCCTCCACGCCGAGCATCTGGCCTTCCGCATCCCCCAGGCCAACCTCCTGGCCGTGTCCGACATCCTCCTGCAAGCAGCCCAGAAATGCGCTGCCGACTTCGACGTCCCCATGGCCACCCGCGATCACCAGGCGATCATGGAAAACCCCGCCGTCGAGGCCGTCGTCATCTGTTCCAGCACCGGCACCCACGCCCACATGATCGAACAAGCGGCCGCCGCTGGCAAACACATCTTCTGCGAGAAGCCGATTGACTTTGACCTGGCCCGTATTGATCGGGCGCTGGCAGCGGTGGAAAAAGCCGGCGTCAAACTCCAGGTTGGCTTCAACCGCCGCTTTGATCCTAACTTCCAGCGCGTCCGGGAACTCGTGGCCGCCGGCAAGATCGGACAGCCCCACATCCTGCGCATCACCAGCCGCGATCCCGCCCCCCCGCCCATCGAATACGTCAGAGTGTCCGGCGGCATCTTCCTGGATATGACCATCCACGACTTCGACATGGCCCGCTACCTCATCGGCAGCGAGGTGGAGGAGATCTACGCTGCCGGCGGCGTGATGGTGGACCCAGAGATCGGCCAGGCCGGCGATATAGACACGGCGGTCATCACCCTGCGCTTCCAGAACGGCGTCGTCGGCACGATTGACAACAGCCGCCAGGCAGTCTACGGCTACGATCAGCGCGTCGAGGTCTTTGGCAGCGGTGGGGTCGTCCGCGCCGGCAACGACTATCCCAACACCACCATCGTCAGCGACGGTCAGAACGTCCACCGGGACTTGCCGCTTTACTTCTTCATAGAACGCTACACCGATTCCTACATCGCCGAGATAGAAGCGTTCATCGAATGTGTCCAGCAGGACCGGCCCTCGCCGGTGACCGGCATTGACGGGCGCATCCCGGTCGTCATGGGCTACGCGGCCCGCAAGTCCTACGCAGAGAATCGCCCGGTCAGGCTCAGCGAGATTGCGCCAGCGTGATCACTTCTGCTGACCTGACCCACTCTGAATGCTGGAGCGCCTTCTTAACCCGTCTTAACGGGTTTCGCAGTATCAGTGGGGCGTTTCAACGCCCCACCACGTCAGCGCCAGCAACCAGGTGGCCGCGACCACTGCCGCTGGCGGCCCGGACTGGTCCCCACCACTCAACGTCTCCGGCTGGTTCACTCTCTTGACAGATAAGATGAGGTATGGTAGAATGACTTTGTGCAAACGTGTGCATACCCCCAGGCTGGCGATTCGGGAGACCACTGGACGGTCCCCCATCCTGCTCTAATGTCGAGCAAAGCATCCGTCTTCACTTCTCTCCTCTCAGCAGGTAGCCGGGAAGAGCAAGAAGAAAGCACCTGGAGACTCAGGACGACTTGAAAAGGAGGTGGTAGAGACACAAATAACTACACCGAGGCACCGCAAGTTGGACAACCATTTTAAAGATGAAATAAGGAGGAAGCAAGATGAAAAAGCATGGATTGTGGACCGTCATGGCAGCGCTGGTCGGGTTGAGCATGGTGCTCGCGGCCTGCGCGCAGCCCACACCGGAGGCCGTTGAGGTCACCCGCGTCGTGACCGAGAAGGAAGAGGTCGAAGTCGAAGTCACGCGAGAGGTACAAGTAGAAGTAGAGGTACCGGTCGGCGGCGAACTGGTCCATATCGTCGCCCGCTGCAAGGCCAGCCCGCCCTACGAGGATGGGCGCTGCAACAACCTGGTGGCCGCGGTAGGCGCCGCCAACCAGGCGTTGGCCGATGCAGGCGATGACCGCCGCATCGAACTGGAGTCCATCCAGGATGATGCGGACTGGGGCGACTACAAGACCGAGTTCGAGTTGGCCTCCGAGGCAGGCGAAGCGCCAGACATCGTCTGCTCCGGCCACGAGCACATCGGCGACTGGGCCACGGCCGGGTATCTCACCGACATCACCGGCATGATAGGCGACTACCCCGAATTCGACGATGTGATTGACAGCCTGTGGAACGCCACCATGTTGGGCGGCAAAATCTGGGGCGTCCCGCAGGACGCCGAGGCGCGCCCGATGTACTACAGCAAGCCGCTCCTGCGCGAGTTAGGTTGGAGCGACGAGGAGATCGAAAGCCTGGACGAGCGTGTCGCCGCTGGCGAGTACACCTGGCAAGACATGTTTGACACCGCTGAGGAAGCCGTCAATGCTGGCATCGTAGAACCGGGTGATGGCTGGTGGCATCGCCCCTCCAATGGCCCCGACTTCCTGTACTTCTACTACGGTGCCGGGGGCGTGGTGCAAGAGGAAGGCACTGACGCGCTGATCTTCGAAAAGGATGCCGCTCTGAAGGTCTACGAGTTGCTGTACGATGCCGCACAGGTGCGCCATATCCTGCGGCCCGAGAAGCTGGATGGCGACTGGGACTTCCACAAGGAATACACCAGCCGGTTCGACAAAGTCCTCTTTGTGTTCGAGGGAACCTGGCGCTGGGCCAGTTGGCACGTCAACTACCTCCAGGACGTTGGCGGCGAGGCCTACCTGTTCGAGAACGTGGGCTATGCCCCGATCCCGGCCAACGAAGAGGGCACAGGCAAGCCCACCACGTTGACCCACCCGCTGGTGTACATGGTCAGTTCGCAGTGCGAACATCCAGACCTGGCGCTGCTGCTGATCTCCAAGGCGACGGTCAAGGAACTCAACACCACCTACGCCGTGGATAGTGGTCACCTGGGCATCCTGAAGTCCCAGTCTGACTACGCACCCTACACCAGCGCCGAGTTCCTGAGCCTGACGCTGCCGTTGCTCGAGTACACCACCTTCCTGCCCAACAGCCCCTACTGGAGCGCCTATTCAGAAGCCTACTACCTGGGCATCCAGGCTGTAGAGTCCGGCGATCTGACGCCGGAGGAGGCGGTGGACGTCGTTGTGGACCGGCTCCAGACCGAACTCGGCGACAACATAATCATCCGCTGATGACCGGAGAGAGCAGGTTGGAGAGGGGGGCATCCCCCCTCTCCCCTGCTCGCAAGGATTTGAGATTTGCGGATCTAAGATTTGGAGACCTGAAGGCCGATGCGCTGTGTCAGCTCGAAAAATCTGCAAATCTGAAATCACCAAATCTGAAATCAAACAGAGGAGGTATCCCAATGGCTCAGGCTGTTATGGTTAGGGAAGAACTGAGAGGTCAGGAGCCATCGCGCTGGGCACGATTCAGGGCCACGCTGGGCGCCTGGGGCTTTATGAGCCCGGCCGCGGTGCTGGTGCTGGTCTTCTTCTTCATCCCCGCGATCCTCCTCCTCCTCCTCAGCATGACCGACCTGGCCAGTCACAACTTCAGCGATCCATGGACCTTTATCGGCTTGGAGAACTATCGCCGGCTGTTCAGTGACAAGTTCTTCCCCAAGATCCTGGCCAATACCTTTCGCTACGTCGTACTCACGCTGGGCTTCTTCAACGTGGGCCTGGCGCTGGTGCTGGCCCTGTTGACGACCAATATCAACCGGCGAGCGAGTTTTTTCTTCCGCGTGCTGTGGCTCCTGCCCCGCATCACGCCCTCGGTGGTCTACATCGTGATGTGGCGGCGCTTCGCCCAAACGCCTCCGCACGGCATCATCAACTGGTTCTTGGGGATGTTCGGTGCCGAACACCAACCCTATTGGCTCAATGAGACACCGTGGCTGTTCGTTGTCCTGGTGAACGGCTTCGTCGGGGCTTCTTTCGGCATGATCATCTTCACCTCGGCCATCGAAGCGATTCCCAAAGACCTCTTCACCGCAGCGAAAGTGGACGGCGCCTCGACCTGGCAGATCGTCCGCGACATCACCCTTCCTCTGCTCAGGTGGCCGCTGCTATTTGTGACCACTTACCAGACGCTCTCACTGCTCGTATCCTTTGAGTACATCTTCCTGCTGACCCAGGGCGGGCCGGGGCTGTTCACTACCGAGGTGTGGTCGCTCACGGCGTACAAGCGCGCCCTGTATACCTATTTCGGCAGCCATGCGTGGGGATACGGCGCGGCCTGGGGGTTTATCCTGGTGGCCATCGGCATCGTGGCGTCCTACATCTACCTGCGCGTCTTTCGCTTCGACGAACTGGTGCAGGAACCCAAGATTGACGTGCTGTAGGCGGCGTCCTGAGTTTATCGAAGGAAAGGAGGCGACATGGCTACGACAACTTTTGAAACCGAACGCGGGTATGGCGTGCGGCGCGTCCTGCGCCAGGCCATCCCATACGTCTTGCTTATCATCAGCATCTTGCCCATCGTGGTCGGCTATGCCTGGGTGATCATCGCCACCTTTTCGCATCGCACCCAGGGCCTGCTTCCGGTAGACGGCGAGGGCAATTTCGGCGGGTTTACGCTGCAGAACTGGACTTTCCTGCGCGACCCTGAGATCTGGCGCGTGACCCTGAACACATTCGGGATCGCAGCGGGGATGGTCGTCGGGGTTGGGTTCGTCTCAACGCTGGCCGGCTACGCGCTGTCGCGCATGAACTTCGCCGGGCGCAAAGGCTTCCTGGGGTTGACGTTGGCCCTGCACGCGTTCCGCCCCGAGATGCTGCTCATCGCCATCTTCTTCGTGCTGCTGTTCATCAAAAATAATATTCCGTTGATCGGTAAGTGGTTCGGCTTCAACACTGTCGGCGGGGTGGCTTTGGTGATGATCAGCCTGGACCTGCCGCTCGGCATGTGGCTGATGAAGGGCTTCTTTGATAACGTTACCTGGGATATGGAGCGGTCTGCGCTGATTGACGGGGCCTCGCGCTTCCGCGTCTGGTGGGAGATCATCCTGCCCCAGATCAAGCCCGGCATCGCCGCGCTGGCCATCTTCAACTTCATCTCGGGCTGGAATGCCTTTTTAATCCCGTACACCTTTACGATTGGCGCCAAGGTATCCAACCTGCCGGTCTACCTGAACCGGTTTTCGGAGGACACCTCGATGGTCGCCTGGAACCAGGTCGCCGCTGTGGGCCTTTTCAGCCTCATCCCGGTGATGATCTTCTTCGTCTTCACCCAGGAGGCGCTACTCAATATCTACGGCGGCGGGGCCAAGGGTGGCGTATGATCGTAAAACGTGAAGCGTGAGGGTTGGGCTACGTTTCACGCATCACGTTTTACGTGTTCTCTATTGGAGGAAGGAAAAAATGGAAGTTGAACTTGAGAATCTCTCCAAGCGATGGGGCAGTGTAGTGGGGGCCGACTCAATCAACCTGGATATCAGGGACGGCGAGTTCGTCGCCTTCCTGGGCCCTTCCGGCTGTGGCAAAACCACCACGCTGCTCATGGTAGCGGGCATCTACAAGCCTACAGAGGGTTTCGTCCGCTTCGATGGACGCATCGTCAACCAGGTGGCGCCTAAAGACCGCAACGTCGGCATGGTCTTCCAGAGTTATGCGCTCTACCCCCACATGACCGTTTTCCAGAACATCAGTTACCCACTCAAGCTCAAGAAGATCCCGAAGGAGGAGATGCAGAAGCACACGCAGCAGGTGGCTGATATGATGGGCATCGGACACCTGATGGACCGCAAGCCGGCCCAACTCTCCGGCGGCCAACAGCAGCGCGTGGCCCTGGGCCGGGCACTGGTCAAAGAGCCGGCGTTGCTGTTGTTCGACGAGCCGCTCTCCAACCTGGACGCCCGCCTGCGCCTCTCAATGCGCAGTGAGATCAAGCGGCTGCAAATGGAAATGGGCATCACCTCCATCTACGTGACCCACGACCAGGTGGAGGCGATGACGATGGCTGACCGTATTGCAGTGATGAAGGAAGGCCACCTGCAAGCCTACGCTACCCCCGACGTACTGTACGACCGGCCGCGCACCCTGTTCATCGCTGGCTTCGTGGGCAATCCGCCCATGAACTTCGTGGATGTGGAAGTAGTCCGCGAGAACGGCGACTACCACGCCCGCCGCGGAGGCTTCGACGTGGTCGTGCCCCCGGAGCGAGGCGAGAAGGTGGTCGGCAAAGGCCAGGTCATTCTGGGCGTCCGCCCCGAGGACATTACAATCGCCGACACGGGGCTCCCTGGCGAAATCTACGTCGTCGAGCCGCTGGGCCGCGATGACTTGATTGACGTGCGCATCGGCGCTGCCGGCGTCCACGTGCTGGCAGACCCGGAGCTGGGGCTCAAGATCGGCGATACGGTGCAACTGAACTTCAACGCCCACAAGGTGCAGTTCTTCGACCCGCAGACGGAAATGTCGCTGCTCTGGGCAAACTAAGACGTGATCCGTGATCCATGCCACGCTACTTTTCACGCATCACGAGCCTATGAACAGTAAAGAACGAGTGCTGGCCGCCGTCAATCACGTCGCGCCGGATCGGGTGCCGGTAGACCTATGGGCGCTGCCGCCAGTCACGGATCGTCTCCGCGATCACTTTGGTGTGAAGTCGGAATCTGCTCCCTCCCCCTCGTGGGGGGAGGGCCGGGGAGGGGGTAACAACGAGGCCGTCTGGCGGGCGCTGGGAGTTGACCTGCGCTCTGTCTGGCCAGAGTACATTGGGCCACACTTGCCCACCTTTGACGATGGCAGCTGGATGGACTGGTGGGGCATCCACAAACGGATGGTGGGCCCTTTTGAAGAGGTCGTCGGACCGCCACTGGCCGATGCCCAAACCGTCGCCGACGTCGAGGCCCACCCCTGGCCCAATCCCGACTGGTTCGACTACGACGGCTTCCGCCCCACTTGCGAAACCCTGAGCGAGTACGCGCTCGTCATCCGCGACCCCGGCCCCAACGCCACCTGTGTCCTGCGCCTGGCCATGTTTCTGCGCGGCATGGAGAAGTTCATGATGGCCCTGGCGCTGAATCCCGACCTGGCGCGGGCCATCATCGCACGAGTGGAGGGATTCTACCTTGAGTTCGACCGGCGCATTCTGGAGGCCGTGGGCGATCTCACCGACATATACTTCATCGCCGACGACGTGGGAGTACAAGATGGTCTGATGATCAGCCCCAGGATGTTCCGTAAATTCATCGCACCCAGCCTGCACCGCTTCATCGCCCAGGCCAAGCAGTATGGCCAGCGGGTCATGTACCACACCTGTGGTGCTGTCCGTCTCCTGATCCCAGATTTCATCGAGTTGGGCGTGGATATCCTCAACCCTATCCAGGTGTCGGCCAACGGTATGGAACCTGCTGGCCTGAAGCGAGACTTCGGCGACGACCTTTGCTTCCACGGCGCGCTCGATATTCAAACTGTCCTCTCGCAAGGCACACCCGATCAGGTGCGCGCCGAGGTCGCGCGGCTGTGCCAGGTGCTGGGATATGGGGGGGGATTTATCCTGGCCCCCACCAACAACGTCATGCCCGAAACGCCCACCGAGAACATCCTGGCACTGTACGAAGCGGTTCAAGAGATAGACTAGTTCTCGGTACAGAACGCTACCCTGGAAGAACGGAACAGAAAGTTATGACCCTGTCACCTGCCATTGACATCATGATGATCGGCCACTTTGCCAAAGACAGGTTGGTGGTGGATGGCGCTGGCAAAACTGCTTCCGGCGGCGCCGTCTACTACGGCAGTGTCGCCTTGCGGCACACTGGCGTCCGCGTGGCCGTCGTCACCCGCCTGCACCCGGACGACTTTCACCGGCTGGACCAACTGAAGCGAGAAGGCGTGCAGGTATTCGCCACGCCCGCGCCGGAGACCTCCGGCATCGAGAATATCTACAATTCGGCCGACATGGAGCGGCGTGTCTGCAGACTGATGGGCTTCGCCGGCCCCTTCCGGCGGGAAGAGATTCCCGACCTGTCGGCCCAGGTGTACCTGATCACCCCCATCATCGCCGGCGAGGTGGACACAGCCCTGCTCAAATCACTGGCCGCCCGCGGCCCGGTAGGCCTGGACGTACAAGGTTTCGTTCGCGTGCGTGAGAACAAGCACCTGGTCTTTCGCCAGTGGCCCGACATGGCCCAGGGCCTGGCGCATGTGACCTACCTCAAGGTGGATCGCGCCGAGGCGGAACTCCTCACCGGCCGGACTGACCTGCGGACCGCCGCCTGCCAACTGGCCGCCTACGGCCCCCGCGAAGTCGTCGTCACCCAGTCGTCGGGCGTCACCGTCTACGCCGACAGTCAGGTCTACGAAGCGCCCTTCACCCCCCGCTCCCTCGCCGGGCGCACCGGCCGGGGTGACACCTGCTTCGCCACCTACGTGGGCAAACGTCTGAGCGCGTCGGCCGAGGAGGCTTGCCGCTTTGCGGCGGCGATTACCACGCTGAAACAGGAGCAACCTGGCCCCTGGTGCGGCACCCTGGCCGACGTGGCGACGGTGCTGGCGGGCAGGCGTCACGCATAGGGAGACGTGAGAGCCACGATAGATGAAACCCAAAATCGAGGCCACGACCTTTGGCTCGATCACCATTGATGGTCGAAAGATCAGAAACGACGTCATCCTGCGGTTGGATGGTTCGGTCAAGAAGCGCAAGAAGAAACTGTCCAAGAGGATCTACGGCACCTCTCACACCATTTCATTGGACGAGGCCAGGTACGTGTACGAAGAGGGGGCAGAACTGCTCATCATTGGGACGGGACAGTATGACTCGGTGCGCCTTTTGGAAGAGGCCCAGGCATACTTGCAGAAGCACGACTGCCGGACGAAACTGGCAGCCACGCCCGACGCCATGCGCTTGTGGAACGAGGCCCAGGGCAAGGTCATCGGACTGTTCCACGTGACCTGCTGATAGAGTGAAGGGCAAAAAAGATGAAGATAGGAATGATGTGCCTTTGGAATGCCGCCAACGGGCCTTCCATTCACGCGGAATTGGTGGGGAGAGCGTGGGTGAAATTGGGTCACCAACTCAGGATATTCTCCGCCAAAAAACACCCTGATGCCAGGCCCACCCTTCAAAGGGACGAGGATTTTGTGATCAGACACTTCAGCGTTGATGAAGTCGTACCTGTCACCCGGGCCACCTACTTCGATCCCTCTCCGCTCCTGAATGAAGAATACGAGGTCTTTGTCGCTCAAAATGTAGAGAGATTACCTGCCCAAAGGCTACTTGAGGTTTTTCCCGAAATCAAGAAAAGGGCTGTTACCATTCAGGTTGTCCACGAGGGCAAAGCCCCGGAAGATCCTCTCTACTACAAGTTTGACTGGGATGCGATTGTCTGTTTTGACCAGCGATATAAGGACTACCTGGTCAAATCTTTCCCTGCTGAGAAGATTCGTATGATTCCCTATCCTTATCATCCGCTCAAGCCCGGTGATAAGGGCAAAGCGAGAAAGAAACTGGGCCTTCCGCCGGACGAAAAGATTGTATTCTCCTTTGGCTTCAGGCCGAAAGACATCGCATCCGTTCTGCCCGCTCTGCAAGACGTGGCTGAGGAATATCCTCTCAGATACGTGATCGTCGCCAATCCGGAAAGCGATGTTGATGAATTGCGCCAAGCGAAAGAGGAGTACGATTTTATAGATCTTGAGGTAAGGCCCCTTCCCCTCGACGAACTGTATACCTATCTGCACGCCTCGGATGCGCTGCTCATCCACAGGGAATCCTCGCGGAAGTACAAGGCAGTCGTGTCCAGTTCGGTGTGCCAGGCTCTGGGCTCCGGTTGCCCCATCCTGTTTCACGAGTCAAACTACGTGGAACTACGTGGAGACGAAATCGTGAAGTACCGGGATTTTGAGGACATGAAGGCCAAACTCGTTGACCTGTTGCAGGGCAAGTTTGACCCCAGCAGAATAGAACCGTTTCTGGAGGACCATAAAGCTGAAAGGACCGCCGAAAGGTTCATTCAACTATTTGAAGAGTTAATGGAAACTCAGACAGGGAGCGAAGGGTGATGTCTGCACTAGATGGTGGTGTTCAAAAACTGGGAGACGGGGAAACCGTCTTACTTGATTCTGGAGAGACTGTTTTCAGACTGGATTCCTGTGAAACCAATCCCATCGTAAAGCCTCAAGACATCGGGCTCACGTGGCACGAGGATGGCGAACGAAAGATCGGAGCCGTCTTCAACAGCGGGGCCGAAGTCTTCCAGGACAAAGTGATTCTGACGCCGCGATGCCACCAGGGGTATCGCAAGGGCACGTTCTTCGATGAAGCGCTCGGCATCGAACGCTCCTACCTGGAAAACTATATCTCTGAGGTTTGGCCTTTGGTGAGTGAGGATGGTGTCCATTTCACCAGATTCCAGAACGTGGTGATCCGAGGCGACGGCACTGACCATCAGGATTTTACCTACGGGATAGAGGACATCCGGATCGTCAAGCATGGCCGTAGGTATCTGCTGGTTGGGTGTGGCAAGATCAAACCCCCGTTCAAAGGTTCAAACGCAGACCGGATTGCCATCTACTCGACCCACGATTTCGCGAACATCACCTATCACGGCATGGTCGAATCCTTCGACTCGCGCAACGCCGTCCCCTTCTCCGAACCCGTGAACGGCCGGCACTACGTGCTATTGCGTTTTCATCCTGACATCCACCTGGGTTTTCTTGAAGCCGGCATAAATCAATTGCTGAATCCCTCCAAGCACAAAGAACGCTGGGAGGAAATCTATGAGCGGCGGAGCCAGAATCTGCTTTTGGAGGCCGGGCATTACCCACACGAAAAGGAGAAAATCGGCCCAGGCCCCCAGGTGATCAGAACCGATAGGGGTTGGTTGCTCATCTACCACGCTGTTGGTGAGATAAAGGGTGACATTTGTGAAGCCTATGGACTGGCGGAGGGAATTGAGAGAGGATATTCCGTATGCGCTGCCCTTTTAGATCTGGACGATCCAAGAAAGGTGCTTTGCCGAACCAGGAATCCAATCTACATTCCCTCAGCCCCTTATGAATTACACGGTAATGAACAGTATCCGGTGGACGTGCCCACTGTCGTTTTTCCTGCAGGTGCTCTGGTTCGAAAAAACAAACTGATTCTCTATGCCGGGGCTGGCGATAAATATATCATCCTTTTGAGTTGCCGGCTTGATAACCTGGTTGATTATTTATGGAAGTATTGTCAGTGCTCAGACACTCGAGAGCCCTCACGACTTTGAGCCTGGCGATCCTGATGGCGCTGACGCTTAGCAGTTGTGCGTCGCCCACGCCGGCGGCTGTCACCCTCCTTTCATCCCCCCCAATGGGGGGGAAAGAGGGGGGGGCTTCCCACCAGGAGTTGGCCCTCCACTACGCGCCGGTCATCCACCAGGGCGTCGCCTCCGACCAGGATTTCATCACCGCCGTGGACTTTGACGGCGACTGGGTCGGGAACAACAACTGGGAGAACCAGCCCACGGGCGACCTCTCGGCCCACGTCTACTATTCGGTGGTGGAGACGGAGACGCACTGGTTTCTCCTCTACGCCCTGTTTCACCCCCGCGACTACACCAGCGACCCGTGCGAAGAGTCCGACGGCTGCCACGAGAACGACATGGAGTCCGTCCAAGTTGTCGTCGCCAAGGACGGTACGCCGTTTGGTCACTTGCAGGTAATTGAGACGCTGGCTCACAGCCACATCTACCTCTACACCTCAGACCAATCGGT
>CAZZEX010000027.1:0-49885 GCA_964653285.1 uncultured Anaerolineales bacterium
TGCAATATGAGGGTATTATACCATAATACGAAGTTGTTTTTGAACCATTACTAAGTTCAGTTCGATAGAAACGTGGGGTACTCTCATTGCCTGCGAGAGTTCCTCCGCCGTCGTCTGTAACGCTCGCTCTATATCCACAGCCCGACGGATGTGGTCAATCATCTGGCGGGCCTGTTGCTCCTGTTCGGCACGTCGTTGTGCTTCTTCCAACAGTTGGGCGCGCTCCAGTGCCACCGCCGCTTGGTTGCTCAGGGCCTCGTAGAGGCGCAAGTCGGCGTTTGAGAAGGGGCCAGGAGTAGCGCGTAGCATGACTACTTGGCCGATCACCTTCTCCCTGGCGCGCAGCGGGATGTTGGCTAGCGCCCTCACGCCCGTCTCTACGAAGACCTGGCGTGCGCTCTGGGGCAGGTGCTCGTCCTGCTCCACGTTGGCCACCGTCCACAGAGTGCTCACCATTTCGAGGGGGAAGGGGCTCTCCGCGATCGATAGCCGCATGCCAGGTTGGAACTCAGGTTCCCGATCTCGTCGCCACACTCCCCGGTACAGAAGGGTTTCAGGTTCGCCGGCAGGTGAGAATTCAAACTCCACCACGGTGCATCCATCGGCCTCCGTCTCGGCCGCAGAGGCGATGATGGAATCCACGACTTCATCGGTTGTCGTCACCTGGGCCAGGCGGCGGCTGACGCGGTAGATAGGACTGGTCGCTTCCAGCAGCAGCGTCTCGTCGGAGACCTGCCGGGCGTTTTCTATGGCGACGGCGATCTGGTTGGCCATGCTCTGGAGCGACCGCACGTCGTCCTCGTCAAAGGCGGCCTCCTCAGTGGATTGGACGTTCACCACGCCCAGGAGCCGATCACCGACCATCAAGGGGAGGGCCACTTCAGAGCGTGTAAGGGGGAGTAGGGGGTTGGCAAAGCGGACCGCGTCTTCTTCCACATACAGGGAGATGCGGGGCTGGCGATGGAGGGCGGTCCAGCCGACCATGCTGGTGTCACCCACGGCCAGCCGGTGGCCCTGGGCCTTCATCTGTGCGCCCGCTTCCCCCGTGGCCTCCCGCAGAACGGCCCATTCCCCGGTCTCATCCAGCAGGAAGATGCCGGCGTGGTAGAAGCCGAAGCGGTCGCGGATCAGGTCTACCGTTTGGCGCAGCAACTGGTCCACGTCGAAGATGGAAGTGATGACCCGACTGACCTCGGCGCTGGTCTCCAGGTGGATGGCTCGCCGCTGGATGGCGTAGTTGGCCTCCTGGAGTGCCCGGGTGCGCTCGGCAACTTGCTGCTCCAGTTCGGCATAGGAGTTCTGGAGCCGTTCAGCCATCTCGTTGAAGGCGGTGGCGAGGAGGCCAAACTCGTCTGCCCACTCAACCTGAACCCGCTCTTCCAGGTTCCCCTCGGCCAGGCGCCTGGCCGTCTCGGTCAGCCGCTCCGCCGGCTGGACGATACTGCGGACGTTGGCGGCAGTGGCACTCAGAACCGCGATTGCAATCAGCAGCCCCCACACCAAGGGAACTTCCCACATCGCACGGCGAGCAGCCTCGACCTCTGCGAAAGCGGCAGCCTGCCGCTCAGCCGTCAGCGCGGTGGTCTGTGCCGCCATCTCCTCCAGGACAACCACAGCCTGATCCAGGCGGAAGAGGGACACAGAGTAAAGAATACCAGCCACTAGAAGCAAGACCAGGATGACGAGCACGCTTCCGGTGAGCCGGGCGCGGATGTTTGTGACGCGTGCAGCGAGGATTGACTTTGGTACTTCGTTCATGTCCCTTCCTGTCCTTTCACCAGCCCGGCCCCAGTCTCCGCCGGGGAATCCGGCTGTAGGGGCAATGTAAACGTGAAGGTGGAGCCCTTCTCCACTTCGCTTTCCACCCAGATACGCCCACCGTGCATCTCCACAAACTCCTTGCTAAGTGCCAGTCCCAGCCCGGCCCCGTTGCGGCGGCCGTTCTCCAGGTTGCCTTGGTCGAACTGCTGGAAGATCCGCTCCTGATCGTCCAGTGGAATGCCCATCCCATTGTCACTGACGCTTACCAGCACCTGCCCATCGGCAGACCAGGACCGCACGATGATGGCTCCCTGCTCCGTGAATTTAGCCGCATTGGCCAGGAGCCGCAACAGCACCTGGCGGATGCGCGTCGCGTCGGCCTGCACCCTGGGCAGGTCGGGGGCGATCTCTTGGTGCAACTCGATGTCCTTGTCGCGTACTAGCGCGCTGGCGGTGGCCATGACGCTGTGGATCAAGTCGGCCAGATTCACCTCCCGGAACTCCAGCTCCATCAGCCCGGCCTCAATATGAGAGATGTCCAGCAGGTCGTTGATCAGGCCTAACAGATGCTGGCCGTTGTGGTAGATGATTTGCAGGTCATTCTGCTGCTGTTCTGTCAATGGCCCGTCAATTCCCTTCAGCATCAGCCGGGAGAAGCCGATGATGTTGGTGAGAGGGGTACGCAGTTCGTGGGACATGTTGACCAGGAAACGACGCTTGGACCGATCCAGTTCCCGCAGTCGCTTGGCCGCCTCCCGTTCCACGGCGTAGGCGCGGGCGTTCTCCAGGGCAATGGTGATCTGGTTGGCGACGTTCTGCAGGGCGGAGACGTCATCCGCGTCGAAGTCCTCCTCGTCGGTGCTCAGGATGTCGAGCACGCCGGTGATCTGGTCGCCCATCTTGAGCGGCAATGCCGCTTCTGCGCGGATGTAGGGGGAGAAAAACGTTTCTTGCGCGCGCTCTGCATCCCACCTGACGATGCACGGTTCCCCTGTTAGCACAGCCTGGCCAATCATGCTGCCATTCTCAACTGGCACAGGCTTTGCTTTGACAGCCGTCATCTCCTTCCCGCCGCCTGTCGCCTCTTGGAGCAATGCTTGCTTGCCGTCGCTGTCCAGAAGATAGATACCAACGTAGGAGTAGGCAAAGCTATCGTGTACCAGCCGCACCACCTCTCGCAATAACTGCTCTGGTTCCAGGATTGAGGTGGCTGCCTGGCTGACCTCGACGGTGGTGGCGAGTTGGATGGCCCGTCGCTGGATCTGATAGTTGGCCTCCTGTAGAAGGGCTGTGCGTTGGGCGACCTTCTCCTCCAGGTCGTTGTACAGGGTCTTCAATTCCCCTGCCATGCGGTTGAATACGTATGCCAGTATGCCAATCTCGTCCCTTGAAAACATCGTCGTGGGCACCTGCTGCTCCATGTCCCCCTCTGCGATGCTGAGCGCCGACTCGGTTAACTGCACGATTGGGCGTGTGATCTGCCGCGTTACGATCGCGGCGATGACGGCAGTGACCAGCGCCACTATCAGCATGGCCCCGACAACGGCGGCAGTGACACTATCGGTCGGGGCGAAGGCTTCCTCTTGCGCCTGCTCGGCCACCAGTGCCAGCCCCAATTCCGGTATCCAGCGGTAGACTCCAATGACCGGGATACCGGCGTAGTTCTCGTAGAGTCCCTCTCCATTGTCGCCGGACAGGGCGGCTTCGATGCCTGGACTGGTCCCCGCCTGTCCCTGGGACAACGCTATCCCGCTGGCGCCTACCAGGTAAATTTCTCCTGTCTTTCCCAGTCCACTCACCACCTGCACAGTCCAGACCGTGTCGCACAGATTGAGCCAGCCGGCCAGCAGGCCGAGCGTCTCGCCGTCTGGGCCCGTGATGCGCTGGGTGACCACCAACCCCATGTCGTCGGTTGGGTCGGGTGTGACGGACTGAAGGCCGGAGGCTTGTTCAGGTCCAAGCGTCATCGTCTGTTCCGTCAGCGAGCCTTCGGTCTGCGGGTCAGTGCCAGTATCAGTAGATATCAGCACCTGGCCTTCGTCATCAAACACGGCCAGGCGGCGAAAGGCTGAGTCTTGTGCCAACAAGGCCTGCAGCTGGGTGCGCAGCACGTCACTAGCGGTGCTGGCGTCGGCTGCGTTGGTGACCAGGACACTTACGCTCTCTTGGGTGGCAGGCAAGGTTGCCAGAAGTGCCAGATCTGCAATTCGATTTTCGACACATTGGTGGGTTTGCGTTTCCATCATTGTGGCTACAGAGGATAGTTTGGCGATGACCTCACGTTGAATGTCGTTCCGCTCGCGCTGTGTGGCATACCAAGTGGCAGTGCTCAGCGGCACGATTGCAAGGATCAGGAAGGCGGTCAGCAGGGTTTTGCCCAGCCCCCCGCGCATCCCGGTGGTTGGGATCCGAGATCGTTCCGTCGAGCCTGGTGACAACATAGCCGTTATTTATCTCCTGTGCCCGGATTACCCCAGTTCCCAGATTTCCTCCCCCTGGAGGATACTGCGAATCTGGTTGGGGAAGCGGTCTGGGTTGATAGGCTTGCCGATGAAGCCATCGAAGCCAGCGCTGTGGGCATGCTCCATATTGTCCGTAGAAACGTCGGCGGTCACGGCGACGATGAGAGTGTCCTTGAAGCGCGGGTGAGCACGCAACTTGTCCAGCACCTGGTATCCGTCCTCCTCTGGAAGGAAGATGTCCATTAAAATCAGGTCAATGTGCGGTAGTGCCTCCGCGAATTCCAGAACCTGCCAGCCCGAGGCTTTCCATTCACACTTATTCACGCCCAGGAAGGCCAGCAGGCGTGTGATAAGCACGAAGTTCTGAACGTTATCTTCGACGACAAGGATTGTGGCGTCCTTTGGCTGTATATTCATGATGACCTCTATATGCAGTTTTTCTGCAACGCGGTTTGAACTTGTTCCGGTAGTTGGTCTACGTCAATCGGTTTCTGAATGTAACCATCGCAGCCTGCCTCTAGTGTGCGTTCTCGATCTCCTTGCATCACGTTGGCTGTGATGGCCAGGATGGGCACCTGTTGGAGGCCGGGCGTGTCGCGGAAGCGCCTGGCCAGGTCGTAACCATCTATCTCTGGCAGGTTGATGTCCAGCAGGATCAAGTCTGGCTGCATCCGAGCGGCCATTTCCAGTCCAGCAGGGCCATCCGCCGCTTCCATGACGGAATAACCCTCTGCCTCTAGGATGCGTCTCACCAGCATGCGGTTTCCAGGGTCGTCTTCAACGTAAAGGATGCGAACATCGCTCATCAGTTGCGTCCCCCCCATGTCTAGATCTGCGCCGGGGTAGTATCTGCGCCAAGGTGATAAAGGTAGCGGCGCGATTGCAATAGCCTTACGTTTGTCATTATAGCAAATTTGGATGTTCGTGACAATGCTGCTACGTTACAGATTGGTTACAGTTTCTCGTACTGGAAAAAATGCGGGCGGGGTTTGCCCTCGCGTGACAAAATGTGTACAATATAGCGATCGTGCATAGTTGTCCAATGCTGCTCTACTGGGAAGGAGGCTTAGATTGGGCCTCGGGGCTCTTGGTCAATATGAAGGGGTACGTGGGAATGTGTGCCTGGTTTCTCTATGCTCTACGCTGTGCCGACGGTACGCTCTATGCCGGCGTCACCACCGACCTGGCGCGGCGCGTGGCTGAGCACAACGCTGGCCGGGGGGCGCGTTATACGGCGGGTCGCCGCCCCGTGAGGCCCATTGCCGCCTGGTGCTTTCCTGACCGGGGAGCAGCGCAGCGGGCCGAATCTCGCTTCCGACGGTTGCCCCGGGCGCGAAAACTGGCGCTGGCCGTGCAGAGGCTCCCCTTCGCGGGCGCGGCTTTCTGCCACGACGAGTGCGCCGCCGGTTTGCTGGAGACGATGCCTGAACATCTACTGACCACGCTCGCGTAGCACTGGCCAACTGGATCCGCTGGATGGAGAGGCAGGGTAGTGACCGGGGGGGATATGTGGGAGTGAACTATGAAACACGTTTTTCGCATCTTCTGGGAGGCGCTGAAGGACTTCTGGGACGAATTGCTCCTCTTGGTGCTGATGAACATTGTCACCACGCTGCTGGCGATCCCGGTGGTCACGTTTCCGCCAGCGCTGGCTGGGCTGTGGAATACCGCCAACCGGGTAGCAGAGGGGAAGGCTATTGGCTGGAACGACTACTTCGAAGGCTTCCGGCGCTACTTCTGGAAGGCATGGGGGCTGGCGTTGCTCAACATTCTGGTGGCTGCCATCGTGCTCAGCAACATCCGCTTCTATGCATCAGACATTGCACCATTTGAGATCGGTCCCACCTTGAGCCTCTGGATACGTGCGTTTTTCGCGGCAGCGGCATTCTTGTGGCTGGTCATCCAGATGTACCCTGTGGCATTGCTGTTGGAACAGGAAGATCAGCGGTTGCGGGTGGCCTTGCGCAACGCAGCCGTGCTTTTTGTCGCCAACCCTGGCTTCACCCTCGTACTGGCACTGTTGTTGTTGATGGTGGCCGTCATCAGCACGTTTTTCCCAGTGCTGTGGTTCCTGGTCACGTTGGCATTCTTTGCCGTCGTGTGCAACAAGGCCGTGTTGCATCTGCTGAAGCCGTACCGGGAGCAGGTGCAGGCAGAAGAGGGAGGCGAATAAGGAGCCGTCGGTAGGGTAGGCCGGCTCTACTCCTATCGCTCCGGTTGCATCGTCTCGATGGCTGAGCCGCGCAAGATGGCCTGCACCGGCAGCCAGGCCGCCCCGGCGCAGATGAACGGCGCAGCGACAAGCCCGACCAGTCCGTTGAACAGCGCCGGTTGCACGGACCGCCACGCCGCTCCCCACAAATCCAGGTCGGGGGTGCCCCAGGCATTACCGCCGTAGGTCACAGCCAGGATGACGATGATCCCTGCCCCGGCAACCAGGCCCAGCCCGCCGCCGATCAGCCCCATCAACGCTGCTTCGCCGGCCACGATCGCCGTCACCTGCCGTCGTGTCGCCCCGACCGCCCGCAGCAACCCCAACTCACGCTGCCGCTCGGTGACGCTCATCGTCGTGGTGTTGACCACGCCCATCGCCCCTGCCACGATTGCCAGCAGCAGCAGCGCGTTGAGCATATCGGGCAGCGCGTCCATCACCTGGAGTTGCGCCTCGTACATGCCCTCCGGCTCGTTCAAATGGGCGTTGGGATAGCGAGCCACCAGGGCCGCGAGGTCGGCTTTCAAGTCGGCCCGGTCAACGCCGGGCCAGGGGACTACGTGGAGCATAAATGGCTTCGTGACAGTGAGTTCGTCCTTGGCCGCCAGGCTGATGATTGAGGCGTTGACGTAGGTTCTCCCGACGCCCGCGACGGTGCACGCAACCGGCCCATCGGCCCCAGTTATATCGAACGTCTCTCCGAGCGAGACGCCGTTTCTGCTTGCCACCAGTGGTGTGACCAGGACGCCGCAGCCCTCCTCCATGATGGGCATAGCGGTTTTCCAGTCGCCTTCGGTGAAGGTGAAGAACACGTCGCCGGATTGCTGCACGTCATAGGGGTCGGTGACGAAGGAGAAGTAACTGGAGCCAAAGAAGGAGAGTTCCGGCACAATTGTGAAACGCCACTTGTCCATGATCCGCGCCCGTCTCTCCACAGTCCGGGGGATTTCCGCGACCAACTCGGGGGGAAGCTCAATGGTATCCATAGCGCGGTGAAGCCGCAACCAACGTAGAGCGGAATGGCATTCCGCCCTACAGAATTCTCGCAGATAGCGCAATTCTTGCGGGGTAATTCCATAGCGCTGTAGGCCGACATGCCCGCCGAGATGTCGAACGGCGCGATGATCCAGGCCCTCAGGCGCTCAATGCCCGTCAGATTCGGCCCCATGAGTTCGTCCACCATAAAGGTGATGAAGCCGGTCATGCCGACGATCATCGTCAGAGCCACGGCTAGTGTCAGGATGGTCAGCGTGACGCGCCTGCGCCCACGCTGTACGTTATCGGCGATCAACCGGCCTGTCGCGCCGCCCAGACGGGTCAGCGGGCGGCGCAGATGTTGCCCCGTCCCGCCGATAAAGGCGGGCAGGATCAACGCCAGGCCCACCAGCCAGATTAGCCCAAACGAAGTCGTCAGAATGGTGTCCCAGGGGTGTTGCACCCATTCCCCTGGCAGGGCGACGGCGAGGTAGACGGCCAACACGGCGGTAATCAGCAGGCCCAGCAGAAGGGATTTGAGATTGGTTGGTTTGAGATTGGCGGATGTGGTCGTCTGGTGCAGAGCGGCGAGGGGCGAGACGCGCGTCGCCTGCCAGGCCGGAATCAGTGCGGAGAGCAGTGTCACACTCACACCCATCGCTGTTGCCAACAGCAAACTGGAGAGAGAGGTTCCGCTCGCGGAGAAGACGAACAGCCCTTTGCCGAGGAGCGCCTTCATCAAGGCAATGGTGCCTTTTCCTAGGAACGGCCCGGCAATCAGCCCTAGCACCGTCCCCAGGCTGCCGACGGTGAGCGCTTCAACCAGCACCAAGCGCAACGTCTGGCGGCGCGTCATCCCCAGCGCACGCAGCGATCCGATCTGCCGGCGGCGCTGGGTGACCGACATGGCGAAGGCGTTGAAAATCAGGAACCCTGCGGCCAACGTGATCCCCACCCCGACCAGTGTCAGTATCGAATCGAGTTGGTCGAGAAGGCCGGTCATAAACGTTTGCACGTCTTCCGAGCCTGCCATGGAATTCAAGATGGACGCGCTAACCATGTCGGCGGCGACGATCATCGCCGCGCCCAGTGCCACCGCCAGGGCGCTCAAGACGGTGCGTGAGCGGTGCTGCTGCAAATTGCGGCTGGAGAGAGAATACATCGAATGCATGGGTTCTCTCCTGTACATGTTGCGCGTTGCATATTGCGTACTGCGTACTGCGTATTACGTCTCAGTCAGCCCATCTCGCAGCCGCACCACGCGGTCGGCGAACTCGGCGGCGTGGGGGTCGTGGGTCACCATCACGATGGTTTGCCCCTTTTCGTCGCAGGCGCGGCGCAGTAGCCGCAAGACTTGTTCGCTGGAGGCACTGTCCAGGTTGCCGGTCGGCTCGTCGGCCAGCACGATCGCCGGTTCCGTCACCAGCGCCCGTGCAATCGCCACCCGCTGTTGCTCCCCCCCCGATAGTTGGTCGGGCTTGTGATGTTTGCGGTCGCCCAGGCCCACCATCTCGAGCAGGTCGTCAATGCGCGCTGCGTAGTCCTCGATCCGCTTGCCGTCGTCGTTTGTAATATATCTGCCATTGAGGCCATCTCCTCTGATAAGTCTCAGATGTTTTATCAGATCATTCGCAATAGTGCAAAACTCACCCTGTCACCCTGAGCGCAGTGAAGGGAAGCGAAGGGCCTCTACCAGATAAAGGGAGATTCTTCGCTACGCTCAGAATGACGGTTAACCATCAGGGCGACTTTTGCAGTACTGCGATCATTCTTTGAGAACGAGCGGTAGATAGACTCGCACCGGGTTCACCAGTACCAGGGCGGTAGCCGTGTCCGTCAGGCCACCGGTCTGGGTCAGGACGGCCTGGTTCCACAGGGCGGTGCGGGAGGGCGCGGTGACGGTGACGACGTAGGTCAGCGTGACCTGCTCTCCCAGCCCCGGGTTGCCGCTCCAGGCCACGCGGTGCGGGGTGTAAGTCAGGCCGGGGCTGTGGGTCAGGGGCGGACTCGCGCCGGCCGGCAGGTCGTCGGTGAGGGTGAGCACCTGGCCGCTACCCACCACGGCCAGGGTGTAGGTGACCGCGTCAGGTCGCTAGATGAACTGGCGTTTTCGTCGTACCACAGGTAATAATCTACGGTGGTGACTTGAATTTTCAAAGCGTCGGCAGTGTAGCCCACTCGCACATCGGCATAGTTGCGTGTGGGCGGATCACCCTGCTCGTTCTGGCCCAGCCAGAAGATAGCCGTCTGGCCCCAATCGAGGTCACCGCTGAAGTAAGGCGCGTTCACGCGACGGGGCGGGTCGGGGGGATTGGGCATTGGCCGGGGCCGGGGACAGCCACGGCCCGGCGAGCAGCGAAATCAGCAAACAGATGACCAGTTCCAGGTGCCAAATCAGTGGTGGTGAATGGACTCTGTTCATTGCGTCGCTCCTTTCAAGACCATTGGCAGGTAGACATGCGTGCCACCAACCAGCAGACCAACGCTGGTCGTCCGTGTGAAACCGCCGCCGGTGCCGGTGACGGGCACAGTATGCCACAAGCCGGGCAGGAGCGTCGAGCCGGTGGCCTGCCCTGAGCCTGTCGAAGGGTGGCTGTCGGTGATGGTGAGGGTGGCTTGGCTCGACTGGGCGACGATGGTGGGGGCCAGGCGGAGCGTCAGGCTGGGGGAGGGACTGGAGGCGGTCAGCGTGACGGTGTGGGTAAAGCCGCCGATGGGCTGCACTCCGATAGTGTACGTGGCAAGGCCACCGGGGGCGATGGCGCGGCTGGAGGGGATGGTAGTGAGCGTGAAGCCGCCGTACCCGTACTCAAAGGCTCCGATGTCAGGGGCAGCGCCGACATAGTCATCGTTGACGCCGGGGATGCCGACGCCGGCGTCAATCAGGTCGCTGGCGGGGTTCAGAGTATGATCGCCGCTTCCCGCGTCGGCAAAGCCAGGTTCGACGTTGAGGCCGTGGGGCTCCTGACCGGTGTGGTCCTGAAACTCAGCCAGGCTGTGCATGTGCCGGTTGGAGCCGTGGCCCCAGTAGACGAACTCATCTGGGTTGGTAGTGTACAGGTCATCGTAGTCAAAATCTATCGGCTGGCTCTCGTTGTAGTTGTTGAGGGCATAGTCGGTGCCGGACCAGATGTTGTTGCGGGCGCAGGTCATCTCCCAGGTCCCCGGTGCTTTGATGTAGATGCCGTTGTTGCCCGGCAGGGCGGCGTCGGTGGTGTTGTGGAAGGGGTACATCGGGCCGGACTTGCCGTAGCCGCTGTTGAACTTGAAGGGGCTACCGCTGTAGTCGTTGTTGCCCACGCCGGTGCGGTAAATCAGATTGCGGATGGCGTAAACCGGACCGGTATAGACGGGGGCCAGGGAGATGCCCATCAGCACGTCGTGGAAGGTGTTGGACCAGATACGCACGTTGCTGCACTGGCCGTCGGTCTCTATCCCGTCGTCTCCGGCGCGGTAGACCAGGTTCTCGTAGAAGTCGGTCTCGTTGGTCACGCCAGCTGTCCCCGATGGGCAAATCCCCAGCCCATCGAAATAGTCGTGGAAAGTATTGCGGCGGATGATGTTGCCGCGCCCGGTGACCGGGTCGTAGAAGCCGATGCCACCCGTCTCCAGTCTACTGCCACTCTTGACCGCATCCCAGGGCCAATCGAAGTCAGTGTCGTAGAACTCATTGTCCTGGATGACGTTACGATGGGACGCGCGCTTGATGCCGATGCCGAGGTCATTGACGGCGAAGGTGCAGCCCTGCACCAGGTTGTCGCTGGCGTTGTTGAAGTAGATCGCCTTGGCCCAGTTCCCCTGCCCGTAGTGGCGAAAGGTCAGGTTGACAAAGTAGATGTAATCTTGCTCGACGTAGAAGGCGTTGTTGTACCGGGAGACGACCATCGCGGCATTGTCGGGATCGGCGTCGCCCGCCAGGCGGACGTATAGGGTCGTGCCTTCAGCGTAGAAGCCGGGGATGTCCCAGCGGAGGCTTTGCAGGTCGGGGAGGCTCTGGTAGGGCAGGAGGCGATTGCCGTCGGCCATGACCAGGTGGGGGTCGGCTACGTTGACGATGGTGCGGTAGACGCCGCCGCCCTGGGCTGTCCAGGTGAAGGTGTCTGAGTCGGGGTCGGCCCCGTCCAGCACGGCCGTCTCGCCGTCGTGGCCCCGGATGAGGATGGGCGCGCCCGAGGCGCCGGAGTGGGGGAGCGTGATCTCGCCCTGGCAGTAGACGCCGCCGCGCAGGACGACCTCGTCGCCGGATCCGGCCCGGCTCAGCCCCTCGGCCAGCGAGCAGGGCGCGGCCTCGCTGCACACCGTCCCGCTGCCGTCGTGGGCGACGTGGTAGGAGTGATTTGACGCAGGGATGGTGATTTCAGCGCGTGTGGAACCGGTACTGGCCACGGTCTTGCCGTCCAGGGGGCCGCCGTCGGGGTCGCTGAGGGTGACGCGCACGTCGTAGGCAGTGCCGGGCTCCAGCCAGAAGAGGCTGCCCACGAAGCGGGTGTCGGCGACCCGGGAGAGGGGAAAGCCCTGGCGGTAAGACCTGCTCCCGCTGGCGCGGTACTCGACGCTAGTGACGGCGTCCCGGTCGGGGTCGTCGGTGTCAGCGATAGTGACGATGACTCCCATCGCGTGGAAAGTGCCGTAGAGTTCCAGCGCGGCGGCGGCGCGGGCAGGAGGCAGGGGGGCAGAGGAGCAGGGGAGCAAGGGGGCAGGGGAGCAGAGGGCCGCCAGGAGGGTCAGAAGGATGGGCATAGATCTGATTCCCATTCTTCCTCCCATTTTTCGCCTTACCCCATCGCCGCTTCCAGGGCCAGCGGGGGCAGGCCGAAGGACGCCAGGATCTCCCTGGTCGCCCGTTCGGCCTGTTTGTAGTCCCGCATAGCTTCAGGTGCCTGGCTGAATAGGTCTCTTCCCACCTGGTGCAAGTACTGCTCGTAGCCCTGCACGGCCTTGCCAGCAGCCATGGGGTCAGCGGGCACTTTCAGCGTGTACTGGCCAGGGCGGGTGGCGTAGACGGCATAGCGGGCCTGTACTTCGTCCCCTGTCAGCGTCCCCACTTCCTTGCCGTCCGCATCCATCAGCGTTTGCTGGGTAATGAAGGGCAACCACGAGACGGGTCGCCCTGTCACCGGGACGCTCATTAGCGCCGGTTTGGGGCCGGGGAGGAAGGAGGCGATGGGCTTGAGGCCGCCGGGGAGCACCTCTTTGCGCACCTGCTGTTTCACCTGCTCCCGGCTCATCCGGCGCGTTCGTTTCTTGCGGCGGCGGCGCATTTTGGGCAGGGCCAGCCGCTCCTGCACCATCTCCACCAGCCCATCGTAGATGCGCTGTTGGTAGAGAAGGGGATTCAGCCCCAGAGCCTCCAGCACCGCCGCGTCCAGCGCTTGCCGGTCCTTCCGTTTCACCTCCTGCACGATGGGCTTCACGGGCCGGCGTTTCAGTTTCTCGTAGGCGGACAGGATTTTCTTCCGCATTGCTGGAGAAACTTGGGCTGGGTCGGGGATGGGACATTGTGCTGCTTCGTAGACCATATTATCCAGAGCACCCTCCCCCAGGTTGACACGGCTGTTCAGTTCTATCAACAGAGCCATCACAGTGCTGTTCAACAATGCCCACAGGAGTGTTTCGCCTATGCCTTCCTTGACTACAATTTCATACATCCTGTCGCTTGCCAGCACGTTGCCTTCGTTCACGAAGACTGCAAACCTGTCATTGAATGACTTGGGCCACATCCCGTCTGGCCTTGTAGCCTCTCTCAGCAACCACCACGCCTTGCGACCCCGCACGCTGGGCACCTGGGGCCAGGGGACGCCACGGGAGGTCTGCTGCTGTGCCCCCCATTCCACGTACTCGCGAGCGCCCGTCCACCCGCTCTCCAGAAGTTCATCGCGCAGTTGGGGCTCATCCTTGGGCCCCTCGTCGGGCAGGATGACGCCGACCCCGGGCGGGAGAAAAAGGCGGTAGCGCAGTCTCCCCGGGTCTATCACGATGCTCTGGGCCTCCTTGGGGCTCTTGATGATCGGGCGCAGGCAGGCTTCCTCGATCTCACACTCGTACCCCCGCCCGTTACGCACCCGCAGGGTTCCAGGCTCCTTTCCCGGCCCCAGCGGCTGCAGGTAGAAGAAATCGTTGATGCCTGTCGTATAGCCACGCCGTACCTCGGCCACCTTTGTGAGGGGCACCAGTTTACTGCCCGTTTCCTTCAGCAGGTCAAAGTAGACCTGGGGGGCACGCAGGTAAGGCCCCCACTTGGCTTGCTTCCCCTGTGCTTGTACTTCCGTCTCCAGGTCGGCCTGGCGCACCAGGCGAATGCGCAGGTCGGCGTCTTCCACCGCGTTGATTCCCTTCGGCACCTCTACCTCACCAGCGGTGTTCCAGGTCGCCAACTGCGCGTCGGCCATACGGACTTTGTTCACCAGGGCGTCCACCTTTAACCAACGCTCGTGCTCCTTGAGCAGCAGGTCACGGGGCAGGAGTTCAGCCAGGGGGCGCTTCACCTTGACGAAGCGAACGAGGTTGTTGGCCCGCTGCTCTGGGTCCTTGCACCGCTCCAGGATGGTGAAGACGGTGTTGATGGCGGCGTCCTCGAACCAGGGTTCGGCCCACGAGGCGACGACGGCGACTACCTTGAAGTGGCGTAGGAAGAAGCGCTTCAGTTCCAGCCCGTAGGCCACATCCAACCAGGAGTTAGAGGTCACGACGCCGATGCGTCCCCCTTCTGGCAGGAAGGCGGCAGCGTGGAGGAAGAGGTAAGCGTAGATGTCGGCTTGGCCGGAGAGGTGCAGGTCTATGCGCCCTTTCTGCACCTGAGTCTCCAGCCACTTCTGCTGCTCCTGCTTCACTCTGGCCGCTATCGCCTCGACCTCAGCCTCGGGGGTCCTTTTGAGGGTGAAGATGTCACGGTCATTCCAGAACCACTCCAGCGCGATGGCTTGCGTGATTTGCCGCTTATAGCCTGGGTTCTGCCGCTCAGTCAACTCCTGGCGGATGTAGGGGAAGTTGCCGACGAGTCCGTGGAAGGTAGGCATTGGCACTTGGACTTTGGGGTAGTCGGGGGCGATGGCTTTGGGTGGTGGAAATTGAAAGGTTTGCCCTGGTTGGATGCGGAAGAAGTCTTCCGTGATGACGCGGGGAAAGTTAGACACGTCCTTCACGTCCTGGCGGAAGAGATTGATGGTGGCCAGTTCGGCCGGGAAATGAGCGATGTCCACACCCCAGAGTCGCTCCAGAAGATCGGCGTGGCTGGCCCGATAGGTAGATAGCCAGCGCAGGCGGCTGTAGAGGCGGTTGAGGAAAGTGCCAGAGCCGCAGGTGGGGTCCAGGTAGGCAGCGTCTGGGTGGTCGGCCACGAAGCCGATGATAAAGTCCACCAGGTCCTCACGGGTGAAGTACTGGCCCAGGGCGTGACGCTCCTCGTCTGGGATGAGCCCCTCCAGGATCTCGCCGATGACATCCTCCTTGAGCAGGCTGAAATCGTAGCGGTGGAAATCCCTCAGCAGATTGTCCAGGACAGGGTCGGCCCCGGCGGGGAAGCCCAGTTGATCCAGCGGGCTGGGTTCGAAGACGGCTTGCCAGTCCACTGCCTGGGCTTTGGAGAAGGCATTCTGAAGCAGGTCGGCGACGGGCTGTGCGCTGCCGGGGAGGGGCTTGAGGTCGGGCAGGCCACGATAGTGGCGGCGAACGGTGAAGTAGAAAAGGATGCGTAGGGCCAAGGAGTAGGCCCATTGGCGGGCGATGGTGTCATCCAGGTCGGGCGTGCCGGTGGGGATGCCCTGTTTGACCGCCCACCGGTTTACCTGCTGCCGGACGTGGGTATCTTTCTTCTTGTCGAACAGATGTCGCTGCAGGAGGGGGTGGAGTTCCCGGACGGCTTTCTGGAGGATGGAGATGAAGTATATCTTGTCAGGGACGAAAGCATGGACGGTTCCCTGCTGATAGAGGTGATCCAGGTCGTCCAGAATCTGCCTGGCCTGCTGGATCACGGCTAGCCGCTTGGGGACAACTTTCCATTCATCCAGAGTGTTAAGGAGAGGCTTGGGATAGGACTTGAGGGGGTGCAGAGAGCCGTCCGGCATGATCTCGTAGAGCGTGCCATGCTGGAAGTTCCAGACGACGACGAAGGAGACACCCAGGTTCTGGGATTTCTGGGGCAGTTTGGAGAGGTCTTCCTTGAGGCCGGGGGCCTTCAGTTTCCAGGAGGCGAAGGCTTGTTGGGCCGCGTAGTCCGTCCAAACCGTGATGTCAGGGTAGCCACTACTGGCGTGAGATTCCACCGTGGTTTTCTGAAAGGGGTAACTGCCCTGTTTAAGGAGGTGATCCAGTTCGCCGGCCAAGTCGGCGGCGACTTCTCGTTCGGTAATCTTGATGGCCATTGCGCACCTTTACAAGTGACGTACCGAGCATAGCGCACGTTTTTTTATTTTACTGGTAGGGAGGTGATTTGGCAAATAGCCTGGACCTAAAGAGTGATCGGGGATGCGCCCATCGCCAATCTCTGCGTCACTGCCTCTGAATGATCGGCAGGTAGAGGGCGTAGCCGTTGACGATGACCCCTGCTGGCCGCTGCAACACGTTGCCCAGGCCGTCATCTATCAGCACCGTGTTGGGGATAGCATAAGGCATGGTGATCTGCTGGCTGACAGTGACTCCGAAGGTGATGGTAATGGGCACAGCAGTGGGCACCGTTCCTGTCCAGGTAATCACGCCTCCTGCCTCGCCGTAACTGCCAGAGGAGGCCCATACGTTCCCCAGATAATACACCTCGGCGGGCAATGTGTCAGTGACCCAGACGCCCCCCAGCGCCGGGCCGGGGTTTTCCAGCCAGATGGTGCAGGTCAGCGCGTCGCCGGGACCAGGCAGAGAGGGAAACACACTGACCTGTGAGTTCTCGAGCGATCCGTACAGCGGTGATCCCGTGCGCTGATAGTTCCCCCGGCCGGTGCCCCACAGGATGCGGGCATTCGCCGTGCCGGGCAGGTCGTAGGCCACCAGGCCGGAATGGGCGGTGTTCAGCACCACTTCCAGGTCGGCGTCGCCGTCAATGTTTGCCAGGGTGGGGGCGGCCAGTCCCCCGTTCCAGTCCGGGCTGCCGTAGGCGGCGGGCAGGTCTATTTCATGCCGGGGGTTGCCCAGGTAGTCCAGGATGTGCAGTTTGCCGGTTTGGTAGGTGCCCTTTTGCGCCCACGAGGCAAAGATGACCTCGGGGTGGCCGTCGTTGTCCAGGTCGGCCACGACCGGCTCGGAGGCAAAGCGGTAAAAGCCCTCACCAGCGTTGTAGACGGAGTAGGGCCAGTGGCCGTGTTCGGTCTTGTCCAGCCAGAAGGCGTGCATCCGGCCATCATAAGATGGGTAAATGATCTCCAAGTTGCCATCGCTGTCCAGGTCCACCGTCACCGGGTTCGGTTGCACACTTTCTATGACGTTGTAATTCTGGATCACTGGTGCGCCCGTATCCACAGGCAAGGTCGTCCAGTCGAAGCCATCCGCGTTGAAACGGCTGCGGTCGGCGTTCAAGATATACGGCCCGTTGTACAGGTCAGTGTAGGGGCTGGTGTGACAGTCGTGCACGTCACCGATGACGACCACTTCGTTAACGCCGTCTCTGTTCACGTCCACGACGTTCGCCGGTCCGTTGGCAAAGTTGGCCCGGGCCGTGGATTCGGTGTAGCACGGCCCCCAGCCACGGGTCTCGTATTCCAGGTCAACGTAGGCCGGCACCTCGCCCCAGTGATCCATGTCGTGGCCCGAGTGGCCGTGGTACATCTCGTGTGTCGGGAGGTGAGTGCCGTCCGGCTCGTAGGCGCAGATGGTGATGGTGTCGGAGGGGATGACCAGTTCGAACAGGCCGTCGCCGTCCAGGTCGCCCAGGCCGATGTTGTCGTTGTACAGGCCAGCGGCTGAGCCTTCGTCGTTGCTCAACTGGGGCCATCCAGCCCGTATGCTGCCGGTGTGTTCAAAGACCCAGGCGTTGACGCGGTTCAGGCGTGCCAACCCGACGACGATCTCCATATCGCCGTCGCCGTCCAGGTCAGCCACGGCCAGGGAGCGGAACTCGTTGCTGACGGGGTGCTGCGACCAGACGGTGTTCCCGGCGTGGTCAAAGACGTGGACGTAGCCACCACCGTGCGCGGTGACGATTTCCGGGTCACCGTCCCCGTCCAGGTCGGCGACGACGACGCCGGGCCACACCCGGCTGCCAGCCGGGTCAACGCTCCATTGCGGGGAGCCGTCCTCGCCGTTGAGGACGAAGAGGGTGTAAGCGGCTCCAATGACCTCTGGGGATCCGTCACCGTCCAGGTCGGCCACGGCGGGGGAGGAATACCAGCCGGTCTCGCACCAGGAGGAGTAGCAGCCGCCGTGCTGCCACTTGAGGACGGGAGCCTGGACAGCCTGGAGGGGGGCAGCGCGGGTGCTGGCATGCTGGGGGACGCTGCCGCCCCCCAGCAGTAGGGCCACGAGCAGGATGCCGGGCCCGAGCCGGTTCTGTGTCTTTTTCGTGTTCATTGTCGTGGACAGCCGTGTGGCACTAATAGTAAGAGACTTCGCATTTTCATCTTGTTACCTTCTTTCCGTTCTAGTCCTTGAGGGCGAAACCCGGTCATGTTTTATAGGATACCAGAGGAAGCAGGGAAAGGCAATAACGCGCTGGTACTATGCGATGGGGCGGGTGAAGTGATCTTCTACCAGGGAGAGCCAGGGTCTACCTGCCGCGTCGTCATGCGGGGTAGTGTGCGGGTCTTAGTGATAGGAGAGGACGGGCGGGAGCTGGCGATGCGCTGGCGATGCGCATCCTCGGGCCGGGGGAGATCGTTGGAGAAATGGCGTTGTTTGAGTACCTGCCCTGCTCAGCCAGCGTGGAGACATTGGAAGAGACCCGGACGCTGGAATTGCACCGCGATGTGCTGCTCTACTGTCTGCGGAAGTCGCCTGCGCTGGCGCTGAGCCTGCTGCGAGACCTGAGCGCGCGACTGCGGTACGCCACGGAGGAGGCGGAAGGGTTGGCCTCGCTGACGGTGACCGAGCGGCTGATGCGGCGGCTCCGGCAACTGGCCGAGTGGTCGGGGATGCCGGTGCCGGGTGGCGTGCGGATCGTGCCGCCGATGGCGCGGTGTCGCTCTACTCGCTGGCTAACTTCTCTGCCAGTTCCGCAGGTGTTGCAGCCGTAATGGGCTTGTACTCGACATCCGGATAGTACTTCTTGAAGAAATCCTCCAAACTCAGAGAGCCGGGCCATTTCTGCGGATTGACCGCGATCACGCGCCGCGCGTCCAAGTTACCGATGCCCGCGTCGTCGGCACTGCTGCCGATGGTGTAACGCTTCTTACCCCACGCGCCCTCCACCACAGCCCGCGCCCAGGCGGCGTCTGTTTTGGGGGGTAGGAGCACGTAGGTGCGCTCGTACTGAGCGCGGGGATGCCCACGGGGTTCCCCGACGCCGGGGTACTTAAAGGACTTGGCCGGGTTTGCCTGCGTATACGTGATCAGTTTCTTGGCCACCTCCGTACCGGCCACGTCGAAGTTCTCCCACGGACCGCCAAAATTGCCCCAGGTGAAGATGGTTGCGCCGATGACGTAGTCATCCTTTTGCATTTCCTTGTCGTACCAGACCAATTGCCGGTAATAATAATCGGCTTTGTCTGGTTCTTTGTCGTGCGCGCTCCAGAACCCGCCCAGTTGTTTCCAGGCCCCGCCTTGCGCGCCCGGCGGCTTGGGATTCACCAGCGGATCAATGCCGCACTCGGTGATCACTAACGGCACGTCACCTAGCCCATTGGGGATTAAGTGCTGGCGGTAGACCTTACGGTAACGCAGCGTCGTCCAGCCCTCATCCCCCTCATCCGCGTTGGGATCCAGTTGATGCTTCCCCGTCATCCACCACATCCAGGGGCAACTGTACTCGTGGAGGCCGAGAATGGCCTGATACTGCCTGGCGGCCTGGAGGGCTGGGAAGAAAGCGGGCCACAGAGCCAGAGGCGGCGAGCCGGTGGCGAAGTTCCCGATCACGCACCTAAATCCCAGGTCGGCCATCAGTCGCATCCGCTCCACCTCGAACTGGGCATACCAGCCCATGCCTTCCTCGTCGTTCCAAACCGGCTCGTTGTGCCCTTCCCAGTACTTGATGTGGGGATTGGACTGATACGTTTCCAGTTGATCCTGGATGAACTGCTGCGCTGCTTCGAGGGGCGTCTTCCCAGTGTTTTTCTGGAGTTGGGCATCGTAGTCTCCTTGATGCCTGCGACCGATCACCACAGTGCCCTTCGGGACATTCAGGGCCATTCCCCAATCGCCCACGAATTTGATCACTGCCGGGCGGGCCTGGATGTATTCGCCTAAATCCGTGGCGGCCCGCAGGACGTGGGCACCCAATTTAGTGGACATCGCGATCCTCCTTCTTTCTGGCTGTTGGCGGCTGGATTTTGGCTGTTTGACAATCGCTTGGTCGCCAACCGCTGCTGCTAATTACTGGCTACTGGTTCAAAGTGTACTACAAAATGACTTTGGTGGCAAGGTTGGCACGCTCTAGCCTCGTGGTATAATTACCCATGATTCACGTTAGAACCAAGGCACGCGACACGTTTCCTATGTCCATCCTGACTGTCAGCAATCTAGCCAAGTCATATGGCCCTGAGGACATCTTCGAGGGTGTGTCCTGCGATATTCCCCATGGAGCCAAGATCGCCCTGGTCGGGCCTAATGGCTCAGGCAAGACGACTCTACTGCGCCTGATAGCCGGGTTGGAAGAACCCACAGCCGGTACCATCCATCGGGCTAAGGGTCTATACATCGCCTATCTCCCTCAGCAGGCCGATCTCTCCGGCACCGGCACGCTGTGGGAGGCGATGCTAGAAGTCTTCGCCGACCTGCAGGCTCAGTCCGCCGAACTGCGCCGCCTGGAGGCCGCTATGGCGGATTCTGCCACCCGTGGGGAGGTGTTACAGCGATACGGCTCAGCCCTGGAAGCGTTTGAACTGACCGGCGGCTACACATACGAGCAGCGCATCGAGCAGGTGCTTTCCGGCCTGGGTTTCGATGAGGATGATTTCCATCGTCTCGTCCTACAGCTCAGCGGAGGACAGAAGACGCGCGCCCTGCTGGCTCGCCTCTTGCTGGAGGAGCCTGACTTGCTGCTGCTGGACGAACCGACCAACTACCTCGACCTGGCGGGCATTGAGTGGCTGGAGAATTATCTCAAAGCGTGGAAGGGAGCTGTGGTCGTCGTGGCCCACGACCGGGCTTTCCTCGACGGGGTCGTCGAGCGGGTGTGGGAACTGGAGTGGGGGCGGCTCGGGCGATACCGGGGCAACTACAGCGCCTATGTTGCTCAGAAAGCCGAGCGCTTGGCTCTCCAGCAGGCCAAGTACGAGCGGCAGCAGCAGTTTATCGCTCGGACTGAGGAGTTCATCCGTCGCAACATCGCTGGCCAGCGCAGCCTTGAGGCGAAGGGGCGGCGAAAACGGTTGGCGCGGATTGAGCGGATCGAGCGGCCGCAGGAGTATCGTCCGATGGGCCTTACTCTGGGCAATGTAGCCCGCAGCGGTGACCTGGTACTGGGCCTGGACATCACTGTGGGCTACGACCCGGCGGCCCCTCTCTTCACAGCCGAGGAGGTCGAACTGCGGCGAGGGCAGCGGGTGGCGCTGTTGGGACCTAATGGTTCTGGCAAGACCACGCTCGTACGCACTATTATGGGCGAGGTTCAGCCGCTTGCCGGGCACGTGCGTATTGGAGCGAGTGTGCATCTAGGTTACTTTGCCCAGGGGCACGTGGATCTCGTCCCCGAAAAAACCGTGCTCGAAACCATCTTGGGCACTGGCGAACTGATGAGCAGCCAGGCCAGGAACCTGCTGGGCCGTTACCGTTTTTCCGGTGATGACGTCTTCAAACGCGTCGGCGACCTCTCCGGCGGTGAGCAAGCCCGCGTCGCGCTGGCTGTCCTGGCCCTGGAGGGTGCTAACGTCTTGATTCTCGACGAGCCGGCCAACCATCTCGACATCCCCTCTCAGGAGGTGCTGCAAGAGGCGCTTGCCGAATTTGGCGGCACGCTGCTGATCGTGACTCACGATCGCTACCTGATTCGCAGGCTGACCACCCGCGTGTGGGCGATTGAGGATGGGCAATTGTGGGAATTCAAGGAGGGGTACGAGGAGTACCACGGCTGGGGGGCGCCGCGGCGTCAGCAGAAGGGGGTGCCCCAGGAAACTCGGGTCAAAACGGAGAGAGAGCGCGCGCGGGAGGCTCGCAAAGCCTCAGAACGGGAGGCATCGCGGCGGGCCCGCCGTCAGGTCGAACTTGAACAGACGATCCACCAGTTGGAGATGCACCTGGCGCGATTGGAGGGGCAACTGGCCGTCGCCAGCGAGCGGAAGGCGGTCGAGCGGGTGCGCCAATTGGGTGCCGAGTACGCCTGGGTCGAGGCGGAACTGGATGCGCTGCTCGCCGCCTGGACGGATATGGGCTGATGAGCCAGTGGTCACCGATGAAGCCCCTGCCGGCGGTGGGGGGAGGGGCACCGCCGGGCCCAATGAACAGCCAGCGTCCGCTGCTCATCGGCCTCACGGGCAACATCGGCACGGGCAAATCCACCGTCGCTGAGATGCTGGCCGAACTGGGCGCAGAAGTGATTGACGCGGACAAGGTAGCCCACGAGGTGATGCAGCCCGGCACTCCTGCCCACGCACGGATCGTCGAAACCTTCGGCCCGGAGATGCTAGACCACGATGGCGAGATTGACCGGAAGCGACTGGGGGCATTGGTCTTCGCCGACCCCGCGGTGTTGGCGCGACTGGAGGCCATCGTCCATCCCGCCATCCTTGAGGCGATCCATCGCTGCATCAGTGCCACCTCCGCTGCCGTCGTGGTGGTCGAGGCCATCAAGTTGATCGAGGTGGGGATGGCCGACGCCTGCGACGGCGTATGGGTGACGACCTGCCGACCGGAGCAACAGGTTTACCGTATTATGGGTGGACGGGGCTTGAACTGGGCCGAGGCCGAGCAGCGCGTGCGAGCACAGTCTCCCCAGGAGAAGAAAATCGCCCGCGCCGACGTGGTCATTGACACCTCAGGCACGCTTGCGCGGACGCAGGCACAGGTACAGGCGGCATGGGAGCGGTTGACCAGAAGAGAAGGTGGCGGAGAGCACTGACCTTGGAAGAGAGAGACATTTAGAGTATAATTATCACTTGATCTTGATGGGTAGAGGAGAAATGAAACATGGTACAACGGCGAGAGATTACGGTGCGACGGGCCAAAGTGGGAGATGCAGGTAGAATCGCCGCGTTTGTCAATCGTGCCTGGCAAGGGCGGATGCAGGTTGATGAACTGATGGTCATCGAACGCTTTGGCAGTGTGGGCTTCCTGTTGGCCGAGCGGGATGGCAACCTGGTTGGAATGCTCGGATGGCAGGCCGAGAACCTCGTGGTCAGGGTAACCGACTTTCTAGTTGGGTCGGTTTCCGAGCGCGTTGTCGTTGGTCAAGCGTTGTTCGCTGAGATGGAGCGGGCTGCGGCTGAGTTACAGTGTGAGGCAGCGTTGCTATTCCTGCCGCGTCCGGCCCCTCCCGCTTTGGTCGAGTGCTGCAGAGCGCTCGGGTACGAGCCTCAAGCCGTCATTGACTTGCTGAAGGCGTGGCGGGAGGCCGCCCGTGAAGGTCGGCTAGAATATAGCGATACCGTGTTGGTGAAGCAGTTACGTGATACACGCGTGCTCCGCCCGCTGTGATCGGGCAAACGAGGCGCAAGTTTCATCGGAGGTGAGTATGTCTTCTCTGAAGCAATTCGTCGTTCAGCACCCACGCCTGACAGCCTGGCTGGTATTGGCCATAGGTATGGTGGTCATCCTCGTCTGGTCCGCTCGCGATGTGGGCCTGTTGCCGGGGCAGTGGGCTGCCCTGATCGTAGCCACCATCGGCCTGGCTGGCCTGTGCGTCTGGATCATCGGGTGGGAGGAGGAAGGGGAGGAAGAGGGGAAGAAAGAGGAGAAGGAAAAAGAAGAGGAACGGGAATAAGGGCGAATCACAAGCCGTCGGAAAACCCAACGTGGCCTTCGGGAGGGTCAAAGGCTGGTGATCTGAAGGGCGCGACTGAGCAAGGTCCCGGCTTTGGCGGCCATGGAAGGCCGCCCTACTGTCAGAAGCCGGGGTTCTTTGATTGCGCTCCGCCCCATTTCAGGTACAATAGGCCCTGCTGGGTGAAATGGTTCAATTGAAACGGCTACTTACGCTGGCCCTAGTGGTCACCATATTGATACCCCTTGTACCGCTCAGGACGGCCCATGCGCAGGGGGAAGATGAAGTTGCGCGGCTGATGGAGCGTATGTCCAGCGCCGTCAAGGTCGGGCAACTCTTCCTGGTCACCTTCCCCGGGGCTGAGGTCACCGAGGATGCTGTCATCGCGGAATTGATCCGCGATTATCACGTCGGCGGGGTGGTGCTTCTGCCTGATAGCGGTAACATTGTCAACGAGGGCGACACGCCTGCACAGGTGGCTACGCTGGTTAGTCAACTCCAAGGGACCGTCTGGGCGGCGACACAACCGGTGACCGAGACGCTCGTTGAGGAAGAAGCCCTCCCAGGTCCTTTCGTCCCTCTCTTTATCGCTGTGCACCATGAGGGGAACGGCATGCCCTTCACCGGCATCGTCAACGGGACGACCCCGCTGCCCTCTGAGATGGCGCTGGGAGCCACCTGGAACCCGACCTACGCTGAGACCGTAGGCCAGATTGTGGGGCAGGAACTGTGCGCTCTGGGCATCAATATACTGCTGGGGCCGTCGCTGGACGTGCTCGAAAACCCACGCCCTGAAAGCGCCGGTGACCTGGGTGTGAGAACCTTCGGGGGCGAGCCGTTCTGGGTGGGACGGATGGGACAGGCGTATATCCGGGGTGTCCATGAAGGGGCCGAGGGGCAAGTGGCGGTCGTAGCGAAGCACTTCCCCGGCCTGGGGGCCTCCGACCGTTCGCTCAATGAAGAGGTCTCCACCGTACAGCGCACGCTGGAGAAACTAAGGCAGGTTGATCTGGCTCCCTTTTTTGCTGTGGCGCAGGCAGATGATCTACTGGCGCGCCCGGATGGGGTGATGGTATCTCACATCCGCTTTCGGGGGTTGGAGGGTGGTCGCTTCGTCGCCACCCGCCCGATCAGCGTGGATAGCCAGGTGCTCCAGCGGCTGCTAGGATTGCCAGAGTTGGCTGGCTGGCGCGAGCAGGGTGGGGTGACAGTCTCCGACGGACTGGGTGTGCGTGCGCTGCGGCGTTTCTACGATCCCAGCGAGGAGAGTTTCAACAGCCGCCGCATCGCGCAAGATGCGTTCCTCGCTGGCAATGATCTCCTGCTTCTCTCCCAATTCGCGCTCGGCGACGAATGGGAAGACCAGGTCGCCAATATCAAGTCCACGATTACCTTCTTTCGTGAGAGGTACGACAGTGATCCTGCGTTTCAAGCGTCGGTGGATGCGGCTGTGGCGCGTATATTGCGGCTGAAACTTGCACTCTATGGTGGCACGTTTGGGCTCGCTGCTACCCAGCCGGATGCGGAGACAGCCGGCGAACAGGTAGGGCTTGGTCTAGAAGCGTTATCAGCCATTGGCCGCGACGCCGTCACGCTGCTCTCTCCTCCCTCACCCGACCTGGTCCCCGCGCCTCCGACCTTCGAAGACAACATCGTCGTCTTCACCGACGGTCAGGAGGGACAGCCCTGTGCCACGTGTGCGCCGGTGCCCTACATTGACCCCCTCGCGCTGCGTGACACAATCTTGCGGCTTTATGGCCCTGATGCGACAGGGCAGGTCAATCCCTCACTGTTGGCTAACTTCACCTTCGACCAACTGGAAGAATACATGAGCACGCCGCCTCCGCTCCCTACGCCGACCCCTGCGGCTGGAGAAGTCATCACGCCAACCCTGCTTCACCCTGTCGAAGAGGCCTTGCGAAGGGCCGACTGGATCATCTTCGCCATGCTCAACCCGACTGCTGATCCACCACGGTCAGAAGTTGTGCGACGTTTTCTTGCCGAGCGGGCCGATGCATTACGTGACCCACATCTGGTCGTGCTGGCTTATGATGCCCCCTACTACCTGGACGCGACCGAGATCAGCAAACTGAGCGCCTACTACGTGGCCTACAGCCGGATAGAGTCTTTCATTGAGGCTTCGGTGCGGGCGCTATTTGGTGAGCCTGCACAGGCGGGAACCCTGCCGGTCAGTGTGACTGGCGTCAACTATGACCTGCTGATTCAGACTTCCCCCGACCCTGAGCAAATCATCGCTCTCTACTACTACATCGGCGGGCCGTCTGAGGAAGGTCAGCCGACGCCAGAGCCGGCTGAGGAGGGCCAGCCAACGCCAGAGCCGCCTAAACTTGAGGTCGGCGATGAGTTAAGGTTGCGCACCGGAGTGATCGTGGATCACAATGGCCACTCGGTGCCCGACGGTACCCCTGTCCAGTTCATATTCACCTATCCACAAGAAGGGCTGGAACACTCTGGTATTGCGATCACCCATGATGGCGTGGCCGAAACGACGGTTACGCTGGATCGAACAGGCCAACTCGACATTTCCATCCAAGCAGACCCTGTTCCACGTACAATCGCCCTGCAGATCACGATCCAAGAGGGAGAGGTGGCTATTGTCGTGCCTAGTACGCCCACGCCCAGCCCTACGCCCATCATACCGACGCCCACGCCTACGAGGGAGCCGGAACCTATGCCCGAAGAGACGCCAACCCCCACACCTGGTCCGGTAGACGAGGAGGAGGAGACACCCGCTGCCGACGAAGGGGTTGGGCCACTGGACCTGGTCTTGGCGTTGTTCGGCGTCCTGGTCGTCAGCGGTACAGGGTACTACGTTGTGCGCGTGAACAGCGGGCCAGTCAGCCGGGCGCTGCGCCTGGTGCTGTGGTGTGCGATGGGAGGACTGGCGCTGTATCTGGTCTACGCTCTACGTCTGCCCGGAGCCGCCTGGTTGCGAGAGCGAAGTGGCGTGTGGGCTGCGTGGTGGATGGCGCTGCTTGGCGGCATGGTGCCGCTGCTCATCGCATGGACTGCCAGCCGGCAGAGACGACCTGAATAGGAGGCTGTCGAGCCGCAGTAGCCGATCGCCAACTGCTGACCGCTAACGGCTAATTGAAGAGGGTCACCAATACCGCGAGGATGAGCATCACGGCGGCCAGTGCCAGCAACCCCCGGTTTTCGATTACCGCCCGGCGCCACTCCCCTTGCGCAGGAACTAGAGTAGTTAAAGAAGGGGGAAGCGAATTGGTGTGTAGCAGTTCGCGAAACGCTGCCACGTTGGGTGGGCGTGGATCGGGATGCATGGCGATGGCCGTCAGGATGGCACGCTCTGTGGCGGGAGAGATGCGTGGATCGATCGCTCGGGGGAACACGAGCACATTGGGGTTGAGGAAACGCTGCTTGGCATCTGCTGGAGGTTGATTGGTCAACAGATGGTAGAGCGTGGCGCCAAGCGAGTAAATGTCGGACCGGGCGTCGGTGTGGCCGGTATCCCCACCATACTGCTCCAACGGGGTATAGGCGACGGTGCCCCGGCCTTGCAGCACGGTGATGGTGCGGGAGTCGTCCGCCGCCAGCAGTTTAACCAGCCCGAAGTCCACCAGCTTGATCAACCCGCCAGGGGTCAACTTGATGTTGGCCGGCTTGATGTCGCGGTGGAGCACAGGAGGGTTCTGGCTGTGGAGGTACTCCAACGCATCGCACAACTGATCGACCCACCGGAGTACCCTTTCCTCGTCGAGGAACTTTCCTCGACGACGTTTCTCCTCCATCAGTTGACGCAGATCCTGCCCACTGACGAAATCCATCACCAGGTATTCTCGCCGGCGCTCGGTGAACGTATCAGAGACTTTGGGGAGATTGGGGTGGTCCAGTCGCGCCAGGGTGAAGGCCTCACGGTGGAACTGCTCCTGGGCCTGAGTCAGCTCCTCCGGCGTGGCGTCGGGGTCCGGGCGGACCTCCTTGATCGCACAGATGCGACCCTCCAGGCGCAGGTCCTCAGCGCGGTATACCGCGCCCATACCCCCCTGGCCAACAGGCGCGATGATTTTGTACCGTCCGCGCAGGACGGTTCCAGGTGCAAGCAGGCGGGCCACGATTTCTCCTCTTCTCTCCGTTGCGGCTAGTGGCATCATAATTGAGAAAGGCCATTCTGTCAAGGAGGCAATGATGGCGCGACAGGAAATGCCAATGCTCATTATTTACGAGGGAGAGCTGGAAGGGCAACGATGGATCATAGATCAGGATCGAGTGACCATCGGGCGAGGGTCGGATTGCGACATCGTGCTATCGAAGCGGCAAGTCTCGCGCTACCATGCCCAGATCGATCGAGACGACGGCGGCTACCTGCTGCGCGACCTGGAGAGCAAGAACGGCACTTACGTCAATGGCCGGGAGGTGCGCGATAGGCCCTGCCGTTTGAAAGATGGGGACGAGATACAAATCGCGCTGTGCGTCAAGATGGGCTTCGTAGGCGCCGACGCGACGCTGCCGTTGGAGTTAACCGGCCCCAACAGGGGGCTGCGCATTGACCGGGCGGCCAGAAGGGTCTTTATCGGGGGGCATGAATTAACCCCGCCCCTCTCATTGGCCCAGTATCGGTTGCTGGAGTTACTGCTCGACCACGAAGGGCGGGTGATTTCTCGGGATGCGGTCGTGGCGACTGTGTGGCCCGAGGAAAAGACGATGGGTATCTCCGAGCAAGCGATTGACGCGCTGGTGCGCCGTCTGCGTGACCGCATCTCGGCCGTGGATCCGGATCACGCCTACATCGTCACTGTGCGGGGGCACGGGTTCCGGCTGGAGAACCGGTGAGTCGATGAACAATGACCCACGGAACAACCAGTTACGGGACCGTTCTCAAGGCCGTCTGCAGACGCTCCCGGATCCGGCTTTCGAGTTCATCTTCCCCCAGGACCGGGAGGCGCTGGCGGTGACCATCCTTTCGACAGGCTCAGGAGGAAGACAAAACAAAGATGGCAGCACTTTTGCCACGATAGACCCGTGGGGGCGAATGCGCCCGTGCAACCACGCGCCTCTCATTGCCGGAGACCTCCGAACCCAGTCCATCGAAGAGGCGTGGCAAGGTGAGGCCATGACCCACTGGCGTTCCCTGGTGCCTGCCGACTGTGCTACGTGCCCGGCTTTTGCGACCTGTCACGGAGGCTGTCGCGCCCAGGCACTGCTTGCTGGTCGCATCCAGGGTCCGCTCATTCGAGATCCGCTGGTTGAGGCACCATTACCGTCAGTCCGCACTGCGCTCGAATTCGTCGAGCACCTCCCCCGCGCTGGAAATGACCGCCGCCCGGAGGTGGTCGCCGTCAATCTCCAGCAGCGTGAAGTGGTATGCCATCACGAACGCGGCCTGCGTCGGCTCCCGCTCCTGCATCGCGTACAGCGGCGCTCCGCCCCCGGCGGTGACGACGTAGGTGACGCCGTTCACTTCGTTGCGCTCGTAGTTGTGCTTGTGGCCGTTGAATACCACGTCTACCCCATACCGCTCGAAAAGCGGGGGCAGCGTCTGGCGCACGTTGCCCTCGAGGTTATCTTGTACTGAGCTGTAGGGCGGGATGTGGAAATAGACGAAGAGCCAGGGCTGCGTGTTGGTCGCCAGTGTCTCCTCCAGCCAATCGTACTGCTCGCTGCCGGGGCCGAAGTCCGCGAGGCCGTCCACCTGCAGGCATACGAAGCGGGCGTTGCCGTAGTCGAAGGCGTACCAGCGCTCGTTGCCGGGCAGGTAGAAGAGATCGAAGTAGCGCGGGTCATTGCCCTCGTGATTGCCCAACGCAGGGAAGAGGGGGACGTGGGCCATCAGTTCCCGCTCGATCTCGAAGAAAGTCTCCCACTCGTGGTCAGCGTTACCGTGGGCCACCAGGTCACCGGTGTGCAACACGAAGTCGGGCTCCACGGCGACGATGCGCTCCACCACCGCCTGGTGGCATTGATGCTGCGTGCGGGTGTCGCCGAAGACGACGAAGGTGAAGGCGGTCTGATCGGGGCCGGCGGCGGTGCGGAAGGTCGCGTCCTCGCTATCCTCACTCAGCGGCGCGCCGCCGCTTTCAACGCGGTAGTGGTAGACGGTGGAGGGCGTCAGGCCGGTGAGGGTGACGGCGTGGCGCGTGCCCTCCGCCTGGTCGGCCACGCTCGGACCGTACACCTCCGTCCTGCCGTAGGCCACCTCCCCATGGCTGGGCCGGTCGGTCTCCCAGACGACGATGATGGTGTTGGGCGTGACGGATTGGAGGTACGGCCCACGGGTGAGGGTGGCGTCGGGGGTGGGGACAGGTGTGAAGGTCGGCGAAGGCGTGGGAGGGGCGGGTGTGAAAGTCGGCGAAGGGGTGGGGGGGGCAGTGAGGAGTGGTGTGACGGTCGCTGCTTCGTCCTGAGGCGCTGCGGCCGAGTCTTCGGGAGGAGCGAATCGCTCGAGTTCGCAGGGGCCCTCAGGCAAAGAGTCCGGCGGCGCGGTTTCAGTCCAAGGGGTTGGGGTGGGGGGCGGCAGGGCAGGTGTCGCGGGCTGGCACGCGGTCAGGCCCGCCAACACGGCGGATAGGATAAACGCCCCTACGACGCTAACAACAAGGGTACGTTTGAGGTTCCAGGTTTCACGTTGCCTTCCAGTGTCTAGCATCCAGCGTCCAGCCTTTCGTTCATTGGTCATTGAACCACTGCCCAGTATGCCACAGATTCCCTCTTCGTGCCAGTCGGCGCGGGTGGCCCGCCTTGTACCGTGTGCTGATCTCTGGTATGATGGGCGTATGGCGAAGTCACGCTACGTCCTCGTCCTGATCGCGGCGCTGATGCTGCTGGGGGTCAGCTTGTTGACCTGCCCGGCGCTCATCCGTGCGCTGCCGGGCCGCTACGCCTACTACCTGCCGAGGCCGCTCCAGGAACTGCGCCACAACCCCCACCCGGACACCCTTCCCACTCCTGCCCTTGTCCATACTCCCACACCTGTCCTCGCCCACACTCTTACTCCCTCCCCCACCCGCACTCCTACCCCCGCTCCCTCCCACACTCCCACATATCTGCCTCCCACGTCCACCCCTGTCCCGACACCAACGCCCACGCCTCCGATCAGTATCACACTGACCGGCTTGCGCCACGAGCACCAGGGCTGGAACAACTGCGGGCCGACCACGCTGGCGATGGCGCTCTCCTGCTGGGGACGTGGCGAGACCCAGTACGACGTCGCCCCCGTCCTCAAACCCGATCCGGAGGACAAGAACGTCAGCCCATGGGAGATGGAAGCGTACGTGCGCAGTCTACCCCTCTCCGCTTCGGGGGGGCCGGGGGGGGTAGGCGCGATCGTGCGCGTGGGCGGCACCCTCGAGCGGCTCAAGGCGCTGGTGCGCGCGGGTTTCCCTGTCGTCGTCGAAACCTGGTACGTGCGCGACGCCCACGACCAACTCGGCCACTATCGTCTCATCATCGGCTACGACGATGCCGCCGGGCAGTTCCTCACCTACGACTCGCTCCACGGCCCCGACGTGACCATCGGCTACCGGGAACTGGACGAGCTGTGGCGCGTCTTCAACCGGGCCTACCTGGTGGTCTACGCGCCGGAGCGGTGGGAAGCGCTGGCGGCTGTCCTCGGCCCCGATTTAGACGACGCGGCGATGTACGAGCGAGCGCTGGAGACGGCCCGCGTCGAGGCTGTGGCCCCGCCTGAATCCTGCGTGGCCTACGCCGACTGCGCGGATTGGGTGACCTTCTCCTGGTTCAGTGCTGGCTCCAGCCTGACTTCGCTGGGGCGACACGCTGAGGCGGTGGTGGCATACGACCAGGCGCGGCAGTTGGGGCTGCACTACCGCATGCTGTGGTACCAGTTCGGCTCTTATGAGAGTTACCACGCCGTGGGTCGCTACGATGACGTCATCGCGCTGGCCGATGCGACGCTGGCGACGGCAAGCAATCTGGAGGAATCGTACTACTGGCGCGGGATGGCGTGGCTGGCGCAAGGGGACGCCGATGGAGCGTGGGCCGACTTCAAGGCGGCGCTACGTTATCACGAGAACTGGCCGCCAGCGGTGATCGCGCTGGCGGGGATGAAAGACTCTCCCTGATGTGGTTGGAGGCGTTATGCTGCCACAGAAACACACCTTCAGGCTGACTACTCTGGATCTTCCGCTGGCGCTCTTTCTGCTGAGCGCTGTCCTCGGCGTGTGGCCGGCCTACGACCTCAGTCTATGTTGGAGCCCGCTGATCGTGCTGACCATCGGCGTCTTGCTGTATGGTTTGATCTCCCGTTTAGGTACATCCATCGCTGGTGGCGTGCCATTGCGACGTTCATCGTCTTCACGAGCGTGCTCTTATCGCTGTACTTCGTCACCCAATATGCTCACTTTCCCTTTGGGTACACCAAAGAGGTAGGGGCGATCAGTCGCCTGGGCGCATTTATTGGCAAGATCGTCCCGCCAGCCGTCATCTGGGTACCCAGGGGCAACAGCGTGGCGACGTTTCTGGAAGGAGGGTTCTTCCTTGCGGTTGCGCTGGTATTGACAGAGAAACAGTTGGAGAAACGGTGGGCGTGGCGCATCGGCGGCACCATCGGTGCCAGTCTGATCGCGCTGGCGCTGCTGATGAGTGCATCGCGAGGGGCGTGACTGGCCGTGCTGGTTACGTTGGTGCTGTGGTTGGCTCTCCACTGGCGACCGGCGCGTGCGGTCGCCATCGCCGGCGGGGTGCTGGCGCTGGGGCTGGTGATCTACGTGATTGCGCGGCACGACATCACCGCGCTGGGCGATATTCCAGTCGTCAATCGGATACTGGCCTCGCTGTTTATCCGCCCGGACCGGCTTGACGCGTACCGCAACAGCATCTATCTGATCCAGGACTTCCCGCTGACCGGAATTGGATTGGGTGAACAGTTCGCGATGGTGTTCTCCAGATATGCCCTGCTCTTACGACATCCGTTTCTCAGCTATTCCCACAACCTCTACCTGGATTTATGGCTCGAACACGGGTTGCTCGGCGCCACTGCGTGGCTGTGGTTGATGGCAGCGCTCTACCAGGCTGCCCGAACCCATGCAAAACCTGGTACCGACCTTCTATACCAGTCCACCTGGAACAGTTCGTGGATTTATGGTGCTGGTTTCCGTTCTTCGGACTGCTCGGATTGAACGTGGCTGTCATCTTGCGTCGGGCTTCTGCAACGCCCCCTTCTACAATTACAATGCCCCACAGGCGACGCTGGGTGTTCCCCGCTGGGGTGGTGGGTGTATTCCTCGTTGCGGTCGTAGTCAGCCTGCATCCCGTGCTGGCCACATGGCACGCCAACCTGGGCTGCGTGCTGCAAGCCTGCGGGGACCTGCTGGCGTCCCTGAGCGACGAGCAGAAGGCCACCCTACTGCAACAGGCCGCGGACCGCTACCGGCGGGCGATCCAGGCCGAGCAAACTCAGATCTACTGAGCCTGCGTTTCTGGGCCACTATCAGGAATAGGCGTAGAACCCCCGCCCGGTCTTGCGCCCCAAGTGGCCGGCCGCGACCATGCGCTTCAGGAGCGGGCAGGGGCGGTACTTGTCGTCCCCCAGGCCAGCGTGGAGCACCTCCATCACGTTGAGCACGATGTCCAGCCCAATCAGGTCGGCCAACGTCAGCGGTCCCATCGGGTGGTTCATCCCCAACTTCATCACCGTGTCAATCGCCTCCCGTGTGCCCACCCCCTCCATCAGCGCGTAGACCGCCTCGTTGATCATTGGGCAGAGGATGCGGTTGGAAATGAAGCCGGGATAGTCCTGAGCCTCCACCGGGGTCTTGTCCAGTTGCTCCGTCAGGGCGACTACCGTGGCCGTCGTCTCGTCGGAGGTCTCCAGCCCCCGGATGACCTCGACCAGTTTCATCAGCGGCACCGGGTTCATGAAGTGCATGCCGACGACCTTGTCGGGCCGGCGGGTGACGGCTCCAAGTTCGGTGATGGAGATGGAGGAGGTGTTGCTGGCCAGGATGACCTCGGGACGGGTGCGTTCGTCCAGTTCGACGAATACTCGTTTTTTGATCTCGAGGTTCTCGACTACTGCCTCGACGACGAGATCGGCGTCGGCAGTGGCGGCGACCTCGGTGGCGGTGGTGACGTTCGCCAGCCCTGCCTCCCGCTGCTCGTCGGTCAGGCGGCCCTTGCTGTGGAGTTTCTCTACCGACTTGCGGATCGAGGCCATCGCCCGCTCCAGTTGCTCCGGCAGGATGTCAATGAGGGTGACCTGGTAGCCGGTCGTAGCGCAGACCTGGGCGATGCCGTTACCCATCGTGCCGGCGCCGATAACAGCGATGTGCTTAATGTTCATCTTGATTCCTTCTGATTGAGAAACCGGGTTTTTCAGAAAAAACCCGGTTTCTCAATGCATGTCACGTATCCAGTTCGATCGCCATGGCTACTGCCCCGCCCCCTCCCAGGCAGAGGGTGGCCAGTCCCCGCTTCAGTCCCCGGTGGCGCAGCGCGTAGATGAGCGTGACCAACACGCGAGCGCCGGAACAGCCGATGGGGTGGCCGAGGGCAATGGCCCCGCCGTTGACGTTGACTTTCTCCCAGTTGAGCCCCAGTTCCCGGCCGTCGGCCAGGCACTGGGCGGCGAAGGCCTCATTCATCTCGACCAAGTCGTAGTCGTCCACGGTGGTGCCGGTCTTCTCTAGTAGCCTCCGCACGGCGAAGATAGGGGCGGTGAAGATCTTGAGCGGCTCGACCGCCGCCTGGTCGTAGGCGACGATGCGGGCCAGCGGCTGGATGCCCAGTTCCTCCGCCTTGGCCCGGCTCATCACCACCGTGGCGGCAGCCCCGTCGGTGATGCCGGGGGAGTTGCCGGCGGTGACGATGCCGTCGGGCTGGAAGGCCGGCCTGAGACGCGCCAGTTTCTCCAGGCTGGTATCTCGCCGGGGGACCTCGTCGGTGTCGAAGAGGATCGGCGGGCCTTTGCGCTGCGGCACTTCCACGGGCACGATTTCGTCCTTGAAGCGCCCCTCGTCAATGGCGGCGATGGCTTTCATCTGGCTGTTGTAGGCGTACTCGTCTAGTTCCTCCCGCGTCAGGTTGTACTCGCGGGCGATCCACTCGGCGGAGTTGCCCATGTGCTGGTTCTCGAAGGGGCACCACAGCCCGTCGAGCACCATCCCGTCAACCAGTTTCCCGTCGCCCAGGCGGTAGCCGAAGCGGGCCTTGTGGAGCAGGTATGGCCCGTTGTTCATGCTCTCCATCCCGCCAGCGACGAAGATGTCGCCATCGCTGGCGGCGATCATAGCGGCGGTCAGCATGACCGTCTTGAGGCCAGAGCCGCAGATTTTATTGACGGTGGTGGCTCCGATGGTAGGGGGGATGCCGGCCTTGATGGACGCCTGGCGGGCGGGGGCCTGCCCCTGCCCAGCCTGGACGACGTTGCCCATCAGCACCTCGTCAATCGAGGCGGGGTCAATCCCGGCCCGCTCCACGGCGGCGCGGACCGCCACAGCCCCCAGGTCGGAGGCGGAGAAAGGCACCAGCGTGCCCTGGAACTTGCCGACGGGGGTGCGGACGGCAGAGACAATAACGGCTTCACGGTGATTCTTGGACATTGTATTTCCTCCCTGTTGTTAGTGAAGCCAACGGAAATAGACGTAAAACCCAGAAACCATTCCGTCTTTCAGGATACCCCGGTTGGTCCGAGGCTCTACGGCTGACTAGTGAGGTCGCCTGAAGCGCTGCTCATCTGCTCAAACAGCGGCCGCAGCCGCTCGTAGGTCTGGTCCAGCCACTCCGGCATGATCCGTGTCTGGCCGATGACGGTCATATAATTCGTGTCGCCCGCCCAGCGGGGTACCACGTGCAGGTGGACGTGCTCCGCCACCCCGGCCCCTCCAGCCGTACCGATGTTCACGCCGATGTTGAAGCCCTGCGGCTCGTATGCGGCCCGCAACACCCGCAGACTCAACTGCGTCAGCGCTATCAACTCGGCCAGCGCGTCAGCGTTCAGGTACTCCAAGGAGGAGACGTGATCATAGGGGACTACCATCAGGTGCCCATTGCTGTAGGGGAAACGGTTGAGGATCACGTAGCACAGGTAGCCACGGTGGAGGATGTGTACTTCCGCGTCGTCTGCCTGCGGCTGGAGGCAGAAGATACACCCTTCGGGCGCTTCTTCTTCGCCGCGCAGGTAGGGCATGCGCCAGGGGGTCCAGAGGTGGTCCATTGCCCCCTGATTGTACAACAAATCGGAGTAGGAGGCAATCTCGCGTTGACAGGGAAGGATGGGGAGAGTAGAATGGTAGCGAGAGGCAGGAAGCAAGATGCAAAAGGCCAATGAATTAAGCCGGGAGCAGATCGAGGAAGCATTGAAGCCAATGACGCTGTGGCAAAGGGTGATCTATCTGCCCACCACTGGCTCGACGAACGACGTGGCGAAGAGCCTGGCGGCGCAGGGTGCACCAGAGGGGATAGTCGTCGTTGCCGACGAGCAGACGGCCGGCCGCGGGCGAATGGGGCGGTGCTGGTGGGCCCCTCCGGGCACCTGTCTCCTCTGTTCGATCCTCTTCCGCCCCGACCTGCCTCCTATCCAGGCCCAGCGGCTGACGATGCTGTGCTCCCTGGCCGCTGCCAATGCGATCAGGAAAGTCGCAGGACTGCAGGTAGCATTGAAATGGCCTAATGACCTCGTTGTCAAATCCCAAATCTCAAGTCTCAAATCTCAAGACTGGAGGAAGTTGGCGGGGATACTGACGGAGACGGGGGTGCTGGGAGGGCGGTTGGAGTTCGTCGTGGTCGGCATCGGGATCAACGTGAACGTGGAGCCGGAGGTGCTGCCCACTCTGGCCCCTGGCGCTACCAGCATCCTGGCGGAGACCGGTCGGGAGGTGGATCGGGCCACGCTGCTGGCGGCGCTGCTGGCGGAAGTGGAGGTCCGTTACGCACGGCTGCGGGCTGGTGAGAGCCCTCACGCCGAGTGGGCAGCCCGCCTGGCGACACTGGGACAGTCTGTGGAGGTGATCACTTCTGGAGGGATTCTCGCTGGCGTGGCCGAGGCGGTGGACGAGGACGGCGCGCTGCTTCTTCGCACCCCGGATCGTGTGCTTCACAGGCTCCTGACGGGGGACGTGACGCTGGCGCACCCATAAGTAAGTACCCCCGCCGCGATTTGAACGCGGGCCACCGGCTTCGGAGGCCGGTGCTCTATCCACTGAGCTACGGGGGCACGCGGTGCCTTTATACCACATAAGGCCCTAAGACGCAAATCGGCGCTATGAGGCCAGCCGGGCCGCCAGCCGGATCGCCTCTATCATGCTCTCCTCGCTCGCCACTCCCTGCCAGGCAATGTCGAAGGCTGTCCCGTGGTCCACCGATGTGCGCACGATGGGCAGTCCCAGCGTCACCGTCACGCTGCGCTCGAAGTCGTGGGTCTTGACCGGGATGTGCCCCTGGTCGTGGTACATCGCCACCACAGCGTCAAACTCGCCCCGGATGGCGCGGAAGAAGACCGAGTCGGCCGGGATCGGGCCGTAGGCTTCAATCCCCTCCGCCTGTGCTGCCTCGACCGCCGGCCCAATGATCTCGATCTCTTCTCTCCCCAGCAGCCCGCCGTCGCCGCCGTGGGGGTTGAGCGCAGCTACAGCCAGCCGTGGACGCGGGATGCCCATCCCTTCGGCGTTGCTCAGGGCAAGCCCTTGCAACCCTGCGTCGGTCAGGCGGATCGTCTCCAGTACTCGCTCGCGCGTGATGTGCGCTGCTACCTCCCGCAGCGGCACGTGGCGCGTGACATGCACCACGCGCAGCCCGGGCGTCGCCAGCATCGTCGTCACCCGCTCCGCGCCGGTCAGTGCCGTCAGCAGTTCGGTATGCCCGATGTAAGGGATGCCAGCGGCCTGCAGCGCTGCCTTGTTGATTGGTCCGGTGGCGATGCCATCCACCTGTCCAGTTTGTGCCAGTTCGACCGCCCGCTCCACGTAATCCACCGCTGCTCGCCCGGCGATCGCCGAGACCCGGCCTGGCTGTAGCGCGGCAGGGTCCACGTTGTGCATGTCTAATACGTCCGGTGCGGCGGGGTCGAAGCGGGCCTCAGCCGCGTCCGCGATGGAGTGGGGGGGCAGCGGGACAGCCGCCAGTGCGGCCGCCTGCGCCAGCACGCCCGCGTCTCCGACGACGAGCGGGCGGCAACAGTCCCACACTTCGTTCCGTGCCAGCGCTTTGGCTGTGACCTCCGGCCCCACACCGGCGGGGTCGCCCATCGTGATGGCGATGACGGGGCGCTTGCTCAAAGCCGCAATTCCATCTGGATCTCGTCCCGCACCGGGATGCTGGCGAAGCCCGGCTCAGCCCCGCCGTGGTGCTCCAGCAGCCTGCCCACGAGCACTCTCGTGATCGCGAACCCGAGCCGCTGGTAGAGCCCCAGCGCGGGCAGGTCATCGTTGGTCGTGACGACGATGACCCGCCCCGCACCCTCGGCGTGTGTCATCTTGGTCACTGCTGCGATCAACTCACGCGCCGCACCCCGGCCCTGCCACCGGGGCAGAACGTTGAGCATCACCAGGTTGGTCGCGTCTCCTTCACGGGCGTAACTGGCTATCCCGACAACTTCGTCTCCATCGCAGGCGACGTAGGCCGGCAGTGCACGCACCTGGTAACTATGGCCGAAGGACTCGACCTCGACCTCGACCTCGCTCCAGAAGTAGTCCGCGAGTTCAGCAATGCGCGGACGGTCGGCGGGCGTGGCGGGCCGGATAGTAAGTGGTGGTCGTGGTGCTTCTCCCCGTGGCCCGGTCACCTCCAACCGGGCGTGAACCGGGCACAGGTAGATGCCGCTCTCGCGGTCACGATAGACGGCATTAGCATCACAGTAAGCGCATGTGTCCATTTTTGCTCCTTATGACGGATAGTGTTACAATTATACCCTACTGCGCCAGGGCGGCAAATACCGAAGTTAGCCGCCTTCCCACAAGAGGTGATGTGCCTGTGAGCAACTATCCTCATACAACCTGGCGGCTGCTCCGCTCGGCTCCAGCCGACGGGGCGACTAATATGGCGGTGGACGAGGCGATCCTGCGCGCGGTCGCGGCTGGGCTGGTCCCGCCCACGCTCCGGCTTTACGCCTGGGAGCCCGCGTGCCTTTCGCTGGGCCGGGCGCAGTCGGCGACCGATGTAGACTTCCAAGCCCTTCAGGCCGCGGGCTTCGACCTGGTGCGCCGGCCCACGGGCGGCAAGGCCATCCTCCACGTGGATGAATTGACCTACAGCGTGGTCGCGCCGGAGGCTGAGCCCCGGGTGAGCGGAGGCATCGTGGAGAGTTACCGCCGCCTCAGCGCGGGCTTGGTGCGCGGGCTGGAGCGGCTGAGCGTCACTGGCCTCGTCGCTGACCGGCGGGCGACTCCCCCCCGCTTCGGGGGGGGCGAGGGTGGGGCTCCCTCCCTCGTGGGGGGGGCTGGGGGGGGTAAAGGCCCGGTCTGTTTCGAGGTACCCTCCGATTACGAGATCACCGCCAACGGGCGGAAACTGGTGGGCAGCGCCCAGATGCGTGCCCAGGGTGTGGTGCTCCAGCACGGCGCCCTGCCGCTGTACGGCGACATTACCCGCATCTGCCCGCTGCTGGCTGCCCACCCTGACTCCGCTCGCGTGCGCGCCCGCGCCACGACCGTTGAGGAGGCGCTGGGCTCCTTCGGCTTCCCTTCGGCTGCGCTCAGGGCAGGCACTCAGGACAAGCAACGGGTCACCTGGGACGAGGCAGCCGACGCGCTGGCGACGGGCTTCGCCGAATCGTTGAACCTGCGTCTGGAGCCGGGCGTGCTGACCGACGAGGAACGCGCCTGGGCGGGGGAATTGCGGGCGGGGAAGTACGCCGCGGATGCGTGGACAAGTCGGGTTTGACTATCCGCCTGGGCATGCTATACTGAGTGTACCCATTGGGCCAAATCACGTATCACGTTTCACGCATCACGTCATGGTCATCGGTGCCTGTACCGTCGAACTACACGTCCCCGGCAATGGCTCGTTGAAAGGCAAGCGCAGCATCCTCAAGCCGCTCCTGGCTCGCCTGCGCCGCGAATTTAACCTGGCCGCCGCTGAAGTGGCTCGCAACGATGCCTGGCGGTCGGCCGAGATCGCTTTTGTCACCGTTGCCAACGACCCCGGCCGCGTCCACGCCGTCCTCGAACGGGCCGTGCGCTGGATCGAGACCCGTCATCCCGAAGTACAGGTCGTGGACTGGCAGATCGAGATTCTCTAGCCGCCGCTTTGGCCTGCCCCCTCCCCGGCCCTTCCCCACGGGGTGAGGGAGGAGGAAGTTGGAGATGCTCAATGAAACTGAAGCCGACATTCCGGCCCTCCAACTGCGCCAGCGACTGCTGGCGATCAAGGGGGTGGGAGAGTACGCGGCGGCCAACCTGCTCATCCTGCTGGGCCGCTATGATTTCATCCCCGTGGATTCCTGGGCGATCAAGATGGTCTCACACGAGTGGTACGGCGGCGAACCGGTGGGACGGGCCGAGGTCGAGGCGGCCTTTGAGCGCTGGGGGGAGTGGAAGGGACTCGCGTACTGGTTTTGGGACTGGTCGTACGCGGGTGAGGCGTAGCGTGAAACGCAAGCGTGCTCCACGTGCTCTGTCTACTCGCGCACGCAGAAGATGACGCCGGCCAATGGTCGGTGTCGTTTTCTTTCCCGATCCTCAAACTCGACGCGCATCAGGCGTGGCTCGTCGAGAAAGGCGTGGATGACCCGCTCCAGCCGCGTGAAGTCCCGCCGCAGTTCCCACGTGCGGTCGGGGTCGGCCGCGTCGTGCAGGACGACGAAGAGCTGGTTGGCGGCGTGAAACCGCCCCTGCGCCGACTGGTGGACGTACAGCCAGCGGGCCAGGTGCTCCGGGTGGGCACGGGCATGAGCGATGTCGTGGCCGAAGCCCCGGGGCAGTTCCGTCAGTTTGAGGTCAAACCCCTCCCCGTCCAGGTAGAAGTCCACGGTGTGGTGGAAGGGGTCGGGCTCGAGGCGGGTGCGGGGGTGGGCCAGGACGACGTCGAGCGCAACCTGGTGGGTGTAGAAGTTGTACCAGCGGCGGATGACGTAGCGACCGAAGTCGTGGAGGGGCAGGCCGGTCTCAGCGGCCACGCCCTTTGTCTGGCGGCGCAGTGCGTCTAGCGTGCGGATGGAGTAGATGAAGCGGCTGGCGCGGTCCCACTCGTCGCCCTGTACCCGGCCCCAGGGGGGCATCTGTTTGACCTTGAGCAGTTCGCGGCGGATGTTGGCCTGCGACGCGGGCTTCTGGCAAATGATGACGTACTCGTGCTTGAAGATGTAGTAGCCGCCGGCCAGTGCGCGGTAGCGCCACAGGTTGCTGTCGCGCCCCTTGCCTCTCTCATTGCCGGTGATGTTTTTCACCACGATGGCCTTGGGCTGGAAGCCGATCCGCTGTATCCGCTCCAGGCAGTAGAAACCCAGGGGTATCAATTCGCCCTTGGTGTACTTATCGCCAATGACCAGGACGGCGAACCTCCCCGGCTCCAGCAGGTCGCGGCCGTGACGGGCGGCGGTCTCGAAGAGGTCGAGGAAGGCTTCCAGGCTCGGAGCGTTGGAGAGGTCGGCGGGGCTGTCGGAGAAACGGATGATGTTGTGATAAGGCGGATGCAGCACCAGCAGTTGAGCGTGCTCGGTGCCCATCGCCGCCAGCGTCTCTCGCACGCGGGCCGCTGTTTCGGGGCAAGTAGAGTCGCCTTGCAGGATGCGGATGCGGTCATCCAGCAGAGTGGGGGGGGTCTTGGCCCGCACGGTCTCCACCAGGTCGGGTTTCAGTTCGACGCCGACCAGTCTCCGGTTCAGCCGCGCCGCCTCGATGGCCGAGGTGCCCGAGCCGAGGAAGAGGTCGAGGACTACATCGTTTTCCTTCGTGTAGCGCAGGTAGGTTTGGGTGGCGATCTGCGGGACGAAGTTGCCGTGGTAGTCGAGTTGGTGGCCGCCGGTACGGTCACGGGCCTCAATCAGCCACAGGCTGTCGGTCCAGACGTGGTCGTACTCCCGCCAACGGGTGAGGTCAATGTCGGAGTAGGGTGGGGTTTTGGTTGGTTTGCTGGTTTCGTTCGCCATCGCTGCTAAATGGAAGAGGCCTGTTCAAACCTGGTCGTACAAGTCCTTGAGTTGATTGGGCCAAGCAAGCAAAGTTTCTGCCGAGGCCGCGTTATTATCTCACAAACCAGTAATTTATAAAAGCAGGCCCGGCACTTGGTGCCGGGCCTGTATCGTGGATGGTTTGCCTGCTATCCCCAGGTTTCGGTCAGCGAATGGTACGCACCCTGATCTCGAATTCGTTCTTCGTTCCGCTGTTGAGCGAGAACGGGATGGCGCAGGCCGGGTTACCGTCTTGCACCACATTCACCAAGCCGCTGGTCACGCTCGTCACCCAGAGACGATCCGAGGCCGGATCGAGCGCGAGACCTTCCTTCGGGTAGGCAGGCACATCCAGCGGCACCGGCGTACCTAGCGTCGGCCAGCCATTGGGGATCAGCAGGAGTTGATCCTGCCCTCCGTACTCGCTGGAGGTGAGGAGGAACAGGTGGCCCTCTGGTTCTGCGTCCGGGTTGACGCCGATGGCCCGCAACGTCACCGTCTGGCCGTCGCTGCGCCGGATGTCCATGGTGCCTAGCAGTTGGTCTGTAGCACCGTCAATGACGGAGAGGCACGCCTCGGCAACGCTCGCCGCGTAGACCAGGTTGCGGGTGGTGTCCACCGCCACTGCGTAGGCGTCGAACAGGTGGGCGTAGATGCGATGCGTTGTGTGTGTATCGCCCCGGATCATAGTCACCTGACCATCCATGCTGTGGTTAGCGACGTAAATCTTGTTGGTGTCGGTGTTGACGGCGATGTGAGTCGGCTCTCCAAAGTTGGTCAGCGTTTGCTCGAACGTCAGGGTGACGGCGTTGTAGACGTCCACCGTCCAACTCCCGAAGTTGGTGACGTAGACGCGGTCGTTGGTGGGGTTGTAGGCCACGCTGCGTGGCCTGTCGCCTGCCGGCAAGTCGGCCAGCGTGGCGTAATTCGCGCCATCCAGTACCACCACCCGATCCGCGTCCATGCGCGTGATCCAGATGTGACCGTGGTCGGGGTCGTAAGCGATGCCGTAGGCCGAGGTGGGAGACTGTGTCTCGGTGATGACAGCAAAACTGGAGGTATCTATCACGGTGACGCCGTTGGCGTGGGCGATAAAGGCCCGGTGGCCTGCTGTGTCCAGGGCTACCTCGCGCGCCTGTGGGCCGGTCTCGGCCACAGCGACCAACTGTGGCGCACAGAAATAGGTCGAGCGGAAGCAGAGATAAGTGGAATCGGAAGCGCCGTTGCTGGCCTTGGCCCCCACTCGCACCGGACCCGCCAGGGTCGAACGGAGCGACGCCGTGATCTGTCCGCCACTGTTTGTCGTCGTGCTGAAGGGCGTCAACGCACCGTTGCCAAGAGGATCGGAGGTGGAAAAGGTCACCGCCAGGTCTGCGATGGGCGTTCCGTCTCTGTCGAATGCGGTGGCCGTCAGGACCGAGGTCTCTCCTACCACCAACGCCAGGGGGTTGGCGACCAGGATGAGGGGTGGCGGCGGGGGCGGCGTATAGTTGCGCATTACTATCGGCAGATAAAGGTTGGGGCTGTAGGAGATGGTGGTCAGTACACTGCTATCGCTGGCAGTGGTGGTCATCACTGAGGTGGCGGTGACGGTGACGATGCTCTGCTGGCTGGCGATGGCGGTGGCCGAGATGAGTACCGAGACGTTCACCGGCATTGTCCCGCTCGGCGGCAGTGTGACGGTGCGGGTGGGAGCCACCGTGGTGGACCATTGCTCTCCGGTGATGACCCGCGCCAGGTTGAAGCTATCGGCGGCGTTACCGGTGTTGGTCAAGACCAGCGCGTAGGCCACCGCCTCGCCTGGCACGCCGTTCTGAGTAGCGGTGGGTGGGGCGAGCTCCACGCCATAGGTGGGGGTGAAGGGGCTGCCGGTGACGGTGATGGCGTGGGTGGTAGTGGCCAGGCTGCAAGCGTTGGTAGCGATCATCAACACGGTGTAGGTACCGCTGACGGTGAAGGTGTGGAAGGCGGGGTTGCCCGTCCCTCCCGGCGTGCCGTCGCCCCAGTTCCAGGCGTAGTTCGCTGGCGGGCTGCCGCCGGTGACGGTGCCGGTGAAGGTCACTGTCTGGGTGGTCGTGGATGAAGTGGGGTCCAAGGTGAAATCGGCCCCGCTGAACGGGACACAGGTCACCGTCACGGTCAGCGCGTCTGTGTCAACGCCGCAACCGTTGGTGACGGTCAGGGCAACGGTGAAGCGGCCGCTGCTGCCGTAGTCGTGGCTGGTGGTTATCGGCCCGGCGCTGGTCACCCCGATCACTGGCGACGTGGCGTCCCCCAAGTCCCAGGTGTAAGTGATAGGCGCGTCGCCCGTGACGGTGGCGGTAAAGTACATTGCCTGGCCATAGTTCACCGGGCTGTCGGAGATCAGTCCAGTGATGATCGGTGGCGTGCAGGTGGTGACGGCGGTGGTGGTCAACGCGCTGCTGTCGCTGGCGGTGGGTGAGGTCACCGACGTCGCAGTGATGATGGCGACGCTCTGCTGATCCATCAGCGCCGTGGGCGAGATGAACACCGAGACGGTGACGGGGTTTGCGCTGCCTGGCGGCAGCATAGTGATATGCGTGGGAACCACGATAGTCGCCCATGGCTGCCCGACGACGGTCGGCGTCAGGCTAAGGCTCGTGGTGACGCTGCCAGTGTTGGTCAGGACCAACGTGTAGGTCACAGTTTGGCCTGGCGAACCACTCTGAGCGGCAGTGGGCGGGGCTAACTCGACGGCGTAGGTTGTGGCCGATCTGGCGGTGGCGGTGATGTCCGCGGTGAAGGTGGGGCCGTCGGCATAGGCCGGCTTGGTTAACACCAGGGTCAGCACCAGGCTTGCGAACAAGGCTATTCCCAGGGTGGGGACAAGTTTCTTGAACATTGTCGTTCCCTCCTTTTGGGACGTTAGTTCACTCTCCTGCCTACCATTTGTGCCAGGTCAACAGGCGTGCGAGATGGTCGCCGTTTGGCAAATCGGCGGATGCCATGCTTTTATCTATTGTACCAGTTCGCAGGCTTCCAATAGTTACAGTTTGGTTACAATTGTGGGGTTGTGCGCGTGTGGCGATGGACAGCACGAGGGCGTTGGGTCGAACTCTGGGTGGATGTGCCGCGAGTTTCCCGACAACTTAGAACTCAGAAATTGAAGTGTACCTGAATAGGCGTCATATCTTCGCGTCGGCAATAATTTCGTCGAAGATGTCGGCTGCGGTGCGGCCTGTCTTCCCGCTCACGGCCACCCGCAGGTCGCGGCGGAAGCCGTGTGATAGGTTATCCCCCGTGGCATAGCGGGTGAGGGCCAGGGCGCGGACCGCGTTAGCGATGGCGTAGCAGGGCTCGTGTCGGTCCAGATCATCGAAGAAGAACGCGCAACTGGTGTACATCCGCTGGCGGTGGAACTGGGCCTCTAGCAGCCACAGTAGCCGCCGGGCCTCCTCGCTGTTGAGATGGCTCATGCCATTCCCGGACAGGAAGGCGGGCCCGCTAACCTGCCCCATCACCACGACGATGTAGTCGTCACGCAGCGGCCAAGGATCGAACCCCAGCCGGTGCGCCTCCTGGACGTAGACGCAGTCCAGGTCGCAGGCCAGGTTATCCAGTGCCCGCCGCAATGCCCCCTTCCAGCGGCTGTCGCCGGAGGTGCAATCGCAGCCAACCACCCAGCGATCTAGCCGGTGAGAGCAACTCCAGGCAGTGTCCTCGATGACCTCAACCTCCGCCTGCGGCGGGTGCTGGCGCAGATAGATTCCCAGTGTGATCAAGGAGTAGCCGTGGGCGTCCCCTGCCGAAAGGATACGGCTCAGCACCTCCACCCCCTGCCGATGGTGGTGACCAAAGGTCTCCCCGTCGGTGGCGATGAGCAGTAGGGGCGCGGTAACCGCGCCCCTACCGCGGTAGCGCCACTCCACCTGGTCCCGCAGCCATTCACCCACGTGGGCCGGGTCCGGCATCCCGAAGGAGAGGGCATTGGATAGATTCCGGTCACGCACGAAGACGGCGATGTCCCCCCCACCGGGCAGCCGCACCCGGTATGGGCCTGCCCCGGCCTTCAGGTCACCGCACACTTGCTCGTCGGAGAGGATGGTGAAGCGAATGTCCTCTGTTGTCATAGTCTCCAGTGTCTCGTAGTCCACCGCCATCTCCGGGAGCCACATCCCCAGCGGCTCGTGGCCGAAGCGGTGTTTGAAACTGGCGATGCCCCATCGAACCTGGCAGATCTTATCGCGGCGGCGGGCTAGCGGCAGGATGGTGTGATGGACCGGCTGGGCCAGTCCATTTCCGACGGTGTGAGCCTCTTGATAACCCCGCTCGGCGGTGACGATGCGTTCGTAGGTGGTGTGTGCGCGTTCGTCCAGCCAGCGGGCGAGCGTGCCCCCCAGGTTGAAACTGATGCGCCCGAAATCGCCGGCCTTTGCCAGCGGCGCGTAGCACTCGGCGGTGATGCGCTCGTTCCAGTTGGCGTAGGGGGCGGCGTCCGGCTCCCGTGGGATGCGCCCGGTAAAGGGGTCTGCTCGGGGGGGCTGGTAAAAATGGCCATGGATACAAAGAGAGCAGCTAGGCATTTGTCAATTGTCGGTAGGGTGGTCTGCGTTCGTCACCTGCTTGAAATAGTCCACAGGTCCCGCACCAGGAATTCCTGAAAATCACCGATGTGTTCGCGCAATCGCTCTTCAGTAGTCATCTCCGGCCGGGGATCAACGTAATAAACGCCGTCCAACCTGGTCAGAGCGACTGTGTAGCCCAGGAAGTGGTTGCTCTTGAAGGTTGAATTGATGCCGAAGATGCTACGGCTCCGGCGTGCACGCTGGACGTCGTGCAGGAAGATTGCGACTACCGGTATGTCTCTACCGAGGAATTCTGTCAGGAGGTACTTGTCGAGGAAAATCTTGTCGAGCCGGTCCTTGCTCGTAGTCTTGACCGAGCCCACAACCTCGGAGGGGTGGATGAATTCGGTTTCGGAAGTCACGATCGCTTTGTCACGTGAGAACACCAAGTCCAGGTCATAGGCCATCTCGTAGCCAGGATAGCCTGGGATGGGGATACGGATACGCCGACTTTCACATTCCAGTCCTACCTCCTGGATAATGAGTTTGACGAGCGTCTCGAACAGTTGTCCCACTCGCTTCCGGGACTGGTTAGGGTTCTCGAACGAGTCGCCGATGCTGCCAATAGTCTGTTGAACCGTATAGACGGTTTGGTTGGCTTCGTTTGTGGCAATGTACTGCTGAGTCCCCTTCTGGTCAATGGCTGTGTCCTGATATCGTTTGAGATCGGCGAGGAAAGCATCGAAGCGCTCAAATGTGGCTTTGAAATCATCTGCTGATTCTATGAACGGGTTGACGTTCAGGGGGCGGGTGATCCTGTGACTGTACGCCTCACTATACTGGTAGAAAATGTAGTTGTGGTGTGAGGGGGAGATAATTCGTGTAGGTTGTATTTGCTCAATGAAGGTCAGGAAGGCCAGGCAGAGAGTAAAGTAGTCGTTCAGATCGCTGAACGCTGACCGATCCTGTACGCTTTCCTGGAGATCAGTCAGTGTGACGTTTGTCATCGGATGGACATCCTGCGCCGGGCATTTTCCAGATCGTACTGAATCCACTTTTCAACTGGCCAATCCTCGACCAATTCGATCCTTCGGACCGCCCACTGGCAGTACTCGGGAGAAATGTCGCAGCCTTTCCACTGCCGACCTAGTTGCTCGGCCACCACTGCAGTTGTCCCCGAGCCCAGAAAGGGATCAATCACCAGGTCACTTGCCTTGGAAGACGCCAGGACAATCTTGCGCAGTAGTTCTTCCGGTTTCTGGGTCGGGTGGGGTGTTTTCTCGTGCATGCCGTTGCACGTAGTAGGAATTTCGATCACATCACGGGGTTTGGCACCTCGTGGGTGTGGACGCCATACTTGGCTCTTTCGACCGTCGCCTTTCCCATATTGACTGCTCTCGGCCTGGGGATGCTCGGGATATTTCAGCGTATGTCTTCCGTAGGGGATTCTGACATCGTCAATGTTGAACGTGAACTGCTTGCTTTTCCTGAAATGCAAAAGGCTTTCGTGTGAACGTCCCCAATCGGAGCCAAGATTGGCTTTGTTTTTGTAATGCCAGACCAGCCAGCGGCATCCTTTGAAGAAACGCAGCGCTGGCATTTTAATGTCGGCCAGAATCTCGGAGAAGCCGCATACGTAGAGGGTGCCCGTGGGCTTCAGTACGCGGGCAGCCTGTTCAATCCACTGCAACGCCCAGCGCACATAAGTCTCCTGGGACTCAAAACTGTCCCATTCCGCTTTCTTGATGTTGTAGGGTGGGTCAGCGAAGATCAGATCAACCGTTTCGCTTTCCAGGGAACGGAGCCATGCTATCGCGTCTCCCACCCGGATTTCTCCGTGCGGATGACGGTAGAACAACACGGGAGTTTCTGGGTCCAACTGCTCCGTATCGGTGTAGACCACCTCACCGCGTAGCATCGGTTGGCCGAAGAACGTCGGTATTTCCTTATTGCGAGTGTACAGTGCCCGTGGTTCTCGTGTGAGCTGTTCCTCACTCATACGCACTTTTCCCCTGCGGATGTCTTCATAACCAATTATACCCTGACTATCACCTGGAGGGCAAATCGCGGTTCAACCTCCCGTCAGACGATCACCTCTTTACGGTTTCCAGCAGTGTTTCTACCTGGTACCCAGATTCCTCTTCAGCCCGCTGCAACTCCTTCCTGACGTCGTAACACGCAGCGATCTCCTGGGCCACCTCGGTCGTCGGACGAAGAGGATCGGCGCTGATCGCAACCACCGCCACCAGCAGCATCCACCACAGCAGTTGTTCAAACGTTTCCTTGTTGAACCACAAGACATCTCGGTAGCGATTCACGTGTAGGAATTGCTGCACTTCGTCGTCTTTCAGCCAGGATTCCAACACTTGATATGCCCGTTTCCCCTTCTGCTTAGGGGCCTGCATTTCGAACCAGCGCTGGTGACTGGTGAGCACCTTGATCGTCGTGACTGCCTGCCAGGCCGCGCCCTCGTCCAGTCCCAGGTCTTGCAGCGCGTCAGCGATGATTTTGCCCAGCAGCCACTCATCAATCCAACTACGGCTGATTTGCTCAAAGTCTGTCTCGTCCACAACTTTCCCCAGAGCGTGCGTGAAGAGCCATCCCAGGAGTGTGGGCCAGGCCGCCGGATCGTCCCGCAGGCGAGAAACTAGGTCTTGCGGAAAAGACCTGGTTTCCAGGCACAGTATTGCCTCCAACTTCTGCCGGACCTCCCGGGCAATGGCCGCCTCTCGCGATTCGCGATTCGCAATTCGCATTATCTCACGGAGCAGATGAGCCATCTTCTGTTCTACCTCGTAAACAAGTTCCGCATCGAGTTGTCCATCAGGTTCGGTCACGCGGGCATCCATAAGCCGGCGGAACAGGCGTGCATTGACCAGTTCCCGAAATGGGTAATGAACAGGTTGCAGGAGTACTTCTCTCAAAGCCTCTTCAATGCTCGGTACCCCGCGTCCGTTCAGATAGGCGGTCAGTTGGGCATATTGGTGCCATTCATTGTCCCACACCTCGCGGAAGTCGAGAAAGACGTGAGTTTTATACGCGCTCAGTTCCACGTACAACCCTTGTTCGAACAACTCCTTGCTGTTCCGAATGTATTCCAGGCCTGTGACGTGGTCCCGGAAGATAGTGAAGGCATCCTCGTCGTTGTGCAACCCTAGACCTTCGCCCAAGGATTTCTGCACCAATACTTTCTCGCCGCCCTGCCCGGTCTTGGTTCTCACGGCGTAGGCGACGGAGGTTCGAATCCATCCCTGGGTCTCGGCGTATCTGTTATGGTAGACCACCAGCGCCCGTTCGTCGCCTGTCCCGAGCGATGTTCTGAGCTTGTCGAAGGGCGCAGCCGAGGGGCCGACGCGGTTCGAGTAGGCAAAGACATCCTCGTTGACGTACCCTTCTGGCGTAAAGAGATCATACAGCAGGAAGTTCGCCACCTCCGCAAATAGGTGTCGCCGCCGCAGCAGCGGGAAGATCTCCCGCTCGTGCCGCTCAACCAGAGAGATATCCGGTTGTTCGTCCCAGTACGCGCGGCGGTACTCCATCCCATATTTCTCGGTAAGCCCCTCGATTTGACCGTGCCCGAACATCGGCAGGCCGGGCATCGTAGCCATCATCGTGCAGATGCCGAAATACTTGTCACCCTTGCCAAACTGGTCCACCGCCGTGCGTTCGTCGGGGTTGTTCATGAAGTTCACGTATCGCTTCAGAATCTGCGGGTCGAACTCCAGTGTATTCTTCACGACGCTGCGATATTTGGCGTTGTCCTCGTCCCTGAGCATGTTCATAAACGCGCTGTTGTACACGCGGTGCATGCCGAGCGTGCGGACGAAGTACCCTTCCATCAGCCAGAAGGCCTCGGCCAGTAACAGGGTGTCTGGCACCTCTTGCGCCACGCGGTCCACCACCTCGCGCCAGAATTCG
>CAZZEX010000028.1:0-49649 GCA_964653285.1 uncultured Anaerolineales bacterium
TTCGATCAGCATACGATAGAGGGCGTCCAGTTTGGCGTCACGCTGCGGGTCCCAGAGGCCAGCCGTGACAACGAGCCCCAGCAGGGCTTTGGCATCGGCCAGCAAATGCTTTCGCAGACCATCGCCAAAGAAGCGCGGGCTTAGCCATTGGAAGCGGGTATGGTATTGCGTCCGGTAGGCTTCGTAGACCTGCGCCGCACGGGCACGGTAAGCGTCGAGACTGTCGCCCGCAACGCTGGTGGCATCCTCACCCACCGTCGCACCATCTACCAGCCCATCCTCGCCGACCCACTCAGTTTCGGTGTCGGAGATGGCCGTATCCAGCACGGCTGCGTCCTGGGTGCCAATGGGGATAGGCAAGTCGTTTTCCAGCGCGTGCAATGTAACCAGGTTGCGCAGGACGTGGCGTCGAAGCGAGAGCAGGAAACTGCTGCCGCTGCTCTCCAGTCGCTTGAACAGGTTGGTGCGCGAGAAGCCGATCAGACGTCTGCCGGCGCGGTTCAGGTTGTCCAGAATGCGCTTTTCTTCTGGACTCGCGCCCTTCTCGGCCCTGGGATGCAGGTAGTTCGCCAGCCCGTAACGAGGCAAGGACAGATTTTGGATCACGTCCACGACGCTGTCGCGGTATAGGCGGGCATATTGATCGTTGGGATCGGTATCGTCAAGGTCGAAGGGCAGTGTGCGCGGTTGACGCAGGGGAAAGTAGAATGGTTGACCATTAAGCAGGACGTAGTAACGCTGTTTTTCGACATCGCGTTGAGCGTAGTTATCCATGATGAAGCGGCGGGTGCGGCGCACCATGAAAAGCCGCATCAAATCGCGCCAGTCGTCGGGGAAGTCGCTTTGCTCGAAAGCCCGCAGCGAGCGAGGTGAAGCCTGGTAACGAGCCCTGAAGTCGGCTTCGTTGTAGCCCAACGCCTTCCAGGCCTGAAAGAATTTCTCGGGGCGCAGGCCCAGGCCACGGTTCTCATCCAGGAAGAGCCGCAATTGGTTGCCAATGTCGCTAAACTGCTTGTTGTAGGGAGTGGCGGTGACCAACAGACAGCGGGCATCGTTGGCCTCAATGTATTCGTGGATAGCCTGGTAGCGCTTGCCCTCCCGATTGCGCAGGTTATGGCTTTCGTCAATGATAACCAACCGGTAGCGGCGCAGGTTGGGTAACTCGTCCAGTACCTTGCCGATGGACAGGACACGGGCGATGAGCCCGTACTGCTCGATGTACTGCTGCCACATGCTGACCAATCCAGGCGGGCACAGGATCAGAGTGTTGCTGCCTTCGTCTTCCTGAAAGATCTTGGCGACCGCTGTGGCCATGAGCGTTTTGCCCAGACCCACCACATCGCCCAACAGTACACCGCCGCGCCGGTGCAGGTGGTGAGCGGCCAGCGAGACGGCGGCGGCTTGGAAGTCAAGTATCGTGCCCTGGAATTCCTTTGGGAGCCTGAACTCTCGTTCCCCCTCCCGCGCCTCCTCGGAGAGATGGTAGATCATCTTCAGGTAGACCAGGTAGGGAGCGATCAGTTCCTCCCTGGCCCAACTGGTCTCAATGAGGGTCGCCAGTTCGTCGGAGATGTCGAAGGCAAGGGAGTCGTTCCAGCGGTCGTCGAACCAGTGTTGCAACTTGCGGGCGGCGTCCTGGTCCAGCACGTCCACGTTGAGCTCGCCCTGCCCAGACAGGCCAGCCTGGGTCAGGTTGCTGCTGCCCAGGTAGGCAACCAGGGGAGCGATGGGGTCGGCGCGGCGAGCCAGGTAGAGCTTGGCGTGCAGCGGGTAATGCAGAAAGAGTTTTACCCGCACCTGGCGAGCGCGAAGTTGGCGGGCCAGGTGCTGCAACGCGCGTTCAGCCTCGGCGGTCGGCACACCGAATTCCAATTGTTCTTTGAAACTCTCGGCGGCCTGACGTCGCAATCGGGCCGCAGTCGGGCCGTCCAGTAAGACATCTTGCCGGACCGCCCGCTGCGCCAGGCGCATCTCCTCTTCCGGGGCGCGATGCATCCCTATCAGCACCCGTACGCAGTGCTCGTCGCTACCATCGAAGTGAGCGGCCACGATGTCGGTCAGCCGACCCCAGCCGCGCAGGTTGAAATAGCCGACGCAGCAGCCGGCCGACTGCGCATCCTGCAACGTGACGCGCAGGGCATCCAGAAGGTGCTGCTCAATGTTATCGTAGATCGTGGGCATGGTGTACTTCTCCGCTTATAGGGCATGACTGATTGTAACCCAGGTAGGCTTCCGGTCAACCCAACCCGCCAACCAACCAACCAACACCCTCCAACTGATGCAACTCCGGGCGACAACCTGCGTATATGAAAGCGAGAGGTAGCCGAAAAAGAAGGGAGGTGGACGTGGTGTTAGATTTTCTGGTCTGGCTGATTAAGCTGCCATTCGTTTTGCTAGCCTGGCTGGTCAAGGTGGTGGTTGTCTCCTTATTCTGGCTGATCAAACTGCCGTTTGTGCTGCTGGCGGTGGTGCTGGCGGTCGCGTTTGGGTTGGTCGGCGGGATCATCTCGCTGCTCGGCGTGTGCCTGACCCCAGTGCTGGGGATAGGGCTGCTGATCTTGCCCATCGGCCTGGCCTTCCTTCTGATAGCCTGGCTGATCGCGAGGCTGCTATAGACGGCGCACACAGGTTCATTTCTTCGCCTGCCGCTGCAACTCGTACAGTTTATTGATCGCCTCCAGCGGCGTCATCGTCGAGACGTCCAACTCCCGCAGTTCCTCCACCACCGGGTGCTCATCGGCGAAGAGCACCGGTTGGTAGGGGTCCGGCGCGGGAGTGCCGGGGCGGAACTCACCGCTCTCCAATTGCTCCAGCAGTTCCTCGGCCCGGTGGAGGACCGGGCGTGGTACGCCCGCCAACTGCGCCACGTGGATGCCGTAGGAGCGGTCGGCTCCGCCAGGCACCACCTTGTGCAGGAAGACGACGTGGTCTCCCTCCCCCACCACCGCCAGGTTGTAGTTGCGCACTGCCGGGAGCCGTCCGGCCAGCTCGATCAACTCGTGGTAGTGCGTGGCGAAGAGCGTCCGCGCCCGTCGCTCCGGGTGGTTGTGCAGATATTCGACCACCGCCCAGGCGATGGAGAGACCGTCGTAGGTGCTGGTGCCCCGCCCGATCTCGTCCAGGATGAGCAGGCTGCGCGGCGTGGCGTGATTGAGAATATTGGCCGTCTCGACCATCTCGACCATGAAGGTGGACTGACCAGAGGCCACCTCGTCCTGCGCGCCGATGCGAGTGAAGATGCGGTCCACAATGCCGATCCGCGCCCGGTCGGCGGGCACGAAACTGCCCAGTTGCGCCATCAGGACGATCAGGGCCGCCTGTCGCAGGTAGACTGATTTTCCGGCCATGTTCGGGCCGGTGATGACCAGGATGAGTTCCTCACCATCCAGGTACAGGTCATTGGGCGTGAAGGGCTCGTCCCGTAGCGTCTGCTCAACGACGGGATGGCGTCCGGCGGTGATCTCCAGTACGCCCTCGTCGGTCAGTTCGGCCCGCACGTACCGGTTGCGCACGGCGACCTCGGCCAGCGCCGCCGCCACATCCAGCCGGGCCAGCGCCCGGGCCGTCTTGAGCAGCGGTCCGGCCCGCGCTCCCACCTGCTGGCAGATGTCCCTGAACAGCCGCGCCTCGACCTCGGCCTGCCGCTCCTCGGCGTTCAGGATCAGCGCCTCGTACTCCTTCAGTTCCGGCGTGATGAACCGCTCGGCGTTGACCAGCGTCTGCTTGCGGATATAGTCGTCGGGTGCCGCGCTCAAGTTGACTTTGGTGACCTCAATGTAGTAGCCGAAGACCTTGTTGTAGCCGACCTTGAGGTTCTTGATGCCAGTACGCTCGCGCTCCCGCTTTTCCAGGCTGGCGACCCACGCTTTGGCGTCCCGTGCCGCCGTGGCGATGCTGTCCAGTTCGGCGGAGAAGCCGGACCGGATGACCCCGCCGGCGGAAACGTTCGCGGGTGGATCGTCCACGACGGCGGAAGCGATGAAGGAAGCAACGTCGTCGCAGGGGTCGAGGGAGGAGACAAGATGCACGAGGCAGGAGGCAGGAACACCCCTCGATACCTTCTTGTTTCCTGCATCCTGCATCTGGCTTCCTATTCTCTTCACCGCTTCCAGCGCCTTCCCGATGCCCACCAGGTCACGGGGCGTAGCGACGCCTGCCAATATCCGATTGGTCAGCCGTTCCAGGTCGGGCATCCCCTTGAGGGCTTTGCGCACTCGCCCACGGGCGATAGTGTCTTCGTAGAACGCCTGCACCTCGTCCAGCCGCACCTCCAGTTGCGCCCGGTCGAGCAGGGGCTGGGCCAACCGTGCCCGCAGCAACCGCCCGCCCATCGGGGTCAGCGTCAGGTCAAGGACGCCCAGGAGCGAGCCGTGCGTCTTGCGCTCGCGGATCGTCTCAGTTAACTCCAGGTTACGGCGTGTGGCCGCGTCGAGCATCATAAAACGGGCGGTCGAATAGGTGCCGAGGCCCACGATCTGCGCCAATGCTCCCTTCTGAGTCTCGCGCAGGTATTGGATGATGGCGCCGGCAGCCCGGATAGCCAGTGGCTTGCCCGCGCAGCCAAAGCCATCCAGCGTTGCCACGCCGAAGTGGTCGAGCAGTGCCTGCTGGGCCGCGCCCAGTTCGAAGCGGTAAGCCGGGAGCGGGGTGAGGTGCGCACTGGATACTGGATGCTGGATGCTGGATGCTGGATGCTCGCTCCCAGCCCCTTGCTTCTTGCTTCTTGCCTCTTGTTTCTTGCTTCTTGCCTCCTGCTCCCAACTTGCCTCTTCAAGGACCAGACACTCGCGGGGCTGCAAGCGGGCTAACTCCTGCTCCATCTCGCTCGCGTCCAATTGGGTGGTGGCGAACTCGCCAGTGGTGATGTCGGCGTAGGCCAGTCCGGCCCGGCCTGCCCTGAGCCTGCCCTGAGCGGCGTCGAAGGGCGGGGCCGAAAGGTCACCCTCGACCACGATTGCCGCCAGGTAATTGGACCGCTTCTCGTCCAGGAGCGCTGGCTCGACGACGGTGCCGGGGGTCACGACGCGCGTCACCTCGCGGGCAACCAGCCCCTTGCCGGTGATCTCGCCTACCTGCTCGGCGATGGCGACGCGGTAGCCTTTCTCGATGAGGCGGGCGATGTATCCCTCGATGGCGTGATGGGGAACGCCGGCCATCGGCACGCGCTGACCTTTGGCCATTGGGCGCGAGGTCAGGACGAGATCGAGTTCTCGAGCGGCAGTCTCCGCATCCTCGTCGAACGTCTCGTAGAAGTCACCCAGTCGGAAGAAGACGACAGCGTCCGGGTGCTGGGCCTTGATTTGGAGATACTGTTTGCGGACGGGGGTTACTTTGGACATAGCACACCGACCGACTTATGCATCAGTCTCACAATGTTTCGTTATCGGCTGAAGATGAAGCGTTGCGTGACGAAAGTGATGCGTTTTCGATACGCACATAGCGAGTTCCTCGCCCTCTGCCTTCCTGCTTAAGCAGGCCGAGGGCAACCAGCCTCTGAAGCAATCGCCAGGCCTGTAGCCGAGAAATCCCAAACACTTCGCGCACATCTTTGTTTTGCACAGATCCCTTCTGGAGCATAATGGGTTCGATCCTGACGAATTCTTCCGTCACTAGAGGTGGTGGAGGAGCAGAGGGCTCTACGATCCGATATACCCGCCCTCCCTTCTTCATCCGCCGCGCTACTCCTTTGCGAATCAGGTCCTTGATGTCCCGCGATGCTGTATATATGTCCACACCTGCCAACTTCTGGTGTGTCCGACTGGTGAAGGTGTCCTCGCGCTCTCGGGCGTAGACCAGCAGCCGCTTCTGATTCCCACTCAAACCAAGCGGTTCGAACTGCCGAAGCCACTTAAGGGTCTCCGGGCCGTAGACAGGAGTATTGCGCAGCACCACAGTGAAGATCACCTCCGCTTCTATGCGGAACTCCGGGGGGTACAGTCCTTCCCTCTCCATAACCTCGAACATACGGGGGATGCCTTCTCCCAACTCGCGCATATATCCCAGATCGGTGAGCACGCGCACGATACGTGGGTTGCGTGAAGCGTGAAGCCGCTCCCGTTTCCGCAACCGCTCCAGGGTTACCGGTTCCACCAGTTCGCCAGGGCTGCGTATCTCCAAGCGGTCGTCGAACATCCAGATTTCGATGCCCAGGCCCTCCAACCCGTAATCGCGATGAGCCACGGCATTGATGATGGCCTCCTGCCAGGCGAAGGTGGGGTACTCCAGCCGCTCCTCAAAGAAGAGGTCCACCAGCCGCTGACGCTCGCGGATGTGGGGATGGACAGCCTCAAAGGCGGTTTCGAGCAGGGCGACCAAAGGCGCTTCCAGGCGCTCACGCTTGACGACGTTCAACTCGGCGCCGTAACGCCGTTCAGCGCCCTCATACTTCACGAAGTCAATCCCGCAGCGGGGATGCCAGCGGCCGGGGTCGTGGCCGAACAGCAGCAAGGCCGCCAAGGCTAGCACCAGCCGCCCGTTGCGGGACTCGGCCAGCCGGTAGTGTAGAAGTAGTTGTTGGTTCGACAAGCGCAGCCTGGTGCGTTGTCGAAGGCGCTCCAGCAGTGCAGGGTTCAGGTCACTAAGGGAGGCTTCGGGGAGTAAGCGCACCTCAGCGATCCGGCGACGCTTGCTAGCCTTGAGCGATTCGATCTGGTCGGCAGGAAAGGGCTGATTCCGGTCACCTACGCGCAAGAGATAGCGTCCATCGCTCAGTTGGTGAACCTCGGGACTCCAGTCTACCTCGAAGACAAGCAGGCGTGCGCCGCTCAGAATGGGCTCTTCGACGCGGCTGCGCAGAGGCGGACGGACGATGTTTCTGGGAGCCTGCCGCAAGAGATTCATGCGGTCCTCCGGGTAATCGGCGCCGGTCGGAGTGCCGTCATCTTCCACTCCGAGCACCAAGTTGCCGCCGTCAGCATTAGCCATCGCGGAGAGGGTCTCGGCAACATCTTTGGCGACGGAACGGACGTTCCGACGCCGTATGCGCCCGCCGGAGCGGTCATAACAGCTCTTGCGTTCCAGGAATTGGCCCTCCGGGTTGTGCAACAGCCAATCCCAGTCAGTCACCGCCACCTCCATTCATTCAGAGCCTTACACCCCCGCGCCTCCCGCTCGGCGGTCCGAAAATCACCTTCTGCTTTCTCAACCCACTCATCCACGATGCTGTTCATAGAGCACTTTACCTCTGGTCGTAATTTCAAGCAGGAAGAAATCGCCCATAGCGATGCGCTCCTCTAGTTGCCTGGGTGTGCGGATGATGATATCCAGTGGGAATGGACGAGGCGATAGGGCACGAGAGATCTCAAGCCGCTGTTGGCGCGAACGCAGCGGTGTATCCATCACCACCAGCAAGTCCACGTCGCTTTCCGGCCTCGGCTGACCGTAAGCGTGGGAGCCGAAGAGGATGATCTTCTCCGGCTGGAACTTCTCGGCGATCTGCTTCGCCACGGCCCGAATGGCCCGCATAGGGATGCGCCGACGTTCGTTGACGTTGGGAACCTTAGTCGCTTCCATTCTCCCCCTCCAGTGATGATTGGCGATGGCGTTGCGAGTTTGTCTCAGGTTACGCAGGTCTTCTATCCAGCCTCGCCCACTCTGTTGAGCTGGAAAGAAACGGCATACGTCAGCAATTCAACGTGGGGCGAGGGCTTGGGCTTTAATGGCTACACCTGCCCCGCTAGCACCAGGATCTCAGAAGCGATCTCCTCAATCGGCTTATCGGTCACGTCAACGACGGGCCACCTGGACTGGCTGCGGAAGATGCTCAGTGCATACTCTACCTCGCGACGCACGAAATCGGGGTCGGCGTACTTGCCCGTGGCCCCGCCCAGGTGCTCCTGCCGCACGCGCCGCAACTCCGCCAGCCGCACAGGGTCAATCGTGAGGCCAAAGACACGTCCAGGGGGCAGATCGAACAGGGCCGACGGTGGCTTCGCTTTCAGCACGATGGGCAGGTTGGCGACGAGCCAGCCCTTGAACGCCAGGTAGATACTGAGCGGGGTCTTGAAGGTGCGCGAGACGCCCACCAGCACGATCTCCGCCTGCGGGAGTTCGTGGATGCGACGGGCATCGTCGTGGTGCAGCGCGAACTCTGTCGTCTCGATGCGCCGGAAGTACTCCTCGTTCAACTGGCGGAAGAGCCCCGGCTTCTCGGCCGGCGAGACAGCCAACTGCTGAGAGAGCCGCGCCAACAGCGGCCCCATCAGGTCAATCGTCTCGACGTTGTGCAGCCGGCCGGTGCGTAACATCACCCCCCGCAGTTTATCTGAGACCAGCGTGTGCACGATGAAGCCACCAACCTGAGCAGCCTCCTGCACCACCTGGCGCACCTCCTCCCTGGTGCGCACCCCCGGCCGGCGCTCGACCTCCACCTCCGCGCCCGCAAACTGCGTCAGGGCCGCGTTCAAGACCTGCTCGGCCGTCACCCCGGTACCGTCGGACACCACGAAGACGCGATACACCCCCACTCCTCCAGTATGGCTGGGCCTGCCACGTTGATGGATCCCTCTGTGAAGACGTGATTACGTGTTACGTACTGCGCAATTACGCATCGCGTGTACAAGTATAACCCATCGCGATGGGCTTGACAAGCACTCCAGGAGACGTATACTTGGCTCGGCATGGCCGACGAAGTGGAGCAAGAGAGGTCTCACGAACCCGAGGCAGAGACAGAGACAGAGACAGAGGTGTCGGAAAAGCCGGAGAGGCGATGGGCACGCCTGAGCGAGCCCTTTTGGCGACTCAGGAGTCTCGTCGTTCGACTCTGGAGCCGCGTTGCCTTCGCGCAGGCCTGGCTGCGCAGGCCAGACGAGGTCGGGCAACCCATCACGCTGCAACCACACGGCGTGCGATTGCTCGTCCTGCTGATCCTGGGCAACCTGGTCGTCCTGGCACTGCTGACCGTCGCGCTGTACCAGGCGGCCACGATGCCTCCCATCGTAGAACCACCGCAGTTGACCATCGTCACCGCAACGCCTGGCCCCTCTCCCATCCCTGGCCCCACGCCCACCCCTTTCGGCAGCGGCGGAGCCATTGCCTTCACCCTGCGGCGCAACGGCAACGCCGACGTCTACGCTCTCAACCAGGCCGACCGGCAACTGGTGCGGCTGACCTACGATCCAGCCGAGGATCGCGACCCGGCCTGGTCCCCCGACGGCAACTACATTGCCTTTGCCTCGAACCGCGCCCACAACTGGGACATCTACCTGCTGGACCTGGTCAGCGGCGCGCTGATCCGCCTGACCCACGATTCCGGCTTCGACGCTAACCCCAGCTGGTCGCCCGATGGCCACTGGATCGCCTTTGAATCCTACCGCCGTGGCAACCTCGACATCTACGTGATGAGCACCGCCGGACAACAAACGCGGCGCATCACCACCGACCCCGCACCCAACTACGGGCCGGCCTGGTCGCCCGACAGCCGAGCGCTCGCCTATACTACCTTCTACGACGGCAACAAGGACATTTACGTTCATCTCCTCGACGGACAGAAAAAGATCATCAACGTCACCCAAAGCCCCGACCTGGACGAGGATAGCCCGGCCTGGTCGCCTGATGGCACACAACTGGCCTACGTCAGCGGACCGCGTGGCAACCCCTCTATCCAGGTCACGGCGTTCGACTGGGACATGACGGCGACCGACCAGGCACAGACCGAACTGTTTGGCGCTGGCACTTCCCCAGCCTGGGCTCCCGACGGACAGAGTCTCCTCTACGCTTACGAACGGGGTGGAGGCAGCCACCTCATCGCGGCCAGCACGGCAGGCTGGGCGCTGTTCCACGAAGTCCACAGCATTGACGAACCGCTGGACGACCTGGCGTGGACAAGCCTTCCACTTTCGCCCCGTGTCGTGGCCCGGGCCCAGGCCGATGCGCCGGCTGAGGAGTCTCCTTTCTACGTGGAACTGGTGCAGCCGACCCCGGTCGCCGGTCCGCCCTACATGCTGGTCCCGCTCCCCAACGTTGACAGCGGCGGGGGAGAGCTTCTCTCGGATCGGGTGAACGAGAGTTTCAACGCCCTGCGCCAACGCGTGATTGAGGAAACGGGATGGGACTACCTGGCTAACCTGAGCAGTGCCTGGCTGCCGATCACCTACACCCCGCCGTCGGGTCACTCGCGTATGACGTGGTACGTCTGTGGCAGAGCAATCGGGCTGGATCGGGAACCCTACGAAGAGGATGAGCCGCGGGTTGAGCTGACACGGGAGGACGTGGGCAACATCACCTATTGGCGCGTCTTCGTCCGCGCCGCCGAGCAAGACGGGAGTATGGGCGAGCCTCTGCGCGAAGCGGTGTGGGACCTGAACGCTCGCCAGCAGGGCGGGAGTGCTATGGTGGAGGGGGGCGCGCCTAAACCGCGCATCCCATCTGGCCACTACGTGGACTTCACCACTCTCGCCAGCGACTACGGCTGGGAACGGGTGCCATCCTTGTGGCGCTGGCGCTACTTCTGGCCGGACATCCGCTGGTGGAGGTTCCGGAAGACCGACGATCTGACCTGGTGGGAGTGTATGCTGGAGGTCTTCGAGCCGAAGAAGATCGAGGCCGCCTTCGGGCCGATCCCAGGACACGAGGATTAGAGGCGCGATTGACAGGAAAGTCAGGAAAATCCGAAATGAGCGCGCACATCGTCATCCTGACTGGTGAGCGCGGCGCAGGTAAAAGCACTGTCTGCCGTGAGACCATCGCCTTGGCGCAGGCCAGGAGATACACTTGTGGCGGTGTCCTCACCTTGAGCCGTCCCAATGGCGCCCTGGACGTGCTCGACGTGCACAGCGGCTATGTGCGCCGGCTGACCCTCGAACCTGACGTGAGCCCAGCCGTGATCCAGGGCTGTTTCCACTTCGATCCGGAAACCCTGGCCTGGGGGAGCGACGCGCTGGCCCACGCGACGCCATGCCACTTGCTCGTGGTGGACGAATTGGGGCCGCTAGAAATAGAGCGGGGGAGGGGCTGGCTGAAAGCGTTTGACGTGTTACGCAGGACTGACTTCGGGCTGGCGCTCGTCGTCGTGCGTCCTGAGTTGATAGCGCGGGCCCAACTCAAACTGCCTGCCGGCGCGGTGACCGTCCTCGCCGTGAGCGCCCACAACCGGGATGACCTGCCCGGCGTATTCCTGGAGATGCTGGAAAGGGAACTCGGTTCGACACCGAGGGCCTGATCACTCATGGGACCCCTCCCCGCCCCTCCTCCACGAGGGGAGGGAGAAGAGCGGGGGGCTGGCTCCCAGTATCACCTCCCTCCTTCTACTTCTCCTTCTCCCGCCGATGCGCCTCGACAATCGCCTGCGCCAGGTGCGCCGGCACCTCCTCGTAGTGATCCAACTCCATCAAGAAAATACCTCGGCCCTGGGTCAGGCTGCGCAGGTCGGTGGCGTAGCGCTGCATCTCCGCCAGCGGCACCAGCGCCGTGACGATACTCTTGCCGCCGCGCTGATCCATCCCCTGCACCCGCGCCCGCTTTGTGTTCAGGTCGCCCATGATATCGCCGGTATACTCCTCTGGCACGGTGACCAACACTTTGTAGATCGGCTCCAACAGGACCGGCCCGGCTTCCAGCATTACCTTCTTAAAGACCTCCCGCCCGGCGATCTGGAAGGCAATGTCTTTGGAGTCCACCGGGTGCTCCTTGCCGTCGTAGACGACCGCTTTGACGTCCACCACCGGGTAGCCGGCAATCACCCCCCGCTCCATCACATGCTTGACGCCCTTTTGGATGGAGCTCTCGAAGGAACGAGAGATGCGCCCGCCGAAGACCTTCCATTCGTACTCGAAGCCGGTGTCACGAGGCAGGGGCTCCAGCCGCATGTGCACCTCGGCGAACTGGCCCGCACCGCCGGTTTGTTTCTTGTGCCGGTACTGATCGGCGTGGACGCGGGTGATCGTCTCCCGATAGGGCACCTTGGGGATCGAGGTCTCGACCCTGACGCTGAAGCGGTTCTCCATCCGGCGCACGGCGATGTCCACGTGGGCCTCCCCCATTCCTTCCAGGATCGTCTGCCGCGTGCTGGGCTCCTGATGCCAGTGCAGTGTGGGATCCTCCTCACAGATGCGGGTCAGCGTGGGGCCCAGTTTGGCTTGGTCGGCCTTGCTCGTGGGGCTGACAGCAACGGCGAAGAGAGAGGATGGGAAGACCGGACCGGGCAGGCTCACAGGATGGCCCTTGTCACACAGCGTATCGCCGGTGAGCGTGTGAGTCAATTTGGCCACCGCGCCGATGTCGCCGGTGTGCAGGTGCGGCACCGGGATTTGCTCTTTGCCGCGCATTACGTAGAGCTGGCCCAGCCGCTCCTCTTCCTCGGCCCGGCCGTTGTAGACGCGGCTGTCCGATTCCATCATCCCTCCGTAGACGCGGAAGTAGGTCAATTTACCTACGTAGGGGTCGGCCGTCGTCTTGAAGACCAACGCCGTCAGCGGGGCCAATTCGTTGGGCTCAATCTGCTCCTCGCCCGCGGCCGTGAGCGCCGTGGCCGGTCCCCGGTCAATCGGGGAGGGGGCATAGGCGATCAGCGCATCCAGCAGCGCCTGCGCGCCTATGTTCGCCGTCGCCGCTGTCACCAGAACCGGGACGGCTGTGCCGTTGATGACCGCAGTGCGCAACCCCCGCTGAATCTCCTCCTCGGCCAGTTCCTCCCCTTCAAGATACTTCATGATAAGTTCATCATCTGCCTCGGCAGCGGCCTCAATCAATGGAATGCGAACATTCTCCGCCTGGCTGACCATGTCGGCCGGGACCTCCACGGCCTTCCCTTCAGGTCCCATCAGCGCCTGCATCTTCACCAGGTCAACCACCACGCCCGCGAGGTTCTCATCCCCTGGCCCCTCCGTGCCGATGGGGAGTTGGATGGGGACAAAGTTCTGCCCGAAAGCCTCCCGCAGCGTCTCCAGCGTGCGGCCCAGGTTGGCGTTCTCCCGGTTCATCTTGTTGACGACCACCATCCGGGGCAGCCCTTGCTCCTCGGCGAAGTTCCAGACCAACTCTGTCCCTACCTCGACGCCGGACACACCGTCCACCAAGATCAGCGCCAGGCCGGCCACCCGGACCGCGCTCTTAACCTCGCCGACGAAGTCGGTGTAGCCGGGGGTATCCAACACATTGATCTTGCAGTCCCCCCACTCGACGGGGACAAGGGCCAGATTGAGCGAGATGTGACGACGAATCTCTTCTTCGTCGAAGTCGGCGACGGTGGTGCCATTCTCGACCTCTCCCATACGGTTAATCGCACCGCTAGTGAAGAGCATCGCCTCCGCCAGCGACGTCTTTCCTGCGCTCCCGTGTCCGAGCAGGACGATATTACGTAATTGCTTGGTGTGATATTCCTTCATCGTAATTGTAACCTCATCTCTTAATATAATCGTGTCGCCACGGATACTCCACGTCGTACAGGGCTAGCAGTGCTTTCAGGCTCTTCTCTGCCGCCTGCTGGGCGTGGAGACAGACCATGTCCAACGCCCGACCGGTAGAGAGCGTGGCCCTGGCGGCCACTAAATCGTGATCGGCCTTATTCAGCAATCCCAAGGCATGCTCACGCGGGCCTTTCATAGAGCACTTTTCCCTCATGCAAGGCCGTATTGACGAAGTGCGTTTTCACGCCATGCCACTCCTGGACCTCCTCCGGCGTCCACCACACGATATCCTTGGGCACACCCAGTCCTGCTAGAAGCCGGTACAAAGGAGGTGTTCGTTGCCAGCGAGGCAGAGCCGAGGGTGCAATGATCAACAGATCAAAGTCGCTATCCGTGCGAGCTTCCTGCCGCGCTTGGCTACCGAACAGGATTATCTTGTCTGGATGAATCTCATTCCGAATTCTCGTCACCATCTCGGTGATAATTTCAGATGTGGTCATAGTCGGTACCTCTGCTCTCAGTCCCCCTCGAGGTTAGGGGGGAAATGAAAGGCTCACTGTAGTATTCTAAATGAGAACGGCCTAACTGTCAATTGCCCTCGCCCCCCTCACCACATCCCCACTGCTAGCAGCACCCCGGTGTATCCCGCCAGCAGCGCCAGCAGCCACAGGTCGGCCCGGCGCAGTGGCAACGGCGCAGGTTGGCCTCCGTTCGGGTCGAAGGCGCGTACTGCCGCCGCGTTGATTACCTCGTCCCCGTAGCGCAGCGTGTTGGCGACGGTCGTGACCAGGAACAGCCGCAGCGCTGTCCAGGGCCGCCGCACCCCGCCCCGCAGCCAGATCGTCTGCAGCGTCACCGTCGCCATCTCCCGCAGCGTCCCCAGGAGGTTCATCGCCAAGCCCGTGGCGAATCCCAGCCCCCGCAGCCCCAACCGGTCGAACACCGCCACGACGTCAGAGAGCGAGAGAGAGGCTATCCCCAGGCCGAACGCCAGCGTCAACGTAAAAGCCCGTCCTGCCATCTCCAGGCCGGCTGTGAATCCCGCCCGCGAGAGACGCAATGGCCCCACCGCCACGTCAGGCTCGCCGATCAGAAACGGCCCCAACGCCACCGCGCTCAGGACGAACGCCCAGAAGCGGGGACGGTGAAGCAACCGCAATCCCCTGCGGCTCCACATCAGGCCAAAGGCCAGTTCCACCAGCGCCAGGCCCATCAGCCACCAGCCTGCGGTCATGGTGGTCGCCAGCGCGGCCCAGGCGGTGAACAGCAGGTAGCCCCAGGGACTCACCTCCCCCGTGTCCCCCTCAATGGGGGGATGCGGCCGGGGTGCGCCGTCCTAGCCGGCGCGCCACCGCGCCGCCCAATTCCCACGCGACCCATCCGCCGATCCCTCCCACGACCAGCCGTGCCAGCAGCAGGACGGCGATGATCAAGATGGCGGCCGAAACGTCCAACCCCAGCATCTGGCTGCCGTCCCGCACCATCTTGGTGTAGACCTCGACGATCCCTTTGCCGAACAGCAGCCGCATCATGACGAACTTGTGGAAGAAGTTCCATCCCACGGCCAGCGCCCCGCCCACGACGAAGGCCCAACGCCGTGGGGTGCGGGCGATCCAGAGAACCGCTTCCATCAGCACGCTCTCCATTACGATGGCCACGAACGGCCCCAGCTGGGCCCCGCCGGGGCTGAGCAACTTCAAAAGCGCCGTCACGACGCCGATCAGCAGCACCGACCCCCGGTTCGGCACAAAGTGTCGCCCGGTCAGGGCCACCCCCACGCCGATGCCCCCCATCACCACGCCGGTCAGGAAGGTGTTCGCCTGAGACGGGAAGATGAGATGCAGATAACTCCCCAGCGTCACTTCGACCACGGCCCACAGCGCGCCGAACAGCCCGATGGTGACCCAACTACGCACATTATAAGACGACATCATTTACCTCCAATTTAGCAGTTAGCGGTTAGCAGTCAGCGGTCAACGGTTGGCTATTCGCCTCTCCACTCCCCGGCTCCCTCGCTCCCAGTCTCCTTGTCCCCTTGTCCCCCATGTTCCCCTGCCTCCTGCATCTTGCCTCCTACCATCTCCCACACCCGGCTGGCGTACCGCTCCACCAGGCGCTGGTCGTGGGTGATCAACAACACCGTCTGACCCGCCCGATTCAGACCGCTCACAAAGTCCATCACCCGGCTCAGGTGCCCCCAATCCTGCCCGACCGTCGGCTCATCCAGAATCAGGAGCGCGGGATGCAGGCTCAACGTGGCGGCCAGCGCGGCGCGTTGCTGCTCCCCTACGCTGAGCGCCCGCGTCGGGCGGTGGCGCAACCGCAGCAGGTCGGCCTGCGCCAGCACTACCTCCACGTCTTTAGCCCGTTCCACCCCCAGGTTGCGCGGGCCGAAAGAGACCTCCTCCTCCACCGTGTCGCACACCAACTGGTGGAGTGGGTCCTGCTGCAGGAGCCCCACGCGCCTGTCCTGCCCGTCCGCGTGCCAGACGACGCGGCCGCGGCGAGGGCGCAGGAGGCCGGCCAGCACGCGGGCCAGCGTGGTCTTGCCGGCCCCGTTCGGCCCCACCAGCGCCGCGAACTCCCCTCGATGTAGCGTGAGCGAGCAATCCCGCAGAACCGGCTGGCCGTCGTAGCCAGCCGTGACTCTCTGGAGCGCAACCAGCGGCTCACCGGTCGGGGCCGGTGGGGGAAGGCGTGGGGACGGGATAGGCTGCATCCGTGCCAGCGTCTCGGCGGGAGAGCCGTCGGCGACCACGCGGCCGTCCGCCAGCCACACCAGACGATCGGCGTAGGGCAGGAAGGGGGCCAGCCGGTGCTCGATGACGACGAGCGTGACCTGGAACCGGCGGTGCAGCCGCACCAATGCCTGCACGATTAAGCGCACTCCCTCAGCATCCAGGTTGGCCGCAGGCTCGTCGAGGATCAGGGTAGCAGGGCGCATGGACAGGGCAGCGGCGATGGCCACCCGCTGCTGCTCGCCGCCCGAGAGGTGGCGCACCGACCGGTGGCGCAGGTGGGCGCATCCGGCCGCCTCCAGCGCGTACTCCACCCGGCCTGCAATCTCATCCGCCGGCAGGTTCAGGTTGCGCGGGCCGAAAGCCACCTCCTCCTCCACCATACCGTTGAATAGTTGCGTGGCCGGGTTCTGGAACACCAGCCCCACCCGGGTGGCGATTTGTGCCACGCTGTGGTGCTGCGGGTCCAGTCCCGCAATCAAGACGTGGCCTTTCACCTCGGCAGGGACGGTCTGGGGGATCAGCCCCATCAATGCGTGGGCCAGCGTGCTCTTGCCGCCGCCGGAGGGTCCGCCGATGAGCACGAAGGAGCCCGGCACGATGGAGAGGTCCACCCCCCGCAGACCGTGTGCCTCCGGGTAGCGGACGTCCAGCCCGCGCACCTCGATCACGGCGCGACCTCCTCGCGACACACCTGGAGCCAGGCCAAAATCGCCTCGATCTGGCGGCACCGGAAGTCATAGACCAGCCGGTTGAAATCGTGCGGCCCACACCGGGCCGCGCTCCGCTCCAGCCGCTCGACCCGCCCCCGGCAGACCACCTCCTGGGCTGCGATCAGTGCCTCGGCTCCCTCCAAACCGAGGGCGTGGAAGAAGTAAAGTTTGGCGGGAAACTCCACTCGCATGTCCCGCATGGTGGGAACAGGCTGCCGCACCCAGTCCAGAAAACTCTCCCGCCCGGCGGGAGTGATACGGTAGACCTTGCGGGGCGGGCGGCTCTCCTGGGGGTCGAGGGTGGATTCGACGTGACCAGCCTGCTCCAGCCGCTTCAGGGCGCCATAGATGTTGCTGATGCCCATGTACCAGATGACCCCCAGTTCGTCCTCGACGCGCCGGTGCAGGTCGTAGCCGTGCATCGGCCCTTGCGTCAGGAACCCCAGGAGCGCCTGTTCCAGCGGCAGCCGTCGCCGACCATTCACTTTTCCCCCCTGTTATCCACAAGATGAATATTTACACAGCGAATATTATATGCGCGTCCGTCTGGAAAGTCAAGCCAGCGGCGTTCGGACTTGAGCCGAGTGCGAGGTCGTCACCCTCGCCCGTCTCAAGATCAATCGCGGTCTCGCCTGCGGCCGGTGTCAGACGGCGGAACACCACCTCAAGTGCGTCTACGACGGCAAGGGCGACGTCCAGGCGATCTTCCGCCAGATGGCCGAGGCGGACATCGTCGTGTACGCGACGCCCGTCTACGTGTTCGGTATGTCCGGAACGTGCTTTCCCACTTTCGGACCTTTTCCAAATTTATGGACGCGCCCCAGGTTGGCGTGTTGGTGCGCAACGGCGGCCGCCTGTCGGGGTACGGCAAGGACTCTGAGCGCGAAAAATGAGTCCCCAAAATATTCGACGTGTACGAAGCGTACGAGCAGGCGAGACGCGAACTGGCGACGGAGGAGCACATCCGGCGGTCGACCGAACGGCGGGCAAACCAGGAAATCGTTCCTGTGCCGCTGTTCGGCATCCTGAAACGGTTGAGACCGTTCAAGAGAATGATGGTAGAGCGCGCCCGGGAGATGCTATGACATTGCCCAGGGCAAGGCCGGCCTGATCCAGGCCAAAATCGGGGATTGGACAATCCCCTCAGAGCAATTCTAGAACACGCCGGGGTACTTGAGGCCGGTGCCCGTATTGAACAGGACGATGCGTTCGTCGGGGGATACCCAACCCTGCGCCAGCAACGTCTCCAGCGCGGCCAGGGTGGCCCCCCCCTCGGGGCAGGCGAAGATGCCCTCGAGACGGGCGATGCGCATCTGCGCCTCTACCAGCGTCTGGTCGGAGACGGCAACGGCAGCACCTTTGCTCTCGCGCAGGGCCCGCAGGATCAGGAAGTCGCCGATGGCTGCTGGCACCCGCAATCCGGCCGCCACCGTCTGGGCTTCTTCCCACGGCGTGGCGAATTCCTCACCAGCACAGAAGGCGCGGGGGATGGGCGCGCAGCCTGCGGCCTGCACCGTCACCATGCGCGGGCGGTGGTCGCCGACCCACCCCAGTTCGGCCAGTTCCCGGAAGGCCTTCCACATCCCGATGATGCCGGTCCCGCCTCCTGTGGGGTAAATAATCACGTCGGGCAGTTCCCAGCCGAACTGCTCAGCCAGTTCGTAGCCCATCGTCTTCTTCCCCTCCAGGCGGTATGGCTCCTTGAGCGTGGAGACGTCGAACCAGCCGTGCTGCTCAGCACCTCTCCGTGCTTCCCGGCCACAGTCAGTGATCAGGCCGTCTACCAGTGTGATCTCAGCGCCCAATGCCTGGCACTCAAGGCGGAAGGGAGCAGGGACGTCGCTGGGCATGAAGACGTGGGCCCGCAAGCCCGCCCGGGCCGCGTAGGCGGCCATCGCCCCGGCCGCGTTGCCCGCCGAGGGGATGACGACCTCAGTGGCTCCCAGTTCCCGGGCGCGGGAGATCGCCACCGCCAGCCCCCGCGCCTTGAAGGAACCGGTAGGATTGAGACTCTCGTCTTTGATGTACAGATGAAGCAGCCCCAGTTTGCCCCCCAGCCGCGTGGCGTGGAGCAGAGGTGTGAATCCCTCCCCCAGGCTCACCACGTCGCGTTCATCCCGCACCGGCAGCAACGCACGATAGCGCCACATCGTGGGCTCGCGCGTGATGAGTGCACCCCGGTCCAGCGATTTGACCGTCTTCAAATCGTAGCGGGCCAGCAGAGGGCGAGCGCAGTCGGGGCACACTCCCTGCAGTCTGTCCGCCTCGTACTCTTTACCGCACAGGGAGCACTCCAGGTGAGTCAGATATCTCATGACATCTCCTTCCCCACAGCGTCGTGCCTTCTGGCACGGGGTAGTCCCTATGATACCAGAAACGTCGTTTCTTGCCACCCCAGGTTCGGCGAGTGGATGGTGCTCCGGCGACCCGCTGGTGGGTGTTGCCCCGCGCATCTGCGGCGCTTGACAAAACAGGCTTCTTGGGCTATGCTGTAGGCCGCATCTGGACAGGGCCGAAGTATGCGAGCGTGAGAAGATGGCGTATTGCCGCTTCTGCCACTCCTCACCGCCGGACGGCACTCTCGAGCCACCGTGGTACGGGGCGGGCGCGAGCAACGGGAATAGTCACGCTTGCCTTATAGAGGGAGTTGGTATATGCTAGCAGACGTCGGGCCAAAAGGCACAGCGAAGAGGCACAGCGAAAGGAGGTGATAACCGGGAGGCACATCGCTGATAATGTAAGGGTAGTTACACGGCTTGCCATTTCAAACTCAGACCTTAAAACAGGAGGAGACAAAGTGAGTACAAAGCGCATATTGGTATTGGCATTGGTTGTGGGCCTGTTGGCTACGGGCCTGCTGACTGCGTGCGGCAAGAAGGCGGAACTGGGCACAGAGGAGAACCCTATCATCCTGTCCTTCGTGCCCTCTGGCGACACCCCGGACATCATTGCCAGCGCGGATGTGATAGCCGATTTCCTGTCGGAGAAGACGGGATACGTCATCAAGGGCAACGTGGCGACCAGTTACTCGGCGGTTATCGAGGCCATGGGCACCGGCAAGGCGCACATGGGCACGCTGGCCACCTTCGCCTACATCCTGGCCCACGAGAAGTACGGTGTTGACTGTGCCCTGGTCTCCGCCCGCTACGGCACCGCCTACTACAACGGTGAGATCATTGCCGGAGCGGACACCGGCATCACCAAACTGGAGGACCTGAAGGGCAAGACCATGTGCTGGGTGGACGCGACTTCCGCCTCCGGCTACATTGTCCCCAAAATCATGGTTATGGCGGCGGGGGTGGATCCGGACAAGGACCTGGCCCAGCAGACAGAGGTCGGTTCCCACGACGGCGTCGCCCTGGCGGTTTACCAGGGGGACTGCGATGCCGGAGCGTGTTACATTGATGCCCGGGATAAGATCGAGGATGATTATCCCGACGTCAAGGAAAAGACGATAGTCATCGCCGAATCGCCGGAGATCCCCAACGACGGTCTCCAGTTCATCAAGGATTTCCCGCCCGAGATGAGGGAAAACATCGTCACGGCTTTCCTGGAGATCATGGACACAGAGGAAGGCGTAGAAGCCATGGGGAAGGCCTACGGGTGGGCTGCAGTGGTGGAGAAGGACGATTCCTTCTACGACGGCTTCCGGGCAGTTCTCGATGCCTCTGGAATTGACGTCGAGGAGTTGGCCAAGTAGGCCGGGAACGCCCCCCGTGGCGCTCGACGGTCAGGTTAAGGTAGAGAAGGGGAGCCATCTCTCCCCTTCTCTACCTCCCGTGTAGGAGGAATACTTTGCTACAGATAGAGCACTTGACCAAGGTCTACGGAGACGGCACCCTGGCCCTGGACGACGTGAGTTTCGAGGTGCCGGACGGCGAGTTCCTGGTGATCCTGGGCCTCAGCGGGGCGGGCAAATCCACTCTGCTCAGGTGCATCAACCGCCTCATCGAGCCCACGGCGGGCAGGATCATCTGGGATGGGACAGACGTCACTGCTGCCCCAGGGGAGGAATTGCGACGCATCCGCCGTCACATCGGCATGATCTTCCAGGCATTTAACCTGGTGGAGCGAACCTCAGTCCTGACTAACGTTCTCTCAGGGAGACTGGGATACGTCAATCCCTGGCGAAGCATCATCCATCACTTTCCCAAAGGGGAGGTGGATAGGGCACTGCGCAACCTGGATCGGGTGGACATCGCCGATCTGGCTCACAAGCGGGCCGATGAATTGAGCGGCGGGCAACGGCAACGGGTGGGCATCGCTCGCGCCCTGATGCAGGAGCCGCGCTTGATGCTCGCCGACGAACCGGTGGCCAGCCTGGACCCGGTGCTGGCTCACTCCATCCTGAGATACCTGGAACAACTTAACCAGGAAGACGGGATCACGGTCATCTGCAGTCTCCATTTCCTGGACCTGGTGCGCCGTTACGCCTCGCACGTGGTGGGCCTGAAAGATGGACAGGTGGTGTTCCATGGGCTTCCCGAGGAAATTACCGACCAACGCTTCAAAGAAATATACGGCGAGGAAGCCGAGCGCATCACAATCACGTAAAATGGGGAGGCAACATGGAGCGCAAAAAATCGCCCGTTCTCAGTTCAATCCTGTCGCTGATTATCCCTGGCCTGGGGCAGGTGTACGCTGGGTCTCCCTCGCGCGGGGCGGCGTTCTTCGTCGCTGTGGCAATCACTGTATTTCTGGTGCGCTGGCGTGGCAATGTCCTTCTCTACTCCGGCGTCGCGGTAGCCTGGTTGTGGAACGTGTGGGATGCCTACAACCTGGCGCGGGAGAGGCGGCTTTCGTCCACACTGCCCTTCCTCGTGACAGCCCTCACCCTGTACGTCATCGGCTGGGGGGTCACCGAGATCAATCTCCCACGCCTCTTTACCGATGTGGCGGACGTCAAGCCGCTGGTCTCCAGCCTTTTCCAGCCTGCTGTCCTCGAGCGTGACATCGAAAAACTGGCAGGCGAAGTCCAGTTTGAGTCGCCTTGTTCCGATTCCCCGCCCCCCAAGGGCACCCCTCTGGAGGACGAACCCTACCTCATCTTCGTGGACAAGACCTGTGGGGAGCCCGGCGATACATTCACCATCGAAGGCGGCAACTTCTGGCCTTCCTCGCAGGGCCGTATCTGGTGGTCCAATCTCGCTGGTGAGATGCAGTTTAAGGTGCGGTACGAGGGCGACTATCTGAAGTTCGAAACCGATGAAGAGGGAAGGATCTCACCTATCACTGTCATCGTACAGGAGCCATTCGCCGAGGCCAAAGGCAAGGGTCCCCAATTGTATCGCGTCCAGGCGCGGATGCAGCGTGAAGTGGGGTCCCAGCACCTCAGCGAGACCTTCTTCATGGTGGTGGAGAAGATGGTGGAGACCATCTTTCTGGCTCTGATGGCCACCACCATAGCCATCTTCGTCGCCATCCCGATAAGTTTTCTCGCGGCCCGCAACCTGATGGGCGGCCACCCTGCCAGCATGGCAGTCTATTACGTGGTGCACACCATCCTCAACATCATGCGCTCCATTGAGCCCCTGATCATGGCCATTATCTTTGTGGTTTGGGTGGGACTGGGGCCTTTTGCCGGCGTGCTGGCCCTGGCCGTACACTCCGTGGCCGCACTGGGCAAACTCTATTCCGAGGCCGTCGAATCCATTGACGCTGGCCCTATTGAGGCCATCACCGCCACCGGCGCTAATCGCTTGCAGACCGTCGTCTACGCCGTCGTCCCCCAGATTGTGCCACCCTACCTGGCTTTCACCGTCTATCGCTGGGACGTCAATGTGCGTATGAGTACCATCATTGGTTTCGTGGGTGGTGGCGGCATCGGCTACCTGCTGCAGCAGTGGATTCGTCTGTTGATGTACGAGGAGGCAGGTATGGCGGTATGGGCCATCGCCGCCGTGGTGTGGGTCTTGGACTACGCCAGTTCCAAGGTGCGGGAGAAAATCACGTAGGTTGATGCAGTAGGCAATGCCCGACCTGGCTGTCGTGATCGTCAGTTGGAACGTGCGCGACCTGCTGGCGGCCTGCCTGCGCTTCCTCTTCGCTGACCTGGCCCGGTCGAGCCTGGAGGCCCAGGTCTGGGTGGTGGACAACGCTTCCACCGACGGCACGCCGCAGATGGTGGCCGAGGCGTTCCCCGCCATCCACCTCATCGCCAGCCAGGAGAACCTGGGCTTCGCCCGCGCCAACAACCTGGCGCTGCGCGCCATATCCCGCCCCTCGCCCCTCGTCCCTCGCCCCTCGCCCTACGTCTGGCTGCTGAACCCGGACACAGAGGTACAGCCGGGTGCGACGGCGGCGCTGGTGGATTTCATGGAGCGCACGCCACAGGCCGCCGTTGCCGGGGCGAAACTCCTCTACTCCGACGGCTCCTTCCAGCACTCCGCCTTTCGCTTCCCGGGGCTGGCGCAATTGCTGTTCGAGTTCCTCCCCCTGCCTCATCGTCTCTACGACGCGCCCCTTAATGGCCGCTACCCGCGCCGCCTCTACGAGGGGAAGGCGCCCTTTCCGGTGGATCATCCCCTGGGGGCGACGATGATGGTGCGGCGAGAAGTCATTGAGCAGGTGGGCCTCCTGGACGAGGGTTTCTGGATGTACTGCGAGGAGATTGACTGGTGCTGGCGCATGCGCAAGGCTGGCGGGCGGGCCTACTGCGTGCCAGCCGCCCAGGTGGTGCACCACGCTGGAAAAAGCAGCGGGCAGGTGCACGTCGCCTCCTTCGTCGCGCTGTGGCGCAGCCGTGCGCGGCTCTATGCGCGTCACCACGGACCAGTCACGCGGTGGCTGGCACGGGCGCTCGTCCGCACCGGGATGCAGCGGCGGATGCAAAAGGTTTCCCCGGAGATGGTCACTGCCTGCCAGGAGGTACTCCGCGCCTGGGAGGAAGCCCAATGAACAACCAGCCTCGTAGGGGCGACCCTCGTGGTCGCCCCCCTCGTGGTCGCCCCCCTCGTGGTCGCCCCGCCGAAGGACACCCACAAGGGGTGCCCCTACTGGCTGCCGTCGTCCTCACCCTGAACGAGGAACGAAACGTCGTCGAGTGCCTGGCGAGCCTGGCCTGGGCGGACAATCTGGTGGTTTTCGACTCCTTCAGCACCGACAGGACGGTGGACCTGGCCCGGCAGGCCGGGGCGGAGGTAATCCAGCACCCCTTCGAGAACTATGCCCAGCAGCGCAACGCCGCCCTGGAGCGGGTGGAGGCGGACTGGGTCTTCTTCGTGGACGCCGACGAGCGGGCCACACCGGAGTTGGCGGCGGAGGCGCGGGCGGTGACGGCGAGGGAGCAGAGAGAGGTGGCCTGGTGGGTGCCCCGCCACAACTACATTTTTGGCCATCTGACGCTGGGGGCGGGCTGGTACCCCGACCACCAGTTGCGTCTGGTCCGGCGGGGCCGCGCGCACTGGGAACGACCTGTCCACGAGGTAGCGGTGGTGGACGGGCCGGAGGGGTACCTGGAGAACTTCCTCATCCATTACAACTACGATGACCTGGCCGACTTCGTTGCCCGGCAGGAGAAGTACACCGACTACGATGCCGCGATCCTCTTCCAGCAGGGGGTCCGCCCCCGTTTCTACACCCCCTACTCCCAGGCGGCGCGCCACTTCTGGTTGCGGTTCGTCACGCTGCAGGGGACACGAGATGGGCTGCACGGGCTGTGGTTGAGCCTGCTGATGGCCTACTATGAAGCGATGAAATACCGGCGTGTGGCGCGGTTGTGGCAGGCGGCGAATCGTTGACGGCTCAAGCCAGGCATGTTATACTATCTGTGAGACAATCAATCAATGAACGAACAATGAACGAACCGGTACTGGTACTCAACGGCAGTTACGAGCCGCTCAATATATGCAACACGAAACGGGCCATGGGGCTGATCCTGGCAGGCAAGGTCACAGTGCTGGAGAACGGCCGGGGGTTTATCCACACCGTCTCCCGCACATACGAGCGCCCGTCCGTCATCCGTTTGGTCTACGTGGTGCGCCGGCCACGCCCCCGCGTGCGGCTGTGCAAACGGGAGATCCTGCGCCGGGATGAGTACCGCTGCCAGTACTGTGGGCGCGAGACGAGTCAACTGACGCTAGACCACGTCGTGCCCCGTCACCGAGGGGGACAGCATTCCTGGGAGAACCTGGTGGCGGCCTGCCCGCAATGCAACCGACGCAAAGGTGGGCGCATGCTGGCAGAGGCGAGAATGAGGTTGCTGCACCAGCCTTTCGAACCGCGACCTACGGCACAGTACATCTTCGGGCGCTACATAGCGGGTAATGGCACGTGGGCCAAGTACCTGGAAGGTTGGTAGGGAGTGAGCAAACCGTTCAACTACGGAGGACAGGCAATCATCGAAGGGGTGATGATGCGTGGTTCGCGCACGATGGCGGTCGCGCTGCGTCACCCCGAGGGGCACATCGTCGTGAAGACGGAACCGCTCAACGCGGCACTCTACCGGGGGCCGATCAGCCACATCCTTTTCTTGCGCGGGTTGGTTATGCTATGGGACGCGCTTGGTCTGGGGACAAAGGCGCTCATGATGTCGGCCAACGTGGCAGCGGGCGAGGAGGTTTCGCTTTCGGGTACTGCAAGTTGGGGAACGGCGTTTCTAGGGATCGGCCTGGGGGTGGGGCTCTTCATGCTGCTGCCCTCGTTCCTGGTAGGATTGCTTGCTCCCCACATCCCTTCGGAGTGGCTCAGCAGCCTGCTGGAAGGAGTCGTGCGGCTGCTCCTGGTCGTGGGCTACATCTGGGCCGTCGGGTATCTGCCCGACGTGCGGCGTGTGTTCGCCTATCACGGCGCGGAGCATAAGACGATCAATGCATACGAGGCAGGAGCAAGACTGACTGTGGACGACGTGCGCCCCTTCCCGACAGCCCACGCCCGCTGTGGTACGGCCTTCCTCCTGACAGTGACCGTGCTGACGATTCTGATATTCGCCCCCTTCGGCCAGCCATCGCTGATCTGGCGTCTGCTCAGCCGGATCGCGCTGCTTCCGGTCATCGCTGGCGTGGCCTACGAGTCCATGCGCCTGACGGCCCGCCTTGCCGACCGGCCCTGGATGCGGGTGTTGATCGCGCCGAACCTGGCGCTCCAACGGTTGACGACCCGGGAGCCGGACGACGGGATGCTGGAAGTAGCGATCATGGCCCTGAAGGCTGTGCTGGCGGATGCATGAGAATTAGGACTCCAGCGCCGGGGGCAGCGGCAGAGTAAAGATGAACGTCGTGCCGCTCTCGGAAGTGCTTTCCACCCAGATGCGTTCGCCGTGGGCTTCTATAACCATTTTGCAAAAGGCCAGGCCCAGCCCACTCCCGCGTCCCGCCTGCTGGCCGGCGACGAATTTCCGGAACAGCCGGTCCCGAATCCCAGGTGAGATGCCCGGGCCGGTATCACTGACAGAAACGAGGAGCCGAGACCGCTCTGAGGTATCGGCCCTGGCTGTCACCTGGACCACACCGCCAGCCGGGGTGAACTTGATAGCATTGCTGATCAGATTTTTTAACACGCGCTCAATCAGTCTCGCATCGGCCCAGGCCGGGGGTAAAGTGGGCGGCACGTCACTTTCCAGATGCAGGCCCTTCTCGGCGGCCAGCGGCAACTGCGAATCCAACACGCCAGCGACAAGATCAGCCAGCGATATCAGTGTATGATCCAATGGCATCTGCTGGCTCTCCAGCCGGCTTATCTCCAGGATTGCCCTGACCAATTGCAGCATCCCCTTTGTGCTCTTCTGGGCAATCTCCCAGAGTTCGAGTTGACTGGGCGAAAGGGTATCAGCGATGTCTTCATCCAGGAATGACAAAGCGCCTGAGATAACAGTGAGCGGATTGCGTAGATCGTGCACCATCGCATGGACTAAATCATCGCGCATTCTTTCCAGCAACCGTTCTTTGGTAACGTCGCGCAATACCAGCAATCGGCCCAGCGGTGTCGTACCAGCCATCACGGGCAGATTCAGCCAGTGAATTGCACGAGGCGGCACTTCGCTCTCGCCTTCTCCAGGCAGCTCATCTCTCACCCGAATCCGGCGCATTTCGTCCCGAATAACCTGCACGACATCTGGGGCATGGGGCTTCAGGACAGTTAGAACATCTTGTATGGGCCGGTTGATCCAATCATCTGGCCGGCCGGTCAGGTGCAATAGATCAAGCGCAGTCGCGTTAATGACCAGCATACGCTGGTCCATTCCGATAAGAATGATGCCATCACGACTGGATTCGATCAGCGCTTGCAAACGGCTTCGTTCACCCGCGATAGCCTGGAACAGCCGGGCATTGGTCACAGCCGTGGCTACCTGCCGGCCGATGGCCATTTGTAACGCCTGATCCTCGGCCGAAAGAGCGCGCGGCTGACGGGAGAACAGGCTCAAGGTGCCGAGCGAGCGCTCCTGGTGCAACAGGGGAATGCAAGAGTAGGCACGCATGCCCATAGCCCTCATCTCGTTGACAGCCAGCGGCACCTCTTTCTCAAGTTTCCTCACTACCGACGTCTCTTGCTCGATATCGCCCACTGCCACAGCCTCGCCTTGGCTACAGACATAAGCGCATAATGTCCCTTCCAGTCCCTCTTGCCGAAGCCGGTTGGACATGGTGGGCGGTAGACCCCGCTCGGCCGCCAGATATAGGTGACCATCAATCGGGTCGACCAGGCTAATCAGGCCAGCGTCAGAATCGAGCGAGGTTAGCGCCGAATGTAGGGTCTCCAAGAGCACGTCTTCCAATACCAACGATCGGCTGATCGCCCGGGCGACGGCGTACAGCGCGCCCAGGTCAGCGGCATATCGGCGTATCTCGGCATAGAGCCGGGCGTTGTCCAGCGCCAGGGCGATGGCTTCGGCCAGAGATTTGGCCAGCAGGATATCATCAGCGTTGAAGGCGTCCACCCGGTCGCTTGCCACATCGAGCACGCCCAACACTCGCTCACCACGCCGCAAAGGGACAGCCAATTCACTGCGGAAGGTAGAGTCGTCGTGCACATAATCTGGATCGGCGCTTACGTCGGGCACATGCTGTGTTTGAGCCGTCCGGAAGGCCCGTCCGGCGACACCCTGATTAACGGAGAGACGCTGGCCCTCGGCTGAGGATAGCGCACTGGCCCCTGCCTGGACAACCAGATGGGAGGCTGCGTCACCGGGCAGGAGAATAGCAACAGCAGGCCAATCTGTCAACCGGGCAATGGCTTCCACCGCTGCGTGCGCTATGGCCTCCGGGTCGAGATGCTCTCCCACAGTGCGGAGGGCTTCATAAAGTGTGGTCTGGCGGTCAGCCAGGCGGCGCTGCTCGTCGTACATCTGTGCGTTGCGCACGGCCAGCGTCATTTGGTCGGCGGCTGCCTGCATCAGGTACGCATGTTCAGTGCTGAAATGATTCGACTCCGAATGCGTGAGGGTGAGAACACCCAACACTGCTGACCCGCTCACGATCGGGACGGCCAGGGCAGAGCGGGCTGTGTATGGCGCATTGGGCAAGGCCACCCAGCGGTCATCGCGAGAAGTGTCGTAGACCAACGCCGGCTGGCGATGCTGGGCAACCCAACCGGCCAATCCCCTCCTCATCACATCTTGCACAATGTCCTGCCGTTGCGCCAGCGTCGCCTCGCCGCGTGCCAGGACACTGCGAGTCACGACACCAGCTCCGTCTAGTAGAAACATACTGCCATCTTCAGCCCTTGTGAGAGTGGCGGCCATGTTCACTGCGCTCCGCAGGGTGGCTTCCAGAGATGGAAGTTTAGCCGTGGCACGAGCCATGGCCACCAGGCTTTCGAACCATTGCTTCTCGGCCATCAAGCTTGCTTCGGCCTGTTTACGCTCTGTGATATCGTGCAAGACAACCAATCGGCCTTTGAGACGATCGTGTCGGTCATAAAGAGGCGAGATACGCAGGTCATAATTGCGCTGCCCCGCCCCTTCCCCTAGAGTGATCTCGGTGTGCGCCTCGGTTACATCGCGACAACGCCCAGCCAAGTCAGGTCTATCAGCCAGTACCCGGTCAATCGGCTGTCCCACTACCTCCGGGGACAGCCGGCCGATGATATTCTGCGCAGCCGGGTTGATGTCTACAACGCGGTTTTGCACATCCAACACGAGCACACCACCGCTCATGCTGTCTACAACTGCACTGCGGGCCACCGGCACGATGTCGAACAGCCGGAAGTGAAAGATGCTCCAGGCCGCCATCAGGCCAGTTACAGTAAAAGCGAAAGGGGTCAGATCCAGGGGACATGGGATCAAGCCAAAGGTAGATAACACATTTCCCACCAAAGGCACCAGCGCGCCAATCAGCAGAACGCCAGCCTGTCCGCGGTACAGGCGCGATGAACGAATGAGCGCCTGAACGAGCAGGAACGTGCTGAACAGAAGCAATGAGTAAGAGTACGCTGTATGAACCCAGAACGCCGCGCCATGGGTCGCGCTCCACACCGATAATGAACCACTGGTGTCCAGCCCAATGTCGCTCCAGATCAGGTGATGGGCGTCGTTGGTCCAGGCCAGCACCAGTGTGACAAGCGGCTCAATGGCCAGCATCGCTATGTTGCGGGGGGTCAGCCACTTCTCCCGGCCGGTATATTGCAGTACAAAGGCCAGCCACGCCGTTGGCACGACGACGATGCCCAGATATCGAACCCTGGTCCAAAAGAGCTTGGCCGGTAAGTCCGCGCTCCCCAGTCGCAACGCGTATCCCAGCGACCATTCGGCCACAGCCAGCATGAGCAACGCGAAAGGCACCGCCCCAACAGCCAGACGACGTCTCCACGAGTATAAAGCAAGTCCGGCCGAGATCACCGCTGCTATAAGCAAGAGGAACGCGAGAGACGTATACTGCCAGTTCATCTTATTAGTTCTCCTGCTGGAATGGTTACTCCAGCCTTTCCGACGGGACGGCGACAAGCAACTTCCCGAAACTTCAGGTCCCTCTATGGCGGCAAAATGACATCCTCATCCAGTCGTAATAATTATACGCAAATCGGCAGAATATGCGAGAAGCGACAACTGAAGCGGCCAGGACAACGGCAACGCGATGAATACGGATGGGGGCTCTCTTGCTTTCTCTAAGTGACTTCAATCCCATCCCCCTCCACCACCTCGCCGACGACCCAGCAAGGTGGCCCTTCCTCAGCGAAAAGGGCAGTGAGCGTCTCCAGACGTCCCGGCGGGACGGCGACGAGCAGCCCCCCCGACGTCTCGGGGGTGAAGAGCAGCATCTGCATCTCCTCGGAGATCTCGGGGGCGAAATCCACCCACCGCTCGTAGCAGTCCTTGTTCCGGCAGGCGCCGGCGGGGAAGAGCCAGTCCTCGGCGTACTGGAGTGCTCCCTCCAGGAAGGGGAGTTTCTCCACGTAGAATCGAAGTCGCACCCCGCTCTTCTCCGCCATTTCCTGGCCGTGGCCCAGCAGCGCAAAACCGGTGACGTCGGTGCAACCGTGCACGCCGACCTGCTGGATCAGCCGGGCCGCCTGGCGGTTGAGCCGCTTCATGCTCTCCACGGCCGCCGCCACGTGGGCCGGGTCGGCCACCTCTCCCTTGAGGGCCGTGGTGATGATGCCCACCCCCAGTGGCTTGGTCAGCACCAGCACGTCGCCGGGCCGGGCGCCGGCCTTGGTGAGAATGCAGTCGGGGTGAATCAGCCCCATCACCGCCAGGCCGTACTTGGGCTCCTTGTCGTCCAGCGTGTGGCCGCCGGCCAGGGCCCCTCCCGCCTCGGCCACCTTCTCCGCCCCGCCGCGCAGGATCTCTGTGACGACTTCCGGCGGCAGGTCGGGGGGGAAGCCGCAGATGTTGAGCGCCAGCACCACCTCGCCGCCCATGGCGTAGACGTCGCTCATGGCGTTGGCGGCGGCGATGGCTCCGTAGTCGTAGGGGTCGTCCACCACGGGCGGGAAGAAATCGAGCGTCTGGATGACTGCCACCTCGTCGCTGATCTTGTAGACGGCGGCGTCGTCGCTGACCTCCAGCCCCACCAGCAACTCAGGATATTGGTCGGCCGGGGACATGCCTTGCAGCGGGCGCAGTACCTGCGCCAGGGCCTCGGGGCCCATCTTGGCCGCTCAGCCCGACGCGCTGGTCATAGCCGTTAAGCGTATCTCCTCACGGGTCATGTGCCTTCCCTTCTAAAATGTAATACCTTTGAGAAAAGATATCCTGCCTTTCAAAGACTCTATCAATGCTCTCGCCGTGCCTGTGTCCATCCCCAGTTCCACCGGTGGATAATCCGGAGCAAACACCCATCGCTTCTCGAAGCAGAGCATAAGTTCGCAGGGCAGGCAATAAGCCTCGTCCCGCCGATGTTTTTGCCAGAAAGCGATCAGGTCTATGGCCTGCGTCTCTTGCCCCAGGAACAGGGAACGCTGGCCGGCATCGTAAAGAAAGACATAGCCTTTCCCCTCCGCTTGGAATTCCACCAGAGTATAGCGTCCATCCCGCAAGCAGGTCTTGACTTCCATTACAGCACCCTGCCCAGAACTGCGAGGATTTCTCCTATTATCTCTCCCACCGGGGTGTCTGGCTTGACCCTTAAATTCTCCCCTATTTGTCTCAGCGCTTTGCTGGCGAGTTCAAAGGCTTTCTCAGGATCGAAGCCTGAGTAAATTAACGCTGATAGAATTCCAACTAGCGTGTCCCCTGTCCCGCCTACCGGCTCCAGCGCCGGGATACAGGGTTGGGAGACTTCCCTCACCACCTCTCCATCCTGCACAAACAAATCCACCTCCCCTTTTACCACCGTATATCTTGGCAGATTTCCATACTCATAGGCGAGTCCCACGAGCCTCTTAACTTCTTTCTCATCTGTCTCAAGCAGGATGTGCTGGACATAGGCCGGATGGGTGGAGTCCTTGTCGGCCAAGAAGGCCATCTCCCCGGCATCCGGGGTGCACATGTCCGCCTGCTTCGCCAGTTTACAGGCCTTGCAAGCGTACATGCCGCCGGCATCAAAGGTCAAGAAGGAGAAATTCTTCCTCAAAACGCCGAACATCTTTTCAAAAGGATTCAATTTCGGCATTATGTAGTGAACACAAGCCAGTTTGCCCTGCGGCTTTTCGTTGATGACAAACTCGTAGATTTCATCGCTGTTATGCGCGCCGGCGGTCAAAAGCCTCAAATCTCTCTCCCTCCCAAACATCTTCAAGGTTCGATGGGCTGCGTGGTATAGAGCACCCGTCCCCAGGCTGAGGGGAATCTTGTCTACATCGTCGTAGATACCTAGGGGGATATTCACAGGGAGAGTTCCAATGACTAACATCTCTCCTCCTCCAGCCACTCTCTCGATTTGTAAAAGGCTCTCTTTAGCATGTAGCCGCATAGACTGTAGGCTTTCTCCTCTATCACCTCCCCGGCCTCCTGAACATCTTTCCCCACCACGTAATAGGTCAGGGATGGAACGTCCGGGCAGCCGCCGCCCGAAACGTTCACCACCTTGTTGCTCTCCGTATCCACGGTTATCTTCATATTGGCGCAGCGGACCATCAGGTACCTGCCGTCATCGAAACGTTTCACCTTGTAGATGTCGGCGGGCTTGTCCTCTGATGAGAGATAGGCAATCTCGTATTCCAGTTCATTTTGTAACCTCCTCGTTATGCTAAGAATTTTGTCGCAAGATAGGTGCAATTTTGCTCGTAGTAACGACTTTAGTCGTCTAAAGTGAGGACAGAGCGACTGAAGTCGCCACTACGACCCTGATGGTCTTGTGAGTGAAAGCGGCGCGGTGGAGCCCTGGCTCTCCGGGCGATGTCCTGCTCGAAGCAGGCCGCGCCGATGCCCCAGTGCGAGGCAAGGAAAGGGGGGAGTCGTTCGGACATGGCACATCTCTCCTTGACGTAGGAAACACAAAACCGCCGCCGGCACACGCCAGCGGCGGCAGTCGTCTCAGGAGAGACGCCAACGTCCAAACTCAGGGCGCGGTCACATCACCGCCCCCTGGCGTGTGCGGGCTGGCCTGCGGGCGCCAACCGGCGCCCCAGGCCGCTTCTCAGGTGCGGCGGTGGTGCAACATGAACACAGGTTTACTCCTCTTCGGCAGACTCAGCCTGGGTGAAGTCCAGGATGTATCCGACGTATGTCTCAAAATCGTCCAGGTTCTCCCGCAGGATGCGATACACTATCGCGTCATCAACGTCCCAGTACAGGTGCACCACGCGGCTGCGGAAACTGACCATCTGGCGCAGCGTGGAGCGCCAGTTTCTCCAGATAGCCCCGCAGATTACCGAGGATCGAGGCCAGGGTGTCCAGATCAACCACGGAGTAGTCCTTCCCTATGAACTCGCTGGAGGAAAGCATCTCGCAGGCGGCGGGCTGCGGGGGCGAAGTCGAAGTACCGCTTGCGCGTCTGTACCTCAAAGGCCACGCGGCGTCGCCAATCCCGCTCGTAGAGCAGGATGCCCTGCTGGACGATCCGGCCCCGGATCATCAGTGGGGCCTCATTGATGGCACGCACATCCACCGGCGAAAACCCTATCGCTTCCTCAATCGCCCCCTGAACGGCAAGTTCCAGCATAAGGCGGTCATAAGAGGGGAGGGATTCCCTCAGCACCAGGGCGACGTCCACGTCGCTAAATGGAGTCATTGTACCTCGCGCCACCGAGCCATAGACGTAGGCTGCCTCTACGGGGTATCCAGCCAGAATGGAGGGGAGCGTCCGTCGCAGCCGGGCTAACATCCAGCCCGCTTGTCGCTTTCTTTGCGCTTTGACTTCGCTCTGCGCATCCATCTTGCCCCCTGACGGGACGCAGGTATACCACAACAACGTGGAAACGCAAAATCTTCCGGCGAACAGCCAGATTGGCGAGAGGTTCGATTTGACAGTCCATCCCCCTTGTGCTATACTTTTTTCATAATCGCATACTGCTACGACAGAGGTGCCCCAAGGCCCAGATGCCCGGGGCACAATGTGGGAAGCCGGTCAGAGTCCGGCGCTGTCCCGCAACTGTAGGAGCACGGATTGCAGGATCTCACAGGTCATCCGTGTTCGAGCCAGGATACCCGCCCCTGCCGGCGCAAACAGAACCCTTCGCGGAAAGGGGTAGCGCATGAAGAATACGCAAGCACAAAAAGCCTTTCCCCAGAAGACAGGAGGGGGAGGGCTTTTTGGATTACCAATAACCAATGGCAAACGGCAAGTAAGTCAAGGAGGGTATCAATGTCTCGTGTATTTGTAGCGAGTTGGCTCGCTCTGGCTTTGTTTGCGGCCTTTGCCCTGCCGGCATGGGGGGAGGACCCGGTCGAGACAGGGCTAGACTACCTGGCCGCTCAACAACAGGCCGACGGCGGTTTCACTAACGGTTTCAGCGCAGGCTCCGACCTGGGCACGACCTGTGACATCGTCCTGGCCATCACCGCGGGTGGGCAGGATGCCAGCACGTGGGTGTCAGACAGCGGCAACTCGCCGCTGGATTACCTCTACGCCCAGATGGCGAGGGGGGCGGTGGACAAACTCGGCCCGAAGGCCAAGGTGATGATGGCATTGCTGGTCACCGGCCAGGACCCGGTCGCTTTCGCCGGGCACAATCTTATCACTGAATTGAGCGCGGCCTACGAAAAGACCACCGGCAGTTACGGCGGTACCATCTTCGACCAGGCACTCGTCATGCTGGCGCTCTTCGGCGCTGGTCAGCCGGTCCCCAACGGAGCCGCCCAGTATCTGCTGGACAACCAGTGTACCGACGGCGCGTGGGCACTCTTCGGTGGCACAGCGGCTGGCACGGGCGACACCAACACGACCGCCCTGGCCGTTCAGGCGCTACTCGCCACCGGATACCAGGACGAGATTGGTGAGGCATTCGCCTACTTCCACCGCGTGCAGAACAGCGACGGCGGCTTCCCCTACCAGAATCCCTCCGACTACGGCACCGACACAGACGCCAACTCCACCGCCGTCGTGCTGCAAGCGCTGCTGGCGACTGGCGAGCCGCTGGGCAACTGGGCGCCCGGCGGTACCGATCCTCTCGGCGCACTGGTCGCGCTGCACGATCCCGCCAGCGGTGCTTTCTTCTGGCAGGCGGGGCTGCCCTACCCCAACGTACTGGCGACCGCACAGGCGATTCCCGTCGTAATGGGCCATACCTTTGCGCACCTGCCACATGTCGGGGCGGTCAACGCGCCGGGACCTGTGGTGGCTCCGGATGTCATCCTCCTGCCTGAATCAGGCGGGACGGTCCTGCTGCCCGCGGGCCTGATCGCGCTGGGTGCCGCCGCGATGAGCGTGGGGTTCGTCCTACGCCGCCGCCAGCGTGAGAAGTAGGCGAGCAGACAAGTAGGCATATGGACAATACCCGGCCCTAACCAGGGCATTCCCACCGAAGTGGGACCACCACCGGGGTTTTCGAACCATGCGTCTGCGAATCATTGTCTTGAGCCTGACCCTGACCGCTGTGCTGGCTGCACCCATCCGCGCCCAGCAGCCTGACCTGCACCGGGCAGGCCTGGTCGTGGTGCACGGCGACGGGAGCGTCGTCAGCGCCTGCGTCGCCTTCGCCGAGGAGAGCATCAGCGGCGCGGACTTGCTGCGCCGCTCTGGCCTGGGGGCCACGCTGACTGCCTACGGAGGATTGGGCTACGGTGTCTGTGCGATTGATGGTGAGGGTTGCTTCGCGGGCCAGGACTGCTTCTGCCAATGCCGGGGTAGCCCGTGTGCCTATTGGGTCTACTCCCACCGCCGCCCCGACGGTTCTTGGGCCGCCTCCGGCGTCGGTGCCAGCGGTTGGCAGGTGCAAGACGGCGACGTGGACGGCTGGGTGTGGAGCGATGGCTCCACGTCTCCACCGATCGTGGCCTTCGAGCGGGTTTGCCCGCCCGAGGTGGCTCAGCCTGCGGCCCCAACCATCGTTCCCAATCCCCCACCTCCCACTATCACCTCAACTCCACTCCCATCACCCACCGCCACCCCGCCCCCGTCCCCTATCGTCACCTCGACTCCGTTCCCATCCCCCGTGCTCCCCACCGATGCACCGCAGCCCACAGCCCCTGCTAATCAACCAACCAACCAACCAACTCCCCTTCTCCCCGCCACGCCTGCCCTGCCCGCCCCGAGTATAGCCAAGGGGAGCGAAGCCGAAGAGCCCACCGCTCAAGCCACGGATCACGAGCGTGGCAACAGTCTCCTCCGCTATGGCGTCTTCGGTGTCGCAGTTCTGGGACTGGTGGGCTGGTTGGTCCTGGTCACCGCTCGCGGAAGGCACGCTTGATACATCGCGGCGGGTGCATAAGGTAAGAACAGATCAGCCCCGACGGATGGGCTGGGCCGTTGTAGTTTGACAACCCATCTTTTGTGTGTTATACTCCTGCCACAATCAAATACTGCTATGGCAGAGGTGCCCCGAAGCCCGGAAGCGGGGGGCATAATGGGGGAAGCCGGTCAAAGTCCGGCGCTGTCCCGCAACTGTAGCAACAGCGGAGTGAGACACAAACGGATTCTTCCGTTGATATCTCAGTTTCTTGATCCGTTGTTGGAGCCAGAGTACCCGCCTCTACCAGCGCACAATAACCTCTTCGCGGAAAGGGGGTGGCACATGAATGGTTCCACAGCACTGACAGCCCTTCCCCAGAAGACATAAGGGGGAGGGTTTTTCGTTTCTGCTCGGCTTATCGCCCACACGGGAGATGGCAGGCCGGGCTTCCACGCCCATACGTCCTACAATATGGGGTCTAATCTTGCCAACTTGACAGGTCAACCTTCAAATCATCCACAATTAGGAGGACAGAGATGCGCTTGCGCAATCTTGTATTGAGCACAACTCTGGGTACTGCGATTACCATCGGGCTGGTCGTGGCCCTGAGTTTCCACGCTGCCCCGGCGGAGGCCCAGCCCGCCCCGGCCCCGGCAGCCCCCACGATTGACCACAGCGACGCCATCAGCGACGCGCTGGGCTACTTGAAGACGCAACTAAGACCCAACGGCAGCTTCAACGATGATGATTTCATCACCGTCAGGGCAGTCATCGCGGTCGCCGCGGCCCGCCGCCCGATCAGTTACATGACTTCGACCAGCGGTAACACGCCGCTGGACTACCTGGCGGCGCGAGCCATCACCTACACGCACGCTCAGACGGGCACCGGTCCACTCAAACCCGGCACGGCCGGCCAACTGGCCGTGGCCGTCGTCGCTGGTGGTGGCGATCCATACGACTTCGGTGGGATGAACATCACCCACGAGTTGACCGGCACCTACAACGCCGTGACCGGCGCGTACAGCACCACTGCCAGCCCGGCCGGCATGATCAACCAACCGTGGGCTATTCTCGGCCTGGCGGCGGTGCAGGAGACGGTCCCTGTGTCCGCCACGGATTTCCTCGTCGGCCTGCAAAACGCAGATGGCGGATGGGGCTTTCCTGGCTGGGGTAGTGACGCGGACTCCACGGCACAGGCGCTCCAGGCCCTCATCGCCAGCGGCAACGTGGACCCAACCCACGCCAAAGTGCAGGATGGGCTGGGCTTCCTGCAGAGCACGCAGCTTGACTCCGGTGGTTGGGGGTGGGGCAGCCCGAGTGCCGACTCGACGGCAGCCGTAATCCAGGCTCTCGTCGCAGCCGGTTACACCCCGGCGACGGAGAGTTGGGCGCACTCACCCAATCCCCACACCGCCCTGCTCAGCCTCCAGCAAGCCAATGGTAGTTTCAGCGGTTACGTCGTCTCGCTGTCCACTGCCGACGCCATCCCTGGCCTGGCCGAAGCGCCGCTGCCAATCTTTGGGCGGGTGCAACGGGCGCGCCGTGCCCTCACCTGGATGGACGAGAAGCAAAACGCCGATGGCTCCTGGTCCGGGTGGCTCGGCCCCGACCCTGGCGCTACCTGCGACGCGGTGCTGGCGTACGCGGCGGCGGGCTTCGATCCCGATACGGTCGAGAACTCCGGTATGTCGGCGATGGACTACCTCTCCGCGACTGCCTCCTCTTATGCCACCAAAACTGCTGCCTCAGCGGGCAAACTGGCCTTGGCGGTCGAGGCGGCGGGCAGGGATGCCCACAACTTTGGCGGTGTGGACATCGTCCACGTGCTCACCGACACTTGGTACAGCCCCACGCTGGGTGCCTTCGGTGTCCCCACCAATACCTACCACCAGGCCTTCGCCATTCTGGGTCTGGCAGCGGCTAGCGAATCCATCCCCGTCAGCGCCACGCAGACGCTTGCCGGCCTCCAGCAAGCCGATGGCGGCTGGAAGTGGGACCTGTCCTCGGGATGGTGGAACACCACCGGTCCCGACCATACCGGCATAGCATTGCAGGCTTTGATCGCGGCCGGCGTGCCGCCTACCGACACCAGTATCGTCAGCGGGACCTTGTTCTTGCAGAGCCAACAGGACGCCCAGGGAAGCTGGGGCAGTTGGGGCAGCCCCAGCGCCAACTCCACCGCCTACGCCATGCAGGGCCTTCTGGCAGCAGGCGAGGACCTGGTTGCCGACAAGTGGTTGAAGGATGGTCACAGCCCCTACGATGCGCTGGCCACCCTTCAGAAGCCCGACGGCCCCTTTGCCTCGGCTGGGTCTGACAATGGCATGGCCACCTGGCAGGCAGTGCCGGCACTGTTGGGGAAACACTATCCCCTCTCGACCACTGGGCTGATAACATTCAGCAGCGTCTATCGCGGACCCGACCCTGATCGCATGGTGGCTGCATCCCCGCGCGCGAGTTGGGGCAACAGTGTAGATGTGACCATTCCCTTCGGCAGCGACCTTGACGCCGACGGCAGCGTCACGCTGGACTGGCGTGTCTCCAGCGAGACGTCGTGGACGACGGGCACCACGGTCCACCGAGCCGATGGCTACTTCACCGCCACGTTGCCTCTCACGCTCCCGGTCGCCTACGAGTTCCAGGCGACCTTCACAGACCCAGATAGCGTGCAATACGGTACCGGGATGACCGATACCGTCGTACTGAGCAGCACCCTGAAGCCTTACTATACCTACCTGCCGCTCATTTTCAAGCGGTAGCCGTTTCAGTGGACCTGGTTCTGGTGGGGTCGCTGACCCCACCAGAACCCTTCTCTTTGCCTGGACAAAATGAAACGCAGGATAAACCGCTTCTGCCTGGCGCCGGCTGTAGTGTTGGCGCTGACCATCGTTGGAGTCTTTTTGCCGCACACACGCGCCCAGGGGGCGAACCGCGTCGGCCTGGTCGTGCGCTTTGGCGATGGCTCCCTCATCACCCGCTGCATCGAGTTCAGTGAGCCGGAGATCAGCGGCTACGACGTGCTGGTACACTCCGGCCTGAACGTTGTGGCCTATGCTTACTCGGGCCAGGGTGTGGCAATCTGTAAGATCGAGCACGAGGGCTGCCCGGCCGAGGATTGCTTGACGTGTGCCTATCCCGACTACTGGTCCTACTGGCACCTGATTGACGGAAACTGGGTTTACTCTCAAGTTGGTGCCAGCGGCTACAAAGCCCATAATGGCGACGTAGAGGGGTGGAGTTGGGGGCCTGGTGAGCCGCCGCCCGTTGTCCCGCTCGACCAGATTTGCGCACCACCCCCCACCGACGCACCGCCACCTACCGACACGCCTGTGCCCCCGACCGCCACCTCGCCCTCGCCTACCGACACCCCGTTGCCTGCTCCGACTATCACTTTGCCCCCGCCGACTCCCGTGGTCTGGTTCCGGCTGGATAATAATCCTATCTCCGCCGGCACCTGCACAATGGTGTGTTGGGATACTGCCGATGCACTGGAGGTCTACCTGGATGGGGAGCGTGTGGACCTCAACGGCAGCCGTGAGGTCTGCCCCACTACGCCGCAGGAATACCACCTGCGGGTCGTGAGCGCGGCGGGGGAGCAAACCGATGTGCTCGTGCTGGGCGTGACCGGCGCATCACCGTCGCCGCCGGCCACCCCGCAGCCTACGGCGATCCCGTCCCTATCGCCCTCTCCCACCCCCCAGTCCGTGGCAGACCTGTCCCTGTCCCCTTCCCCCACCGCTCAGCCTACAGCAACCGCATCTCCATCACCTTCTCCCACTCCTGAGCGTGTAACCCTCGCATCCCCATTGCCCTCCCCCACACGTGTCACTCAGCCGACGCTCACCCCATCTCCTGCCTCCAGCGCCTTGTCGCCGACAACCGACAACCAGCAACCAATGTCCAATGACGAATCTCCAACCTCTACCTTGCCGCTCGGTTACGTTGCCTTCGGCCTGACGGTCATCGGACTATTGGGCTGGCTGGTCTTCGGGATGTGCCACCGGAAGTGAACATGCGCCAGGTCATCAGCGGGTTCATCTATGCTCTCAGCGGGGCCATCGGCGTCCTGGCCTTCGTCTATCCCTTCTTCCTCGGCAGGCAGGCCAACGGTTCTATTGGCATCGCCCACGGCTGGGACGCACCGCTGGTGACTGCGGCCTTAGTGGGACTCTCGGTGATCGCACTACTGGTGGAACTGCAAGGACAGGCAATCAGTGCGAAGACAGTCGCCATGCTGGGCGTGCTGGTTGCCATCACCAGCGTGCTGCGCTTCATCGAAGTCGCCGTTCCTATGCCCGGCGGTTTCTCCCCCGTCTTTGCGCCCATCATCCTGGCTGGCTACGTCTTCGGCGGCCGCTTCGGCTTCCTGATGGGAGCCTTCACACTACTTGTCTCAGGGCTGATCACCGGCGGCATTGGGCCGTGGCTCCCCTATCAGATGTTCACGGCGGGCTGGGTCGGTCTGACCGCCGGCTGGCTCCCGCGCATCACGCGCCACGCCCCACGTCCCCACCGGTCACTGGCACCCGACACTCTAATCCTGTGCTCGTTTGGCTTCGCCTGGGGCCTGCTCTACGGCGTGATCATAAATGTCTACTTCTGGCCCTTCGCCATGGGACCAGTCGAGCAGACCTGGACGCCGGGCATCGGCCTGGGCGAGACGTTGGCCCGTTACGCCGCGTTCTACGCGGTGACCTCGTTGGGGTGGGACCTGATACGAGCATTGGGCAACGTGGCGCTGATTTTGCTGCTGGGCGCGCCGACGGTGCGGGCGCTCACTCGCTTCCAGCGCCGTTTCTATTTTGAGGTACGTCCCACCCATGATTGATGTGCGCGCGTGGCTTCTCTGGGCCTTGACGACGTTGGTGGTGGCCTCATCCACTCGCAACCCGCTCTACGTCGTCCTGCTGCTGCTGATCGTGGCGCTGGTGGGCGTCGTTTGTGCAGTAGGGCGGGTTGCCAACCCGCCCTACGTGCCGCTCCGCTTCGCGGCCGTGGCGATTCCCCTCGCTGCCCTGTTCAACGGCCTGACCGCGCACCTGGGCGACACAGTGCTCCTTCGCCTGCCCGACTGGCTCCCGCTGCTGGGCGGGCCAGTAACGCTGGAAGCGCTCGTCTTCGGGGCGACGAACGGCCTCACGCTGACGGCTATCTTCAGCGGTTTCGCTGTCTTCAATCAGGTGACGCCGGTGCGCGATCTGGTGCAACTCACGCCGCGCGCCTTTCACGAGACCGGCGTCGTGCTCTCCATCACTCTCACCTTCATCCCACAGACGACCAGCAGCCTGGCCCGCATCCGCGAGGCCCAGGCGGTGCGCGGACACCGCGTGCGGGGCTTGCGCGACTGGCTGCCCATCTTCATACCGCTGCTGATAAGCGGACTGGAGCGCTCGATGGGGCTGGCCGAAGCGATGGTCGCCCGGGGCTACGGGGCCGTTTCCGATCGGGCACAGCCACTGCGCACGCAAGGGCCGCTGGCGCTGGGGTTGTTTGCGCTGCTAGGAGGTTGGCTGGCGTTCCTGTTCCTGCCGTCGTGGAAGAGGGCGGCCGTGGGCGGGATGGTCGTAGGGGCGGGGCTCATCATCGGCGTGCTATGGCTGGCTGGGCGGGCTGTCCCCCGCACCGCCTACCGGACGCATCGCTGGACCGCCCGCGATACGCTCATCGTGCTAGGATGCGGATTGACGCTGGCTACTGTCCTGTTGCCGCTGCCTCTGGTGGACCGGGGCACACTTTACTATACACCCTACCCGCGCCTGACCCCACCCGCCTTCGATCCGCTCATCGGATTGGGGTTGCTGGGGCTGCTCGCACCGGCGGTGGTTAGTGCTGGGGGCCAAGCAGGTTGTGATTGCTCTCTCCGATCAGAAAGGGAAAGTCAGACCGATCAGAACTCGGGCCAGGAGCAGGAACACGGATGATCCACTTTGACCACCTGACCTATACCTATCCCGACTCCTCCCAGCCCGTGCTGGTCGACGTGACGCTGCACATCGCCGAGGGGGAATTCGCCCTTATGACCGGACCATCCGGCGCGGGCAAGTCCACGCTGCTGCGCTGCCTCAACGGGCTGGTGCCTCACTTCACCGGCGGCAGGCTGAGCGGGAGCGCCACCATCGCTGGCCACGACCCCATCGCCGAGGGGCCGCAGATGCTCAGCCGCATCGTTGGCTTCGTCTTCCAGGACCCCGAGGCGCAGTTCGTCGTGGACCGAGTCGAGGACGAAATCGCCTTCGCGCTGGAGAACGCCGCCATCCCGCCCGACGATATGTGTGCGCGCGTCGAGGAGGTGCTGAACCTGCTGGACCTGATTCCGCTGCGCAACCGCCCGCTGGAGACGCTTTCCGGCGGCGAGAAACAGCGCATCGCCATCGCTGCGGCGCTGGCGCTCCGCCCACGCATCCTCGTGCTTGACGAGCCCACTTCGCAACTCGACCCCCAATCGGCCGAGGAGGTGCTGGGCGCGCTGGTGCGCCTCAACCGCGACCTGGGGCTGACGGTCGTCCTGGCTGAACACCGACTGGAGCGCGTCTTGCCCCACGCCGACTGCCTGGTTTACCTGCCTGGCCCCGGTAAGCCGGTGCTGAGCGGACCGCTGCGCCGGACCTTGCGCCAGGTGGACCTGACCCCGCCGCTGGTCACGTTGGGCAAAGCGCTGGGCTGGGAACCGCTGCCGCTCACGGTAAAGGAGGGGCGTCGCTTCGCCGCGAAATCCCAAACCCCAAAACCCCAGGTTTCCGAGAAGCAATCCGCAATCCGCAATCCGCAATTCGCAATTCGCAATCTGCATTTTGCCTACGACCGGGAGGACGTCCTGCGCGGGGTCAACTTGGAGATGGCACCCGGAGAGTTGGTCGCGCTGATGGGTCGCAACGGCTCTGGCAAGACCACTCTGCTCAAGTGTATCGTCGGACTGCTGCGGCCCCAGCGGGGGAAGATCACGCTGGCGAGCGAGTCGCTCATTGGACGGGAGACGGCCGACATCTGTCGGAGCGTCGGCTACCTGCCTCAGGAGCCGGACGATCTCCTGTTCGCAGACACCGTCGTGGAGGAATTGAGGGTCACGCTGCGCAACCACGGCCTTTTGGATAGTCCCCCTATCATCCCCGCCGCTCTGCTGGACCGCCTGGGCCTGAGCGGCTTAGCCGCATCCTACCCTCGCGACCTGAGCGTCGGTCAGCGGCAGCGAGTGGCACTGGGCGCGGTCACCATCACCCGCCCTCAGCTCCTGCTTCTCGACGAGCCCACGCGGGGGATGGATTACCCCGCCAAGCGAGAACTGGTGCGCCTTCTACGAGAGTGGCAGGCAGAAGGAATGGGCGTGCTGCTCGTGACCCACGACGTCGAGATGGTCGCACAGGCCGCCAACCGGGTCGTGATGCTCAGCCAGGGAGATGTCATCGCCGACGACCTTCCTGCCGAAGTACTGACCGCTACCCCCCCCAGCCCCCCCGAAGCGGGGGGGAGTGCCCTTTCGTCGCTCTTCGCGCCGCAGGTAGCGCGGCTCTTCCCCGGCACCGGCTGGCTCACCGTCGAGGACGCGCTGGCGGGGCTGAACGCGGGCGTGTCACGCTGAAGCCCCGCCGATGATAGAAATTTCCCCAATTCATTGAGAAGATACCGACCTCCTACGTTGACGGATTCTGTTGCTTGGTGTATGATGAGGTCGAGAGGTGCCAAGTTGGGTAAATCCTACCGCGTTGAGTCAGCCGACCTCGACCGATTCATTCGCGAGCAGAAGGCCGTCCGTCGCAGTCTGCTCTGGCAACACCGCTTCGACCGGGCAATGGAGGTCTCGCAGCGTGCGTTTCGGGATTATCTCGTTGCGCAGGGCTACAACCCTGAGACACTCAGCGACGAGGAAGTTGAGCGCTTGCTGCGATGATCCACGAGGCTGAGTTGCTTCCCCGCCCCACCCGCCTCTTCTCCGGCTATGTCCTCGACATGGACGGCACCGTCTACCTGGGCGACGTGCTCCTGCCGGGGGCCAAACACACGATTGGGACGCTGCGCGCGGCTGGTTCCCGCGTTGTCTTCCTCAGCAACAAGCCCCTGCAGACCCGCGCCGATTACGCCGCCAAACTGACCCGCCTGGGTATCCCCACCCTGCCCGATGAGGTCGTCAACTCCTCCTGGGTGCTGGCCCGCTGGCTGGAGCGGGAGGCCCCGGGGGCGGCGCTCTTCGTCGTGGGGGAGCCGCCGCTGCTCGCGGAACTGCGCGCGGCAGGCTTTCGCCTGACCAACCAGCCCGGCGAGATTCAGTTCGTCGTCGCCTCCTTCGACCGCGCTTTCGACTACCGCAAACTCCAGATCGCCTTCGACGCCATCCGCGCGGGGGCGCACTTCATCGCCACCAACGCCGATCGCTACTGCCCCACTCCCACAGGCGGCCTCCCCGACGCAGCGGCGGTCATCGGCGCGATTGAGGGCTGCACCGGCAAAGAGGTTGAGGTCATCGTCGGTAAACCCTCGCCCATCACCGCTCGTGCCATCCTCGACCGCTTGCAACTCCCGGCCTCTGAGTGTATCATCGTCGGCGACCGGCTGGAGACGGACATCCGTATGGGCCGGGAGGCCGGGATGACGACCGGTGTCGTCCTCACCGGCGTCACCACGCCCGAACTGCTGGCCGCTTCCGACGTTCAGCCCGATTACGTGCTCTGCAGCCTCAATGAGTTGCTGCCATCTTGACACTTTCTTTGCTCTGCTGTATCATCGACCATTGACAACATAGATGCTCCGATGTCATTGCAGATTCATAACATTCCAATGGGGATGGCCCCTGCACATCTGATCGAAAGTGACGCGGGCCTGGTGCTGGTGGATGCAGGCTTACCCCACTACGAGCACCGTGTGCTGCGGCGGATGCGGACGCTGGGACGGGATGACCTGCGGCTCATTTTCATCACCCACGCTCACCTCGATCACTACGGCAGCGCGGCCGCGCTGCGGCGGCTCACTGGCACGCCTATCGCCATCCACCGCGCTGATGGCGATGCGATGACACGGGGAGAAACCCCCATCCGTTCAGCGCGTGGCCGGGGCCGGCTGCTGCTGGCGCTCCTGCCGCTGTTCGAGCCAGTCCTGCGACCAGAACCGACCCCGCCCGACCTCCTCCTCGACGATGGCAGTGACCCGCGCGCCTACGGATTTGACCTTGACGCGGTGGTGCTCCACACGCCGGGGCACACCCCCGGCTCCAGTTGCCTCATCTTGGAGGGACGACTCGCTTTCGTGGGCGACCTGCTTTCCACCACGGGTCGCCCCAGCGTGCAGCGTTTCTTTGCCGACGACTGGTCGCTCATTCCAGACAGTCTCGCCCGCCTGCAGGCATTGAGGCCCGAATGGGTCTACACCGGTCACGGTCGCCGTCCCCTGCGCGGGGATGCGTTGCAACGCCTGACTCTCAATAGAAACCAGGTTTTTTGGAGAGAACCTGGTTTCTAAGGAGATGCCATGTTCACCATCCACGTCGTTTCACACACTCACTGGGACCGCGAGTGGTACCTGACCTTCCAGCAGTTCCGCTTTCGCCTGGTCGAGCTGATAGATCAACTCCTGGTGCTGCTGGACGCCGATCCCAACTACCGCTACTTCACGCTCGACGGACAGACGATTGTGCTGGAGGACTACCTGGAGATCCGGCCCGAACGGGAGGAGGAAATCCGCCGCTACGTCCAGGAGGGGCGACTGGTCATCGGCCCCTGGTACATCCTACCCGACGAATTCCTGGTCAGCCCCGAGGCGACGGTGCGCAACATCTTGATGGGCGAGCGCGTGTGCCGCCGCTTTGGCCCCAAGATGATGATCGGCTACCTCCCAGACCCCTTCGGCCACATCGGGCAGATGCCCCAGATTCTGCGTGGCTTTGGTATTGACGTGGCCTGCCTGTGGCGCGGCATCGGCAACCAACCCACCGAATTGCAATGGCGCGCCCCCGATGGCAGCGCTGTGCTCTTGCTCCACCTGCGCGACTCCTACTCCAACGGTGCCTGGTTGCCCGCTGATGAGGATGGCTTCGTTCAGGGGCTGGCGGAGTTGCGCGATAGCCTGGTCTCTTATACCACTACCTCCCACATCCTGGCGATGCAGGGCACCGACCATATGCGGCCTCGCGCTGACCTCCCCCGGCTGCTGGCGGCCGCCGACGCCAGGCTGGAGGATACCCGCGTCGTCCACTCCACCCTGCCCCGCTACCTGGCCGCCGTGCGCGACGAACTGGGCGAGCGCGAATCCCAGGTGCCCGTCGTCGGCGGCGAACACCGGTCTCCCCAGCGCGCCCACCTGTTGGCCGGTGTCCTTTCCACCCGCATGTGGATCAAGCAGCGCAACCATGCCTGCGAAACACTGCTTGAGAAGTGGGCCGAACCGTTTGGAGCATTCAGTACACTGGTAACTGGCACATTGGTAAATCGGGAAACTGGTGGCATGGGGGGTTCTGATCCACCGATTTATCAATTCACCAATTCCCAATCTACCAGGAACATGATCAACCGGGCCTGGAAATACCTCCTGGAGAACCACCCCCACGACTCCATCTGCGGTTGCTCAGTTGACCAGGTACATCGCGAGATGGTCACCCGCTTCGACTGGTGCGAACAAATCGGCGAAGAGGTGACGCAGCGAGCCCTCCAGGCGATTGCGCAGCAGATCAATGCTTCCACCCCTGCCATCGTCGTTTTTAACCCGGCGAGTGCTCTCCGCACTGACGTGGTCTCCGTAGAGGTCGAACCTCCCCCCGAACCAGGCCAACCGTTGCTGGACGAGGCCGGGCAGCCGGTGCCCTACCGCACCCTGGACCGCCACAGCCGGGAGGTCTCCGGCATGGAGATGGACCGGGAAGGTTTTGCCTCTCTCGTGGCCGAGTTCAAGTCCACCGGTGGCCGGATGCAAGAGCAACTCACCTTCCGTCGCGCCGAAGTCGCTGTCGAGAAGAGCATCGCTCACGTTCACCTCATCGTCTCTCAGCGAGAGGGAGCCGAGCCTGGTCCCGTGGATGAGGCGCTGGAGCGAGCCCAAGCATTGCTGGCCGACGAGGCCATCCAGCACTACAGCGTCCGCCTCCTGAAGGATGAGAGGCTTCGGATCCAGTTTGTAGCGCGAGATGTGCCCCCGATGGGCTATGTTACCTACACCCTGGCAGCAGGAGGCAAGAAGCAGGAAGCAAGAAGCAAGAAGCAGGGAGCAGGAAGCAAACACCGACCAACATCCAGCATCGAGCATCCAGCATCCAGTATCCCACATCCAGCACCCAGCATCGAGAACGAGTTCTGCCGCGTCGAGGTCGACCCAGAAGGTGGCACCCTCACCATCACCGACAAGACCACCGGCCAGGTCCTCCGGGGCTGCAACCACTTCGTGGATGGCGGCGACCGGGGGGACGAGTACACCTACTGCCAGCCTGAGCACGACCGCCTGGTAGACCGTCCTGCCACGCCGTCCACCGCTCGGCTGCTATCGGCCGACGAGGTAGGTGCGACGCTGGAGATTGCGTTAGGCTATCGGGTGCCTGTCTCCGTGGTCCCAGGTGACCGCTCCCGCCGCAACGATGAGACGACGCCGCTCCCCATTGTCACCCGCGTCACCCTCACCCCCGGTGTGCGCCGCGTGGACTTCGAAACCACGGTCGAAACCTGCGCCCGCGACCACCGCCTCCGCGTTCACTTCCCCACCGGCCTGACGGTGGACACTGCCTGTGCCGACGGCCACTTCGACGTCGCCGAGCGGCCGCTGGACGTGCCGGCTGAAACTGAGGGCTGGGCCGAGCAGCCGGTACCCACCCATCCGCAGCGGGCCTTCGTAGACGTGAGCGATGGGGAGCGCGGGGTGATGCTGGCGAACCGGGGCCTGCCGGAGTACGAGATATTGCGGGGCGAGAATGGGGCCGAGATCGCCCTGACCCTCCTGCGCTGCGTAGGCTGGCTCTCCCGCGATGATATGCACTGTCGCCTGGGCCACGCTGGGCCGAGGGAGGCCACCTCCGAGGCCCAGTGCACCGGCCGGCACACGTTCCGCTACAGCCTCATCATCCACACCGGTGACTACCGCCAACCCCACGCCCTGGCCTACGCCTTCCAGACCGACCTGCGCGCCCTTTCCACCGACGCACACCCCGACCCATGTGTCCTGAGCGGAACCGAAGGACTGCCGCCTGCGCTCAGTTTCGTCACTGTGGAGCCTTCGACGCTGGAGACCAGCACGGTCAAAGAACCAGAGGAAGGTGAGGGGCTCATCGTCCGTTGCTGGAACATAGGCAATGAGCCGGTGGAGGGCACCGTCCGGCTGTGGCGACCTTTCCGGCGAGCACTGCGGGTCAACCTGGCGGAGGAGGGGGCCGCCGAACTGGCCCGCGATGCCGACGCCGTGACGCTGCCCGTGCGTGGGCGGGAGGTCGTGACAGTGAGGCTTGAGTTTTGACTGGAGCCTTGATTTAAGGAGACACTATGCACAAGCGCCTCATAGTCAACGCAGACGACCTGGGCCATCCGGCCGGCACAGCGAAGGCCGTCGCCGTCCTCTACGAGGCTGGCGTCGTCACCAGCACCACCGCGATGGTCAACCAGCCGTGTTGGCCGGAGGCCACCGCCTACCTGCGCGACCACCCCGGCCTGGGCGCGGGCGTGCACCTGGTGATGAACGAGGGCCACCCCATCCTCCCGCCGGAGCAGGTACCCTCATTGGTTGATGCCGAAGGATATTTCCGCGATGGCACCCGGTTGCTCCGGCGCTACGGCCGCCTCCGCACCACTGAACTTAAGGCCGAGTGGCGCGCCCAGGTCGAGAAGTTCATCGCCGATACCGGCCGTTCGCCCGACCACCTGGACCTGCACTGCCACTATCCCTACGTCTTCCCCGCCTGGTTCCGCGTCAGCCTGGAATTGGCCGAAGAGTACGGGCATCTCCCCGTCCGCATGCCCTTCGACGACGCGCTGGATCGCAAAGCGCCGGAGATGGCCGCCGATAACGGTTTCCCCGTCTGGTACCTTAACTGGCAGGGACAGCGCTATCAGCGGTTGGTGGAGCGGCACGACCTGAGGCGACCCGATTACTTCGAGATGTCCTTCTCACAGGACGGGCACCGTACGGCAGAGTACCTGCTAAGTCTGCTGGATGCCCTCCCCGACGGCGTCACCGAGCTGCTGGCCCACCCGGGCACCGATGGCTGGCGCGAGGGGGACTATCGCGCCCTGCTAGATCAACAGGTGCCACGGCGCATTGAAGAACTGGGGATTGAACTGATTGATTATCGCGCTCTGAGAGCGCGATGACCACTGGGTGGGCGAAGCGGATCACCCGACCACTTCGGAAACATTTTACGTGGGGGAATGCGAGTAGTTGAAATTACGAAAAGATGTGCTATAATCTAAAGTGAAACCTGATAAGGAGGAAACAACATGTGGAAACCTGGTATCTGGGAACTGGTGATTGTGCTGGTAATCGTATTGCTTGTCTTCGGTGTGGGACGGCTGGGCAGGCTTGGCAAGGACCTGGGAGAAGGCATTCGCGAGTTTCGGGTGGGTCTTACGGGTGGAGGGGACGAAAACGCGGAGAGGACAGAGGAAGCAGAGGAAGCAGGGGACAAAGCAGCATAAGGACGTACTTGCTCTCAAACCTGTAGCCGATTGAGGGACCATAGAAACAAGAAGTCCCTTGACAATGACCTACTCTCCCAGGGGGCTGCCCCCCCAGTACCATCGGCGCTGGCGGGC
>CAZZEX010000029.1:0-48010 GCA_964653285.1 uncultured Anaerolineales bacterium
GAAAAGGTAGACCGGGTCCCCATCGCTCCGTTTCTGTATTACAATGCTGTCTATGAGATGTTTGATTACAAACCCGGCATAGACACCTTTTTCGATCCCCCGGATTTTGACCCAATTCAGAAATGTGTTGAGTATTGCGATTATTTCGGCTTTGACGTACTCCACACCCTGGGTAGCGTCTGGGATTTCTACGTGGCGTACAATTCAACCAATGATCGAAGCGTCGTCAGAGCGTGGGAGAACTGGGATGTGACAATCGCTGATGAAAGAAAAGACGACGACGAAAAGCGCAGGACGGTGACCATCAGGACACCTGACGGGGACCTCAGGATTGTTGAGGAATACAAGAGAAGTTCTACCTACCTCGTCGTCGCAGCCCCTGTAGAATATCCCATCAAGACGAAGGAGGATTTTGAGATATTTCGGAGATACTCTCCCCCTCCAGATGATATGGACTGTAGCTTGATCAACAGAGCCAAGGAGGCGGTAGGGAATAAAGGACTTGTCACCACCAACACCCACGGGGCTTTCAACACCCTCGCCCAGTTTCGAAAACTGGAGGACGTTATGATGGATCCGATGGTGGACGAGGGCTTCTACCGAGAGATGATGGACTTTTTCGTAGACCGTCTCATCGAACGGGCCAAAAAGATCATGGAGACCGGGCCGGAGGTTATTGAAGTTGCCGGGAACCTGGCGACCAGCGCGGTCGGTCCCAAATTCTATACAAAGTATGTATTGGAATACGAGAATCGGCTGCTAAACGCAATTCATGAGCTCGGGGCCTTGAATATCTTTCACAATTGCGGTGACGCGGCGAAGATCATGCATCTCTACAATGACATGGAGATTGATTGCTGGGGCTATCTGACACCTCCTCCCTTTGGAGACGTGGACCTGGATGAGGCATTGAGGGTAATCAGGCCCGATATGGCTCTCCGGGGCAACATTGATCAGGTGGAGTTCATGGTAAAGGCTACTCCCGAACAGATACGGGAAAGAGTGAGGGACGTACTGCTTAAAGTGAAGCCCAGGGGTAACTGGATCCTGTCCACGACCGACTTTTTCTTTGACGGTTGTCCTTACGAGAACATCCAGGCTTTCGCAGAGGCAGGACTGGAATACGGGAAGTATTAGCCAATGGAATACCGCAATAGGTCGGTGGCGGAGATGTTCCTCAGACAGGCTTTAAGCAGGCTCCAGGTGGGAGCCAGGCCACGTTGGCAGCTCCATAATCCTCGCTTAGATGGGGCTCAACCCAACCACGCCAACGAGTTCTACCCGATGATGAAGGCCAATATTGAGGCGCTGGCGGAGGCGGGCCTGCGTGACGAGGTCAAGGTCATGGTCGGTGGGGCGCCAGTTACCGAGGCATTTGCCAGCGAAATAGGCGCCGACATCTGGGCGCCCGACGCCTCGTTGGCTGCCACCCGCGCCAGGGGAGGAGTGGCTTAAGGGGGAAGGCAAATGAACGTGAAGATTTATGAATCCCAATACAAAGATCAAGAGGCTGTCTCCATAGAATCAGGGGCAATCCTGGCCCAATTCCTCTCATCCATTGGATCCAAAATGTGTTCGCTTATCTATAACTCAAGCACGATTTTAAGCCTGAATTCAGGTCTCGCGCCCCACTTCTGCCGCAAAAAGCCGCGAATTTAGGGACGGCACTTTTTACTCCGACAGCCTGCTAGCAAGGAGGAAAAAATGAACGGAAGAGAAAGACTGCTCAGAACGCTTAAGGGGGAAAAGGTAGACCGGGTCCCCATCGCTCCGTTTCTGTATTACAATGCTGTCTATGAGATGTTTGATTACAAACCCGAGATAGACACCTTTTGGGACCCCCCAGATTTTGATGCAATCGAGAAATTTGTTGAGTATTGTGACTATTTTGGCTTTGACGTACTTCACGTCCTGGGCAGTGTCTGGGATTTCTACGGGATGAACTCGTTAGAGGATCAAAGTGTCATCAAGGCGTGGGACAACTGGGATGTGACCATCGCTGATGAAAGGAAGGGCGACGAAAAGCGCAGGACGGTGACCATCAGGACACCTGAGGGGGAGTTGAGGCATATCGAGAACTACAAAAGAAGCTCTACCTACCTCGTCGTCTCAGCCCCTGAGGAGTATCTCATCAAGACGAAAAAGGATTTCGAGATATTCAGGAAATATGCTCCCCCTGGGGACAACATGGATTGCAGGTTGATCAGTAGAGCCAGAGAGGCGGTGGGGGACAAAGGGCTTGTCGACAGCAACACCGCCGGGGCGTTCAACGTACTCATGGCGTTTCGAAAACTGGAAGATGTCATGATGGATCCAATCCTGGACGAGGGGTTTTTCCGAGCGATGATCGACTTCTTTGTAGAGCGCCTCATCCAACGGGACAAGAAGATGGTGGAGAGCGGTGCGGACATTATTGAGGTTGCTGCGCACCTGGCAAGCGGCATGGTCGGACCCGAATTCTACAGGAAGTATGTAATGGAATACGAGAATCGGCTGCTAAATGCGATCCACGAGACCGGGGCCCTGATAATCTTTCACAACTGTGGCGATGCGGCGAAGATCATGCATCTCTACAATGACCTGGACATTGATTGCTGGGGCTACCTGACGCCTCCTCCTTTCGGGGATGTGGACCTGGATGAGGCTCTGAGGGTAATCAGGCCCGATATGGCTCTCAGGGGCAACATTGATCAGGTGGAGTTCATGGTAAAGGCCACTCCCGAACAGGTAAAGGAAAGAGTGAGGGACGTACTGCTTAAAGTGAAGCCCAGGGGTAACTGGATCCTGTCCACGACCGACTTTTTCTTTGACGGTTGTCCTTACGAGAACATCAAGGCTTTCGCAGAGGCAGGACTGGAATACGGGAAGTATTAGCCTGCTATGAACAAGACAGCGTTCATGCTCCAATGGTCGGGCAAGATCGTATTCGGCGCCGGTCAGATCGAATGTTTGGGGGACGAGGCGCAGGCGCTCGGACGCCGTGCATTCCTCGTGACCACGCGCGAGTTGTCGGCCCTGGGTCTGGCAGACCGGGCACAGCAAATGCTGGAATCGGCGGGACTGGCGGTTACGCGGTTCGAGGATGTGAAGCCGGACCCATCGTGCCTGGCGGTGGATGAAGCGGCGGAGTTAGCGCATTCGGCCAACTGCGATCTGGTTGTCGGTCTGGGAGGTGGCAGCGCGATTGACTTTGCCAAGGGAATCGCGGTGGCGGCGACCCACCCTGGGCCAATCTGGGACTACGTGACGTACACAGGCGCAGATGCCAGGCCGGTCACGCCAGCGGTCTTGCCGGTGGTCGCCATCCCGACGACGGCCGGCACTGGCTCGGAGGTGACGCGCGGCACAGTGCTCGAGAACCCCGAAAATCACAGGAAGGCCGCGTTACTGAGCGTCTACGTCTATCCGCGCCTGGCCATCGTTGACCCTGAGTTGACCTACACCATGCCCGTGAGCATCACGGCCATGACGGGATACGACGCGCTGACCCATGGCGCAGAAGCCTACCTGAATGTGGAGAAGCACAATCCTGCTTCGGACCTCTTGGCGCTGGAAGCAGTGCGTCGAGTGGCACGCTACTTGCCCACCGTCATCGCTGACGGGCATGACCGGGATGCGCGAGCACACATGGCCTGGGCTGCCACACTGGGCGGGATGAGCATCGCGCTGTCGAATACGACAGTGGCCCACGCTATGGGATTGCCGTTGGGTGCGCGCCTTGGCACGCCGCATGGCCTGGGGCTGTCACGCTTGCTGCCAGTAGTGCTGGCACACTCGTGGCAGGTACAGCCGGAGCGCTGTGCCGTGCTGGCCGATACGGTGGGGGCTGCGCAGCCGGACATGACCGATGCCGAGAAGGCCCAGGCTTTTGTGGCCTGGCTCAAGACGTTCGTAAAAGATATCGGCTTGGCGGATATGTGGACGGGCGACGGAATAGACGACGAGATGCTGGATTTGCTGACCGCTGATGTGTTCGCCTATATGGGCCGCCCAATTCAGCAACATCGTCCGGTGTTTACCCGGGCGGAAATTCGGCAGCAGTTTGAAGAGGCGCTTCTCATAATCTAGTGGAGAGGAAACGGTGAATATCACACCAGAAGAAATCAAGACGATGCTGGACGTGGCACTGTTGCAGCCCACCAACACCGCCGCCGAAATTGAGGCGCTGGCACGGGTCGTGAGTGACGAAGGCTTCGGCCAGATCTGTATCAAGGGATTGTGGGTCAAGCGTGCCGCTGCAATCCTCAAGGGCTCGCCGGCCAAGGTTGATGCCTGTATCGGGTTCCCGATGGGGGCTATGAAAACGGAAGTCAAGGTGTTCGAGACGGAGCAGGCCGTGGCCGACGGCGCTGAAGAGATTGACATGGTGCTGAATCTGGGCCCGTTTCTGGGAGGTGACCGCAAGTATGCCGAAGAGGATGTACGCGCGGTTGTGCGGGCAGCGGGGGGCTACCCGGTCAAGGTAATTATCGAAACACCCTACCTGAGCGATAGGCAGATAGTGAATGCCTCACACCTGGTGCAGGATGCCGGGGCGTCCTTTGTCAAGACCTGCAGCGGGGCCAGTCCCGATCCCCTGGCTTTGTTCGAGGACGTACGATTGATCCGGCAGACGATTGGCCCAGATATGGGGATCAAAGCCTCAGGCAGAGTGGGCACCTACTTCCGCTTCATGGCCATGCTCGAGGCGGGTGCGAACCGGGTGGGGCTCGTCTTGCCGCAGGCCCGTGAGATACTGCGTGGTTGGGAATTGACAAGACAGGCGGAAAGAAGAGAATAGGCAGCAGGAAAAGAACGTAAATGTGTGCGATGCCGGCGAAGGAGAACCTGGTACGCGCGCTTGCTCGCCGTAATCCCGAGTACGTCCCTGTCAGGCGCATGGATGGTCGCATCCCGGGGATGATCAGCCTTCTCTATCATGGCAGCCAGGCCCCGCTGGAGGGGAGCGATCGTTGGGGGGTGACGTGGGCCGGCGGCATCCCCGCCACCAACGAGTGGGAGCCCGCGATCGTTAGCTATCCTGTGGAGCATCCACTCAGAGACCTCTCGAAGTTAGATGAGTACCCATTCCCCGATCCAGACGAACCAGGGATTATGGATGGCCTCCTGGATGGTGTGAATCAGGAGGAAGTCTTGGTATCGGGTAAGCTCTTCTTCTTGCTCTTGGAACGCGCAAATATGTTGATGGGGATGGAGAATCTGTTCCTGGCGATGATTGATCAACCTGGCAGGGTCCGAACCCTGCTGCGCCGGATTGCAGACTACCAGATCGGCATCGTGCGCAGGTATCTCGATCTGGGGGTGGACATCATCCGGGCCACGGATGACTACGGGGCACAGAAAACGCTCTTGATGTCTCCTCGGCTCTGGCGCAGTCTGATCAAGCCGGAGCTTGAGCGCATCGTCGAGGTGGCCAAGGAGGGCGGAGCTTTGTTCTGGCTGCACTCCTGCGGCCACATTATGGAGATCTTGCCTGACCTGGTGGAGATAGGTGTGGACGTGCTGGACCCGGTCCAGGCGCGGGCTAACGACCAGGCGGAGGCCAAACGCTTGTATGGCGACAGGCTCTCCTTTATGGGAGGCATGGACACCCAACGGGTACTGAGCCTGGGCAGTCCAGAGGAAATCATCGCTGAGGTCAAGAAACGGATTGGACTCATGGGGCCAAGCGGGGGCTACATACTGGCCCCGGACACCCTGATCACAGTCCCGGAAGCCAACTACCGGGCCTACCTGGAGGCTGGCGCTCAATACGGACATTATCCGCTTGAGTTCGCGCTTTGACAAACAGGCAGAAGGAAGGCAGGGACCAGGAACCATGACGAACGTGATGACTTCGCGCCAGCGAGTGCTGGCTGCGTTAAACCATCAGCAACCCGATCGTGTGCCCTGCGATCTGGGGGGCCATGTGGCATCGGGGGTTAGCATTGAGGCTTGTGAAAGCCTGTACCGCTACCTGGGTATCGCGGAGCCGGTAGAGGTGCTCAGTGAGCGGGGGAGAGTGGCTAAGCTTGCTGAGTCCGTCCTTGAACATTTGGGGAGTGATACGCGTCCGGTGGTGGCGCGGGGCGGCGCGTACGCTGTGGGCAGTGCCAACGAGGATGGTACCTTCACCGATGAGTGGGAAGTTGTGCGCGCCACCTCCAGCGATGGAAAGTATTATCACGTCATCAAACCCCCGCTGGCTGGAGATCTGACCAAAGAGGTCATCCGCGCCCAGTCTCAGCATTGGCCAGACCCTAACGATCCGGCTTTGGTAGAAGGGATCGGTGAAGATGCCTGTCAACTGCACGAGAAGACGGACTATGCGGTTGTTTTGAGCTTGCCTCTTGGGATCTTCCACCAGGTGCAATTCCTGCGTGGTTTCCAAGCGTGGCTCATGGATCTGGCGCTCGACCCATCCTTAGCCTGCTATCTTCTTGATGCGCTGGTAGAGCGCTGGCTGGAACGGGCTCGGTGCCTGATCGCGGCTGCTGGTGGAAACGTGGATGTGATTCTAGTCGCGGATGACATTGCCTTCAACAAGGGGTTGTACGTCTCACCACGTATGTATCGTACACTGCTCAGGCCTTATCAGGCACGCATGTTCAGTGCTTTGCAGGGCTGGTCTACCGCTACGCTCCTGTATCACTCATGTGGCGATGCGAGCCCGGTGATCGAAGATCTGTTAGACATGGGGGTGGATGCCCTTAATCCGATCCAGACCTCCACGCCTGGTCTTGCCGACACGGCCGCGCTCAAGAGGCGCTTTGGCGATCGAATAGCCTTCTGGGGAGCTGTTGACGCGAATGAGGTTCTTAGGTCCGGCACTCCAGACGACGTGCGAGCAGAAGTATGCCGGCGTGTTGCCGACCTGGGACCGGGCGGAGGATATGTTCTGGCTGCCTCGCACTGCATTGCGGCTGATGTGCCTCCCGAAAACGTGTGTGCTATGCTGGAGGCAGCCCACAATTCGGGAGCAGCCTGAAGGTGGGCCTGCGCCTGAAGTAGCCTGAAATACAGGAGATTGTGTCAATGAATTGGACAATGAGCGTGCCAGTGCCAGTGGAGTTCGGCACAGGCAGTCTTGAGAGACTGACCAAGTACCTGTATGGAGTCAACAAGGTCTTGGTGATGACCGGACGGCATGCAATGCAAGCCACTGGTGTGACCGACCGATTACGCGATCTATTAGAGAACGCAGGCGTGGAGTGCCTCGTGTACGACAAGGTGTCAGTCGAACCTAACTTCGAGGAAGTCGAAGAGGCGCGAGCCCTGGCTCGAGAGTTCGGGGCGGACGTGATTGTGGGATGTGGGGGTGGCAGCGCGCTTGACGCTGCCAAGGCGACGGCAGTGGCTGCCACACATCCAGGTCCGATTATGGATTACGTGGCAGGTGGCCCACGTGCGATTACGGAAGCCACGTTGCCCAACATCGCCATCACTTCGACATCGGGCACCGGCAGCCACGTGGGGCGCGTCTCTGTCTTGTCAGATCGGGGCCAGGGGATCAAGCGCGCCTTGGCCTCGGATTATCTGTATCCTCGCGCAGCGATCTGTGCCCCTGAAATCCTTCGCACAATGCCGCCAGAGGTGACCGCCAACACGGGATTCGATGCTTTCACCCACGCACTGGAGGGATATCTGTCCACCGTGGATAATCCGATGGGGCTTGTCTGTGCGCAAGAGGCGATGCGCATCATCTATCGCACGCTGCCTAAGGTGATCCAGCACGGCGACGACCTTGATCTGCGCTCAGAGATGGCGTGGGCGGACACGCTGTCGGGGGTCTCGCTGGCGACCAACGCAGTCCTGATCCCGCACGTTATCGGCATGGTGCTAGGCGGTCGTTATGGGCTTACGCATGGCCCAGCGATTGCCTCTGTCATGATTGCCTGCCTGGAGCACTCCCGTGATGGTGCGGTTGGCAAGCTCGCTAACGTGGCGCGTTTGCTGGGATGTGTGGAGCCGTGGAGCGACGACGCCCTGGCGGACTGGGCGATTGAGGCGATTGAGCAGTTTATCGCGTCGCTTGGGCTGGAACGGAGCCTGACTGAGTACGGGGTGCCGAAAGAGGATTTTGACGACATTGCCGAGGAAGTGCGGACCACCTTTGGCATGCGGGTCGATGCGGATCCGGTTCCCACGGACGCGGACGGTTTGGCTCGGATACTACGGCGATCGGTTGAGCGTTAAGGGCTGACAGATTCATGGTGAGAATCATTGAGGATCATGAGGTTGGAAAGGGGTTAGAATGAGAATCAACACGGCGAAACGACGCATGCTTGAAGGGAAACCTGCTGTAGGGGTTACGCTCGGTCTAGGGGCACCATTGGCGGCTGAAATCCTCTCACGTGCCGGGTTCGACTTTATACTGGTGGACACTCAACATGGCTCCTGGGAACTCACTGACACAATGCGCGCCTTCAGGAGCATCTGTTTGGGGTCTGCGATACCGATGGCACGTGTTCAAAAGAACGATTTTTTCGCTATTGGGGGATTGCTTGATAGAGGGGCTCTGGGCATTGTAGTTCCGATGGTCAACTCCGTCGAGGAGGCTAGAGCGGCGGCTTTTGCCGCACGCTATCCGCCGCGAGGGGGCCGTTCCGCCGGGGCCCTCCTGGCAGGCTTCTACGGTGCCGATTACGAGGATTGGATTGACGATGAGGTGTTCCTGGCTGTTCAGATCGAAACGGAGCAAGCGCTCGACTGCGCCGAGGATATCCTGGCGGTTGACGGAGTGGATGGTTGCTGGATCGGGCCCGCGGACCTAGGGAGATCACTTGGAATTGACCCAAGCACTGAGGAAGGTGCCAGAGCCCTTGAGGTCGCTTGCCTGAGAGTTGTGGAGGCTTGCCGGAAGACTAACAAGATCCCTGGCATATGGGGTAGGGACGATGCGCAGCCCTGGATAGAGCGCGGATTCCTCTTCGTAACGGGCGGGAGCGATGCCGGGTTCATACGCAGCGGGGCGCACGAAACATTGCGGGAGATAGGGCGATCATCTTGACGAATGCAATCGAAAATCTTGCTTGCACTCTCGGAAGAGTCTCACACAGGAGAATCACTATGTCTCAATTCAAGGTTGTCATTACAGATTTTGGTGCACCAGACAGCGATCTAGAGGAAGCAGAACTGCGCGCGTCTGGCCTGGACGTAACGCTTGTACGCCTTAATACTCGTGTTCCTGAGGAGATCAGCCGACATGCCGCCGACGCTAACGGGCTCCTCGTGGGGTTTGCGCAGATCAACCGGCAAGTCATCGAGCATCTTGACCGCTGCCAGGTGATCAGTCGCTATGGCATTGGCGTAGATATGGTTGACCTGGAGGCTGCGACCGAGCGCGGTATCCTGGTGTGCAATGTGCCTGATTACTGCATTCAGGAGGTCAGCACGCATACGATTGCCTTCCTCCTCTGCCTCAATCGCCACATTCGCTACCACGACAGAAATGTGCGCTCCGGAAAGTGGCAGTCTCGTCTTTGGGGCCCGCCGGCCCGGTTGCAGGGCCAGGTACTGGGCCTGGTAGGCCTGGGGAATATCGGCCGAGCGGTAGCGCGCCAGGCGCAGGGCATGGGACTGCGTGTGCTGACTTACGATCCTTATGTTGCGCAAGAGGAAGCAGACAGGTTAAGCGTAGAACTGGTGAACCTGGAAGATCTATTGCGTCGCTCAGACTATGTGAGTCTCCACTGCCCCCTGACTGAAGAGACACACCACATGATTGGACAAGCGCAACTGGAGCTCATGAAGCCTTCGGCTTTCCTCATCAACATGGCACGGGGCCCTGTCGTTGATCAACCGGCGTTATACCAAGCCTTGGTGAAGCACACCATTAAAGGGGCAGCGTTGGACGTTTTCGAGCAGGAGCCACCATCGCCTGATGAGCCTCTCTTCCAATTGGAAAATGTGATTTGCACGCCGCACATGTCCTCCTGGTCCGCAGAGTCGAGCGCCCAACTAAGGCAGGACACTGCACGTAACGTCGTGACCGTGCTCAACGGGGGGGTCCCACGCTCGGTGATCAATCGTAAGGAGTTGCATTTGCCCGACCCAACGGATTGAGCCTGTCTGGAAAAGTTGGGCCGGTCTCCCTCACTGGAGCCGGTCTCCGACCGTGCCTCAGATTGAAGTCAAGGGGAAAAGGAATGCGATTCAGCAATCTCGAAATCAATCCTGCTAAGAATCCTGCCATATTGGATACAGCCACGTGGGATCCGGAAAGTGCGTGGGGTGTGATCCAATCGCTGGATGACGCGTACTGGCAGTCGGTTCAACGTGCAATCGCACAAGACAATCCATTGCCGGTTACTGATGGCTTCACCCCTTATACCGCATCATCTGCTCGCCATCAAGGGAGCGTGTTCTTTCTGGCTGGCCTGGCGGACGGGCAGCAGGTATTTGTCGAAGCCAGCACGGGTGATGAGCCGGTTCTAGGGACACCGATGGGTACGAAGACTCTGAGAACCAGCAACCGCATTGCGGTGTACAAAACCGATGCCGCAATCCTGGACCGTTTCTTTCGCTTCATTAGTCCCGATTCAGGTCCCATGGCGATGGGCGCAGTGCCACGGTTGGGCATCGGCACCCGCATGACGACCGCCGTGTGGCCGGGGATTTTCCAGGCCATGGACACGTGCGGCTTTGCGGCCAACGCAATTCAAAACTCGGTGCGAGAACTCAACCTGCTGGACAATCTACTGTCTGGCCGGCCAGGCGATAGGAACTATGCTTTTAGTTTTGGCACCATCGAAACTGGCTATACGGGCAGTTCATTTGAGGGGCTGTGGGTATCTGGGGTACTTGACGGCCTCAAGAGTCCCACACGTCCCCACTATGGCGCTGACGCCGATCACATCCAGGTAAAACGCGACACCGACGGGCTGGTCCGCGCCAAGCAATTAGCGACGGCTGCTCGCTACTATACCTTCTTCACCTTGGACATGTCCGATATTCTCGACTATGAGGCAACGGCAGTGGAGTCGGTCGGGACGGCCGAATCTTATCTGACAGGCAAGGTTCGGGACGCAGACCAACGCAAGGATGTGCTAGATTACCATAGACAGAAACGCAGCATCGGGGGGCGGAGCTATCAACTGGATGCGGCCATGATCGGGCGTTTGGTCGGCAAGTACTGGGATGGGCTGGATGCGATGCAGGAGTTAACCTCCTATATCAGCCATCTCAAAGATGGATATCCTTTTGACCTGGAGCTAACTATTGACGAGCACCCGCCTGAGATCCAGACGTTTGACTGTGTCACCACAGACGTGGAACTGCTCTTTGTATTGTCGGAGATGCAGAGACGTGGACTGCCATTGACCCACGTTGCGCCCAATTTTGGCATTGAGAAAGGAACGGACTACCGATGTCCTGATGGTCTGGAGGGCCTGGAAAACCGCATCCGATCCCTGGTCCCCATCGCTGAAGAATTTGGGGTAATGGCGGATTTCCACTCCGGCGACGATTTGAGCTCGGCAACGCGGCGTGTGATTCAACGCGCTACGCAAGGACAACACCATTTCAAGATCTCACCCAGTTTGCAATTGCTGTTTGCCGAAGTACTCAATGATTTTCATCCGGCGCTGTTCCGCCGCTGGTGGAATGACGCTCTGGCGTATGCGCGCCGCGAGGCAGCAGCCGGGTCTGCCTTTGCGGCCGAGTGTGTCCAACAGTACGAAGCAAGCGGTGAGCAGACACCTTCACCGCACCATACTGTATTTCACCACTACGGTTTCGCGTTTGTGGGACGCCGGGACGACAGCGGGCAATTCCTCCAACGAGAGGAATTCTACGATCTGTCGCCTGCCTTCTACCGGGAATACCAGAGGCGCGTCGCTCGTCGCCTGTGCAGTTTGGCAGAAGAGCTTTTTTAGCCGCATCAGAAACCGGGTTTTTGGTGTTCCACAAACAAGATGACGCTGCTGCAGGGCCGTTCCAGACCCCACAGAGGCTCCTTGTGCAAGAAAAACCCGGTTTCTCTGAGTACCAGATAAGGGGGTCATAAATGGAACTCTTCTTGGATAGTTCGGACCCGCGAGAGATAGAGCAGGTTCGTTCCTGGGGCCTGCTATCGGGCGTCACCACGAACCCGACCCTGATCTCTAAAGCAGGGCCAGATATGCCGGATATGAAAGAAACCTTGAGGCGTATTGTTGACGCTTCTCCTGGGCCAGTCCTGGTTCAGGTTATCGGTTGGTACCAACCCGAGCCGCTCATTGCACAGGCCAGATGGCTACATGCGTTTTCCGATCAGATCATCGTCAAGCTCCCGATGAGCATTGCGGGCATCCAGGCGCTGTTGCAACTTAAGCAAGATTCGCCCGAGTTGCGGCTTGCGATCACGGCTGTCGCTTCTATCTCTCAAGCCTATCTCTGTGGAAAAGCAGGCGCTGACGTCGTTGCCATCTTCAATGGGCCGCTGGATCAAGATTCTGACGCGCCAGTGAATATGGTGCCAGAGGTCAGGCAGATCTACGACAACTACGGCTTTACGACGAAGATCCTCTCCTGCGGGCGTTTTCCCCGGATATTTGGCAAGTTTGCCGTAGCCGGAACGGATATCTGCACGATGAAGATAGAATACATGAGGCGGCTCTACGAGCATTCATTCACCGACAAACGAATGGATGGCTTTATGAAGGACTGGAAAGCCACGTTCGGTGGTAAAACATGGCCGGAGGAGTAACACGTGAGCGGTGAGGTATTGGAACTTTTTAGGCTGTCCGGCAAAGTGGCTATTGTAACAGGCGGGGCTCGCGGCCTGGGGCGGCAGGAGGCGCTGGCTCTGGCAGAAGCCGGAGCCGACGTGGCGATCTGCGATCTGCTTGAGGTTGAAGGAGAACAGGTCCGGGGCGAGATCGAAGGGCTAGGCCATCGCTCGTTCTTTGCAAAGGTAGACGTTACCCACTCGACAGAGATAGCACCTTTTGTCGAGAAGGTAGTTGATCTGTTCGGGAAGATTGACGTTCTCGTGAACAATGCGGGCATGCCATCCCAAGGGCAGTCGCTTGAAGAGGCAGATGATGACGTCTGGCGGCGCATCATTGACACGAATCTGTCCGGTATGTTTTACTTTGCCAAACCTGTGGCAGCACATATGATTGCCCGTGGAGAAGGCGGCGTCATCATCAATGTGGCCTCTATCAACAGTTTTATCATCAGCAATATACTGCCGCGCCACAATGTGCCATATTGTGTGACGAAAGCGGGCGTAGCCCACCTGACCCGTGGGATGGCCTCGGATTGGGCTCCGTACAATATCCGGGTCAATGCCATCGCTCCGGGGTATATGCTGACTGCGCAGACCGCCAAGAGCCGCAACTATCCGGAGATCGTAGACAGGTTGATCGCCAATACGCCCATGAAGCGCTACGGTCGAGAGGACGAAATCAAGGGGACTGTGGTTTATCTGGCGTCCGAAGCCTCTTCCTTCATGACCGGCAGCGTGGTAGTGATTGACGGCGGTACGACGATCTGGTGAGTGGCGGGATGCCGAAGCAATCAATCCCTCACAGGATTTGGTCAGACACCCAGACGGAAACGAGTTTCTAACGATTTCACACAAAGGAGAAAAAAATGCGTGTTTTGAGCTTTACCTCACCTGAGAGCAGCAAGAGCGAATGGGGTGTTCAAATTGGAGACCGGGTGTACAGTGGGATGTCTATTGCCCCCACATTGGATGACTTCATTCGGATGGGCAAACCCGCGCTGGACGAACTGCGCGCTATTGCCAGGTCGGAGATGGCCCCAGATTATCCTATGTCCGAGGTCCACCTGGAGACACCTATCCAGCACCCCAGCAAAGTCGTGGCGATTGGGCAAAACTATATGGACCATTGCCGGGAGTGCAACGCTCCAATTCCGACGCGGCCAATCGTCTTCGCCAAGTTCCCGTCCAGCGTCATCGGCCCCACGGACGATATCCAATGGCGTTCGAATCTGACAACCCAGGTGGATTGGGAGGTCGAATTGGGCGTAGTCGTCGGCGAGACGGCACGCCACGTCTCCGAAGAAGCCGCCCTGGACTATGTTTTTGGCTATACCATTGTCAACGATGTCAGCGCCCGAGACTTGCAGAGCGGGGATGGGCAGTGGGTACGCGGGAAGTCACTGGACACGTTCTGCCCCGTGGGACCAGTTATCGTGACGGCGGACGAGATACCGGACCCACAGACTCTCGGTATCCGCTGCTGGGTAAATGGGACGGTGATGCAGGATTCGAACACGCGCGAGATGATTTTCAACGTCCGCTATCTGATGGCATTCCTGTCTCGTGCCTTCACGCTCAATCCTGGCGACGTGATCGCGAGCGGTACGCCACATGGTGTCGGCGTGGGGCGAGATCCTCAGATATTCCTCCACGACGGTGACGTGGTGGAAATGGAAATTGATCACGTTGGGCACATGCGTAACGTATGTCGCATCCAGGCCTAATGCCTCACCCAGTGATTGTGATAAGTGTGTAGTGGCGACTTCAGTCGCTAAGGAGAAAATTGATGCAATCGTCCGATAACCAACGGGCCAGCGGAGCGGCCCACTATCAGCCTGGGAAGGAACTCCTGGAAGTAGCAGCAGAATTGTCCAAGAAGCGAGTATTCCCAGAAAGCCTGAAAGATTTCTGCGTGGAGGCCATGCTCAAGTCCGGCATTAGGGAAGAGGATGCCCGCATCACAGCGGAAGTCCTTGTGACGACGGATACCTGTGGCGTTTACACCCACGGGACCAAGCAGCTTCGTTTCCTGCTGAAGAACTTTCGAACCGGGCGACTGGACACAAAGGCTGTGCCTGAGGTGGTGTCGGAAGGGCCGTCTTGGGCTATAGTAGACGGGCACTATGCCATGCCCCTGGTGACATCATGTACGGCCATGGAACTGGCGATAGAGAAGGCCCAGGCCACGGGAATCGCCTACGTCGGCGTGACACACAGCAGCCACTTCGGCGCAGCCGGGTACTATGCGAACATGGCTGCGAAGAAAGATATGATCGGGCTGTCTATGTGCAACGTTGATCCCTGCATGACAGTCCCCGGCGCAAGGGGCAAAATTCTCGGCACCAACCCCATTGCCTACGCCGTCCCTGCTGGGAAGGAGAAGCCCATCTTTTTAGATATCGCCACGAGTGCTGTGGCGGCGAGTAAAGTGTTTGCCGCACGGGCTCTGGGCAAAGAGATTCCGGATAACTGGCTGGTAGATGACGAGGGCACCCCTACTACTGACCCCAGCGGCTATCCTGAGAGCGGGGCGCTTTTGCCAATGGCTGCTCACAAAGGGTATGGCCTGGCATTATTGGTGGAGATTCTCTCTGCAGGATTGACCGGTGCCGCGATGCTCCACCAGGTGAGTAGCTGGGTGGTGGATTCACCCGATCCGACCAACGAAGGCCACGCCTTTGTCGCGATTGACGTAGGATCCATCATGCCTATCCAAGAGTTCAAGGACCGTATGGACTGGTTGATCCGGGAGATCAAGGGATCGTCCAAGGCCCAAGGATCGGAGCGCATCTATCTCCCCGGCGAGATGGAATGGGAGAGGCGGGATGAGGCTCTGGCAAAGGGAATGCAATTACCTGAGGATGTCATCGCCAGTCTGGCAGGCATGGCAGAGGATGTGGGATTGGAACTGAAGGGACTGTTTAGGTAAGGACGAGTGCCGGATGACAGACATTACCAGACCTATCAAGAAGCAACTGCGACAAGCCGTTATTGACTACGCAGAGGACACAATCGAAGATCTCACCCACCAGGCGCTGGCTGCTGGTCTCAGCCCACAGAACATCGTTCTTGAATGCCTCGGACCGGGCCTGGAGGAAGTGGGCAAGCGGTACGAAGAATGTACCTACTTTCTCCCGGAATTGATGATGTGTGGCAACACAATGAAGCGGGCCATGGCTATCCTGGAACCCCTCATGGAAACCGGGGGAGTGGATAGGCGGATGGGCAAGGTGGTCGTCGGCACAGTCGCCGGGGATCTGCACAATCTCGGAAAGAACATGGTTATCTCCATGTTGCGCGGCGCTGGTTTCGAAGTCCACGATTTGGGCGTGGACGTACCGATCCACAGGTTTGTGGAGCAAGTGCGAGAACTCCGGCCCGACATCCTGGGCATGTCATCTTTGCTCCTGACCGCTCGGGGAAACATGGGCAAGATCATCGCCGCCCTGAAAGATGCCGGTCTGCGCGATCAGGTCAAAGTCATGGTTGGAGGTTGCGCTGTGACCCCGAAGTTCGTCGAGACGATCGGGGCTGATGGCTACGGCAAAGATGCCGTGGCGGCCGTCAACCTGGCTTATCAGCTCCTTGGCCTGGAACGCACAGGCGAAGAGGTATAGGAGGTCACCATGCCCTCTGCAATGACACCACGCCAGCGCTTTGAAATAGCGGCCCGGATGGGCATCCCTGATCAGGTGCCTTGTCTGCCGTTCTTGACCGGGCACTACATTGCCTGGTTCAACAATCTCGAAGCCAGAGATTACTGGTTCGATCCAGTGATCAAATTCAACGCCCAGCTCGCCGTCCAGGAGCGGTACCGGGATACGATGCTCTATCCCGGGGTGTGGGTCGACTACAGCGTGGCCATCGAGACGTCGGCCCTGGGCGCCGAGCCGATCTTCCCGCGCCACTCCAGCCCACAAGTTCTCCCCTTTCTGAAAAGCCCTGAACAGGTGCTGGCCCTGGAGCCAGCAGATCCGCACCGAGATGGAATGATGCCCAAGGCGCTGGACACGCTGCGCTACATGCTGGACCACTGTCCTGAGGAATTGATTGAGGAGTATGGTTACCTGGCTGGTGTAGGGATGTGTATGGGACCTACCGATCTGGCTGGGCTATGCCGGGGCTATGACACCTTTGCTGAAGATATTTATAAGCGGCCACAGATCGTCCACCATCTCATGAATGTGGCGACGGAGACCCTGATCCGCTACCTCAAGGCTCAGGAAGAAATCGCGGGGAGGTTCCAACGGCTTTACATCTTCGATGACGCCATCGGTTTTATCTCGGAACGCCACTTTGTCGAGTTCTCGCAACCCTACATCCGGCGCATCTACGACACGTTCCCGTATGCTCTCAAGCTATTCCACTGCGATAACCACACGACCCATCTTCTCGACGTCATCGCCGGCACCGGTATGGACACGTTCAACTTCGATCCGAACATGGACATCGCGTTGGTGAAGGAAAAGATCGGCCAGCGGGTGTGCCTTTTCGGCAACTTTAACCCTATGACGGTGCTGCTGGAGGGCACACCGGAGGAGGTCGAAACGGAGGCCCGGCGGTTGATCGAAATTGCAAAGCCCGGCGGCGGATACATGCTAACTTCCGGCTCTGGCACTGGCGCCGGCACTCCGGCAGAGAATATAGACGCTATGATCAAGGCGTGTGAGAAGTACGGGCGATACGAATAGCACTACGGCAGAGGAAAAAGTCACTATGCTTAATTCCCGCGAGCGCGTTCTGTGCGCGTTAAACCACGAGGAACCAGATCGCGTGCCGATCTTCTTCGGTACGTCCGGCGTGACTACGATGCTTGCCCCGGCTATGAGCGGTTCCAAGACTACGTTGACATTTCAATGAGATCGTGGTATAATTGTACAAACATCCTACCATCATATAACCTGACCACGTGAAAGATGAACGCTCTGCATACAGAGTAATCCACAATCGGCGGCTCTATGAGCAGGTGGTCGAACAGATTAGAGACCGCGTCCTGAGTGGCGAGCTTGAGGACGGCGATCAGTTGCCCACCGAGCGCGAGTTGACCGAGCAGCTTGGCGTCAGCCGGACCGTCGTGCGGGAGGCCATGAAGGCACTGAGGCAGGAGGGGCTGGTTGAGGTGCGGCCCGGGCGCGGCACTTTTATTAGCTGTGACACTTCGCGAGCCGTAAAGCGCTTGCTTGACCTGATGATGAGAATCGATCGAGGAAGCGATTGGTCGCATGTGATCGAGATTCGGGAGATCTTGGAGCCTGAGATTGCCGCCTTGGCCGCAAGGCGCGGGACAGAGAAACAGATCATGGCCATGCGGGAGGCAGTGGCGGCGATGGATGCTGCCCTCGATGATGCTGACGCGTTTGTCACCGCTGACGACGATTTCCACTTGGCCATGGCTAAAGGTACCCAGAATCCCCTCTTAGTTGCTTTCATAGATTCGATAGTTGATCTTCTTCACCAGCAGCGCGCACGCATCTTCTTGCTGCCCGGCGGGCCGGAGGGTGGACAATATCATCATAAGTGCGTGCTCAATGCGATCGTTCGCCGTGATGCCGAGGCCGCCCGCGCAGCCATGTGCGCCCACTGCGAATTCGTGAGGACGGCGATGCAGAAATCTCCATAGAAAGAAGGGTTGTCATTCTGAGCCGAAGCGCAGCGCAGGCGAAGAATCTCGCCTTTCGCTGGGGCAGGAGATTCTTCGTCGCTTCGCTCCTCAGAATGACAGGCCTCAAAACAACATTGGCAGAACACTAGTTCGTGATAAGGAGGACAATGCCCCAGCCTACAATGTTCGACTCGAAACAAGAGGAACTAAAACCAGCAGCCGCTGAACGCCAGAAGTTGCTACGCCTGTATGAGCAGATGCTCAAAATCCGTGTATTTGAAGAGCATGTCAACGAGTTGTATGTCGGCGCCAAAATGCCCGGCTTGGCTCACCTGTATATTGGTCAAGAGGCAATAGCAGTCGGCGTGTGTGAGGCTCTGCGGGGTGACGACTACATTACCAGCACCCATCGCGGTCACGGGCACTGTCTGGCCAAGGGTGCTTCAATAGCCCTCATGTTTGCTGAACTGCTGGGAAAAGAAGCCGGCTACTGCCGAGGCAAAGGTGGCTCCATGCATATCGCCGATCCGGACATAGGCAATCTGGGCGCCAGCGCTATCGTCGGGGGTGGCGCTGGCATCGCCACTGGGGCAGCCATGTCGGCCAAGATGCGCGGCACAGGTCAGGTGGCGGTATGTTTCTTTGGTGAGGGCGCCTTAGGTCAGGGGTTGCTGTACGAAGTCATGAACATGGCATCGTTGTGGAAGCTTCCGGTGCTATATGTCTGTGAGAACAATTTATACAACGAATATACCCACTATTCTGAGACAACGGCTGGCGACCTGAAAGCCAGGCCCATGGCCTTCGGTATCTACGCCGAGGAAGTGGACGGCCAGGATGTATGTGCTGTCCGTGCCACCGCATTACGCTTGGTGAGGCGGGCGCGGCGAGGAGAGGGGCCGGCTTTCTTGATCTGCCATACTTATCGCTTTCGTGGCCACCACGTGGGTGATATCGACCGGTCTTTCTATCGCTCTGAGGAAGAGGAACAGGTATGGACAACCGAACGCGATCCCCTGAAACTGCTGGCTCAGCGGCTTATTGACCAGCAGATGGCCGATGCCAGTGTCTTCAAGCAGGTAGAGAAAGAGGTGCGCGCTGAAGTCGAAGCAGGGGTCGAGTTTGCTCTCAACGCGCCTTATCCGGACCCAAGCGAGGTGGACCAGCATGTCTATGTATAATGAAGGGTCAGGTCAAGGCTCGAGCCAAGATCTCCGACAGATCACCTTCGGCCAGGCCATTCGCGAAGCATTTGCTGAAGAAATGCGCCGTGACCCGCGCGTGTTCATCATCGGCGAGGATGTGGCCGAAGCCGGGACGCCGTTCAAAGTCCTCTCCGGGCTGGTGGACGAGTTTGGACCCGGGCGCGTGATCGATTCGCCTATCTCTGAGGCGGGTATTACGGGCATAGCAGTGGGCGCAGCTATGACTGGGATGCGCCCAGTGGTGGACATCATGTTTGGCGATTTCATCACGCTGACGATGGACCAAATGGCAAATCAGGCAGCCAAGGCTCACTACATGTCAGGAGGGAAGCTTAAGGTTCCGATGGTCATGCGCACCACCCTGGGTGCTACTCGTCGCTCCGCCGCTCAGCATAGTCAGAGCCTGCACGTGTGGTTCAGCCACGTGCCCGGTCTCAAGGTAGTGGTGCCTTCCACTCCCTATGATGCCAAGGGGCTGCTGAAGGCCGCTATACGTGATGACAACCCGGTGGTTTTCTTCGAAGATAAGATGATGTACCAGGTCAGCGGCTCGGTACCTGAGGGGGAGTACATCATTCCCCTTGGCGTTGCTGATATTAAACGCACAGGCACGGACATTACGATAGTAGCGACAAGCAGTATGGTATACGTTGCGCTTCGTGCAGCGGAGATGCTGGAGGAAGTGAGCATTAACGCTGAGGTCATTGACCTACGTACTACCTTCCCACTCGATATACAAACCCTGATCGAATCTGCCAAGAAAACTAGCCGCGCCATCGTTGTCGACGAAGGCTACGAGCGCTACGGCGTCACAGCCGAGATTGCTTCGATTATCGCCGACGGTGCCTTTTACTATCTCGACAAGCCGGTCAAGCGTATAGGCGCCAGGGATGTTCCTGTACCTTTCTCGCCGGTGCTAGAAGACATGACCGTGCCCACTCCTGAACTTGTGGCTGAGATGGCGAAGACACTGTGTGGGCAACTCTGAAGGACGAGATAGTCCAATAGGAGCAAACGCGCAAGTTGGATGGGCCAGCCTCGCGGCCCTCGTCAGCGAGGACGGGGCAGTGCCCCGAATCTATACAAAGGAGGTGCAGAAGATCGGATACTAGACTTAATCACACCGCTTTAACCCATTGTCAACCAAATGGGCTTGCCCTGCGGCCTCCGTTAGCGAGGCCGGGGCGCTGCCCCGAATCTATGTACATATACAAAACCATAAGGAGGACAAGTAAAATGTCCCGCTCAGGTAAACTATGGACCATCATGACGGTGCTGCTGCTGGTGGTCACCCTGGTGGCTGCTGGCTGTGGGCCGAAGGCCACACCCACCGAGGCCCCACCAGCCGAACCGACGGAGGAGCCTGCCACTGAAGAGCCAACTGCAGTCCCAGAGCCCACTGCAGTCCCAGAGCCCACGGAGGCTCCAGAGCCAGAGGAGGAACAGGTCACCCTTCGTTTTAGCTTCGGTGGAGGACCTGCTCTTGAGGCGCTGCAGGTGATAGCTGAGAAGTATCACGAAGAGAACCCCAACATTGAGGTTGTTTTCGATTTGAATCCTGATGATATGAATTGGCAGAAGGTGGCTCCCACGACTACGTTCGCTGCCCCGGATGGGCCGGACCTTTCGTGGTGGTGGTGTGCCAACATGGCGCAGTTCCCCGACATGATCGATGCTGGCATGCTCACGCCGTTGGATGACCTGTACGAGAGGGAGGGTTGGTATGACGCCTTCCCCCAAAGCGTCAACGACTATTACTCCACCGGTGGGCACATATACGCTGTCAGCAACGATCTGGTTTGGACCCCCTTCGTTTACTACAATAAAGATATCTTCGCGGAAGTGGGGATTGAACTACCCACGACCTGGGACGAATTGTACGATATTTCGGACAAGTTGCGGGCCGCAGGGTATCAGCCTCTGACCTTGGTGTACGAGATGTCTGTACGCAGTCACCTGCCTGATGCCCTGATGTTCGCCTCCTGGACCGAAGAGGAGTATGAGGCGTTCCTCGTCAACTGGATGCCAGAGGCCCCGGAATGGTCACTCGAGTACAAATGGACCGACCCGAACGGGGTGCGCATCTACCAGACCATCAATGACATGGCCGACAAGGGAGTGTTCATAGATGGATTTGCCGGTCTCACCGACTATGCTGAGGCCAAGTCGCTCTTCGTCTCGGGCAAGGCGGCCATGTATCAGGACGGCAGTTGGGCAGGTGGTGTTGGCGTGCTGGAGGAAGAGGTTGATTTTGACTTTGGTTACTTCTACTACCCACCGCTGAACACTGAAGAGCCTAGGTTTGGCCAGGTGGGGTCCTACATCGCCAACTGTTTCATCATCTTCCAGGGTCGCGACGAGGACAAGAGCGAATATGCCAAGGACTTCGTGGCGTACATAGAACGACCAGAGAACATGCTGATCTACATATCAGAGGGAGGGAATCCGACAGCCCGGACTGACTTGCCGGCCGATGAAGTTGCGGAGATCCTCGGTCCTGTGACGGCCCAAATGGGACAGGATATCGCCGAGGCGGGGACGATGAGTCTGTACGAAGGCGTGTGTCCTCCAGAATTGCTGGCCTCCCTGAAGGAGTCCATTGATCTAATGCTCACCACAGGACTCTCTCCAGAAGAGGCTGCCGCTATGCAGCAAGAGGCGACCGAAGCGTATCGGGCAGGGGAATAGTTGCTTCTGGTCATATGAGGGGCCATGTGCCAACGTGCAGGGCAAGAAGGGGAGGGGTGCTTTGTGTTGCGCCCCTCCCCTGTGTCCTGAATCTGAGTGTGGCAAGGAGTAGTAAATGGATGCAACCACAGGTGTCCGAGAGGAGGTTCCCGTGCGCCAGGGAGCGGGCGGCCCAAGTCTTGGCCGGCGCGTGAGCAAGTGGTGGGGCAGGAATGGGATATGGTATCTCTTCCTCGCCCCCTCTGTAATACTCCTCCTCACATTTATGGCCTATCCTTTGGTTAATTCACTCGTGTTGAGCCTTTATAAGTGGAACGGGCTTGCCCCGCGTAAGTTTGTTGGATTGAAGAACTTTGAGCGTCTGGTAGGTGACCGCTTCTTCTGGGGTGCTACCTGGCACACGCTCGCTTTTGCCTTCTTTGTAACGCTGGGCACAGTCGGTATCGGGTTTCTCCTGGCGTTTGCTATCTCGCGTCGAGTTCCGGGCTGGCGAGTGTTCCGGGTGGGTTATTACCTTCCTGTGATGCTATCCCTGGTGGTTGTCGGTGCGCTGTGGGCTCGCATCTACGAGTACAACTGGGGTCTCCTTAACACGTTTCTTCGCGCAATCGGATTGGACGCCCTGGCTTTGCCGTGGCTGGCCGACATAAGATATGCCCTGGGGGCAGTTATCATCGTGCCTATCTGGCAGTATGCAGGTTTCCCAATGATTATCATATTGGCAGCCATCGAAGGTATTCCCCAGGACTTGCACGACGCGGCTACCATAGACGGTGTGAACGAGTGGCAACGGGCCTGGTACCTGATAGTGCCTCTGATCCGACCCGTGGTCATCTCGATCAGCATGCTGCAGGTGATTTCCTCCCTCAAAGTCTTCGATTTGGTATGGGTGATGACCAAGGGAGACCCCGGCAACAGCTCTGCAGTGTTGGGGACATTCCTTTATCGGCAGGGTTTCGAGATGCAGAAGTTTGGCTACGCCTCGGCCGTAGCAGTAATGATGTTCGCGATTGTTTTTACGATAACCTATCTTTACCAGCGAATGGTGAAGATCGAGGCGGTAGAATTCTGAAAACCTACAAGGGAGCCAGGATATGACGAACGTGGGGGGGGATTCTCAGTTGGCGACGGTAGGTGGGCGAGTGTTGAAGATTGTCATGATAGTCGTGCTTGTCGCGTGGTTGTTGGTGGAAGTGTATCCCGTCGTTTTCCTCTTCTTCACCTCGCTCAAGACCGATGCAGAGATTCTGAAGGAGCCATTTTCGATCCCTCGCCGTCCGAATCTTGTGAATTACTTTTATGTGTGGTTCGGTGGGCGCGCCGGCCAGCCGTTTGTCATATTCGTTCGCAACAGTTTTATGGTGACGAGCGGCACGCTTCTGTTGCTCCTGGCGGTCGCCTCGCTGGCCGGCTATGCCCTGGCCCGTGGCCATTTCCCGGGGAGCGCGGTGGTCCAGGAGGCCTTTCTCCTAAGCTTGGCTGTTCCTGCCCACGTCTTGCTGATCCCTGTGTTCTTTCTGATGCAGGCATTTGGACTTAGCAATAACTTGTCTGGCATGATTCTGATGTACACAACCATGGGATTGCCTTTTACAGTTCTGTTGACGCGCGCATACTTCCTGAGCTTTCCCGTTGAACTGGAGGAAGCGGCGTTGATTGACGGGTGTTCTCGACTGGGAACTTTCTGGCGCGTCGTGGTCCCTGTTTCGCGTAACGCAATGATGAGCATGGCCATCGTGAACGTCAGTTGGGTATGGAGCGAGTTGTTCTTTGCGCTCGTTCTGCTCAACCGGATGGAAGCCCGGACATTGCCTTTGGCTGTCCTTGCCTACCAGCCCCAAATGATGACGGGCGATGTAATCCTCGGCCCACAGTTTGCGGTCATGGCCATCACTGTCATGCCCTTGGTTGTCTTCTACTTCCTCTTCCAGCGGCAGATCACAAAAGGTATGACGATGGGTGCCTTCCGCTGATGGCCTTGGACCTTCGACTTACCGCTCGAGGCCCATGCCCACCAATATGTCTAGGAGTAGCTATGAATTGGTTTGGTCAGACATTTCGCAAGGTTCACATCTTGTACGTCTCACCGCAATGGGCGAAGGAGCGAGGTCAGGCCTTCAATGCCAGCCAATGCGCGGAGTCGCTAGCCGAAGCCGGGGCAGACTGTGTCGAACTCTACACCAAGGATCATCACGGCATCTGTTACTTTCCTTGTTCCCTGGGGTTGTCCTACCCCCGGGATGTCCTGGGAGAACTGTTGCCGGAATTACGGAGGCGGGACATCCGGCTGATGGCCTACGTCAGTGTGGGTTTCGACAATTATGCGCTTGGCATACACCCTGAGTGGCGAGCGGTGAACTCCCTTGGTGATCCCTGCAAGATTGGGCCCTTTTACATGGCCTGCTGGAGTTCACCTTACATGGATTTTGTTCTCCAGCAGATTCGGGAACTCGCTGAGGGCTACGCAGTAGATGGGTACTGGTTAGATATCATGCCCCTGGCGAGGCAAGTCTCCCAGGCTATGTGGATGACCAATGACTTGCCAATCCCATGCTACTGCCTGAGTTGCCAGCAGGCATACGGAGAAGAGACGGGTGAGCGGCTGCCCTTGCATCCTTCACAAGGCCAACAGGAACAGATATATCAGTTCCTGCTTAGCAAGGGAGAGGACTTTGTGAGCAGGGCTATGGAGGTGATCCGCGAGTACCGACTGGATGCGGTGGTGACGTATAACGGGGATGGCGCCCCGGGAGATCCCGTGGAGTTGGGCGATCTCATCTCCATCGAAGGTCACGCCCCATTGTACACGCGACAAAGCTTTATCGCTCGTTGGGGCAAGGCATCGGGCAGACCCTTCGAGATTCTAACGGCCGGTGGCCTCCCCCGCCACGAAGAGGGTGGCGGGTGGAACAGCTTTGACCAAAAACCGCCCATGCTTATGCAACTGGAGAGCGCCGTGGCCGTGGCTCACGGAGGAAGCGCTGTCTTTGGCGTGACGCCCTATGCCAACGGTTCCATCGACCCGGATCAGTTCGCCGGGCTTGCCAAGGTTTTCCGCCCGATTCGCGATCAGGAACCCTGGCTGCGTGAGCCTGAGGGTGTCAGCGACATCGGCCTGGCTCTGGTCACTAAGCCGCGCACCGCCTCGTCGCTGTGGTACCACATGACGGACGGTGCTGAGTCGATCCACGAGGCTTTGCTGGACGGACACTATCAGTATGACATCCTGCCAACGCTCGATCATCTGGATCGCTACCAGGTAGTAATCCTGGCTGACCAGGCGGCATTATCCGACGCTGAACTGGATCGCGTTCGAGCGTATGTCAAACGAGGGGGACGACTACTGGCATCCGGGACCACTAGTCTGTTCGATGAGGCCGGCTGCCGCCGTTCTGATTTCGGCCTGGCCGATGTCTTCGGCGTGTCTTTGGGCCACGACCCTGCCCTGCCTTTCACCTACATCAGGTTACGCCGTGGCCCGTTGGCCGACCGGGTGACTTCGTTGCCAATCTTTTCCGACCAGGCGCCACTGGAAGTGAGTCTCAGCGGAGCGTCTGCGTTAGCCGACTTGGTGTACCCAGAAGCGACCCGCACCGATGCCACAACCATGCTGTGGGGCGAACCCGGGCCTGACGAGAGCCAAGTTCACCCGGGGTTGTGTCAGCACCAATACGGAGAAGGCATGTGCTGGTATGCGGCCTGGCCCCTGCGGTCCCGGAAACTGACAAATGCGTGGATCAAGCAACTGATTGTTACCCTGGTGGGGGATATGGTTGCCAACCCTGTCCTCAAGACGTCGGCCCCAGCCGGTGTTGAGGTCGTTCTCAACCGCCAGGCCGGTCGGCACGTTGTGCACCTCGTCAACACTCATACCGGAACCCCCGATCGGTTGTCGTCGCCAGATCAGCCACTCAGCCTGACTGACTTGGAGGTTCAATTGAGTCTTTCACGCCTGGGGATCACCAAGGTGCAACGAGTGTATGCGCCCCCAGATGTACCCTTGCCGTACCAGGAGACGGATGGTTGGCTGACCATTACCGTACCGCCCGTGCGTGTTCACGTAGTTCTGGTTGTCGAATGATCGAGGAGATCACAATTGACAAGCCAGTGCACGGTACTTTACCTTCGCGAAGTGTTCCTTGAGGATTTGATTACGGTGAGAAATGCGCCTCAACGAATGGGAAGCGAAAACCTTGCTTCGGGCACAGGGCATTCTTGTGCCCGAAGGGGTACGAATCCAGACCCCAGAGCAGGCTGCTGAGGCAGCGGTCAATCTGGGCGGGCCAGTGGTGATCAAGGCTCAAGTGCCCTCTGGACGGCGGATGAAAGCCGGAGGGGTACGTTTTGCTACCCATGCCGACGAGGCCAGGCAGGTGGCAGCGGCGTTCCTGGGCCAGGACCTGCTGGGGTTTCGCGTCAACGAAGTTCTGGTAGAAGCTCAGGTACCGCCAGGACAGGAGCTGTTCCTGGCCGTCACGTACGACGACATAGCAAAAACCCCCGTGATCCTGGCCAGCGCTGCAGGGGGGATCGAGGTCGAACAGATAGCCAAGGGCGCGCCAGCCAAGTTGGTCCACCAGGCGGTGGATATGTGCTGGCCCTTCTCGGCTTACCAGGCACGGGAGGTTGCTGCGGCCATGGGCTTGACCGGCCGGGACTTGATGGCGGTCAGCGATGTGGTCTGGCGGCTGTACGAACTATTCTACCGCTACGATGCTACACTAGCGGAGATCAATCCTCTCGTGTTGCTGGCCAGAAATCGGTGCGTGGCGCTGGACGCCCATATTGAACTGGATGATGACGCGTTGGGCCGACACCCCGAGTTAGCATCCGAGTGGGGCATCCGGCCACGGCCATCGCAGGCTCGTCCGCCGACCCCTTTTGAGGAGGCCGGGGCGCGTATTGACGCCGCGGACCATCGGGGAGTAGCGGGCCGCGTCGTAGAGTTTGATGGCGACTTGGGGCTGTTGATTGGAGGTGGGGGCGCCAGCCTGACCGTCTTTGACGCCATATTGGGCTATGGCGGCCACCCGGCCAACTACTGCGAGATTGGCGGCAACCCCAGCGTACGCAAGATCCGAAATCTGACGCAGTTGATCCTGTCCAGGCCAGGGGTGCGCAGGCTGGCGGTCATCATGAATGTGGTCAATAACACGCGGGTGGACCTGGTGGCGCGCGGGGTTATCAAGGGGATTGTCGAACTGGGGCTTGACCCGCGAGACGTATTGGCCGTGTTTCGCATCCCTGGGTCTTGGGAGGCGGAGGGAATCAAGATCCTGCGTCACTACGGTGTCCCCTTTTGCGACCGCACGGTGTCGCTGGACGAAGCCGCGCGGCTGGCCGTCGAGAGGAGTCGGAGTTAGCATGGCTATCCTGGCAGATGAGACGACGCGTATCATCGTACAAGGAATCACCGGCCGTGAGGGAACCACGCTGACCCGCGAGTCGCTGGACTATGGAGCACGGATCGTAGCCGGGGTCACGCCAGGCAAGGGGGGTGCATCCGTGTATGGGGTACCGGTCTATGACAGCTTACGCCAGGCCCTGTGCGAACACCCCGCCGATGCCACCATCATTTGTGTGCCGCCAGCCGCTGCCCGTGACGCAGCTTTGGAAGCGCTTGACAACGGCCTGCGGCTGATTGTAATTGTCACGGAGCGTATCCCTCGCCGCGACGTAACCGAGATGCTGGCCTTGGCCCGTCAGAAGGGGGTGCGGGTGGTGGGCCCCAACACTCTGGGACTCATCTCGCCGGGGAGAGTGAAAATCGGGATGGTTGGCGGTCCGGCTGAGGATGCGCGGCGGGCTTACACCCCCGGGCTCGTAGCCGTGCTGTCGCGCAGTGGAGGCATGACCACCGAGCTGGCCAATATGTTGACCCAAGCAGGACTCGGGCAAAGCATCTGCGTCAGCATTGGTGGCGATCCCATCGTGGGGTCCACCTTCGTAGACTTATTGCCGCTGCTGGAGGCGGACGCCGAGACGAAGGCGGTAGTTATCTATGGCGAACCCGGCGGGGTCCAGGAAGAGGCGCTGGCCGACTATGTGGCCCGGCAGGGAACGCGTCTGTCCATTGTGGCCTTTCTTGGCGGCCGGTTTGTGGACCAGATGCCCGGGCAGCGCTTCGGCCATGCAGGGGTCATTGTGGAGGGCAAGCGCGGTAGCGTGGCAGGCAAGGTACAAGCCTTGCGTCAGGCCGGGATACGGGTTGCGGAACACCTGTCAGAGGTGCCAGTCCTGATTTGCCAGGCACTGGCATTAAGCTCCTGAAGCGAGATATTCAAGTTGAGAGGGGCAACGGACTGTGGGTATGTTTCTTGTCCTGCAGGTGGATCGAAAGCGGTGTAGGGACGGGGCAGCCTGTGCCCGCTGTGTAGACGTCTGCCCAGTTGATGTGTTCAGACTAGAGGACGGCAAACTGACCATCGACGCGGAGAATGAGGATGAGTGCACCCTGTGCGAACTGTGTCTGCAAGCTTGTCCACAAGAAGCGCTCCGATTGATCAAGTTGTATGAGGAATGAATATGAAAGCGCTGCGCAGCCTGCTGTTTGTGCCGGGGAACCGGCCAAAGATGCTGGAAAAGGCGCGGACCGTGCCCGCTGATGCCATTATCCTCGATCTGGAAGATGCTGTGCCACCGGACGCAAAATCGGCAGCCCGGGCGATGGTGCGGGAGGCGCTGCAGGCGGGGACCTATGGCCCACAGGTCGTGGTGCGCATCAATGCCTTCAATACGGGTCTCGGCCAGGCCGACCTTGAGGCGATACTTGGGGTAGCGGTGCAGGCCATCCTCTTGCCAAGAGCACAAATGCCTGACGACGTCCAACGGCTGGCTTCGCTCATGGCAGTTTTGGAGCGAGAGCAGGGGCTGCCCACTGACTCCGTGGAACTACTGCTCCTGGTTGAGACCGCGCTGGGCGTGCTGAACGCTTACGAAATGGCCAAGGCCGATAGGCGGGTGCGAGCCCTGTGCTTTGGTGGCGAAGATCTCAGCCAAGATTTGGGAGCCATCCGCACCAAGGAGGGCCTGGAGCTGGCCTACCCCCGGGCGCAAGTAGTGTTGGCTGCTCGCGCGGCTGGCGTCTACGCGATCGACGGTGTCTACACCGATCTGAGCGACCAGGCTGGCCTGCTGGCCGAAGCTCGCTTCGCGCGGCGACTGGGCTACAGCGGTAAGCTGCTTATCCACCCAGGGCAGATCGAAACGGTGCACCGTGCCTTTACGTCCAGCGAAGAAGAGGTAGCCTATGCATGCCGCATAGTGGAGGGCTTCGAAGTGGCCCTGGCTCGGGGTGAAGGCGTCTTTGCTCTGGATGACAAGATGATTGATGCACCGATCGTAGCCCGAGCGCGCGAAGTGCTGGCCCACGCTAAGTAAGTCGGTTGATTACCGTGGCGGTTCGGTCAACCGCCATTGCAGATCTGAATCGTTTTATGAAAGGAGCCCGATTGTGACAGCCAACTTCTCATCTATGATCAAGGGATTTGACAAAGTAACCATTGTCACCGGTGGTAGCAAAGGCATTGGCGAAGGCTGCGCTCGTGTCTTCGTCAGAGCGGGCGCCAAAGTCGTCATTTGCGCCCGGGGCAGAGAGCTCGGCGAAGCGGTAGCCGCCGAACTGACGACAGAAGGGTCGGGAACTTGCGATTTCATACGCTGCGATGTGACCAAGCCGGAGGAGATCAAGCAACTGATCGAGAAGACGGTCGAGATGCACGGCCGCTTGGATTGCCTGATCAACAACGCTGGCTGGCACCCACCGCACCACACGATTGATGATTTCTCGATTGAGGAGTTCAAGGATTTGCTGCAGTTGAATCTGGTCAGCTACTTCGCTGCGTGCAAGTACGCCCTGCCCTATCTGCGCCAGACGGGCGGCAGCATCATCAACATGAGCAGCCTGGCGGGGGCTATTGGTCAGGAGTGGGCCACCACCTACGCAGCCACAAAGGGGGGTATCAGCGCCTTCACAAAAGCATTGGCCGTGGATGAGGCTCGAAATGGGGTCCGCGTCAACGCCGTGATGCCTGGCGCTATTGCCACTCCGTTGGTAGAATCCTTTATGGAAGCCCAGGAACAGAGAGACTTCATCGAAAGCTGGGCATGGAATCGTCGCGTGGGGACGATTGAGGAGGTTGGCGAGGCGTGCCTGTTCCTGGCCAGTGACGGGGCCAGCTTCATCACAGGTATTGATCTGATCATCAGCGCTGGTGCCGAACTGGCATATGGCATCAAGCTCCCCAAGAGTGACCAGTCTCGCCTCTAGCTATCTGGTTTGCAGGACAATTCGCTTATCGTTGCGGCTTCGACACCAACCGAGGTCGCTTAGTGGCACACAACTGATACCCAGGAGGTATCCGCGATGACTTGGTTCACTGATTCCCTGCTCAAGGCCCACATCTTGTATGTGTCACCGGACTGGGTTCTCGACCGAGGAGAACGTTTTGATGGTCCAGACATGGTGCGCGTCCTTAAAGACGCCGGTATAAGCGCCGCTGAGCTATATTGCAAGGACGTGCACGGGATCAACTACTACCCCACCAAGCTGGGGGTAGGCGAACCTTATCCCCGCGACATCGTGGGCGAACTGTACGACGCCTGTCACGCCGCTGGGGTGAAGCTGATCGCTTATTACTGCGTTGGTTGGGAAGGCCGGGTGGGAAAGTACCACGAAGATTGGCTAATGAGGGACCAGGAGCAAAATGCGATCTCTGTTCCGGATCACTGGTCCTGGGCCTGCATCAATACCGGTTATGGCCAGTTTGCGCTGGAGCAGATCGCTGAACTGGTAGACCTGTATGAGGTTGACGGGCTCTTCATTGACATATTTGTGGACAACTTTTCTACCTGCTTCTGTCCGGCCTGTGATAGGCTGTTCCAGGAACGTCAGGGGTATCCTATGCCGCGGGACCTGGAGAAACCAGAAAACATAGCGGTCGTCAAGCGCTTCCAGGCGGACTATCACGAAGATTTTCTGAAGCAGGTCGTACGCATTTTGAAGAAACGACGCCCAGGTGCCTTGTTGACCTTTAACGGTGTCGGCGGCATCAGCGCCCACACCAGCCGGTTCTCCGAACTAGTAGATTGGCATTCCATGGAGTCCCACGCGCCCAATTTTCTGGCAAGCAGCCGGACGTGTAAGATCCTCCGCAGCCAGGGTAAGCCTTTCGAGATTACCACACCTGGGGTTGTCCAGAGCATTCGTGAAGGAGGATCATGGCTGGTCGAAGGCCTGGCCGACTGGGTAAGTATGATCCCAAAGCCAGCCTCAACCTTGAAGATCGAAGCCGCAGTCGTTCTGTCAAACGGCGGGACGTTGACCGTCGGTCTGAATCCTCGGGCTGACGGTTCTGTGAATGAGCGGGAGAGCAACCCTATTCAGGAAGCAGGCCGGTGGATTGCAGAGCGACGCGAGGTGTTCGCAGACGCCACCTCTGAGAGCGATGCCGCCATTCTATGGAACGAACAAAGCTTCGTCTCAACCAGTCTGGAGCTGGAGAAGCGGTGGGGCTATCTGAGCGGGGACCACGGTCTCAAGGGACTACATGCCGGGCTGCTTGGCAACCATACGCAATTTGACATCGTTCGGGAGGACCAGGTTTCGCTCGAGAACTACCAGCTCATCATACTTCCCGACGAGTTTGTGACTGACGAACCGCTGGAAGCGAAGCTACGCGAGTATGTTTCTGGGGGCGGAACCCTCATGGTTTGCTACCACGCCTCCTTGGCGGATGGCATGGGAGGCAAACGGGATAACTTTGGCCTTGCCGATGTGATGGGCCTAGACTGCAAGGGTATCCTTCCCGATAGCACCACGTACGTGCGCCCGAGCTACCCAGATCTGGCGCGTGACTTGCTGAGTGGCCCGCTGATGATGCGCGGGGAGGCAATCGAGATGACCCTGGGCACTGCAAAACCGCTTGGCACATTCGTGTCCCCCATCGCTGTACGCACCCCCAGCCACTACATCTGGACTACTGCCTACAACTGGCCAGGAGAAGACTCGGGCAAATCTGCCATAACTGTCAATCGCTTTGGGCGTGGCCAATGCCTGTACCTGGGGTTCCCGTTGGGGACCAACATCTCCCGCCGTGGCAAGTCCGACCCATGGCCAGCTCAACTGCTGGCCAACATCGTAGACTATTTGCTTCCTCAACCATTTCTCAGAACCAACGCGCCTCACCAGGTGGAAGTTGTGGCGAATCGCTGGCGAGAAGGGTACGCAGTTCACTTCATAAGTTACTACGGTGGCATCGAAGGGCACTATTGCTTGGGAGACAGGTTGCCTGAGCTGGGCGGGCTGCACCTAGATATTGCCAGGGCCAGGTTGCCGCAACGGTTTAGCGTCCGCATAGCGGGCAGAGAAGACGACGTACCCTACCGCTTAGAAGGTGATTGGCTCCGGATTGATCTCCCGCCTCTAACCGATCACCTGGCTTTGTTGCTTAACCCAACGGCGTAAGGAAATGTTAAAGAACTGCAGAACCTCTCACTTAAATAACTGCCCAAAAACTTCCACTTCCATCTGGGCAAAACAGCAAGTGAACATTGGAAACTGGGCAACGCTGTTGCTGCCTTGGTACGGAAAGTCCTCAAGTGATTTATTGAAGTGTAGAAATTAGCTATGACTGACCAGACAGGGAGGGAGAAAAGATGAGAATCACTGACGCTCACCAGCATTTTTGGACGACAGAATCGATCGTTGAGCTAGGCCTGCCACCCGAGTATAGTTTACTGGCTCGGGATTTCGAACCCGCGGAACTCAAGCCGCAGATGGACGAGGTAGGTGTGCAGCAGACGGTTCTGGTGCAGGTCAATTTCTCGTTGAAGAACACCTACGACTTCCTGGAGATTGCCCGGGCGAACGATTGGGTTGGCGGGGTGGTCGGATGGGTGGACCTGGTGGACCCCAAAGTGGGGGACACGCTCGACGATCTGCAGACATATCCCAAGTTGAAGGGGGTGCGCCATCAGTGGGAGATGGAGCCTGACCCTGCCTGGATACTACGCGATGACGTGCTGAGGGGGCTGCGAGAGGTGGCCAAGCGTGGATTTACCTTCGACCTTGTGGCCAAGCCATATAACTGGCAGTATATCTCCCAGGTAGCCGAGGCGGTGCCGGATCTGCCTTTAGTAATTGACCATATCGCCAAACCCCAAATCCGCGTCAAACAATTCGACGACTGGGCGACTGCTATGACCCGCTGGGCTCAGATCCCCCGCATGATGATCAAAGTGTCGGGCATGATTACCGAGGCCGACTGGCGCCACTGGAAACCGGCTGATCTGAAGCCTTACGTAGAAAAGGCCATTGAGCTGTTTGGCGTGGACCGCGTGATGTACGGCAGCGATTGGCCTGTCTGCACGGTGGCCGGATCTTACGCCCAGGTATTTGAAGCGTTGTTGAAATGTCTGGCCAGTCTGACTGAGGCGGAAAAAGCCAAGGTCTTAGGGGAAAACGCCAGAGGGTTCTATGGGCTAGACTAACACCACGCCCATGCTGCGCTGGCCTGTGGCAGGTCGCGAATTCACTCGGTCCGTTTAGCTGCTGCGCCAGGCATTGAAACTCGATCCGCTGGCATGCTGGTCAGGGTGATCGAGTCCTGCCAGATGTTGGACAAAACCAAGCCCGATCTGATGGATGCCCTGGGTGTAAACGTGGTTGGATTGGGACCCCCCGCGACGTTGTTGGGGTTCAAGAACGAGGGATGGGAGCCATGGACATTCTTCGATATGGATGGCGCCTTACAGCGCAGTCGTCAGCGAATGGTCAATAATATACATATACATAAGTAAGAATGGAGGTGGAAATGAAACGCTTTGGTCAAACTGTAATGCTCAAGGACGACCCGGAGAGCATCCGGCTGTATGAAGAGTATCATGCCAATCCGTGGCCGGAGACCAATGCAAGTCTGCTCAGTTGCGGGATATTGCGCATGTTCATCTACCGGTTCGGTCGCCAGCTCTTTATGTTTATGGAAACCAGAGATGATTTCGACCTGGAGCGCGATATGCCGAAGTACACAGAGAATCCAAAGGCCAAAGAGTGGGATGATTTGATGCGCACTTTCCAGGAAACGGTGCCAGGTGCACCAGAGGGTTCGACGTGGGTGCTGATGAAGGAAGTCTATGCCTTGGAGGCGGAGTAGTCTTTACTTAGGGCCCGTTAAGAAACAACTTCCCGATTTAGTTGTTTTGCCCATGTGTCCAGGGCGACATCCGAACGTGGTCGAATAGTGTAGTTCCAGTTTGGACAGACCACGCGGCGCTCCAGGTTGAGCTTCTTCCTCTCGGCGTCTGAGTCTCGTTGTCCTTTCTCATAAACCCCTGCCAGCAGGAAGGCTTTGACAGTCGGGCCAGCCGAACCGTCTGCGTTTAGCATGCTCCCGGCTACTCCGGATGGGGGCCGAACCGGTGATATGTCGTCCATGCCGCTCACGATCGCGTGCGTGCGGGAACCTCCGATCTCGTTCAACGGGAGCATAGGGTGAGAGCGGGTTGCAGCGCCTGCGACAGGTCATTGAGACCTACTTCCGGAAGGGCAGGTTCCACCTTCATATCAACATTGTGGATGCTTACCCCAATGGCAACATGGTACCAACGGAGGTAAAGGGAGATGGGCAAGATTGACAATGCAGTGGCGCTCGTGACCGGTGCAGGCCGGGGAATTGGTCGGGCCATAGCACTCCGTTTGGCGCGCGAGGATGCAGACGTTGCGCTGCTCGATGTGGATAGCGACGCTGTGGAATCTGTCGCCTCCGAGGTACATGCCCTGGGTTCTCGTGCGATGACGTTGGTGGTTGACTTGTACAACGTGTCATCTATCCCGTCAGCCATTGAACGAGTCGTCAAGGCTTGGGGGTGTCTGGATGTGCTCGTCAACAATGCTGGCATTATCCGCATCACGCCACTATTCGACGTAACTGAGGCTGAATGGGATCAGGTGTTGGACCTCAACCTCAAATCCACGTTTTTCTGCCTTCAGGCTGCTGCGCGGGTAATGGTCACTCAGAACCGAGGTCGCATTGTCAACATCGCTTCAATTTCAGGACTTGGTGGCCGGCCTGACCATGCGCACTATGCCGCATCTAAAGCGGGGGTCATCAATCTGACTTGCTCGGCGGCACTGGCACTGGCCTCCCATGGGATCACGGTTAATGCAATCTGTCCTGGAGTTGTGGACACTCCCCTGACGAGGGACTTGCACAAAGTCCGAGGCGCGTTGGCGGGATTGTCCGGGGAGGAATCTCTGGCGCGAATGATCCAGCGCATACCACTTGGGCGCATCGCAACTCCAGATGATGTAGCCGCAGCGGTCACTTTTTTGGTTTCTGATGATGCCGGTTACATCACCGGGCAGGTGCTCTGCGTGGAAGGCGGAATGCGGCTCGCATCTTGTTTACCTGTGATGAGCAACAGGTAACGACCAATTGTCCAACGTGGGCGATCGGTGTGTCTCGTTTGGAGAAGGCAGGCATCGTTTGACTGCAACCTGACTCAGGGCAGCCCGGTAGAGGGCGTCGTGTTTTTTTCACGTTGCTAACTGCTCGAGTTTAGGCAAACCGATACACGCTCGGTTGCTGCCGAGCGGCGGCCTGCACTTTGAAACTGAACAGGGACGCCCTTCAGCCCGTTTTGGGGCGGCTGGGCAGGGGTTTCAATCTGTACGGAACCCCTGTTGTACCCGCTGGGGAGTCAGAGCAGCCTGGGGCCGATGCCAGGGCAGGGGGCGGTCCTAGACTGCCTCTCGTCCCAGGAAGAGCATCCATTGGGCCAGATCCACCAACGCCACTCAACGGTCACATCGCTAATCAGAGGAGAAAGTCGCTATGCTCAGTCCCCGCGAGCGCGTTCTGTGCGCGCTGAACCACGAAGAACCAGATCGCGTGCCGATCTTCTTCGGTACGTCCGGCGTGACTACGATGCTTGCCCCGGCATACAAACGATTCAAGGCTTATTTGGAAATCCCCGAAGGGGAGGTGCAACTCCTTTCCCAATCTTTCCAGTATGTCCGACTTGATGAGGAGGTGATGCTTCGCTTTGGCTCCGATGGCCGCCCCCTGCTTCCAGGCGCGGCGCCCTCCCCCCTGCGTCGGCAAAAATCCGACAATTGCTTCGTTGATGAGTGGGGTATAGAATATGAAAGGAGAGCAAGTTCCCCTTACTACGAATACGCGGTTTATCCGCTGCGAGATGCCACGGTTGACGATCTGGATAAATACCCCTGGCCTGCCTTCTCGCATCCAGGTCGCTTCACGGGACTGGCGGAAGAAGCACGCGCGGTGCAAGCGGCCGGGTACGCTACTGTGCTCATGAGTGGTATATCTCCGTTCGAGCAAGCCCAGGGCCTGCGCGGCATAGACACATTTCTCGCCGATCTCATCCTGAACCCCGAGTTTGCTTCTGCTCTCCTACGCAGGCTCACCGACTTAACACTCGCCGGCGCCCTGACAGCCCTGGAACAGGTCGGGGAATACGTGGACGTGTTCCTCATGGGAGATGACCTGGGATCGCAGCAGGCTCCCCTCATATCACCCAAAATGTACCGCAGGATGATCAAGCCGTACCATGCCAAGCTGATTGCTGCCATCAAGAGCAAGACCAAAGCCAAGGTATTCTTCCATTCTGATGGCAATATATACCCCTTGATAGGCGACCTGATTGACGCCGGCGTGGATATTCTCAACCCGGTGCAGGTTTCAGCACAAGACATGGGGGACACAGCACGTTTGAAACGCGAGTTTGGGAACCATCTCTCGTTCAATGGAGCCATTGATACACAATGGGTCTTGCCGCATGGCACGCCGGATGACGTGCGGCAGGAAGTGCGCCGCCGAATCAAGGACCTGGGCCCAGGTGGGGGATATGTCTGCTCTGCTGTGCACTGTATCCAACCCGACGTGCCGCCGGAAAATGTGTGCGCGATGTTTGAAGAAGCAGCCATAGCCGGGCAATATCCACTCCGGCTGTAGATGGGCAAGAAACGGACGAAATTGACGAAAGGGAGCAAATGCAACTTTATGGTCGAAATTGGACCCGACGCGAATTAGAAGCATGCGTCGGACGGTTGGAACAGATTGGAGGTGTTCGTCCATGAAACGCTCACAAGTTAATGCCATTATACGCAATGCCGATGCTTTCCTCAAAGAACACAGATTCCATCTGCCCCCCTTTGCTTACTGGACGCCGGACGATTGGGCCACCAAGGGCGACGAGGTGCGTGAGATCGTTGACCGCCGGCTTGGGTGGGACATCACCGATTTTGGACAGGGTGATTTTGAGAAGTCTGGTTTATTCCTGTTCACCCTTCGTAACGGCTCCCCAGAAAACTTGAAGACAGGGCAAGGCAAACTCTATGCTGAGAAAATAATGATCGTTGACGCCGACCAGGTGACTCCTATGCACTTCCACTGGTCCAAAACAGAGGATATCATCAACCGGGGCGGTGGCAAGCTGGTCATCCAGTTGTATAACTCAACCGAAGATGAAGGCCTGGCGGACACCGATGTGACTGTGAGCATGGATGGGGTCAAGCGCACGGTGAAGGCTGGCGACACCGTGGTCCTAAGCCCAGGCGAGAGCATTACCCTGCCGTCCTATTGCTACCACAAGTTCTGGGGGGCCGAGAGTTGCGTCCTGGTGGGCGAGGTGTCCCTGGTGAACGACGACAATACTGACAATCGTTTCTATGAACCGGTCGGGCGTTTTCCTGAGATTGAGGAAGATGAGCCGCCTCTATGCTTGTTGATCAACGACTATGATCAGTACTACCAGAACTATCAGCCTGGCCAATGACCGGCCTGCTAATCACCTAATAAATTGCCTAACACAACCACTCACTAAGGAGAATATGCGATGCCATTGCTAGAGGGCCCAGTTCCTGCGCTGGTAACTCCCTTTACCAAAGACAATGAAGTGAACGTCCAGTTGCTCCAAGAGTTGGTCGAATGGCAGCTCGCTCAAAAGGCCGGGGGCTTCTTTGTGACCGGCAGCTCGGGTGAAGGCTTCTTGATGTCAATCCCGGAGCGGCAGTTGGTGGTCGAGACCGTGATCAAGCAGGTGCGGGGACGGGTCCCCGTGGTGGTTCAGGTGGGCGCTCTGGCAACGCAGGACGCTGTAGCGTTGGCCGAGGGAGCCGCTGCTGCCGGCGCCGACGGTGTAGGCACAGTGCCCCCGTTCTACTACCGGGCGGACTACGAAGGGATCAAGCAGCACTTTGCCGCTATAGGAGCGGCATCTGACTTACCCCTATACCTCTATAACATCCCAGTGACGACCGGTGTTCTGATCACCGCGGCCCAATTTGGCCGATTGATCGAGGATGTTCCTGCCCTGGCTGGGATGAAGTACACAGCACACAATCTCTTCAACATGCAACAAATTATAGAGTTAGGCGACGGCAGGCTGAACATCTTGTCAGGCCTCGACGAGATATTCCTCCCGGCCCTGGCGATAGGCGTGGATGGGGCTATTGGTACTACTTTCAACTATATGTGTCTGCAGTTCCATCAAATCTACCAGGCCTTCAAGGCTGGTGACATGGCGCGGGCACGCGAGATCCAGTCAACAGTCAACCGCGTGATTACCGTGGTAACAAGTTTCGGCACCCTGGCCGCCCTCAACAAGGCGCCTTTGAGATTTCTGGGCTTCGACATTGACGATGGACGGGCCCCGATTCGACCTCTCACAGGCGAGGAGCGCGAAAAAATTAAGGCGGATCTGGAAGCAGCGGGCTTTTTTGACCTGGAGCGCAATTGATTTCTTGGGTACTACCACAGGTTGGACAATCAATAAAAGAGCCTCAAAATGATGAGTTTTCTACTGGTAGATTTTGGAACGACGAGCATCAAGACTGCTATTGCCGATCTGGATACGGGGACATTCTCACACATACGAAGCCATCCATCAGTAACCAGTTGCGCAAAAATCCCGGGCCACCACGAAATTCCGCCGTCGTCTCTACAGGAAAGGTTTCTTTCTATTTCCGATCTTTACCTCAATCAACTCGAGGTTCGATTTGAAGGGATTGTGGTTTGTAGTGAGCAGAATGGGTTTGTCGCACTGAACAGAGAGAATGTGCCTATTACGAACTACATTAGTTGGAAGGATGAGCGCTCGCTGGAGCCAGTCAATGGCATAGACACATTTTCTCTTTTAACGGGCGAGTTGGGGGACAGGTTTAAGCACATTACTGGATGGCGTCCCGGGCCTGGCCTGCCGATTATGAATGCGACCCATTTAGCCAGGTTATCGCTGCTTGAATCACCATGCAAGATCGTGTCATTGCCCGAATGGCTTTCACTGTGTTGCGATGATTCGAACGACATAGTTCACGACACCATGCTCCATGGTCTGGGCTTCTACGATGTGCGCAAAAAGGAGACATCAGATGAACTGACAAAGACAGTCGAGGAACTGACCGGTGTGAAGTTCACTTTCAACCACGTAGCACCGAGCGGAAATATTTCCGGCTATTGGCACAATCACACGAAGAAAGTTCCCATTTACGTAGGAATTGGAGACCATCAGTGTTCCGTATTAGGGGCTTGTAACGTGCCGCGTGAGACTATATCAGTGAACATAGGAACAGGCTCCCAGGTTGCGATCATTGACCCAGAAGTAACGCCTGCGGAAGCCGAATTGAGGCCATACTTTGACTCCAGCATACTGGCTGCCGTAACTCGTATTCCGGCCGGCCGCGTTCTCGCCAGTTACGTTGGGTTTCTGGAGAACATCTGCAAGAGCGCTACAGGCAAAGAAGCAGACTTCTGGCACATGTTACAGGAAATTGATGAAGCCGACATTTCCAACGCAACCTGGGACTTCGACCTGGGTATTTTCTCCAGTGCCTGGAATTATCAGGGAGGAGGAAAAATATCAAACATCCTCGAAGGCTCCTTAACGTTGAAGAACTACCTCTCTTCTCTCCTGAGGGCCTTTGGGCAGCAATACCTGGAGGTCATGAGACTTTTTGACCCTGGGCATAGAATAGGCCGCTGCATACTGAGTGGGGGCGTGCCAAGAAGAATGCCAGTGCTCCATAGAATCATTTCGAATCTTTCGGGCTATGAGACATTGCCGGCTTGCGAGATTGACGAATCCTTGATCGGCCTGCGCACCATAGCGCTGGTTTCAGCAAATCGGGCACAAAGTTGCCTGGATGCACAAGGAATATATGGCAGAAGTTGTTCTGTTCGCCAAGACGACTGTTCTTGTCTCTAGAAACACACAATTCCATTACCCTGGAAAAGCAAGATTAGGAGATGCATAATGAGCGAGATGAGCGAGTTCACCGAATGGCGCGGTTTTGATCTGACCGCACGATGCGCCAAGATCGAGCGGGCCTTCAACCGGGCCGAAATCACTTCACCGGAAGACGTGCCTATTCTGGTCAATACCCCCTGTTACTTTGCTTTCGGTACCAACGACAAGCCGGAGGACTATTTTACCAACCCCGCCAGTATGGTCGAGTACCAGGCTTCTGGCTACGAAAAGCACCTGGCTGCAGTCAACGACGACTATGTACCGTACTTTATGCCCTGGTTTGGCACCGGTGTGTTGGCCTCGGCCTTTGGCTGCGAGATCCGAACCTCACCCGGGCCTGGTAACGACCCGGCCGTGGCGGGCACTTGCGTGACCTCCCTCGCCGACGCTGCCCACCTCAAGATGCCCGATCCCTACGAGGATGGTTGGATGCCCCGGGTACTTGACGCCATAGACTACGCCCGCGCCAACAGCGACCTGCCTGTCGGCCTGACCGACATGCAGGGTCCTCTCGACACCCTGGGACTGATGTGTGGGCAGGCGCAGCTCTACATGTGGATGTACGACGAGGCGAAGATGGTCCACGAGTTGTTCGACCTGGTAACCGAGGCCTTTATCGAATGGGTGAAAGTACAAAAGGAACACATAGGCGAACCGTTGGATCGGAGCAACGGGCTGCAGGGTGTTGGAGCGTCCAGCATCGGCGTCTGGGAATCGGACGACGACATGGTGATGATCGGTCCCGACATGTACAGGGAATTCGTGGTGCCCTACCTGTCACGCATTTTCGAAACTTTTGGCGGTGGCAGTGTCCACTTCTGTGGCAAAGGGTATCAGCATTTGGACAACATCCTTCAGATCAAGAACGCCCGGGTCGTCAACAACTCGCCGATGGGGAACTTCGAGGCATTTGGCGAATTCAAGAGGGGCCTGGGCGACCGAGTGACCCTACAGATACAGGATGCCGCCCCCATAGATGTGGAAGGCTACTACACCCGGCTCTTTGCGGAGATAGACGACTTCCGTGGGGTGATGCTCGCCAACTTTGTTTGCGATTCGATCGGTATGGACGAGGAGGGTGGTTACGTTCCTGTTGAGTGGGACCCTTTCGAGACGGCGAATCGCATTGTGGCGGTCACCCGCGAGTGCGTGGGCAAGAAACTGGAAGGGGAGTGCAGATGAACGTGAAAATCTATGAATCCCAATACAAGGATCAAGAGGCTGTCTCCATGGAATCGGAGACCATCCTGGCTCAGTTCCTTCCATCCATCGGGGCCAAAATGTGCTCACTTGTCTATAAGCCTTTGGGCTTCGAGCTGCTGGTCCAGAGGCCGGGTGAAAAGTATCTGCTTCAACCTTATGACGGGGACTACGTGGCTGGCGAATGTTCCGGTTTCGATGACATGTTCCCGAGCATAGACAAATGCTTCTATGAAAGTCATCCGTGGGAAGGGACAAAGATTCCTGACCATGGTGAGGTTTGGAGCATCCCGTGGGATCGCTCTGTAGAAAATGATCGGCTTCACTTCGCGACCTACGGGGTGAGGTTTCCGTACAGGCTCGAAAAGTGGGCATACTTCACCAGCAGTGCTATCCTGCGGATTGAATACCGGCTCACAAACCTCTCGAACTTCGATTTCGATTTCATGTGGGCTGCACATACTATGTTCAATCTGGAAGAGGGAACAGAACTCGTCCTTCCGCCGGGGGTCAAGAGCATTGTTAGCACGGTGAGCCTTAGCGGTGCTTTGGGAAAGTATGGCGATGAGTTTGAATGGCCAGCCCTCAGGCTGTCGGACGGAACAGAAATGGATCTCCGCCGATTAAGACCAAAGAAGGCGAAGAATGCTGATAAGTACTTTATCAAAGGTAAGATGCCAGAAGGCTGGTGTACGCTAAAGTATCATCAAAGCAACCTTACGTTAGCCTTGTCTTTCCCTGGGACACAGGTTCCCTATCTGGCGATTCTACCCAACGAAGGTGGGTGGAAAGACCTCTACAACATCTTCCTAGAGCCCTGTACTGCATCCTTCGACCGGCTCGACGTGGCCCGGCTGCACGACGAGTTCTCGACTGTGAAAGCAAAATCAACCTATGATTGGCACTTGAACATCACGATTGCCGAGGGGACAGATTTCCGCCGTGTAAGTGAGGAAGGGCAATTGCGGTGACGCGGCGAAGATCATGCATCTCTACAATGACATGGAGATTGATTGCTGGGGCTATCTGACACCTCACCGCGCAGGACTTGGCACGTAGGCTGCCAACAACCATGAAAGGAAAGAAAACACCTATGGGAAAAGTGTCTGTTTTCAGAGTGGTCATCACAGATTGCGAACACGATGACATTGAACCGGAATTGGAAGTACTGAGCGCCGTCGGGGCCCGGGTAGAGTGGCACAACTGCCAGACCGAAGAAGACGTAATCGAGGCAGCCGCTGACGCCGACGGCCTGCTCGTCGGCTACGCGCCAATCACCAGCCGGGTGCTCGACGCGCTCCCGCGCTGCCGCATCGTGTCCCGCTACGGCATCGGTGTGGACATGATAGACATTGACGCTGCCACGGAACGCGGCGTGGTCGTGACCAACGTGCCCGACTACTGCCTCGACGATGTCGCCGATCACACGATGGCATTGCTTCTGGCCTGCGCTCGCAAGCTCATGATCTTAGACCGGGCGATCAGAGGCGGCCGGGCCATCAAGGATGGTAAGTGGCGCACGGTGGGTATTGCCAGGCCGATATATCGCCTGAGCAAGCAAACCTTAGGCATCATTGGCCTGGGGCAGATTGGGCAGCGGGTGGCCCGACGGGCGCAAGCGTTCGGTATACAGGTAATCGCCGCGCCTGATCCGGCTGTCAGCCCGGAGAAAGCAGCGACTCTGGACATCACTGTCCTGCCGCTGGAGCAAATGCTGCCTGCAGCCGACTACCTGACATTGCACGTTCCACTCGTCGAGAGCACCCGCCATCTCATCAATGCAGACAGGCTTGCACTGATGAAACCAACTGCCATCATCGTCAACACCTCGCGCGGCCAGGTGATCGACGAGGCCGCACTGGTCGACGCCTTGCAAAACGGGCGGCTGGCCGGCGCTGGCCTCGACGTGTACGAGCACGAGCCCTTGTCTCCTGAAAGTCCGCTGTGCACGATGGACAATCTGTTACTCTCGTCCCACGCCGCCTGGTACTCGGAGGATGCACTGCACTACCTGAAGGTAAGAACGGCACAGGCTGTGGCGGACTTCCTGCAAGGTCGTGTACCGCAATCCGTGTTAAATCCATCGGTGTTTAAATCTCTGGATACCTAGCATCACTGTCACCCTGAGCGGCCTGCCCTGAGCGCAGTGAAGGGAAGCGAAGGGGCTCCACCAGAGTAAAGGGAGATTCTTCGCTACGCTCAGAATGACGGCTAACCGCCAGGGCAACCTTTGCGGCACTGCATTTCATACATTTCATACAAGGAGGAAAAATCAATGAGCGTACTAGATGATCTTCGGCAAAGTGTGGTCGAGGGCCAGGCGCCAGAGGCCGAAGCCCTGGTCAAACAGGCCATGGACGACAATTTGCCGCCCGACGAGATCCTTAACCAGGGCCTCATCGCGGCCATGGCCGAAGTGGGACGCCTGTTCGAGGCCAACGAAGTCTACGTACCCGAGATGCTGGTGGCGGCCCGCGCCATGAAGGCCGGCCTGGAACTGCTGCGTCCCAGCCTGGCCGAAGCGGACGTGCAGGCCATCGGCAAGGTCGTCATTGGCACCGTCCAGGGTGACCTGCACGACATCGGCAAGAATCTGGTGGGTATGATGCTGGAAGGGGCCGGCTTTGAGGTGATTGACCTGGGCGTTGACGTCTCGCCTCAGAAGTTCGTGGATGCCGTAAAAGAGCATGCCGCGGACCTGGTGGGATTCTCGGCGCTGCTTACCACCACCATGTCAAAGATGGGGTCCAACATTGAGGCGCTGGCAGAGGCCGGCCTGCGTGACGAGGTCAAGGTCATGGTCGGTGGAGCGCCAGTTACCGCCGAGTTTGCCGGAAAGATAGGCGCCGACATCTACGCCCCCGATGCCTCGTCAGCCGCCACCCACGCCAAGCAAGCCGTGAGCTAAAGTCGGATATGATCAGCGCGCGTGCGAGATGCCGGCTGCCACACGCGTCAAGCAGGTTGTGAACCAATATCAACTCGCCGCAGAGCACTATCCTGGCGGTGGGTCGCCCCCGTGAGCGGCCAGTGGCCCTCAACGGGGGCGTTAGTCGTGCGACCTACGAATGCACCTGACTCTGTCCGATGGGTGACTTTCAGCCACCTGCCGCCCCTTCAACCAACGCCACGATGCGCTCGTAGCCATCCTCGATCAACTGCTCCAATTCGCTGGCAACGTATACATACTCCAGCCGCATACCCCTATACGGGTCGTAGATGTCATACTCCTTCCCAATCATCTCGCTGAGCAAATACACCTTAGGGACATACTCAGGGAAGGCTGCCCCTAGCGCCTCGGCGTGATTTCGCGTCATCGCCAGCACCAGGTCGGCCTCAGCCATCAGTCCACGGGTGACATTGCGCGCGCGGTGGGCGCGCAAGTCAATCCCGCGTTGAGCCATTTCCTCGATGGAGTGCGCGCTCGCCGGTCGTCCTTCGGCCGCCCAGACGCCAGCCGAGCCCACCTGCCAATCCCGTCGCGCCTCGTCGCGGGCCAGCCGCGCCCGCAGTAACGCCGCTGCCATCGGAGAGCGACAAAGATTCCCCGTGCAGATGAAAAGCACCGTCGGCATCATATCTCCCCGTCACCGGCCTCAAACGACTCGACCAACGCCATCAGCCCGCCAGCCACAACCGAGTGCCCGCCCAACACCACCGGCACTCGCGCCTCCGCCGCTGCCCGAGTGAAATGGCGCAAGAAGGGCTCCTCCACCCTCTCCCAACGGTACAGATCGGAGTTGAAACGATCAGCCGTGGAGGGCCACAGCCCCCGCGCCGCCAGGATCACGCGATTATCGAACAGCACCCCGTCAGCCAACTCCGCTAACTCGTCAAAGAAGCCCTCAACACCCACCAACTCCAGATAATCGGCCAGCAGTGAGCGGACCTCTCCCTGCCCCTGCCGACCGCTGGCCCGCATCCCCCGTTCTTCGGCGAAGACCCGCACCCAACAACGGGTCGCCCGCTCCAGTGCAGCCCATGCCTCCGCCGACGCCCGGCCCACGACCGCCAGGCTTCCACCCTCGCAAGCCATCGCGGCCAGCACCCCATCCAATCGTGGCGCTTCCCAGCCCAATCCGTCGAGGAAACGACGCAGATATGGCCCGACACCCGGATGTCGCCGCGCGATCAGCAGATCCGCTGGCGTATCCAGATCGAAGCGCGTAGCGGCCGACACAGGGAGACTCTCGACCGGCAGGCCACCGTCGTGAGCCAACGCCCAGGCTACCGCGTTATCATTCGCTTCCTGAGCGACCAGTGGTGCCACCTCAACTGCAGGAACAAACCCCACCCAATCACAGGAGTGCAGGTTATTAGTGAGCACCAGCCGCCCCGCCTCTCCTAACCGGGTCAATACCTCGATCCAATGCTCAACGCCCAGCAGCGGCGCTGAAGCGCCCCCGCTGTAGAGCACACGTTGCACATCATACCGCTCGATCAGTCCAGCCAGCCGCCGCCCAAAGTGAAAAGATTCCCCTGGCGGATCAAGGTCCACCTCAACCGGCAGGTCGGCCAGCGTGTTGCCCCAGGCAGCATCATCGGTGGCAATCACAGCCCGGCCAATCATACCCGTGCGCAGCAACGGTTCCAGTAAATCGCGTGCAGCGGCCCGGTGCGCCCCGTCCAACGCCCGTTCTACCTCGCTCTGCCCCCATCCCCCGACCAGGAGGAGCAGCGTCACCTCCTCTGCCAACCAGGCTCCTCCCATTCAAAGGGGGTCCGGTTGACACCGAACCCCTTCGTATGAGCGTATTGAGAAAACCCGTAGACCCAGGCTGAGCCCCCCCCACCCACCCTAGCCCAACCTCCAGAGAGTTCTGCTACGCCCGTATGCTTCCTCCTGCCTCAAGCGAGTTCCGGCTGCAACAAACCATAGTCACCGTCATTCCGCTTGTACACTACGTTGATAGCGTTCTCATCCACATTCAGAAAAACGTAGAAGTGGTGACCTAGCAATTCCATCTGCTCGATGGCCTCCTCTGGCATCATTGGCCGGACATCAAAGTGCTTGACGCGGACGATTTCGCCCTCGGTCTCCTCCATCGGCTCCTCGATGGGGAGTGCCTCAGCAGCCACCTGCCCTCGGCCTCGGCGCTTGCCCTTATAACGCGCGATCTGGCGGTACATCTTATCCAAAACAGCGTCAATCGAAGCGAACATGTCTTGGGTGCGCTCTTCAGCCCGCAGGATCGTCCCCTGCACCCGCACCGTTAACTGCGCTACCTGACGATGGGCAGCGCTGCGTGTGTTCTCCACTATCAAGTCAACCTGCACCTCATCAATCGAGGGCAGGTAGCGATCCAGTTTCCCAACTTTTTGCTCCACGTACTCCCTCAAACGCGGAGTCGTCTCCAAGTTGCGGGCAGAAATGGACACTTCCATGGATTTCCTCCTTACGATTTTAACATTGTGTTTCACGCGCCCCTCAACGGGAAACTCGCACCAGTCACTGTCTCACATTCGCAAAATTGAACTGCGCCAGCACAGTGTGTTAGCGCGCACGGGCTAACGTCAGAGCCTGCACACCACGCGCTCCCCCCTCATACAGGGCCACCGCGCAGGCTTCCAGCGTAGCGCCCGTGGTACAGACGTCGTCAACCAACAACACCTGCTTACCGGTCAGGGAATTGCTGGAGCAACGAAAAGCGTCGCGCACATTTCCTTTCCGCTGGCTGGCATCAAGCCCGACCTGCGGGGCTGTCGCACGCTGTCGTATCAGTGTCCGCTCGTCCACCACCAACCCAACCCGGCGAGCCATCTCACGGGTCAACAACGCTGCCTGATTATACCCGCGCTCGCGCAGACGGGCGGCGTGCAGCGGAACGGGTACTACGACATCAGCCGACATTGGATGTTGCATCCAGTATGCCGCCATCAGGCCACCCAGGGGGCCAGCCAGCGCGGTAAGCCCGCGGTACTTGAGCCGGTGCACCGCCTCGCGGAGCACCCCTTCAAAGTAGACTACCGAACGTATGCACTCGATCTGCAAGGGAGAAGTTCGGCAACGTGCGCAGAGACCATCGGCTACAACCGCGTCCCCGCAGCGGGTGCAAAAGGGGGGCTTAACGAGAGAGATCTGGCCGAGACACTCAGTACACAGCCACACACCCGCCCGACCACAACCAACACAACGCGGGGGAAAGAGAATATCGAAAAACCGACTACGAAGACCACGCCAGTGGAGATCAATCGTCTCAATGACCGACACAGGCAAAGGATCCTATCTTTGGTGTTGATTCCCGAAGCAGCCCGCCCACCTAAAGCCCTAAGCCTCCACCACCCTTAAACACATCCTTTAGTGGTATCATCTCAATAAGTTGGGGCAGGTCTGTTGGTGATGGTGAAATGCCTACC
>CAZZEX010000030.1:0-47810 GCA_964653285.1 uncultured Anaerolineales bacterium
TTACCGAGTCCGTAACCTCCTTTCCAGAAGACAAACAGAGAGCGGTCAACGAGTACGTGCGGGTGACGAAGCCGGGAGGATACGTCGGGCTCAATGAGTCAATCTGGCTGAAGGTGCCGCCTCCGCCAGAAGTGGTCGCCTGGGCATCCCAGGATGTGGGGGCCAACGTGAAACCTCTGACTTCTGATGGTTGGGTGGAATTGTTGGAGGGCGCTGGGCTGAGAGAGATAACCGCGAGAACCTATGAAATCAACACCCAAAACGAAGCCAGAGGAATACTCCAGCGGTATGGCTGTAGAGGAATGCTGGGTGTTTTGTGCAGAGCTCTACCTCTTTATGCCAAAAGTCCAGCCTACAGGAGATTCGTGAAGGAAGTGCGAGAGGGTGGGGTCACGCCCGAGAACCTTGACGAGTATTTCGGATACGGAGTATACGTCGGGCGAAAGTAAATAAGGGGGCGAGCGAGCATCTCGTCTAGCTTCAAGGTCCGTTTTAGTCGGTATCGTCGTCCGCACGGTGCTTGAGGATAGGGATTTGCTGGAGAAACTCGACGGCTACAAGGAGTATGCCGGGCGGGTGCGCTACCGCCTGCTGCCGGGCGTTATGGTGAGATGGGGTATGGACAGCGATACACTGTTCCGCGTGATCTTATCGCTGGTGATGATTGGGTACATCGTACCCCGCGCCTACTATCTTCGAAAGGCCAGACGATCTAACCCGCAAGGTGAATCGCATCTACAAAACGTGATCGAGAGCAAAGTACGCCTCGCACTGTTGGGCATCAGTGGGATCTCGGCAGATTTGCTATCGGTTGTGTGGGTCATCCATCCAGCGTGGTTAAGTTGGTCAAGTATGCTGTTGCCCAATTGGCTGCGCTGGATAGGGGCCGCTGTGGGCGTGGTGGCTGTATGGCTGGGCTACCTGTCCCATCGCACCCTCGGCAGCAGCCTTTCGCCCACACTCAAGACCAAGGAGAGCCATCAGCTCGTTGCCCAGGGCATCTATCGTTGGATATGCCATCCCATGTACACGTCAATTTTCACGTTGTTGGCTGCCTATTTCCTGCTCAGCGCGAACTGGCTCATTGGCGTGTTAGGGCTGTTCTATTCGTTGCTGCTCGTGGAGCGGGTCGGCCACGAGGAAATGATGATGCTCGATGTATTTGGCGAGGAATATCGCCAATACATGCGGCGCACAGGACGTTTTTTCCCTCGTTTGACCCAAAGGAAAGCGGGGTAACAGTGGTATGCGCTATCGCTTGGTGGCCAGTCTATGGTGAGATTGGTACATTGGTACACTGGTAGATTGGTAGATTGGAGGGCTGATCCGTTTACGAATCTACGAATTTACGAATCTACGAAAAGAGAGCTGACCAATGATCTTCAAGAACCTCTTCCGGCGTAAGGGCCGCACGATCCTCACGCTGGTGGGCATCTCCATCGGCGTGGCGGCCATCATCGCGCTGGGGGCGGCGGCCTATGGAATGCGGGCTGGCTTCTCCGCTATAACCCAGGGCAGCCAGGCCGACCTGGTGCTCAGTCAGGCTGGCGCGATGAGCACGTTCCTCAGCAGCGTGGAGGAGACGCTCGCCGACGAACTGCGTACCTGGCCGGAGGTGGCCGATGTGGACGGCGTGCTGCTCAGCAACGCCCTGATTGAGGACTCCTCCTACCTGTTCCTCTTTGGCTACGACCCCGAGGGCTTCGCCATCGCCCACTTCCGCATCGTCGAAGGGCAGGGGCTGACGGATGCGCGGGGCGCGCGGGGCAAGCCGCTCGTCCTGGGACGGCGCGTGGCGCAGAGCCTAGACAAGCAGGTGGGCGACACGCTCCGCATCACCGGCAGTGCTTTCCGCATCGTCGGCATCTGCGAGACGGGGGATGCGTTCGAGGACGGCGGTGCGGTCATCCCACTGGATGAGGCTCAGGCACTTACCCTGCAGCCGCGCCGTGTCTCGATGCTCTACATCAAGTTGCGTGACCCCACTGAGGCCGACCGGCTGCGAGCGCGGGTGGAGCGGCACTTCTCTGATCTGACCCTCTCGACCACCTCTGAGTTCGTCAGCCAGGAGCAAATGCTTGAGATCGTGGAAGGCATGACCATGGGGGTCGCGGGGCTGGCGGTGGTGATCGGCGGGGTGGTGATGACCAACACGCTCTGGATGTCGGCTTTCGAGCGCACACGGGAGATCGGCCTCCTGCGGTCGCTGGGTTGGCGGCGCCGGCGAGTGCTTTTTCTCATCCTGGGCGAATCGCTGACCCTTGCTCTGTTGGGAGGATTAGTGGGCATTGGCCTGGGGGTGGCGGCAGTTTTCGCCCTCAGCAGATCCAGTTCCTGGCTGGGTGCGTTCGGGACCCAGTTCTCTCCCGAACTCTTCATCCGCGCCCTGGTCACCGTAATCGTGCTGGGGCTGGTGGGCGGAGCCTACCCGGCCTGGTGGGCCAGCCGCCTTCTGCCGCTGGAGGCGTTGCAGTACGAGGGTGGTGGCAGGGCGCGCGCATCTCGACTGCCTGGCGGAATGACCGTGCGTAACCTGTGGCGGCGGCGGACGCGCACGGCGCTGACCCTGCTGGGGATTGGGATCAGCATCGCCGCCATCGTCGCCCTGGGCGGGATTGCCCATGGGATGGTTGATATCTTTACCATAATGATGAGGGACAGCCAGACCGACCTGTTCGCCATCGAGGCAGACATTGATAGCGATCTCAGCGCCATTGACGAGCGGGTGGGGTCGCGCATCGTTGCCTGGCCGGGCGTGGAGGCGGTCTCTGGCGTGATCTCCACCGCTGCCGACACCGAGAAGATGGACATGCTGCTCGTGTACGGCTACCACCCGCGTGAACTCGCCATCCGCCGCCTTCGCATCGTCGAGGGGGAGCCGCTGATGGCCCGCCACCAGGTCATCGTCGGCCAGCAGGCGGCGGAGGTGATGGGGCTGGAGGTGGGCGACACGCTCCGCCTGTTGAAGAGCAACTTCCGTGTGGCCGGCATCTTCGAGACGGGCCTGGCCTTCGAGGAGATCGGGGTGGTCATCGGGCTGCGGGAGGCACAGGCCCTCACCGGGAAGCCCCGCCAGGTGCAGTGGTACATGATTAAACTGCGTGACCCAGGGCAGGTCGAAGCGGTGCGGGACGAACTGCAAGCGGCCTTCCCGGACATTGACTTCGCCCTCACCTCCGAGATCGTCGAGACTATGAGCGATTTACGGGTGCTGCAGGAGATGGTGGGACAAATCTCGTTCCTGGCGGTCTTCATCGGCGCGGTGGGGATGCTGAACACGATGCTGATGAGCGTGCTGGAGCGGACGCGCGAGATCGGCGTGCTGCGGGCGCTGGGCTGGCGGCGGCGACAGGTGATCGGGATGATTCTGCGGGAGTCGCTGGTGCTAGGCGCAGTGGGCGGCGTCTGCGGCATCCTGATTGGGTTGGGGCTGGCCGGGCTGCTGGCGTTGGTGCCGGGGACGTGGGGGGCGATTGAGCCGATCTATACTCTCCAGTTGTTCGTGCAGGCCATCGTAGTGGCGCTGGTGGCCGGGGTGGTGGGTGGGCTCTACCCGGCCTGGCGAGCGACGCGGATGCGGCCCGTGGAGGCGCTGCGGTACGAGTAGATTGGTAGAAATGATCCTGTATGGACCGACGCGGATGCGGTGTACTTTACCACCCAGTTTTCGGGCGCCCACTGGCCTGGGATTGTTCTTGAGGGCACCAATGGCTGCTGCTACTCGTGGATAGCAATCATCGTGCACCTGGTCCAGTTGCTTCTCGACCCGCTTGCTAGCAGTCTCAACCCTGTACATCGCCCCTGGCTTTTCGCTCGGCGTTGTACTCGCTGAAGGGCCGGCCCTGGCCCGCTGCGTACTCGGCTTCGGCAACGGCAGCGTCACGGAGGTCTTCGATGTCCTCCAACAGTTCGACCAGAGCGTTGTACTGGGCAGGGGAGATCAGAAAGCCTTTTATTTCCTCATCTTCCACCAGACGGGGAGGACGGGTGTCAAGAAGGCTGAACAGCACGTCCACAGTATTATCAGGGATAGGTATCGTTCTCATGATGTCTTCCCCCTGCTCTTATCCTACGAGAGAATTATAGCATAGTCTACGGTGGGGTCAATGATTCTCAAGAACCTCTTCCGCCGCAAAGGCCGCACGATCCTGACGCTGGTGGGCATCGCCATCGGTGTGGCGGCTATCGTCGCGCTGGGGGCGATGGCCGAGGGGATGCGCGCTGGCTACACCGGCATGGCCCGCGGCAGCCAGGCCGACCTGGTGCTCACCCGGGGGGCCGACGTGATGGACACCAGCGTGGAAGAGGCAATCGCCGAACAGTTGCTCGCCTGGCCCGAGGTGGCCGACGTAAGCGGCATGCTGATGGGCAACGTGAAGGCCGAGGATGTCCCCTCCTTCTTCATCTTCGGCTACGACCCGCAGGGCTTTGCCATCAAGCATTTCAGGATCGTGGCCGGGCAGGGGCTGGGTGAGGCACGGTCCGTGCGGGGAAAGCCGTGCCTGCTGGGCCGCGCCGCCGCTGAAAGTCTGGGCAAGGACGTGGGCGACACGTTACACGTCACCGGTGGAGCCTTCCGCATCGTCGGCATCTACGAGACGGGGAACGCCTTTGAGGAAAGCGGGGCGATCATCCCGCTGGAAGAGGCGCAGGCGCTCCTGCTACAGCCGCGCCACGTTTCCCTATTCTACATCCGCCTGCGCGATCCCACCGAAAGGGGGCTCCCCCCCGCTTCGGGGGGGAAGGACTCCCCTCCCCCAGAGTTGGGGGAGGGGTTGGAGGTGGGGGCTGCCAACCGGCTGCGGGCGCGGGTGGAGCGGCGCTTCGACGACCTGACCCTCTCCACCACCTCCGAGTTCGCCGACCGGCAACAGAGCATCGAGGCCATGGAAGTGTTCGCCTGGTCCATCTCGGTGTTAGCGGTGATCATCGGCGGGGTGGGGATGACCAACACACTCTTTATGTCGGTCTTCGAGCGCACGCGGGAGATCGGCCTGCTCAGGGCCTTGGGCTGGCGGCGGGGCCGGGTGCTGCGCCTCATCCTGGGCGAGTCGCTGGCCCTCTCCCTCCTGGGGGGGCTGGCGGGCATCGGCCTGGGGGTGGCAGTGGTCTCTTTGCTGCGCGGCTCCCCCGGCATTGTGGGCGCGCTAGGGCCGCAGTTCTCCCCCGAACTATTCGCCCGCGCACTTATCACGGTGGCCGTGCTGGGGCTGGTGGGCGGGGCCTACCCGGCCTGGTGGGCCGGCCGCCTTCTGCCGTTGGAGGCCCTGCGGTATGAGGGTGGGGCAGCGAATAGAGGAGCGGATAAGCGGATAGCGTGGGCGGGAATGGCAATACGCAGTATTTTGCGGCAGCGAACGCGGAGCGTGCTGACCACGCTCGGCATCGGGATAGGCATCGCTGCCATCGTCGCTCTGGGCGGCACCGTCCAGGGGTTCATCGAGAGCTTCACCACCATGTACATGGGCAGCGAGGCTGACCTGATGGCCCTGGAGGCCGATTGCTCCGATCTGTCCTTCAGTTCCATTGACGAACGGATAGGAGCGCGCATCGCCGCCCTGCCAGACGTGGAGACGGTTTCCGGCATTGGCTTCGCCTTTGATAGCACGGAGAAAATGCCCATTCTCTTCATCATGGGCTACCACCCCCGCGAATTCGCCATCCGCCACTTCAAGATCGTGGAGGGACAGCCACTGACGGCCCGCCGCCAGGTCATCGCCGGCCGGGGAGCGGCGGAGGTGATGGGGTTGGAGGTGGGCGACACGCTCCGCCTGCTGGGAAGTGGGTTCCACGTAGTCGGCATCTACGAGACAGGCGTGGGCTACGAGGAAAATTGCGTGGTCGTCAGCCTGCGGGAGGCCCAGGCGCTGGCCGGGAAACTCCACCAGGTGAGCCTGTATGCCATCAAGGTGACCGATCCAGCGCGGGTGGAGGAGTTGCGCGCCTATCTGGATGCCAACTTCCCGGAAATTGACGTCTCGCTTACCTCCAAGCTCGCCGAGAGCCTGCCGGATATGCAGGCGATGGAGGAGTTGGTGGGGCAGATCTCGTTCGTGGCGGTGTTCATCGGCGGGGTGGGGATGCTGAACACGATGCTGATGAGCGTGCTGGAGCGGACGCGGGAGATCGGTGTTCTCCGGGCGCTGGGCTGGAGGCGGCGACAGGTGATAGGAATGGTCCTGCGAGAGGCGCTGGTGCTGGGCGCGGTGGGCGGCGCCTGTGGTATCCTCGTGGGGATGGGGCTGGTCTGGGGGATCACGCAGATACCGGGGATAGGGGGAATGGTGGGTCCGCGCTACAGCCCCGCACTGTTTGCCCAGGCTCTGGCGGTGGGGCTGGTGACCGGGGTGGTGGGCGGGCTCTACCCGGCCTGGCGCGCGACGCGCATGCGGCCGGTGGAGGCGCTCAGATATGAGTGACCAATTGAAGGTAACGATGATGCAGAAGGCTATCACGTTAAAAGAGGATATGTTCATGACAAAAAGGAAACCATTTGAGTGCGGAGTCTTTGAAGATATGGAAACTGCGAGAAGATACAACAAGGAGGTCGGGGGATATATGCGGATGGTGTCCAAGAGCTTCGTCTCTGTGGCTGGAAAATGGGGACTAACCGATGGCAAAGTCCTGGACGTGGGAACCGGCACTGCTTCACTTGCCATCGAATTTGCCAAAGGGATCCCTGGTGTTCAAGTTGTAGGTTTGGATCTTTCCGATGTGGCGCTAGAGTTGGCTAGAGATAAAGCCCAGAAGAGTCAAGCGTCTTTGAGAGTTTCCCTTGAAAAAGGGGATGCTGAAGATATGCCCTTTGAGGACGATACATTTGATTTGGTGATCAGCAGCGATACACTCCATTTGGTAAAGAACCCGGTAAGAATGTTTAGCGAAGTCCAACGAGTTCTTAAGCCCCAAGGTAGGTTCTTCATCAGCGATTTTAGAAGATCTTGGTTGGGAATTTTTACGGAACACGTCAGGGCTTCATATTCGCCAAAAGAAGTAAAAGACTTATTGAGCCAATCGAAGTTGCAAAATTGGAAGGTAAAGGATTACTTCTTCTGGCTGAGCATATTTTCTGAAGAGTAAATGCTGGAAAGCAGAGTTGAGGAGAGGATGATGATGAAGAAAACGGCTTCAGACAGTTGGTTCGCCAGGCGGATAATGCGGCTGACCCGTGGGGAGAGGCGATTCGTCAACGACCCTGCCAACGCGGAACGGGTGGCTCGCATCGCCGGATCCCTGCTTGAACGTGTGACGCTGCCGCCGGAGCCACGGTGCCTGGAGATTGGCTGCGGGCAGGGAGCGGTGACCCGGCTGCTGGTGGAGCGGTACGGCGCGCGGGTCGTCGCCAGCGACTACGACCCGGCGCAGGTGGCGCTGGCCCAGGAGCGGCTGGCCGATCTCGACGAACGGGTCGCGTTCCGCGTCATGGATGCCAGGGGGATGCCCTTCGACGACGCGCAGTTCGACGGTGCCTTCTCGTTCTACGTGTTGCATCACATTCTTAGTGGGTGGCGGCAGGTGATAGCCGAGACGGCGCGCGTGCTGAAGCCAGGCGGGTGGTTCGTCTTTACCGATATGGTTGTGTCCCCACGCGCTGGTCGTCTGGTAGGACGCCTGTTGCCCCGGTTGGACCAACTGGAGGAGACGGCGCTGCATGCCTGCCTGGCCGAAAACGGCCTGCACTTACAGCACTACGAGCGCGGCCGCCGGGGCATCCTGGCGGGGTTGATGGGACATTGCGCCGCCGTCGCCCGCAGGGCATAGCTGCAAGTAGCGGCTGTCAGGAAGTCAGGCCATGCGTCATCCAGACCACAACCGCCTAGTCGATATCGTCCGGGCTTGGTATACCTGCTCATACCCAGAGATGGGCTATCACAGAGAACAGCGGCGATTCGGGTCCTATAGTCGTAATCTCGAGGTGCCCTACAGTACCACCAACCAGGTGACTGTCCGAGGCGCGGCTCCCGGGCAAGTGCTCAAATTCCTGGCCGATGTGCGCGAGTACTACGGCAATCAGCCTGTGCACATCTGGATGGACGATCGGCAGACCGACGCGGAACTCGGCCCAGTCTTGCTAGCGGCCGGCTGTTCTCGAGTCAGTGCCGAAACCTTCCTGGCTCACATCGGCCCGGTGCCCGAGGCTCTACCCATATCTGGCCTGGCGATAGAACCGGTAACCCCCGCAAACCTGTCCGAGTATGTGGTGACCAAGCTCAAGGGCTTTGCCAACAGCGAAGTGGAACCTACTTCCGATGAGATGGAAGCCGAACTGGCTCTGCGTCGGGCGGAATTGGCCGGCGAAGGACGCTTCCTTCTGGCACGAATCCAGAGCGAACCCGCAGGAGTCATCGGCTGGTACGAAGGACAGGATCGCTTCATCGCTCAGATAGCGACACGTGTTCCCTTCCGCCGACGCGGGATTGCGAAGCGTCTCCTCTGCCACGTCCTCGCCGATGCTTATACACAAGGATGCCGTTCGATGATCATCAACGCCGATCCTGACGACACGCCGATTCAGATCTACCGTCGGCTGGGCTTCACCGACGAGGTATACTGGCGGCAGCAGTACCAATTGCACGCAGACAACGCATAGCCACACGATGTAGACGACTGCACCTGGTTTTGCCCAAATGGCCCTCGGCCACTCCGCTTATGCTGCCGAAAAGGGCTCGGTCGGGAGACCTCGCCCAACGATAGAGGGAGTGGCTGAGTAGTTACATCGAGAGGACGAATGGGCTTCAAGAACTTGCTCAGGCGCAAGGCGCGAAGCATACTGACTCTCATAGGTATCGCCATCGGCATCGCGGCCATCGTCGCCCTGGGGGCGCTGGCCGAGGGCGTGTTGGCCGAGTTCACGGCCGCCTTCGGCAGCAGCCAGGCCGACCTGGTCGTGACCCAGGCTGAGGCCGGGGGAAGCGCCGCTACCATCAGCCTGGGCGCTGTAGATGAGGCGGTCGGAGAGGCCATCGGTCGCTTCCCCGAGGTGGAAGAGGTGGCGGGGATGACCATCGCCTTCCTGCCCATGCCGGACATCCCTTACTTCGTCCTCTTCGGCCACGACCCCGAGGGGTTTGCCATCGGCCACTTCCAGATCGTCGCGGGGGAGATGCTGGCTGCGCGTGCTCCGGCGGGCCACGGCAAACCTATCTTGCTGGGCTGCACTGCCGCCGACAACCTGGGCAAGGAGGTCGGCGACACGCTGCGGGTGCACGGCAGCGCCTACCGCGTCGTCGGTATCTACGAGACGGGGGCCGCCTTCGAGGATGGCGGGGCGGTGGTGACACTGGACGAGGCCCAGGCCCTGCTCAAGCAGCCGCGCCAGGTGACGGTTTACCTGCTCCGGCTCAAGGACATCGGCCAACTGGAGGCCGCCCGCCGGCGCATTGAGCGGCGCTTCCCTGACCTCTCCATCTCCCGCACGTCCGAAGTGGCCGACAGGATGGGGGGCATGGCGCTGGTTCGCGTCTTCGTCTGGGGCCTCTCCCTCATCACTGTCCTGGTCGGCGGGGTGGGGATGATGAACACGATGATCATGTCCGTCGTCGAGCGCACGCGCGAGATCGGGCTGCTGCGGGCGTTGGGATGGCGCCGGAGCCGCGTGCTGGCGCTGATCCTGGGCGAGTCGCTGGCCTTGAGCGTCCTGGGTGGACTGGGCGGGGCTATCCTGGGGGTGGCGGTGGTCAAAGCGGTGGGCTGCGTGCCGGCTGTGGCCAGCCTGGCGCCAGGTGTCCTCACCCCTGGCCTTGTGCTCCGCGCGCTGGCTGTCGCCCTGGCCCTGGGCGTCGTGGGCGGGTTGTATCCTGCGTGGCGGGCGGCCCGGCTCTTGCCACTGGAGGCCCTGCGCTACGAGGGCGGTGGTGGAGGGAGACTGCCCCGCTTCTTGCCCGGCGGGATGATCCTGGGCGGCCTCTTCCGACGGCGGGCGCGCACGGTCCTCACCGTCGTCGGCGTGGCCGTAGGCGTGACGGCAATGGTCGCCATCGGTGCCTGGGTAGAGGGCGTCAACGCCTCGATCTCGACTGTGGCTACGGAAGCGGACTTGATGGTCCTCGAGGCCGACATTAACGACATGCAGTTGAGCGTCATCGAGGAGCGGGTAGGGGCCTGGATCGGCGCCTTGCCCCAGGTAGCCCACGTCTCAGGCTGCGTCAATGGTCTGGTGGCCTTGGAGGGAATGCCCATCTTCAGTGTTCGCGGCTACCACCCGGCCGGGTACGCCATGCGCCACTACAAGGTCGTGGAGGGGGAAGGACTGGGCAGCGGCCGGCAGATACTCCTCGGCCGGCGGCCGGCGGACATCCTGGGGAAGGGGGTCGGTGATCGGGTGATGATCCTGCGCAGCGCCTACCGCGTCGTCGGTATCTACGAGACGGGAGACGTGCTGGAGGAGCGTGGCGGGGTGATCGCCCTGCGCCAGGCGCAAACCCTGTTCAACAAGCCGCACCAGGTGACCTTTTACGCCATCAAGGTGCGGGAGCGGGACGAGGTGGATGAGGTTGCGCAGCGAATCAGGGAGCGCTTCCCCAACTTGAGCGTCACCCGCTCGGCGGACTTTGCCGAGAGCACGCCGGACATCCAGATGATGAGCCAGATGACAGGGGTTATGTTCTGGCTAGCCGTGTTGATAGGGGCGGTGGGGCTGGTGAACACCCTGGGCATGTCGGTCCTGGAGCGCACGCGGGAGATCGGGGTGTTGCGGGCGCTGGGCTGGCGCAAGTGGCGGGTGCTGGCGCTGATCCTGGGCGAGTCGCTGGCTCTCACCCTGCTGGGGGGTGCAATAGGCATAAGCTGGAGTTGGGCGATGGTCAGGCTGCTGGCGCTATGGCCAAGCACAGCCAGCATCGGCCTGCGGTTCACTCCCGACCTGCTGGCCCAGGCCCTGGCGCTGGCGGTGGTGCTGGGCACAGTCGGTGGCCTCTACCCGGCCTGGCGAGCGACGCGCATGCGGCCGGTGGAGGCGCTCAGGTATGAGTAAAAGGGATGTGAAATGAATCCAATTGTGGCCCAGGTTACGTGGATGGCCGTTATCGTTGTAGGAGCAATTGTTGTTGAATTACCGGAGATTTTCAAGAAAAACGAAAGGATCAACAAGCGCTACCGCGGCTACCTGGTAAACCTCGGAATAGCGATCACCCTGCTGGGGGGGCTCCTTGCTCCGTTCAGCCCTCAGCCAAGAGTGACCCGAGTTCTCAGGACAATATTTGTGGCGGTAGGCGCACCATTGGTGGCTCTATCCTTGTACCTTATGATTGCTCCCTCAATCTCCCTGCTTCAAGCCATTGGGATTGAGCAAGCACCAAAGGACAAACTCGTCACCACAGGGATTTATAGCAAGATGAGAAACCCCATCTACACAGGATGCATTATAGGGCAGATCGGATGGGCTATGGTCTGGGGAGCCGTTTACACTCTTTTCCTGATGCCCATATTCGATTTCTTCGCTTGCCTCGCCATAGTAAAGTTGTTCGAAGAGCCAACATTGACAGGGCTATTTGGTGAGGAATACAGGCAATATAAAGAGCGTGTGCCAGCGTTCTTTCCTTTGCCCTTCAAAGTGCTTCTAGTGCTGCTGGCCATTGCGGTTATACTGTTAACATTCGTAGGTCTGATACCCACCAACTGAAGACGATGGGAAGACGAAGGTGAAAGATGACTCAGAGAGTGGGCTTCGACTTCCTGGGCCGGGAAGAAAGTGAAGTCGGGGAAAGCGGGGTTGCTTGATGATGACGGTTCGTCAAATCTCAACGGCAGAATTTGAGGACTTTGTGAGAGAGTTCGAGGATCCACTGCTCCGGGACCTATCCGAGTATGAGCGCTGGAAGGGCGAGTTGGGCCTTCTTCGGACCTTCTGGGCTGGCAGGGAGACGAGGCTGGCATTCCTGGGCCTGGAAGAAGGACGAGGGCTTCAGGGCGTGCTGAGAGTCCTCAAGGTGCCCTTCTTCGAGAGGAAGCGGTGGGGAGAGAAAGGTAAGGAGCGGGGGGAGATTCAGGACATTTTCCTCCAACCCCTCGAGGTTGAAGGGTTGAAAGCCCTCTTGGCCGGAGCCGAGGAAATCCTGGCCCAGGAGGGCATTTCGGGTTTCGGTATCTCGGAGTGGAAAGTGCCTTACTGGGAGACCATCGAAAGGCTCGGATTCAGTCCCTATGCCCGCTCCGTCCTGATCGCCTGGGACATGGACAATGAAATCCCCATCCCCAAGGAGGGCAACCCGGACGTGGAAGTCCGCCTTGCCTCGCCGGAGATGAAGAAAGCCCTGAGGCACATCCAGGAAAGCAGTTGGGGATTCTTCATCCCGCCCGATTTCAAACGGCAGGACGTGCTCCTGGCCTTCCTCGGAGATCGGCCCGTGGGGAGTGCCTATCTTAATCGCTTCACCCATCACATAGATTTCGGTGTCCATGTGGCGCGGGAATTCCAGAGGAAGAGGATGGGGACGGCCATATTGAGGGAGGCCCTGCAGTTATGTCGGGAGAGAGGGGCCAGGAGGATGTTCGTCACGAGGGTCCTCAGGGCCATCACCAAGATCAACGAAAACGACCGAATCGCCCTGAGGTTTTATCTCGACTGCGGCGGCAACATCTTGCGAGAGTACCGGGGGTTCCGGCGCAAGAAGCGCCCGCGTCCTTTGGAGATCCCTCCCCTTTACGAATCTACGAATTTACGAATTTACCGAGCAGAGGGCTGACCGATGATCTTCAAGAGCCTCTTCCGCCGCAAGGGACGTACCATCCTCACATTGGTCGGCATCGGCATCGGCGTGGCGGCCATCGTCGCGCTGGGGGCGATGGCTGAAGGAATGCGCGCTGGCTACACCGCTATGGTCAGCGGCAGCCAGGCCGACCTGGTGCTCACCCAGGCCGGCATGATGGACGTCACGATGGGCGGCGTGGAGGAGACGGTCGCCGACCAACTGCTGGCATGGCCGGAGGTGGCCGACGTGGACGGCATGCTGATGGGTAACGTCCAGGCCGAGGATGCCCCCTACTTCTTCATCTTCGGCTACGATCCCCAGGGGTTCTCCATCGCCCACTTCCGCATCGTCGAGGGGCAGGGGTTGGGGGGGCGGGTGGCGCGGTCAGAGACCGGCCACAGCGTGCGGGGGAAGCCCCTCATCCTGGGCCGAGGCGCGGCGCAGAGCATGGGCAAGGAGGTGGGCGATGCGCTCCGCATCACCGGCGGCGCCTTCCGCATCGTCGGTATCTACGAGACGGGGGATGCCTTCGAGGAGGGCGGCGCGGTCGTCCCGCTGGAGGATGCTCAGGCGCTTCTGCTACAGCCACGCCGCGTCTCCATGTTCTACATCCGCCTGCGCGATCCCACCGAAAGGGGACTCCCCCCCGCTTCGGGGGGGAAGGACGCCCCTCCCCCAGAGTTGGGGGAGGGGTTGGAGGTGGGGGCTGCCAACCGGCTGCGGGCGCGGGTGGAGCGGCACTTCTCCGACCTGATCCTCTCCACCACCTCCGAGTTCGCCGACCGGCAGCAGATGATCGAGAGGATGGAGGTGTTCGCCTGGGCCATTTCAGGGCTGGCGGTGGTCATCGGCGGAGTGGGGATGACCAACACGCTCTTTATGTCGGTCTTTGAGCGCACGCGGGAGATCGGCCTCCTCCGGGCGGTGGGCTGGCGGCGGGGCCGGATACTCCGCCTCATCCTGGGCGAGTCGCTGGCCCTCTCCCTCCTGGGGGGGCTGGTGGGTGTCGGCCTGGGGGTGGCGGCAGTCCTCCTGCTGCGCGGATCTATCCCCTACATGGGCGCGCTGGGGATGCAGTTCTCCCCCGAACTCTTCGCCCGCGCCCTCATAACCGTGGCTGTGTTGGGGCTGGTGGGCGGGGCCTACCCGGCCTGGTGGGCCAGCCGACTCCTGCCGCTGGAGGCGTTGCAGTACGAAGGCGGTGGCGGAGCGCACGTGCCCCGCTTCCTGCCCGGCGCGACGCTCAGGAACCTATGGCGTCGCCGCACCCGCACGGCCCTGACCACACTGGGGGTCGGCGTGGGCATCGCTGCCATCGTTGCCCTGGGCGGCATCACCCAGGGGATGATCGAGATCCTTACCGGGATGATGACGGGCAGCCAGGCCGAGTTGATGGCTATCGAGGCGGATGTCTCCGACATGGGCTATAGTTCAATTGACCAGCGGGTGGGGGCGCGCATCGCCGCCCTGCCCGACGTGGAGGCGGTCTCCGGCGTCATCATCACCGTCGCCAGCACCGAGGAGATGCCCTTGCTGATCATCTTCGGCTACCATCCCCGCGAGTTCGCCATCCATCACTTCAAAATCGCCGAGGGGAAACCGCTGACAGCCAATCACCAAGTCATCGTCGGCCGGCAGGCAGCGGAGGCGCTGGGGCTGGAGGTGGGCGACACACTTCGCCTGCTGGAGAGCACCTTCCGTGTGGCTGGCATCTACGAGACGGGAGTGGGCTACGAGGAAAACGGGGTGGTCATCGGCCTGCGGGAGGCTCAGGCCCTGGCCGGAAAGCCTCACCAGGTAGGATGGTATCTCTTCAAACTACGCGATCCGGAGCGGGTCGAACCGGTACAGGACTATCTGGACGCTAACTTCCCAGAGATTGACGTCTCCCTCACCTCCGAGCTCGTCGAGATCATGCCCGATATGCGGACGATGGAGGAGATGATAGGGCAGATCTCGTTCCTGGCGATGTTCATCGGCGCGGTGGGGATGCTGAACACGATGCTGATGAGCGTGCTGGAGCGCACGCGGGAGATTGGGGTTCTCCGGGCGCTGGGTTGGCGGCGGAGCCGCGTGCTGGGGATGATCCTGCGGGAGGCGCTGGCGCTGGGTGCGGTGGGCGGTGTCTGTGGTATAATCCTGGGATTGGGGTTGGCCTGGGGAATAACACAGATACCGGGGATAGGGGGGATGCTGGACCCGCGTTACGGCCCCCAACTGTTCGCCCAGGCGCTGGCGGTGGCGCTGGTGACGGGTGTGATTGGCGGGCTCTACCCGGCCTGGCGGGCGGCTTCGCTGCGACCGGTGGAGGCGCTCAGGTATGAATGAACAATGAACCAATGGACAATGAGCCAATGAATAGTGAATCAATGAACAATGAGCCGATGAACAATGACCAAATACGCAAGACGCAAGATGAATGGAGGTAATGACGATGAAGAAATCGATTGCTATAGGAGTGGCGGTGTTGGCCGTGATTCTCTCCGGCTGCGGGGGGAGCACGGAGGAAACAGCGACGCCGGAGGTAGAGATGGAGTTCGTGCCGGTGGTGTCCGTCACCGGGGAGGTGATGCCAGCGGTGTGGGCCACCGTCAGCGCCCAGACCGGCGGCACGGTGCTGGAGGTGCTGGTGGAGGTAGGGGACGAGGTGGCGGCGGATGACCCACTGGCACGGCTCGACCCCACCGACGCGCAACTGGCGGTGCAACAGGCGGATGCGGCGCTGGGGGCCGCCCAGGCCCAACTGGCGCTCCTGAAGGCCGGCCCCCGCCCGGGACAGGTCGCCGTAGCCGAGGCGCAGATCGCAGCAGCCCAGACTGTGATTTCCCAGACCATCGCCCAGCGGAACCAACTCTGGTCCGGCGCGACGGAGGCGGAGATTGCGGCGGCAGAAGCGCAGGTGGCGGCAGCCGAAGCGGAGCAGTTGTCCGCCCGCGAGGCCCACGATCAGACGATGAAGTGCTATGACGTCCTGCAGCCGGACGGTAGCACGAAACAGGTCTGCCCGGCGTTGGGCACGCTGGAGGAGCAGACCCGCTACAACCTCCACGCCGCCGACGAAGCGCTGGCGGCGGCCCGGGCTCAAGTGGACGCGCTGAAGGCGGGGCCGTATTATCAGGTTCGCGTGGCGAATGCGGCGGTGTCGGCGGCGGAGGCACAGGAGAGCGTCGCCCAGACACAACTGGCTCTGCTGCAGGCAGGGGCCACGGCCGAGGAGATTGCCGTCGCCGAGACAGCAGTGACGCAGGCGGAGGCCGCGCTGGAGGCCGCCCGCGTCGCTCTGGATCGCTGCGAGATCCGCGCCCCCTTCGGCGGCACCGTCGGCGCGGTGAACGTGCGGGTGGGGGAATTGGTCGCGCCGGGGCAGCCGCTGGTCACACTGGGCGACCTGACCACGCTGCGGGTGGAGACGACCGACCTGGACGAAATTGACGTGGCGCGGGTGGCGGTTGGCCAGGATGCCAGCGTCACCTTCGACGCCCTCCCGGAGCGGATCTTCATCGGTCACGTGACCCGCATCTCCCCGATGGCCGACCCAGGCGCGGGCGGGGTCAACTACACTGTGGTCGTCATCCTGGACGAGACTGATCCGGCGATCCGGTGGGGGATGACGGCGTTTGTGGACATTGAGGTAGGGGGGTGAAACGTCAAACGTGAAAACGTGAAACGTGACCATCACGCCTCACGCCTCACGCTTCGCGGTTCAGGGGGCATATCCAATGATTCTCAAGAGCCTTTTGCGTCGCAAGACGCGCACGCTGTTGACGATGGCCGGCGTCGCCATCGGTGTGGCGGCCATCGTCGCGCTGGGGTCGCTGGCCGAGGGACTGGCGGCCGGCTACGGGGCGATGGGCGGCGGCAGCGGAGCCGACCTGCTGGTGGCCCAGAGTGATGTAGTGGACATCGTCTTCAGCGTCGTGGATGAGGAAGTGGGCGCTGCGCTCGCCAGCCTGCCGGGAGTCAAAGATGCGTCGGGGATGGTCTACACGATGGCCCCTACAGAGGGCGTGCCCTACTTCATCATCTTCGGCTACGAGCCCGACGGGTTCGCCATCCAACACTTCAAAATTGTGGCGGGAGAGGGACTGACAGAGCGAGCAGCGAGACACGGGGGTCGCTCCTTGATTCTGGGGAAGGCGGCGGCAGACGACCTGGACAAAGAGGTCGACGACACGCTCCGGCTCTACGAGATCACCTACCGCATCGTGGGTATCTATGAGACCGGTGCGCCCTTCGAGGACGGCGCGGGCGTCGTCCTGCTCGACGACGCCCAGGTCATCTCCGGTCACCCCCATCAGGTGAATGCCTACCTGCTCAAAATGCGAGACATTGACGACGCCGAGCGGGTGCGCCAGCGCATCGAGCAACGCTTCTCCGACCTCACGGTCACCACATCGTCCGACTTCGCCAGCAAGCAGGATATGATCACCTACATCCAGGGCTTCACCTGGGCCGTCTCTTTCCTGGCGGTGTTCATCGGCGGGGTGGGGGTGATGAACACGATGTTGATGAGCGTCTTCGAGCGCACGCGGGAGTTCGGAGCCCTGCGTGCCGTGGGGTGGCGTCGGCGACAGGTCTTGGGGCTGGTGCTGAGAGAGTCGCTGGTCCTCAGCGGGCTGGGCGGGCTGGTGGGGACTGGCCTGGGTGTGGTGGCGGTGCGGGCGGTGGAGCACGTGCCGATGATAAGCGGCATCCAGCCCGGCAGTTTCTCCCTCGCGCTGTTTGCGCAGGGTATCGGTGTGGCGCTGGTGCTGGGACTGGTGGGCGGGGCCTACCCGGCCTGGCGGGCCTCCCGCCTGACGCCAGCGGAGGCGATGCGGTACGAGGGCAGCACGGGGGCCCGGACGTCGCGCGTGAGGTACGGCGGGGCCGCGCTGCACAATCTCCTGCGACAGCCCACGCGCACCCTGCTTACCGCGACCAGCATCGGCATCGCCATCATGGCGATGGTCAGCCTGGGTGCTCTGGCCGATGGCCTCGTGGCGGAGATAACGGACATCGCCAGCGGTGACGTCCAGTTGGTCGGCATACAGGCGGACGCTTCGATAGACCTGAGCACGATTGACGTAGGAGTCGTGAGGCACATCGCGGCCCTCCCCGGCGTGCAGCACGCCGAGGGCTTTCTGACCGGCTATGCGAGCGTCGGTGACACGCCTTTCTTCGTCGTCTTCGGCTACCGTCCCCTGGGACGGGGCATCCGTGACTTTCACATCGTGGAGGGGAAGCCCCTGACTGCCAACCGGCAGATCATCATCGGCCGCGTGACGGCGGACAACTTGAGCAAGCGGGTGGGCCAGACACTGCGCATCCTCGACGTTCCCTTCCGCATCGTGGGCATCTACGAGACGGGGGTGCCCTTCGAGGAGGGGGGCGGGGTCATCAGCCTGCACGACGCCCAGGCCCTCTTCGGACAGCCGCACAAGGTCAGTTTCCTGGGCATCTGGCTGGAGGACCCAGACCAGGCCGAGACGGTGCGGCGCGGGATCGAGGCCCGCCTTCCCGAGGTCGCCGTGTCACAGGCGAGCGACTTCTCCGAGAACGTGGTAGACCTCCAACTCATGCGCTCCAGCACCTGGGCCATCGCCTTCCTGGCCCTGCTGGTGGGCGGGGCGGGGATGATGAACACGATGGTGATGAGCGTCTTCGAGCGCACGCGAGAGATTGGCGTGCTGCGGGCGCTGGGCTGGTGCAAAGGATGGGTGCTGTGGATGATCCTGCGCGAATCGCTGGCCCTGAGTCTGCTTGGCGGCATAGCGGGCCTGGTGGCCGGCGTCGTGGTGAGTGAATTGCTCAACGCGAATCCTCTTATGGCCGGCTTCGTGCAGGCCCATTTCAGCCCTGGTCTCTTCGTCCAGGCGTTGACCACCGCCCTGGTGCTGGGGGCCATCGGCGGGGCCTACCCGGCCTGGCGGGCATCGCGTATGCGGCCCGTGGAGGCACTCAGGTATGAATGAACAATGAAGCAATGAACAACCTGAGAGGAGCGAAGTATGGAGAACGGAACCATAGTTGAAACACGAGACCTGGTGAAAGTGTACAGTGACGGGGCGGGAGTGCGGGCATTGGACGGGGTGAATATGCGCGTGACGCGGGGAGAGTTTGTCTCCGTGATGGGGCCATCGGGCAGTGGCAAATCCACGCTGCTCAATATGATCGGCGCCCTCGACCGCCCTACCAGCGGGCAGGCTCTGGTGAACGGGGAGGATTTAGCGACTGTGCGCGACCTGGACACTTTCCGCGCCCGCACTGTGGGCTTTGTCTTCCAGTTGCACAACCTGATCCCCACGCTGACCGCCCGCGAGAACGTGGAGGTGCCGATGATGGGACAGCCTGTGAGTCGAAAGAAGCGACACCGGCGGGCCGGGGAATTGCTAGAGTTGGTTGGGCTGGCCGACCGCATGGGCCATCTGCCCAATATGCTCTCCGGCGGCGAGCGGCAGCGAGTTGCCATCGCCCGATCGTTGGCGAACGAGCCTGCGTTGGTACTGGCGGACGAGCCCACCGGTGACCTGGACTCCCAGAGCGGTGCGGAGGTGATTGGTTTGATGCACCGGCTCAATCACGAGTTGGGCACCACTTTTATCGTCGTGACTCACGACCCGGCGGTGGCCCGGCAGACCGACCGCATTCTGATTATGCGGGACGGCCGTATCGTGTATGAGCACACGGTGGGTACCCCCTTCGAGGAGGACCTGGCCGCGTTCCGGCGCTCAGGGCTGGGAAAGGCGATCCTGGCGGGGGAGGAGGCAGCGTTGGCTCTGTTCGGACTTGACGAGCAGGCCGCGCTGCGGCGGCTGTTGGAGGGGGTGGCATGACGGAGAGGGCAATAAATGACAGAAAGACCGCACGGCTTGCGGAGGAGCCGTGCGGTTGGTTGTCATAGTCAGGGCGGGTTGGCTCTAGTACCGGCTACGGCCGCCGCCTCCCCCCCCCCACCGGTCCTCTCGCGGTCGTTTCGGACGCGCCTCTGCCACCTTGATGTTCCGTCCGTCCACTTCATGGCCGTCGAGTTGATTGACGGCCTGCTGGGCGGCGCTCTGCTCCGCCATCTCGACGAAGGCGAAGCCCCGAGAGCGGCCCGTCATGCGGTCCGTAATGAGGTTCACGGAAACAACCTCCCCCACCGCTTCGAAGAGGGGGGTCAAAGTGGCCTCAGTTGTCTCGTAAGCCAGATTACCCACGTATAACTTCTTGGACATTCCTATCTCCTTCTGATCTCCTTCTGATGCAGCACACGGCTGCCTACACTGGGCTACAGAGCCCTCACATGGACGGCCTGCAGCCCCTTGGGACCCTCCTCGGCAGCGAACTCAACCTGCTGGCCCTCGCGCAACGCGCGGAACCCCGCTCCCTCGACGGCCGACTAGTGGACAAACACGTCATCCCCGGCATCGCGGGAGATGAAGTCATATCCTTTGCTGTCGTTGAACCACTTGATGGTTCCAGTCCCTCTTTCGGTCGCCTTATGCTGCTCCTTCACTTTGTGAAACTTTGCGATCTCCGGGCGAAGCAGCGCGGCCGAAAACAAAAAGCCCGCCTGGCCTCCGCAAGCCTGGGCGGTCTTCAATACACAGCCAAAACCTACTTCGTCCTACTATGTGTAGTTTACCACACTTGCCTGAAAAAGTCAAATTGTAAATCCTGTGTCATACAGTCATATAGCACCGTCAAGGTCTCCACAGCGCTACGGATGGCCGCCGCTACGACAGCGGGCCAACGCCCGCGCCCGCGCCCAATCGTCGGGGGTGTTGACGTTGAAGAATGACAGTCCCTGGGGATCGAAGCGGGCGATTTCGGCCCGCTCCACGTAGCGCACGCCGACCTCGTGGTAGAACGAGACGATGCGCCGCTCGCCACGGGCCAACGCGCTTTCAACCGGCCCCAGGCAGGTCGCTGGGCGGTAGACGGCGTGCAGTGGCTCCACGTCCGTCCAGCGCGGCACGACGACGTCGGCCTCCTCCGCCAGCGAGATGAGGTGGCGTAGCAGGTCAAGATTGAGAAACGGCATATCGCAGGCCACGACGACTGCCAGTTCCCCACGCGCCGCCAGCAGCCCGGCGTGCACCCCGGCCAGCACCCCAGCGCCCACATACCGGTCGGCAACAACCCGCGCCGACACGGGGAACAAGTGAGGAACCAGGCTGGTGACGACGATGAGGTCATCCGTCAGCCGGGCCAGCACGTCCAGCGTGCGGGCGACCAGCGGCTGTCCCTCCAGTTCGAGGAGCGCCTTGTCGCATCCCAGGCGGCTGCTCCTGCCCCCCGCGAGCACCACGCCGCTCAGGGCCAGGTCTGATCCATCCATGTGGGGATCCGTAGTAGCGACTTCAGTCGCTCACTCCTTGCGCCGGACGACTGAAGCCGTCACTACAAATAAACGGACGGGGCTGGAGGCTAACCGTCGGCCCCCAGCCCCATCTCGACTTCAGGTACAGCAGGTGCCCGGCAGTCCCTTAGCAGCCGGACCACCCCAAGTGCGCTTGATAAGGTGAGTTCATGCATGCGGGGGATACAGGAGGCGACCACCACCCGGTCTAGCCCCAGGTTGCGGATGTCCTCCCGGATCATCTACTGACTGGGCTCGGAGCACATATACTTGTACTGCCGGGCGACGACCACACCGGGCAAGGAGACGGTCATCTCTGCCACCGCTTCCACGTTCACCGTAGCCGAGATGTTGATACCGCATTCGCAGATGTAGACACCGATGCGAGGTTCTTCCATAACGCAAACTCATTCTCTCACAACCTCCAAAACCCCCTCACTCCTCGGCCGCCTGAACCGACCGCCAGAGAAGTTCCACCACATCCATGGCCCGGACGCGGATGCGGTTCTTGCGCGCCCCCTCCTGGAGCGCGCGTTTGCATTGCTGGCAGACAGAGACCACGGTGCTGACCCCTGTAGCCTGGACGTGAGCCAGCCGCTGCGCTGCCACCTTGTGGGTGACCTCCGAGTTTGCCATCTCTACGCCGCCGCCGCCGCCACAACACTGGGCGTTCCCCCGCGCCAACGCCATCTCCCGCAGTTCCAACCCAGGGATGCGGGCCAGCACCTCGCGGGGCGGGTCGTACACTCCATCCTTGCGCCCCAGGGTCCTCAAGCGGCAGCATCGCGTGGACCAGGTGATGAACCAGGAAGTGATAATAGTGCCCCCTGACTGCCCGCTGGAAGAGGCGGCCAGCCTGATGGTGAAGCACAAGATCGGCAGTCTGCCCGTGGTGAAGGAGGGGCGGGTTGTGAGCATCATCACCGAGACCGACATATTTAAGCAGTTCGCGGCCGTGCTGGGTGGTGGAACCGACTCGCTCAGGCTGACGGTTCAGGTGCCCAATGTCCCCGGTCAACTGGCCGAACTGGCCGGCCGCATCGCGCAGGTAAGCGGCAACATCTCCTCCGTGGTCGCCTACAACGCCGACCAGCCCGAGCGGATCAACATCACGCTGCGAGTGGAGGGGGCCGGTCGAGGGACAGTGCTGGAGGCTGTGTCGGGCCAGGCTGGGCTCAATGTGCTCCACGTGTGGGGCGGTAAAGAGTATGCATCCGTGATATCACCACTGTCCACTAGGCCCTCTCAGCGACGTGACGCGGTTCCGCCCTCTCCAGCGCCTCCTGCATCGGAGGGAGCCGTCGCAGCGCCTCGGTGAACTCCCGCACCGTCTCAGCGAAGAGGTCCCCCTCCGAGGCAGAGACCCACCTCACCAGGAACCGCTCCGGCTCGATGCCGGTGAAAGCGAGAAGCGCCTTGAGGACCGGCATGCGACGGGCGGTGCGGTGGTTGCCGGTGCTATAGTGGCAATCACCGATATGACAGCCCAGCACCATCACGCCGTCCGCTCCTGCCCGGAAGGTACGGAGCACCAGTTCAGGCGAGACGCGCCCGGAGCAAGGAACACGGATAATCTTGAGGTTAGGCGGATACTTGAGCCGGCTCACCCCCGCCAGGTCGGCCCCGGCGTAGCTGCACCAGTTGCAGAGGAAACCGATGATCTTGGGTTCGTAGGTCGCTTCGCTCATCTTTGGCTGCTCCTCATGCCATCTCCAGCATCACGTTCATCGCCCCCAGCATCTCGGCGATCAACTGGCGGTCGGTGAAGTGCCGCAGGGCGATGGCCTCAGAAGGACAGGTCGCAGTGCAGGTGCCACAACCTTTACACAGCACCTCGACCACATGGGTCACCTTGCGGTCTTCCAGGAATTCGATGGCCGAGTAGGGACAGGTCTGGATGCACTGGCCGCAGCCCACGCACATCATCTCGTCCACAACGGCGGTGGTGGCCTCGACCTCCACCTCCCCCCGGCAAATGAGGGAGAGCACTCGCGCCGCCGCCGCCGCCCCCTGAGCCACCGAATCGGGGATGTCCCGCGGGCCCTGGGCACAACCGGCGATAAAGACTCCATCGGTCATCGTCGCCACCGGGTCCAGTTTGGGGTGCTTCTCCTTGAACCAGCCGTCGGCGTCGCAACTGATACCGAAGAGACGGGCCACCTCTTGCGCATCGTGACGGGGTTCGAGGCCCACGCTCAGGATGACCATGTCCACCGGCACACGCATCTGCCGCCCCAGTGCCCTGTCTTCCGCGTAGACCACCAGTTTACCCTCCTCCGGCAGGATCTCTGACGGGCGTCCGTTGACAAAGATAACCTCTTCCCTCTGTAGCCGCTTGTAAAACTCCTCGTAGGTCTTGCCGCTGGTGCGCATGTCAATGTAGAACTCGTAGACGCGGGCGCCGGTTTTCCCATGGACCAGATGGGCCAGTTTCAGAGAGTACATACAGCAAATCTTTGAGCAGTAGGGGTTGAAGTTTTCGTCCCGACTGCCCACGCAGTGAATGATGGCGATACTCTCCGGCTCCGTCTCCCCGTCCCGCAGGACGATATGGCCGCCGGTGGGGCCGGCCCCGCTCAACATCCGTTCGACCTCCAAGCTGGTGAAGACGTTGGGGTAGCGGCCATAGCCGTACTGGGAGATGCGCCGGGCGTCGAAGACAGCGTAGCCGGTGGCGATGATGATGTTGCCCACCTCCAATTCCAGCACCTCCTCCTGCATCTGATGGTCAATCGCCACCGGCCCGCAGGCGTGGACGCACTGGTTGCACTCGGAACAGACGCCGCACTGCAAACACCGCATCGCTTCGGCGATGGCCTCTTCCTCGGTCATCGTACCGCAGACTTCGCGCATGCTGTGGATACGTTCGTCTGGCGACACTTCTAGGCTGCAGGTGCGCGGATTGTCCACGATCTGCCCGGCGACCCGCTTGCGGGCGATGTCCTCCTCGGTCAACTCAGCCACCGGCAGTTGGGGCTCAGGCCCGGGCATTGGCTCGCCCAACAGGTAGGCATCCATCGCCCGCGCCGCCTTGTACCCGGCGCCGATGGCGTCTACCACGAAGGCCATCCCCGTCACCGCGTCGCCAGCGGCGAAGACGCCCTCGACGCTGGTCATCATCGTGTTCTCATCCACGGCGATCAGACCTCTGGGTGTCCGCGCGATGCTCTCGGGGATGCATTCCAGGTTGGGCCGGGCGCCGATGGCCGGGATGACCACGTCGGCGTCCAGCAAAAACTCTGATCCCTCAATGGGGAGCGGGCGACGCCTCCCGCTCTCGTCGGGCTCGCCCAGTTCCATTCGGATGCAACCCAAACCGCAGACGTTGCCATCCTCGTCGGCGAGCACCTCCACCGGCGAGACCAGCCAGTCAAAGATCACACCATCTTCTTTGGCCTGGCGAATCTCGTCCGCCTGGGCGGGCATCTCCGTCTCGGTGCGGCGGTAGGCGATGCGCACCTCAGGGCGAGCACCGCCGCGCTCGTCGGCCTGCATCGTGCCGATGCGCAACGCTGTGCAGGCCGCGTCCATCGCCACGTCACCGCCGCCCAGCACGATCACCTTCTTGCCCATCAAGTGAGGATAGCGACCCAGGCTGGTGTCACGCAAGAACTCGACCGCCGAAAGCACCTGTGGCAGGTCAATGCCAGGGATGCGAAGGGGTATCCCGGCGTGAGCGCCGATGCCCACGAAGACGGCGTCGTAACCGTCGTCCTTGAGCGTCACCACGTCGTCCACGCGGGTATTTAGTTTCAACTCAATGCCCAGGTCAATGATCTCGTCTATCTCACGCTGCAGCAGGTCGTAGGGCAGGCGATACTGGGGGATGCCCACGCGCATCATGCCGCCGGCCACCGGCAGCGCCTCGAAGACCGTCACATCGTGTCCCTTGAGCCTGAGTTCCTGCGCCGCGGTCAGGCCAGCGGGGCCGGAGCCGACGATGGCTACCTTCTTGCCCGTCGGCGCGGGCTTTCGCTCCTCGGCCTCGATCTTGGGCCGGAAGGCCTCGGCCACCTCTTCGGGGTGGTCGAAGGCCCAGTCGGCGACGAAGCGCTTGAGACGCATGATGCTAACAGGCTCGTCTATCTTGCCCCGCGAACAGGCATTCTCACACACGTGGTTGCACACGCGCCCACAGACGGCGGGGAAGGGGTTGTCCTCTTTGATCGCCCGGTAAGCGTCGGCAAAGCGCCCCCTGCGGATCAGCGCGATGTAGCCCTGCGCCCGCTGCCCGGCGGGGCAGGCGTTACGGCAGGGAGCGACGCCCTGCTTGTCTATCACGTACACAGGCGGGACGGCCTGGGGGAAGGAACGGTAGATGGCCTTGCGAGTGCCCAGTCCCTCGTCGAACTCGCTGGGCAACTGGACGGGGCAGACCGCGGCACAGTCGCCGCAGCCGGTGCACTTATCCTCGAACACGTAGCGCGGGCGGCGGCGCACCCGTACCTGGAAATTGCCCATGTACCCGGAGACCGCTTCCACCTCGCTGTAGGTCAGGAGATTGATGTTGGGATGCCGACCGGCATCCATCATCTTGGGGCCAAGAATTCAGGCACTACAGTCGAGGGTGGGGAAGGTCTCGTCCAGTTGGGCCATGTGGCCGCCAATCGTCGGCTCCCGCTCCACCAGATAAACCGGATAGCCGGCGTTGGCCAGTTCCAGAGCCGCCTGGATGCCGGTGATGCCCGCGCCGACGACCAGCGTGGCCGGCTGGACAGGGACCTTGGCGATGCTCAGCGGCTGGTGGTGGCGCACCCGGGAGACAGCGGCGGCGACTAGCGCCTTGGCCTTCCGGGTAGCCTCATCCCGGTCATCGTGGACCCAGGAACACTGCTCCCGGATGTTGGCCATCTCGAAGTAGTAGGGGTTGAGTCCGGCCTCCGCCACCGCCCGCTGGAACGTCGGCTCGTGCATGCGGGGGGTGCAGGAAGCCACCACCACCCGGTCCAGTTCCAGTTCCCGGATGTCGTCCCTGATCAGTTCCTGGCCCAGGTTGGAGCACATGAACTCGTAGTCGCGGGCGACGGTGACCCCGTCCAGCCTTCCGGCCCACCTGGCCACCTCTCCGCAGTCCACTGTCCCGGCAATGTTGATTCCACAGTGACATACGTAGACGCCAATTCTCATCAGTTCTCTCCTTCAAGAACGCGGATCTCAGGACATCAACGGATTAAGAAGTCGCCTGGAGATTTATGGGTCTTTGGGAATTCCCGTGGTTTGAGTTCCGGACTCCCCAACTCGTTGGGGATGCGGTGCGAGGAACCCGAACAAGTTCGGGCCTCCAGTGCGCCCGCCACGGCAGTTCCCAGAGAGCCAGATTTATTCAATTGGACACCTTTTCGCTCAGTGGTATAATCATCTCAGGTACACATGAACCAGTCAGAACAGGAGAAGTGACAATGAGTGCCTATCAGCCTATAGCAGTCAAACGGCAGGTTTATCAAGCCCTCAATGAGCTCCCCCCAGGTGGGTTCGATGAACTCATTCGATTCCTCGACTATCTCAAATACAAGTACAAGCACAAGGCTGGACAAGGGCGAAAAGTAGTGGCACTTAAGGGGCTCTGAGCCGATATTCCCTTTGACGTCGCCGACCAGGACATTCGTCGTCTGCGACAGCAAGTCAGCGCCCAACTCCCCACTCAGATTGTATCACAAACTTGACAGCAACGATAAGATGTGATATATTATAGATGGCAAGAGAGTAAGACGTCGTGGGAAGGGCGCCCCGGCGCCCCTTGGCCTTGTGGCCTCGAAGTTTCCCTGGCGACGCGGCTTGCCACTTTTTGTTTTACACCTCCAGATCGGGCTTCATCTTCACCCGCTCAATCATGCGCTGATACAGCACAAAGCGCCTGTCACCGCGCCGCTGGATCACCCAGGCAACTGTGTCTGCCACCTGCAATCCCGACGACCTGTGCCCTGGCAACTGGGCATTCTTGATCGTCTTCACATCAAACGGTGCCGTCCCCAGTGTCTCCCGCGCTACCTCAACCACCCTGCTCGCCAGTGCCTCTCTAAGTGCTTCTTCCCACACCTGCCCGTAGCGCACATCAATCACCGGTCTGGCAGTTGGAAAGTGCCCCCATACTTCGGCTAATGTCCGGGCGATTATCTCGTTGTAGATTTCGTTGGTCAAGCCCGCTTGGGCGCTTTCGGCGCGGGCGATCATTATTGCGGCTTCTCCTGTTTCGACACGCTTCACCAGATCGCGGATGACGAACTGTGCCACCTCTGGATGCTTGGCTGCCTTCTCACGACAATGCCAACTCCCAGCCCTTGTCCGTCCGAACTTCCTGACTGCCAACTTCATCACACTATCGAACGATCGCGCCTTTGGTGCCAGCACGACGGCGACATACATAGGGCCACCGAGTGTCTCATCAAGGAAGAGCCACTCAAAAGACCTTTGCTCCCGGCCCATCGCCTACAGGAAGCCTTCCAGAAACCCGGCCACCTCACTCTGCCAGAAGACGGGGCCGTCTATGCAGATGAACTTCTCCCCCAGGTTGCACCGCCCGCACTTGCCGATGCCGCAGTGCATGCGGGCCTCCAACGTGGTCAACATCTGGTCCAACGTGAAGCCCAGTTTCTGCAGGGTCAGCGTGACGAAGTGGATCATGATGGGCGGGCCACAGGTGATGGTGACGGTGTCGTCCAGTGAGGGGGCCACCTGCTCCAGCAGTTGCGTGATCAGGCCGACGTTGCTAGTCCAGTTCTCGTCCCCCCGGTCCACCGTCAGGTGCAATTCGGTGTCGGGGGCGGCGCGCCAGTCGTCGTACTCGTCGGTGAAAACCAACAGGTCGGGGGTGCGGGCGGCCCACAGAACGGTCAGGTGGCCGTAGCCGGCCCGGTTGTCCAGGATGGTGTGGATGACCGGGCGCAGCGGCGCGCCGCCGATACCGCCGCCCAGGACGACGACGTTGCGCCCTTTGATCTCGCCCATCGGGAACCAATTACCCAGCGGCCCCCGCACCCCCACCGGGTCCCCCGCCTCCAGGGAGTGGAGAGTGTGGGTGACGTGGCCCAGGGCGTTGACGGCGAACTCCAGGAGGGGCCCCCGGGCAGGGGTGGAGGTGATGCCAAAGGGTGCCTCTCCCGCGCCGAAGGCGGAGACGAAGGCGAATTGCCCTGGCCGGTAGCCAGCGAAGGCCGCCTGCCCCTCCGGCTCCGTCAGTTCGATCTGGAACAACTTGATACCGGTGGCCAGGTCCTTGACTCCGGTCAGTTGGCCCAAGTATGGGCGCATTGGGTTGGCGACATTCGTGTTCATCCGCCGCTCCTTTCTGCCACATCGTGCAGCACCTCCGTGATGTCAATACCTACCGGGCAGGAGACGATGCACCGACCGCAGCCCACACAGCCCAGGGGGCCGAAGTCCTCCGGGTAGTAACAGAACTTGCAGTAGAAGCGATTGCGCAGCCGCTCTGGCTTGGTGGGGCGGGGGTTGTGACCGCCGGCGACGCGCCGGTAGTTGGTGCTGGTGCAGGCGTCCCAGACGCGGATGCACTCAATGCGGGTGACGCCGGCCCGCTCCTCCACCACCCGGTCGGTGACGTCGAAGCAGCGGCAGGTGGGGCAGACGTAGGCGCAGATGCGGCAACTCAGGCAGCGCTCCCCGTGCCGCATCCACATCTGATCCTCAAAGAGCGCCCGCCACTTCTCCGGCGGCGTCACCGGCACTAGTTCTGCGTCGGCGACCACCGGCAGTGGCTTCCCCTCTCGCTCCTCCAGGGCCAGCCCCTCCAAAAGCGCCATCCCTTTCCCGGTCACTGGTTCCACCGCGTATCCCCCGTCCACCGGTTTGAGAAGCACGTCCAGGTGGGTGGGGTCGTCGGGAGCGCCGCCCATCGAGGTGCAGAAGCAACCCTCCCACATCTGCGGGCAGGCCAGCCCCACCAGCGTGGTGCGCTCCCGGTGGTGGCGGTAGTAGAGGTCGGGTGGGTCCTGCTCCAGGAAAAGAGCGTCCAGCACCACCAACCCGTGCGCGTCGCAAGGGCGGATGCCGAAGAGCACCTGCCTCCGGTCCGGCAGGGCCTCCTCCAGCGTCACCTCGCTCCCCCGTTTCTCGACCCGCAATAAGATCTCCGTGGAGGGCAGGAGGTAGTCCTTGGCCGAGAGTTCGGGCCGCTCGTAGTCGAACAGAATTTCATCGTCGGAGGCGACCGGCCGGTAGAGCACGTGCCCGTCTACATCGCGGGGGGCGATCAGGTCGTGCTCCTGGGCCAGGCGGTCAAGCCAGGCCCGCAGTTCGTTCAACGTCGTGAATCTCATATCGGGGAACCCTCCTCGCCAAGTTCGAAGAGAAGCGGGCTGAGAGCCGCCTCCTGCCCGGCCCGGTAACCGAAGAGCGTCTCCACTTCTCTGGTTAGGTGCCGGTTGAGGAGGCTCAGGGGCAACCCCATCGGGCAGACCCGCTCGCACTCGTTGCACTCCATGCAGCGTCCCGCCAGGTGGAGCGCCCGGCCCAGGTGGAACATGTGCTTCTGCGGCACCTCGATCCCGATGTCCACCCACAGCCCATCGTCCCGCTCGAACATGCAGGTGGTGCAGTAGCAGCCGGGGCAGACCTGGCGGCAGGCGTAGCAGCGGATGCAGCGGTCGAACTCGCGCAGCCAGAAAGCCAGTCGCTCGGCAGGCTCCATCTCCTCGATACGGGTCAGGTCGGCGTAGTCGTCCCCGGCGGGGGATACCTCCGGCGGCTTGCCCAGTAGGACGTCGTAGACCACCGGCAGCCGATCGTCGCAGCGGGCGCAGCGGGCCGCCGGTTCGCCCGTCTCATCGTGCACTCCCTCGCAGGCTACGCCGATGACGAAGACCCGCTCCCGCTCGATCTGCTGCTCGGCCAAGAGGACGTTGACGGCGCGGCTGTCGCAGGGCTTGACGACGACGGCAACGCAGGGCGGTTCCTCACCCCGTTTGCGGGGCTTCTTGAAGTCATGCAGGTAGACCGTCAGGTTGTGCACACAATCCGGCCCCCAGATCAGTCGTTCCACGTCGTCGGCATCGTGGATGAAGGCCGGCCGTGCCCGCCCGCGGAAGCCCATCTCGTAGCCGATGACGCAACTGACTCGTCCGCTTGCGAGCAGTTCCCGGGCCTGGGTTCTAATCTCACAAGTAATCTCTTCGCTGGTGGTCAATGGTCATTCTCCTTATCCGCAGATTTTGGCACGTTAATCGGAACACGACAAGCCCTCTGTCAATTCCAATGCTCTCTTGCTCATCGCTCCCCGTTGCAGGTAGGGAAGCTCACGGTAAACGTGCTGCCCTGCCCCACCTTACTCTTCATCTCAATGCGCCCGCCATACCGGTTCACCAGGTCTTTGACGATGACCAGCCCCAGGCCCGTTCCCACCTCGCCCAGTGCTTTGGCGTTGGGAGCGCGGTAGAACTCCTCGAACAGGTGGGGCAGCGCCTCCTCCGGGATACCGATGCCGGTGTCGGTCACCTCGACCTGCGCCTGATCATCCACCTGCCGCACCGAAACGGTAACGCTGCCGCCGGACGGGGTGTATTTCACCGCGTTACTCACCAGGTTGACGAAGATGCGGTCCAGGCCATCTTCTGTACCCCAGACGATCAGGTGATCATGACAGGGTTGCAGCGTCATATCAAGGCCCTTCTCCTCGGCGCGAGGTTGCAGAAGCAGCATTGTCCGCCCGACGGACCCGTTGAGCAATACCAGTCCCTCCACCTCTGCCGCTAACTCCGGCGCCTTGCCCGCCGCCAGGTCCAGGAGATCGTTGATCAGGCTTTCCAGGAAATTGAGACGGCGGCTGATGCGACCCAACACATCGGCCTGTTTGTCGGTCAACGCGCCAGCGTACCCTTTGAGCACGCTGCGCACCAGTGACTGAGCGACGGTGACGGGAGAGCGCAGTTCGTGGGTCGCGACGTGGATAAAGTGGGCCTTGCTGGCTTCCAGAGCCTCCAGCGCTATCAGCGCACGAGTGGCCGCTACAGCCGCCGCGCCCACGTCGGCCAGCGGCATCAGCAGGGTTACATCTTCCTCGTCGAAGCGTTGGGGCACGGCTGCGTAGACGTGGAGGGTGCCGATGAGATCGCCCTCGTGCATCAGCGGAACGCACAGGGCGGAGCAATAGCCCTCCGGCACGTTCGCGGCCCGGGGATCAGCGCGAGTATCGGCAACGATGGTCGGTTGACCGGTGAGCGCCTCTCCATCGAGAGAACTGTGCTTTATCGCAAGCGGCTCTCGCTGCCAGAGCGCAGCGGGGAGACCGGAGGCCGCCGTCACCGTCAAGTGCGCGCCCCCTTCATCCAGCAGACGGACCGCCGCTGCGTCCGCCTGCAATACCTGTCTGGCTCCGTCGGCCAGGCGGGCCAGAATCCGCTCCAGGTTCACCATGCGCTCCGGTTTACTCCCTTTCCCCCTCCCCTGGGGGGTGGGGGTTAGGAGGTCTACTGCGACTGCTCGATCAGCGTGCGCACTTTCTTCAGCAGCACGTCGGGGTCAATCGGCTTGTCCACGAAGTCATCCACCGGCAGGTAGGCCTCATCGGGGCCGAACCGCAGGGACGTGGTGGTATGAATCGCGGTCAGCATCAGGATCGGGATATACCGGTAGGCAGCATACTCCGACTCAGGGTCGGGGCTGCGAAGTTGAAGGGAGACCTGGAAGCCGGCCGTCGTCGTCTCCAGCATCACGTCAAGGATGATAAGATCCGGCTCGACCTCCTTGATTTTCTGCAACCCTTCCTCAGCGGTGGTGGCAGCGACCATCTCATAGCCGTTGGCCTCCAGCGGCATCCGCAGCGCCGCCAGCATGTCGAGATCGTCCTCAATCGCCAGAATCTTGGGCATGATCTTCTCCTGTTATCTCTTCGAGTATTGCGTCGGCCAGGGCTGGGAGCGCGGCCTCCACAGCCGGGCTCAGCCCATCGCCCCAGCCGACCTCGGCCGGCTGGACGCCGAAGATTACCATCTCCGGCAGGGGACGATCCAGCGCATCGGCCAGCGCCAGAACCTCGCTCAGGCCAGCGTGGTGGAGAGAGAAGCGGTCCGGCGCCTGGGCCAGCCGGGCCTGGTCCGGCGTGAAGCGGGCAAACTGCCCCGGCTCTCGTCCAATGTCAGCAACGTCTATAACCACTACCCGCTTCCATCCCTCCAGCACTTGCAGCAGGGTCAGCCCTCCGATCCCTTCGTCAAGGGGCGTCACCCCCTCCGGCAATCCACGGCGGGTCAGTTCCTCTATAACCTGCGGCCCGACCCCGTCGTCGCCGCGCAACGGATTGCCTATGCCGATAACGGCTAATCGCTTATCGCTTATCGCTGATTTGCTGACTCGCCGATTCGCCGATTCGTTCACACAAACTCCACCGTCAAGAAGTGAGCCGAGCAGGAAATGCAGGGGTCGTAAGCCCGCACCAGCATCTCCAGCATGAGGCGGATCTCGTCCTGCGGCTTATCCATAATCTGGGGCACAAGTGCCTGCATGTCGTGGTTCAGATTGGCCATGTTCTGGTTGGTGGGAATGATGCAGTTCGCCTCGGTGCAGTGACCGTCCTCGCCATATACGTAGTGGTGGAAGAGGGTGCCCCGGGGAACGTCGCACGAGCCGACCCCCTCCCCCGCCTTCATGTCCACGACTGGCGGCTCCTCGGACTGGATGCCCCGCGTGAGCAACTCATCTATGATGTGGATGCTATCTTCCACGCAGTGGACCATCTCCACCACCTGGGCGGCGCTGTTTAGGAAGGGATTGGTGACGATGGGCTCCAGGCCCAGTTTGGCCGCCGCCTCCTTGGCGCGGGGGTGTAGTTGGTCGAAGTTGTTGTTCAGCCGCGCCAACGCGCCCACCATGTAGGACTCGCGGTTGTGATGGGTCCACTTGGCCGTAGAGAAAGGCACGCACTCCTCGTTGGTCACCTTCCTGTAATCCTCAATGGGATAGGAGAAGCCGTCGGAGGTGACGACAGTGCCGTCAATGAAGGCGTACTCGTCGTCCTTCTTGAGAGAGACGTACTCTGTCTCCCGCTCGAACTCAGGCCAGGGAAGGGTGGCAAACAGCGCCACCGTCTCGTCCATGTCGGCGCGGGCGTCCACCAGCCGGGCGTGCATCTCCCCCAGTTCGGCCTCAGTGGGCAGGTGCGTGAAGCCACCGACTGTCATGGAGATGGGGTGCGTGTGGCGGCCGCCGATGGTGGCGCAGAGGTCGCCGGAGAGTTTCTTGATCCGCAGCGCCCGCAGCACCACATCAGTATGAGTAGTCGCCAGTGGGATGACAGAGCCGACGCCGAGGAAATCCGGCGCGACCAGCATGTAGGTGTGCAGGACATGGCTGTCTATGATCTCGCCGTGGAAGTTAAGTTTGCGGAGAAGCACTGTCTGCTCCGGAGGCTCAACCCCCAGCGCCTTCTCGGTGGCGCGGAGGCTGGTCGTGGCATGGCCTACGCTGCAGATGCCGCAGATGCGGGAGGTGATATGACTGAGTTCATAGTAAGGCCGGCCGCGCACGAATGCTTCGAAGAAGCGGGGAGCCTCGACGACCTCAAAGCGACATTCTTTGATCTCACCGTTGCGGGTGTCCACGACGATATTGCCGTGTCCCTCGACACGGGTCACGTGATGTACGTCAACCTTCAAGGTAGCCATTTCCCCTCCTCCTCAACCGCCCGCTCCTGAATCTGATACGCATTGAACATTGTGAAGCGGGACAGGACGTCCTCTACGGTCAGGCCGGCCTCGGCCAGCACGTCTTTCATCCCGTTCTCGTTGGGATTTGGGATGAGCCCCCGGCATCCCTCGCAGCCGTCGCCAAAGGTAGGGCAGATGGCCCCGCAGCCAGCCCGCACCACCGGCCCCAGACAGAATTTGCCCACGTGGAACAGGCACACGTTCTCCTTCAGTTTGCACTCGACGCAGACAGGATAGTCGGGGATGGGCGGCTTCTTGCCCAAAAGGAGCGCCTTGACCACCTTGACGAACTCCTCCCGGTCAATGGGACAGCCGGGAATGACGGCATCCACCCCGATTACAGCGCTGATAGGCCGGGCTTCGTAGGTCTCGTACCAGTCTGCCTTGTCCCCATAGACCCAGCGACGCACGTCCTCCAGCGGGTGCAAGTTTTTCAGCGCATTGATGCCGCCCAGGTGAGCGCAGGCCCCCAGCGCGACGACAGTGTCGGCCTGTTCGCGGATTCTCTTCAGGCGCTCCTCGTCGGAGGCACGGGTGCAAGAGCCCTCGACGAACGCGATGTGGTAATCCTCTCCCTTCTCGGTCATCGCCTCGCGGAACTGCACGATCTCGACGGCGTCGAGCAGGTCCAAGTGGGTCTGCAGCGCATCAATGACCGTCAACTGGCACCCCTCACAGCAGGCGAAGTCAAAGAAAGCGACCCTCGGCTTCCCATTGTTCATTGATTCATTGTTCATTGTCACAACGCCTCCTCGACGCCTTTGATCTGAGCATAGGTGAAAACCGGGCCATCCTGGCAACAGTACAGGTTGTTAATCTGGCAGTGGCCGCACTTCCCCACGCCACACTTCATCCGCCGCTCCAGCGAGAGATAGATCTGCGTCTCCGGGATGCCCTTGCCCAAGAGTTCCATCAACACGAAGCGATACATGATGGGAGGACCGCAGGTGACGGCGACGGTGTTGCGCGGGTTGATGCTGACCTCGGGGAAGAGCGTGGTGATCACGCCTACGTGGCCGTCCCACGTCTCGTCCCCCCGGTCTACGGTGATATGACACTCGACGTCATGGCGGGCGACCCACTCATCCAGCTCATCGCGGAAGAGGAGTTCGTTGAGTCGCTTAGCTCCATAGAGGATGATGACTCGTTCGAAGGAGCCGCGCTCGTCGAGCACCTGGTTGATCAGCGAGCGGAGCGGGGCCAACCCCAGGCCGCCTGGTGCAAAGAGTACGTCCTTGCCGTGCATCTTCTTGATGGGGAAGCCGTGGCCAAAGGGACCGCGAATGCCAACCATATCCCCCGGCAGCATTGCGTGCAGCGCATTGGTCACATCGCCCACCCGCCGGACGCAGAGTTCGAACGTGCCGTTAGAGCGGCTGGGCGAAGAGGTGATGGAGATAGGGGCCTCCCCTATACCCAGCACCGAGACCATCACGAATTGTCCCGGGTCGTGGCCCAAATTGCATCCGTCCGGCAACTCGATGGTGAACAGTTTTTCCACCGCAGTCATCTGTTCCACGTTGGCCAGACGGACCATCTCAGGTGTATAGATGGATGTCGTCATTGTCCGTTCCCCCTTACGCCGATCCGTGGATGGCGTTGAAACCATCAACGATGCTAATGTTTGCCACGCAGGTGCGGATACAACGACCACAACCCACGCAGCCTAACTCGCCAAACTTCTCGTAGATGTATTTCCCCTTGCGCATGAAGCGATGGCGCTGGCGGGCCGAGCGGGCCTGGCGGAAGTTCTCGCCACCGGCCACGCGGGCGAACTCGTCCAACTGGCAGGAATCCCAGCGACGGTACCGTTCCCCCTCGATCAGCGCCATGTTCACCTCGTCGAAGATGTTGAAGCAATAGCAGGTGGGGCAGACGTTGGTGCAGGACCCGCAGGCGAAGCATCGCTCCCCCAGTTCATCCCAGAGGGGATGATCGTAGGCTGTGCTCAACAGGGCCGGCAGTTCGGCTGCGTCGAAGTTCAGGCGGTAGGTGAAACGGGGCCACTTGGCACTGAGAACCTCGTTCAGACGACGGATATCAGTATCGGTGGCCTCGTTAGCCGTTCCGTAGCGGGAGAGGAGTTGTTCCCCTTTCTCCGTCGCCACGTCTACCGCATAGGCCGGCCCTAGGTCCGTTAAGTGCAGGTCGTACCCCTCGCCAGCGGACAGCGTCCCCATGCTCTTGCAGAAGGAGTGCTCGTCGCAGGGCTCCAGGCACTCCAGGCTGACAATAATGGTCTGCCGCCGCCGCTCCAGGTAGTGAGCGTCGGGGTAATCCTGAGAAAATACCTTGTCCAGCAACTGGATAGCGTGCAGGTCACACGTATGCACGCCCAAGAGCACAGTTGGGCCAGTCTCAATGACTGGCTCCACGTGCGGCTCCCCCTGCCTGGTGAAAGTCGCCAGCCGTTCCTGCGGGGGCTGCAGGACTTTCTTGGGCGGCAGGATGGTCGTGTTGTAGTCAAGCCGCAGTTGGGCCGGGTCAATGATCGGTCCGAAGGCGAACTTGGGCCCCTTTGCCTGCGGTCCGACGACCTGATAGTCAGCCGTCAGGGCATTGACCAGTGGAGCAAGCATGCCCTTATCCAGAATCCTCAGGCTCATATCAGTCTCCTTGTGTTGGTGTACTACTTGATAGATGATTTCAGAACCGTCTCAGAGGCCCCCTCAATCCACGCCAGCCACTCCCAATTTCGCCAGTTCGCCCACGATGGTGAAGGTGGCGTGGGAGGTGGTGAAGATGGGCAGGCCTTTCTCGTTAGCCTTCTTCACGGTGCTGGGGTCGAGTTCCCGCCCCTCGGTAACGACGACACCTGCCAGTTCCAGGAGAGTGGCCACGGCCACGATGTTGGGGTGGGCCTGCAGCGTGACCCACAGGTTGCCCTTCTGGGCCTTGGCCAGTACGCAACTTAAAAGGTCCGAGGCGTAGCCCCCCGTGACCTCCATATCCAGTTTATCCGGCGCCGCCCGCACCGTGAGGTCGAGTGTAGTGGCAATCTCTTGGAGTTTCATGCTCTCCCCTTTTCGTCAAGATAGATGATGATATCCAGATGAGTGCCGACACCCACGGCGGACTCCAGTTTCATGACGTCGGCGCAGGCTTGAATGTTATTCAGTCCCATGCCCGCGCCGAAGCCCATCTCACGCACCCACTCGGGTGCGGTGGAGAAGCCGGGCTGCATAGCCTGCTCGATGTCGGGGATGCCCGGGCCGCCGTCAATGGCCTCAATATGGATCTGCTCCGGCCGCACCTCGGCCACAATCTCCCCCCCATCGGTATAGAGAACGATGTTGATCTCCGCCTCGTAGGTGGCGATGGCGACGCGGCGGATCACGGGAGGAGCGATGCCCAGACGACTGAGTGTTGTCTTGAGGCTGCTGGAAGCCTCTCCCGCCGTGCTGAAGTCCTTGCCCATGACACGGTAGCCGAATACCAGAGCCGTCTCGTCAGCGACGATGTCCTCGAAGATGTGGCTGGCCCGATAGCGGTGAATCTCCTCCTCGCGATAGTCAATCTCCAGTTCTCTGAGCACAGCCCGCATGATGTCACCCTGAGTGACAATGCCCACCAATTCTTTGTGCCGGTTCACGACGGGAAAACGGCCACACCCAAAACGAGCAAACTTGCCAACAGCATGGACAAGAGGCTCATCGGTATAGAGCGTCTTCACGCCGGGGGTCATCTTCTCGCCCACAGCAGCACCGATCTCCCCGTTCGCCAGCGCTTTGATGAGGTCTTCGATACTGACGATGCCCACCAACTGCCCGTCTTCCAGCACCGGCGTGCCTGAGATGCGGTGGGTGCGCAGAATCTCCCGGAACTCGGCCATCGTAGCCTGAGGAGTGACGGTGATCACCTCTCTGGTCATGGCGTGCTCGACCTTCAGTTCGTAGGTCAGTTCCTGGAGTTTAGTGACCTCTTTTTTCACATCCTTATCCACCTGGCGCCCTCTGCTTGTTTTCGAAAGCCTGACGCCAGCGGCGCAGCGAGAGTTCGAAGAGGCCACAACCGGGGAGGCCCGCCTTGTAAAGCCGGCCACAAGTCTCGAACATGGTGTACTTGGAGGCCAACAGGGCGATGTCCTTCTCCTTGGCCAGGGCGATGGTCTCCGGCGGCGGCAACTTCCCCCGCACGAAGACGATGACCTTGATGCCGACCATCTCCGTCGTGCGCACCACCTGAGGATTGGTCAGCCCCGTCATCAGGAGCGCGTCCTCGTGGGTGAAGGCCAGTACATCGCTCATCAGATCGGATCCGCATCCCATCTGTACTTCCTCATCCAGGTCAATGTTGCTAGAGATGGCCTTTCCGTCTATGATTGAGAGGACTTCGCGTAATTTCATACGCTCCTTTCCGGCGTGAAGTATAGCACATTTTAACCTCGCTGCCAACAGCGGGCCAGCGCACTGGCCCGAAGCGCTGGTGCCAGGCTGCCTCCTACCTGCACTGCCTGTTCACGGCAGTGCACCCGCCTCGCCTGATCAAAGCCGTAGTATGACAGTCTGGAGACCATCTCTGGACTCCAGATTCAAGCCAGGGGAAGTTTCATCAACAGATGCGCGGCAGTTGCTCCCCCACCAGCATGTCGAGGATGCGGCGAGCGCCCAACGGGGTGCGCAGCGCGACGCGGCCTGCATGCTCCGCCGTCACCCGCCCGATGATCGCTGCCTCCCGCCCGTACTCGTGGGTGCGCATGGTAGCCAGCACCACATCGGCTACTGCGGGTGCCACGAACGCCACCAATTTCCCCTCGTTGGCCACGTACAGCGGATCGAGGCCCAGCAACTCGCAGGCGGCGCGCACTGCGTCCCGCACAGGGATGGCCTGCTCTTCAATCTCGATGCCCACTCCCGACTTGCCGGCCACTTCGTTCAGCGTCGTAGCCAGGCCGCCCCGCGTGGGGTCGCGCAGGCAATGGAGGGCCCTCACCCCTGACCCCTCTCCCCCTGGGAGAGGGGAAAGGGCGCCCAGCATAGCCGCCACCAGCCCATGTAATGGCGCGCAGTCGCTCACCAGCGGTGAATCGAAACGCAGACCCTCCCGCTGGCTCATGATGGTCATGCCGTGATCGCCAACGGTGCCGCTGAGAATAACCGCATCGCCGGGTCGGGCCTGGTCACCGCCCAGTTCCACGCCCACGGGCACCACGCCGACCCCGGCGGTGTTGATGAACAGTCTATCGGCTTTGCCGCGATCTACCACCTTCGTATCCCCGGTCACGATCTGCACGCCCGCAGCCTGGGCAGTAGTCGCCATAGAAGCGACTACCCGCTCCAGGTCGGCCAGTTCCAATCCCTCTTCGAGGATGAACCCCGCGCTGAGGTAGAGCGGCGTAGCCCCGCTCGTCGCCAGATCGTTGATCGTGCCGCACACGGCCAACTTGCCGATGTCGCCGCCGGGGAAGAAGAGCGGACTCACTACGTAGGAATCGGTCGTGAAAGCAAGTTTGGCGCCGGATTCGGGATGCAAGATGCAAGATGCAAGATGCACATATCCTGTCTCTTGCCTCCTGCCCCTTGCTTCCAGCACGGCCGCGTCATCCAGCCGCGCTAGGATGGGGTTATCGAAATGCCTCAGGAACAGCCGCTCCATCAGTTCGTGGCTCAGTTGGCCACCAGAGCCGTGGGCAAGCAAGATTTTATCAGACATTGGCTCCTCCGTACCGATACCACGCGGCGCAGGCCCCTTCGGCGGAGACCATGCAAGGGCCAATGGGATGGGCAGGGGTGCAGACAGAGCGAAATAGGAGGCAGCCAGGCGGCTCCACCGTGCCCCGCAGCACGTCGCCGCAGCGGCAACCTTTGTGTTCGCGGGTCGGGCCGGGGTCCACAGGGAAGGCGAGTGCGGCGTCGAAACGGGCATACTCAGGACGCAACACCAACCCGCTGGCAGGCACGCGGCCCAGCCCCCGCCAGTCCGCTTCGCCCACCTCAAACACGCGCTGCATGATGCCCAGGGCCACGCGATTCCCCTCCGGGCGGACGCTGCGGGAGTAGGCATTGACCACCGCTGGGCGGTCGTCCTTAACCATCTCCACCAGCGCGGACACGGCACGCAGGATGTCCAACGGCTCGAAGCCAGCCACAGCACAGGGGATGGAGTAGTCTCGCGGGAGGAACTCCCAGGCCTGGCTGCCGATGACGACGGTCACGTGGCCGGGGCCGATGACGCCGGAGAGCCGCACCTCCCCCGCGTCGAGGATGGCGCAAGTGGCAGGCGGGGTCAACTTGTGCAGTGAAAGGACATAGAAGTTGTCCAAGCCCCCTGCCTCCGCTTGCAGGATGGTTGCCGCCACGGTAGGCGCGGTGGTCTCAAAGCCGATGCCGAGGAAGATGACCGCCCGTTCGGGGTGCTCGCGGGCGATCTGCAGCGCGTCCAGCGCGGAGTAGACGATCCGCACGTCGGCCCCTTCGGCCTTGGCGGTCTGCAGAGAGCCATGGCTGCCCGGCACCTTGAGCATATCGCCGAAGGTGACCAGGATCACGTCGGGCAGTTCGGCCAGGGCAATGGCGCGATCCAGGCCGGAGTTGGCAGTGACGCAGACAGGGCAGCCGGGGCCGGAACGCAGTTCCACCGTGGGCGGGAGCATCTGCCGCAGGCCGTGGCGGAAGATGGCGTGAGTGTGCCCACCGCAGAATTCCATGAAGCGCACAGACTGTGTCGAGCGTGCCCGGATGTTCGCCAGCAGTTTTCGCGCCAGCCGCGGGTCGCGAAACTCATCAACGTACTTCATGCCCCTGGGCTACTCCCCGCCGGCTGTTCCACCTCATCGGCGTAGAACTCGGCCAGTTCCTCCAGCAGCCGCAGCGTCTCCTGTGCCTCTTCCTCGTCGAGCACGCCGATAGCGAAGCCAGTGTGTATCAGCACGTAATCGCCCACCCGTGCCTCGGGCGTGAGCGCCAGGCTGATGGTGCGCTCCACCCCGCCGATTTCGGCCCGCGCAGTGGTTCCTTCGATAGATTTAATCAACGCCGGTATGGCTAGACACATGTTATGCTAATCCTTTGTGCTCAACTCACGGCGAAATGCGCGATCACCGCCTGCCCCAGCGAGATACCGCCGTCGTTACACGGCACCTGCCGGTGCAACAGTACCCGCAAGCCCACTCCCCGCAATCGCGGCACGACTGACTCCAGCAGCAGCCGGTTCTGGAAGCAGCCGCCGCTCAGCGCCACCGTCCGCAGCCCCGTCTCCCGGGCGATTCGCTCACACACCACCTGCATCATCTCCGCCACGGTGACGTGGAAGCGATAGGCCATCTCCCCGACAGTCACCCTATCCTGCAGGTCGGCCAGCAGCGCGTCAAAGAGAGGACGCAGCCGGATCACCATCCCATCCCCACCTTCCTCAACACCGAACGGATAATTTCGCATTTCGCAATTCGCAATTCGCAATCCTTCAACCGCCATCTCCAGTTCCACGGCCGCCTGCGCCTCGTAGGTGATGCACTCCCGTATCCCCAGCAGCGCCGAGACGGCGTCAAATAGCCGGCCACCGGACGAGGTCTGCGGGCAGTTGATCCCCCGGTCAACCTGCTGTTGGATGACGCGCAATTCCTCCTCGCCCGCGCAGCCCCCACCCCCGGCCCCTCCCCCAACCCTGGGGGAGGGGAGTCCTTCCCCCCCAAAGTTGGGGGGGATTGAGGGGGGGCGGCCGGTGAGGGCATAGAGATAACCGATGGCCAGGCGGTAGGGGTTGCGGATGGCCGCTTCGCCGCCGGGCATAGGCAGATACTCCAGATGAGCCGCCCGCCGGAAGCCCCGATAATCGGCCACCAGGAACTCGCCGCCCCATAAGCGCCCGTCGGTGCCATAGCCGGTGCCATCCCAGGCCACACCGATGACCGGGCCGTCGTCCGGCGACCAGCCGTTGTCGGCCAGACAACTGGCGATGTGAGCGTGGTGGTGTTGGACGAGATGCAGAATGCAGGATGCAGGATTCTTGCTTCCTGCCTCTTGCCTCTTGCTTCCTGCTTCTTGCCCTCTTGCGTATTTGCTCGCCAGATACTCTGGATGCATGTCATAGGCAATGATCCGGGGCTCAATGCGGAACAGCCGTTTGTAGAGTTCAATCGTGGTCTCGAAGTGCTCCAGCGTCTCCAGGTTCCCCATGTCGCCGATGTGCTGGCTGAGGAAAGCGTATTCGTCCCTGGTGACGCAGAAGGTGTTCTTCAGTTCCGCCCCACAGGCCAGGATTTGCCTGACCTTGAACGGCAGTTTCACGGGAAAGGGGGCGTAGCCCCGCGAGCGACGGATGGGCTGAGGCAGGGCGGTTTGGGGATGCAGGCCAGACCTTGTATCACGGAACACGTAACACGCAACACGGGGTATGAACCACACGCTATCGTCATAACGCGCATAGATGTCGCGGTCGTGCAACAGGAAGTAATCGGCGAGGTGTCCCAGGCGGCGCAACGCCTCGTCGTTGTCGCGGGCGATGGGCTCCTCGGACAGGTTGCCGCTGGTCATCACCAGTGGCCGGCCCACGTCCCGCAGCAGCACGTGATGCAGCGGTGTGTAAGGGAGCATGACCCCCAGATAGTTGTTGCGTGGAGCCACCAGTCGAGAGATGTTCGACTCGGGCTTCCACGGAAGGAGCACGATGGGGCATTGGGGCGAGGTCAGCAGCCGCTCCTCCTCCTCCGAAACCCAACAGTGCTGTTTGATCTCCTCCAACGTGGCCATCATCACCGCCAGCGGCTTGGCCGGACGACCCTTGCGCTCCCGCAGCGTGCGCACGGCTGCATCGTCGGTACCGTCGCAGGCCAGGTGGAAGCCGCCTAGCCCTTTGATGGCGAGGATGGCCCCCTCTTGCAACAGGCGGGCAGCATGGGCGATGACGTCATCACCCCTCGTTGTGGAAGCGCCAACTCGTTGGCGTTCTGGGCGATGGCGATCCGTCTCCGCGCAACCGAAACAAGTTTCGGCATCCGCCTTGGCTGTGTTGGAACTTGAAACCAACCAAACGTGTGGCCCGCATGCCGGACATGCGTTCGGCTGGGCGTGAAACCGCCGGTCGAACGGGTCGTCGTACTCCGCCCGGCACTGCGGACACATGACGAAATCCCGCATAGTGGTCAGCGGGCGGTCATAAGGGATGTCGGCGATGATGGTGAAGCGCGGGCCACAGTTGGTGCAGTTGGTGAAAGGGTAACGATAGCGGCGGTCGGCCGGGTCCAGCAACTCCCGCAGGCAATCGGGGCAGGTGGCGATGTCGGGGGAGATGAGTTGGTAGCGCCCCTCCTCAGCCACGCTATGGCGGATCTCGAAGGTAGTGTAGCCGACCGACGACGCATCGGCGACTTCGATGCCTTCGATGTGCGCCAGCGGTGGAGCCTTCTCCTCCAGATCGCGCACGAACGGAGCCAGCACGGCCGCCGGGCCTTCGACCTCGATCTCTACCCCGCCGGAGTGGTTGAGCACCCAGCCGGTCAGGTCATGTTCGTGTGCCAGGCGGTAGACGAAGGGCCGGAAGCCGACTCCCTGCACCACGCCGCGCACGCTGATTGTCTTCCGCATCAACCCGCCCGGCACCTCTCAACCAGCCAGTCAATCCACTCCTGCGCCCCCTCCCCCGTCTTGCAGGACATGCAGGACATGGGGAAGAAGGCGACGCCGGGATTCAACGCCTCGACGCCACGGCGGAAGTAGTCCAGGTCAAATTCCAGTTCGTGTATTACGGCTCTCCTGTCTCCAAGTCAGCCAACACAGCCTCCACGGCGCAGGGGATAGTCGCCGCCACCGCGGGTGTGACAGTCTCGCCGAAGGTCAGCACGTCCTCCACCTCGATGGCGATGATGACGATAGCCTCATTGTCGGGCAGCACCATGCCCAGGCCCCGCCCCAGGGCCAGCGCACCGGTCAGGGAAAGATCGTGCGTCGAGCCCGAATGTAACGAGGCCCGCAGATCGTTGGGATGCAGGCGGTGAATGTCACCTGGCTTGCCGTCACAGGTCTGAATCGCATCCACCAGGACAACTCGTTCGTAACCGGCGATGACGTCCAGCAGCCGCAACCCCCCGACGCTCGCTTCGGCGAAAGTCACGTCATCTCGTCGGCAGCGTGCCTCCAGCGCCCGCACGATGTAGATGCCCACCCCATCGTCGGTCAGGATGGGATTGCCCAGGCCAACTACCAGAGTTTTCAAAGCAAGTCTACTGGCTACTCGACGAATTGCGTCAGCCGCTCCACGACGTTCCCCTCGCCGTCGCGCACCAGCACCTCCAGCGGCATCTGGCCGGGCAGGGTGTGGGTGGCACAGCCGAGGCAAGGGTCGTAAGAGCGGAAGGCCATCTCCACCCTGTCCAGCAATCCCTCGCTGATGACCTGACCCTTCTTGATCATCGCCTGGGCCGCCTTCTTGATGGAGATCGAGATGGGTGCATAGTTGTTGGTCGTGCCGACGATGAGGTTGCATTTCTGGACAATGCCCCTCTCGTCGGTGACGTAGTGATGAGTCAGCGTGCCGCGCGGAGCCTCGACGATGCCAATTCCCTCGTCCGGTGTCTCTGTAGGGATGTTGCGCACGTGTGGGTCGGTGATTTCGGGGTCAGTCGCCAGTTCGACGATGCGCTCGGCAGCGTAGAGGATCTCGATCAGCCGCGCCCAGTGGGTGGCCAGCGTGCTGTGCACTGGCTTGCCGCCCATCGTCTCGTAGAAATGCTCGTAGGCCTCCTGCGCCCGTGGCGTGGCCATACCGTCGGCAGCGTTGAGCCGCGAAAGGGGCGTGGCCTGGTAGACACCGCTGTCCCTGCCAGTCACGAACCCCTTCCAGCCCACCTTCTTGAGGTAGGGGAACTTGAGGTACGTCCAGGGCTCGACGTGCTCGGCGATCACGTCCAGGTACTCATCCGGCGCATACTTGACGAACTCATTCCCTTCGGGGTCCACGACGCGCACCTTGCCGTCGTAGAAGTTGACCAGGTTGCGCTCATCCACCAGCCCCATATAGTACATAGGCGTGGTGTAGGCGTCGGAGAGGATCATGTCCACGTAGGCTTTGTTCTCCAGCACCACGTCGTGGAACAGTTGCAGGCCGAACTGGCCGAACCCGACCAGTTCGTGCCCCCAGGCCTCGATTTGCGCCCGCTCCTCCTCGTTGATGGCCTTGCTCACACCGCCGGGGAGAGCACCGACCGGGTGGATAGTCTTGCCGCCCAGCATGCCCACAATGTCCATCCCCATCCCACGACAGCGGATGACCTCGCCGCCGATCTCCAGGCCAACCTTGTGGATCAGGCCCAGGATGTTGCGTTCGGCAGGTGGCGCATCCGGTCCCAGGACAAAATCGGGCGCTCCCAGGATGTAGAAGTGAACCGTATGGTCGGCAACATAGAAAGCAGAGTAAAGGATTTCACGCAGTTTCCTGCCCGTCGGGGGCACCTCGACGTGGTAGACCGCGTCGCAGGCCTTGGCCGAGGCCATGTGGTGCGCCTCCGGGCAGACGCCGCAGATGCGCGGCGTGATGCGCGGCATCTCCTCCACGGGCCGGCCTTCGGCGAACTTTTCGAACCCCCGCAGTTCTGGGATCACCAGGTAAGCGTTGGCGACGTTCCCCTCCCCGTCGAGGAAGATCTCGATCTTGCCGTGTCCCTCTAGGCGGGTGATGGGGTCAATGCTGATTTTTCTCATGAGCCTTCCTCCAACTTCCTCCGGTGCAGCAGCGAAGCGGGCAAACCGAAGCGATAGAAGGTGCCCACCGGGTCCACGATCTCGCCCACGATGCGGGCCGCCTCCTCCTCGGTGTCGGCGTCCACGACCGAAGCGACGGCCGAGAGAAGCGCCGCCCCCTGGTCAATCACGTTCGGCGGCGGGCCGTAGCAGCCCCGGCAGGGCATACCCACGCTGGGGCAGAGCGCGCCGCAGCCGCCCCGCGTCGCCGGCCCCGCGCAGATGATCCCCTGGTCGAAGAGGCAACGCCCAGGCTCAGGGATGATCTCGTGGGGGCGGTAGAACTTCTTGATGCGCTTCTCCTCTCGCTTGAACTTGCACTCGTCGCAGACGGCTTTCTCGTTGGCACCGACCACGCTCCCTTTGGGCGGGAGGTTGCCGCCCAGGATGGCCTCAATCACGGCCCAGATCTGGGGGGCTTGCGGCGGGCAGCCGGGCACGAAGTAGTCCACGTCCTCCACCTGCGCCAGCGTCTTGACCGTGTTGTAGAACTTGGGGATGGTCACCTCTCCCTCGGGCATTTGGTAGGAAGTCTGTGGCAGGATGCCCTCGGGGTTGTCCACGGAGGGTGCTTCCAGATAGACGCGCTCGAAGATGGACTTGCGGTCGAAGAGGTTGCCCAGGCCGGGGATGCAGCCCTCGTGGGCGCACGACCCAAAGGCAACCAGCACCTTCGATTTCTCGCGCAGGAGATGGGCCATTTCCTCGTTTTCGCTGGTGCGGATGGCACCGTTGAAAAGGCAGACGTCCATGTGGCCGTCGGGCATGGCCTCGACGTCCTTGTATTTGAAGTCCATCGCCACCGGCCAGAAGAGGATGTCGGCTGCCGCGTCCAGGTCCAGGATCTTTTCCCGCAACTCCAGGACGGCGATATCGCAGCCGCCGCAGGAGGCAGCCCAGTAGAGGCCCAGTTTGAGTTTTCCGTTTTTCGTTTCTTTCGTGTCCTCAGGCATCGGCCTATTCCTCCTTACTTTCGAGTTCACGCTTCCAGTTGAGCGGCCCCAGGACACGCACCTGCTCGGTGAAATCGCGCACCAGTTGGGCCCACTTGGGGGCCTCTGCGCCGGAGATCCAACCCCAGTGGAAGCGTTCCTTCTCGATACCGTACTGCGCCAGCAGCGCCTCCACCAGCGGCATGCGGCGGAAGGTCTTGTAGTTACCGCTATTGTAGTGACAGTCTCCAGGCGGGTGACAACCGGAGACGATGACACCGTCGGCCCCCTCGGCGAAGGCCTTGAGGATGAAGACCGGATCCACGCGCCCTGTGCACATCATGCGGATGATGTCCACGTTGGGTGGCTGCTCCAGCCGGGACACGCCGGCCGTGTCGGCCGCGGCGTAGGTACACCAGTTGCACAGAAAGCCGACGATTCGTGGTTCAAAGTCCGCACTCATGACATCCAAACCTCCTGTTTTTCTCCTATCCACCCATCTCGGCGAACATCATCTGCGGGTCGAGGCGAGCAATGCCCTCGACACGGTCGAAATGGGCATCGGTGGAGATGATTTTCGTCAACCCATTGTTTGACATCACAGCGACGTGGATAAGATCTCTGGCCTTGACCCCTTGTTTGGCGTATCGCTTGAAGAGCTCAACGGCCTTGCGCACATCGGCAACGAGAACCGGATAGACAGTGGGAACAATGTCCAGCAGGTTAGTTGCCATCGTCGCCCCAATCTGCCAGCGCCCTAAAACCCCATAGCGGTACAAGACCTCCTGGATAATCTCGGTGTCAATAGCCACAGCGATGTGGCCTTCAACGATCTCCGTCATCAGCCCAACGCAGGAGGCCTTGTAGGGGTACTCCTCTCCCGCCGCATACATCGGGACATTTACGTCCAGGAAGGAGATCTCTCTACTCATCCAGTGCTCCCTTGATGATCTCTTCCTCCATCTGCTCCCAATCGGCAACCGGAGCATTCAGAGAAAGAAGGCTCTTCAGGGCAGTGCGACGACGCCACAAGGCAGCCTGTTTGAAGTAGACTCGCTCCACCGCCTCGCGGATCAGGACACTGACAGGCTTATCCCGTTCCTTGGACAATTGTCGCAACAGAGCATATTGCTCAGCGGTGAGGACCGTTTGTACCCGTTGGGTATAGATACGCATTGTACCTCTCCTATTGGTAGTATCAGGTAGTTCATACGCGCATTATACTACCAATAAGGGAAAAAGACCAGATTTGTCCCTTCAAGCCTCTACCGGGACAGTGGCATTGCAAGCAACCTCTCCATTCTTGCTTCCGCCAAAAACCCGCCGTCTCGCCTAAAGTGCCCGACGGACCGGCCGACAAGGCCGCGGGGGCCCACAACTGACAAGCGAGGTGGCGGGAATTCGTGCTTACAGAAACACTTCGTCCCAGATAGGACTGGGGCCCAGTTGCTTTACCTCCTCAGTAAATCCCTTCGCCACCTCTGCGAACCGGGGAGCCTCGGATGCTGAGACCCACGAAAGCCTGAAGCGATCCCCCA
>CAZZEX010000031.1:0-47769 GCA_964653285.1 uncultured Anaerolineales bacterium
GCAATATGAGGGTATTATACCATAATACGAAGTTGTTTTTGAACCATTACTTAGTGGCATAATCAGTCTTGCTGGGGCCGACACCAAACCGCACAGAGGTGTACCTTTGACCAAATGACAAATCGCAGAGGTTACGCTGATCACTAACGACTAATCTATTGGAGGGAAAGAGGATGCCCGAAGATTTGCGAAAGATCCGTAAACGCAAGGGAATGAGCATCAACCAACTGGCTTCTAGGTCCGGTATCTCTATTGCCAGGCTCGTCCAGTATGAGAAGGGAGAACAGGAGATTCTCTCTACCGACCTGCGCCGATTGGCCAAGGCGCTCTACGTTGACGAATGGGACATCAACCCTCATTCGTCACCACCGCCGCCCCGCCAGGAGCGGCCCGCCAGGCCGCCACGACCCAGGGAGGAACCACCGAAGGAAAAGAAGCCTCCGCGCAGGCCCCCACAATCCCCGCCAGCGCGGGACTCACAGATCGCGCATCTGCTGACGCTGGCGGCTCGCTTCGACATAGACCAGGCCGCGCTGGAGGCGGAGATCGGCAAGCCGCTGGAGGAATTGACACAGAAGGAGGCCCGCTCCTGGAACAGCCGTTTCATGCGTCGCATCGCCGAGGAGCGGCCGCCAAAGCGAGCCATTGACCGCAAGCGGGCTTACCTGCCCGAGGGAGTTGACGGGTTCGAATTGGCCTACTTGCAGGAGCAGCAGGAAGCCGGTGTACCGCTTTGCTTCACCCTCTTCGAGGGCCAGACCTTCGAGGGGGCGGTGGTCGGCTTCAGCCCCTACCAGATCACCATCCGCGAGCTCGGCGGGGATGAGATCACGCTCAACAAACTCGCCATTGCCTACTACCGCAAGGCTGGAGGTGTAGAATGAGCCTGGGCGACGAACTACGCTACCTGCGCGCGTTTCGCGGTGGCGGCAACCTGAGGCAGATCGAGGAGGAAATCGGCCTCGAGCCCGGCACGCTGCGCTACATGGAACAGCGCTACCGCCGCGTGGGCGAGGATGACGAGGTGTTGGCGAAGATTGCCGCCTACTACGACGTCTCACTCGGAGTGCTGCAGTACCATCGGGAACGGTATCGCAAGGCGCTCAGCGCCGCCCTGCAACAGGCGATGGAATCCGGGACGACCGCCTGCTTCGAACTGCGCACCGGCGAGGCGCTGGCCGGCCGGGTGCGCTGGTGGGACCTGGGCGCCTTCGGGCTGGAACCCGAGGGCGGTGGGCCACTCACCGTCGTGCAGCGCCACGCTGTACTGGAGTGGGGTTGATTCACCCTCCCCCCACGGGAGGCAAACAGGCGACCTCATCCCCATTGTGCAGTTCGGTCTGCATCCCCACGTACGTCCGGTTCACAGCGACGCTGATGAAGCGGGTGTAGGGATGCAGGATGGGATATTCCTCCGTCAACAGGCCCAGCAACTCTCCCACCGTCGAGCCTGCCGGCACCGTCTGCTCAATCTCCCCTGTGCCCAGCGCCTCCCGTGGAGCAGCAAAAAACCTCACCCTCACCCTCACCCTCACCCTCGCCCTCACCCTGATCTCCCCATTCTCCATTCTCTATTCTCTATTCTCCACTCTCTATTCTCTATTCTCCACTCTCTATTCTCCACTCTCCACTTTTCCCCCCACTCTTGCGCACCAGGCGGATGTTGCCGATGCGCATTGTCCGCTCCACCGCCTTCGTCATATCGTAGATGGTCAGGGCAGCGACGCTGACGGTGGTGAGCGCCTCCATCTCCACGCCAGTCTTCCCCCGGCAGCGCACCGTCGCAGTGATCTCGATGCGCGACGCTTCCTCGTCAATGCGAAACTCTACATCCACCTTCGTCAGAAGCAGCGGATGACAAAGTGGGATCAGATCAGGAGTGCGCTTGGCGGCCATTATCCCCGCCACCTGCGCCACGGTTAGCACGTCCCCCTTCGGCACGCCTCCCTCGGCGATGAGGCGCAGTGTCTCCGGGCGCATCGTCACCTCCCCCTTAGCGACGGCCACCCGCTCCGTGTCCGGCTTCCCGCCCACGTCCACCATACGGGCGCGACCTTCTTCGTCCAGGTGTGTCAATTCCATAACAACCTCCAATCGCTAACTGCTGACTGCTAATGGCTAACGGCTACCCTCCAATCTCCGACATCACCCGCTTCTCCGGTCTCTTCCACTCGTCCAGATGATGCTGCATCGGCTTGCTCTCGATGCCTTTCAGGAGCAGTTCCTTGATCTGAGCGACGTCCGCCCCCTGGCGCAAGGGTGTGCGCAGGTCAATCTCGTAGTCGGAGAGGAGGCAAGGGCGCAGTTGACCATCGGCCGTGAGGCGCAGTCGGTTGCAGCGATAGCAGAAGTGCTCGCTGATGGGGGTGATGAAGCCGAGGGTACCCCTCGCTCCATGCAGGCGGTAGTAACGGGCCGGGCCATTACCGGCGCTCATCTTCGCCGGTTCCAATTCACCCAGCGCTGCCTCAATCCTATGTCGAATCTCCCTCCCCGTCACGACCCGCTCCCGCCACTCTCCGTCCGCCAGCACCCCGTTCCCCACCGGCATCGGTTCGATGAAGCGGACGTTCCACCCCGTCTCCATCGTCTTGCGGGCCAAGTCCACCACCTCGTCGTCGTTCATCCCTCGGATGACGACGGTGTTGATTTTGACCGGCTCCAACCCCGCCTCATGCGCCGCCTCCATTCCAGCCAAGACGTCCTCCATCCGGCCCAACCGCGTGATGCGCCGGAAGCGCTCCGGGCGCAGGGTGTCCAGGCTGACGTTGACCCGCTGGAGGCCCGCCTCGGCCAAGTCTGTGGCGTAGCGCGACAGGAGGACGCCGTTGGTCGTCATCGCCAGGTCGTCAACGCCGGGGATGCCGGCCAGATCGCGTACCAGGTCCACGATCCCCATCCGAACCAGCGGCTCCCCGCCGGTCAGGCGCACCTTGCTGATGCCCAACCCGGCGGCGGCTCGCACGACCGTCTCGATTTCCTCGTAACGCAGGATTTCATCGTGCGGCCGCCAAGCCACACCCTCCGGCGGCATGCAGTAGACGCAGCGCAGGTTGCACCGGTCGGTCACGGAGATACGCAGGTAACTGATGGGACGATTGTAAGCGTCTAAGTGTGCCATAGTCAAATCCAGCAAGTCGGCAAGTCAGCAAGTCAGCAAATCTCGTTAGAACACGTGCACTACGGAGGCTTTGAAGGCGATGTAGACCTCCAGTCCCTCCCGCAGTTCCATCTCCTCCAGCGATCTGCGGGTGATTACGCAGGTGAAGTCTGGCGGGACGCGCACGGTGACGTAGACGAACGTCCCTCTGTCTGCGACGTCCATGATCCGGCCCTGGAAGGAATTGCGCGCGCTGGAACGGAGTGGCTCCCTGGAGATGACGATCTCCTCCGGCCTGATCGAAGCGTGTGCCCAGCCTGAGAGCCCTGTCACCACGGCTATCTCTACTCCGTCGAGGGACAGCACCTGGTAGCCGTCGTCTCCGGGATGGATTTCTCCCCGGAAGATGTTCCTCACCCCCACGAAACGGGCCACGAACTCGGAGCCCGGCTTCCTGAAGATTTCCTCCGGGGAGCCCACCTGCACGACCCGCCCCTCGTTCACGACCCCGATGCGATCCCCCAGCGCCACGGCCTCCTCAAAATCGTGCGTGACGTGGACGGTGGTGGTGCCCAGTTGCCGGTGCAACCGCGCCAACTCGCGCTGCAACCCCTCCCGCATCCCCGGGTCAAGCGCGCTCAGGGGCTCGTCCAGGAGCAGAAGCCGTGGCTCGACGACCAGCGCCCGGGCCAGCGCCACCCGTTGCTGCTCACCCCCGCTCAGCGTCCCCGGACTGCGGTGGAGCAGATGGTCAATGAATAGTAGTTGGCTGACGGAGGTCACGTGTTCTTCGATGACGCTGCGACCTATCCCTCTTAGTTTGAGCCCAAACGCGATATTCCCGGCCACGCTCAGGTGCGGGAACAGCATGTAGTCCTGATAGACGAAGCCGATGCCGCGTCGCTCCGGCGGCACGCCGGTGATGTCCTCGCCGTCCAGTATGATACGCCCCTTATGGTGTTGATGCAAGCCCGCGATGGTTTCTAGAAGCACCGTCTTGCCGGCGCCGGTCGGGCCGAGGACGACGAAGTATTCACCAGCGGCGACGTTGAGGTTAACCTTACGCAGATGAAACTCCTTGAGATTCACCCACAGGTCTCTAACCTGCACGCTGCCGTAGCTCCCCATGCCCCTTTTGTTCATTGATTCATTGTTCATTGATTCATTGTTCATTGTTCATTGTTCATTGATTCATTGTGCATTGTTCATTGTCTTTCGTCCGGCGGCCACTCGCAATGCCACGAACGTCGCCAGGCAGATCAAGATCATCAGCGTCGCCACCGGCCGGGAGTAGCGCAGGCCAAAGGACTCGAAGCGCTCGTAGATGAGCACCGGGGCGACCATTGGGTGGTAGGCCAGGATGACGACGGCCCCGAACTCGCTGATTCCTCGCGCCCACATCAGGATCATGCCTGAGAGGATGCCGCGCCAGGCCAGGGGGAAGGAGACGCGCCAGAAGGCCCGCCAGGGCGACGCGCCCAGCGTGCGGGCCACCCGTTCCAGGCGCGGGTCAACCGCCTCGAACCCCTCCCGCGCTGCGTTGACCAGGAACGAGAGGCTGACGAAGAGCATTGCGGCGACGATGCCTGGCGTGGCGGAGACGAACTTGAGGCCGAAGAGGCCAAACGCCTGGCCCAGCAGCGTGCGTCTTCCGAGGACCATTAACAGTGCGATGCCAGCCGCCGAGTGGGGGACGACGATGGGGATGTCAATGATCCCCTCGACCAGCCACTTGCCAGTAAAGTCGGCCCGCGCCAGCAGGTAGGCCAGCGGCACACCGCAGACGAAGGCTAACCCGGTGGCGACGAGGGAGGCGTAGAAGGTCAGGAGTATCGAACCGCGCACTTCCTCGTCCAGGAGCGTCTGCCAGAGGACGGCCGGGCCGGAGGCCGTGACCGTCCGCAGCAGGGGCCAGGCGACGAATAGGATCAGCAACGATCCGAGAATGACAAACAGCGTGCACATTCTATTGGCAAATAGGGCCCGCACTTCTTTACCCTCCAGGATAGCAACTGCGTCCAAATAGGATTTGTCAGCCAATCGGGGGGCCCTCCAAAAGCTCAGCATCCTTCCAGTTGATTGCGATCAGAGGACTACCCTTTGTGGCCAAGGCTCTCTTGCAGAAGTTCCCCACAGTCTGCTAATGTAATCAATTGAGAATAGATCTTGTAGCGCATGCAACCAATAGGCACCTCTATCAGATAGGGCGATTTCCTCTCCATCATCCTTCAAAAAACCAATGAGAGAAAGCGGTTTGATGTAGCTTCCATAGGTATCGTCGAAGTCTTCTCCGAAGCGCAGGCGGAACTCACTCTTACTGATTCTTGTCTCATAAATCCGCCAGTAAAGCCAGCCTGCCATCTGTGATTGTTCTGATAACTCCAGGGATAAGGCAATTGGCAGATCCCCACTTTCGAGAACCCGAATGTACTCACGAACGTTGAAAGTATTTAAGTAGAAAACATCCTCGAGGTAGGAACCGCCACTTGCACCCAGACCGATGTAGAGAGGCACAGTTACAGAACAATACCTGGGAACTCCAGCTCTCGTGAAGGCCCAAACAGAGGTTCTTTCAAAGCCCGCATCGTAGAAGATTCGCTCCAGGGTTCTGAGCATCTGTCTTCTCTTGAAGATAGTGGGTTTCCTGGAATCGCTTTTGGCATAAATCTGCGCCCACCGAGTATAGGGAAACTCAAAGAGAGGATAGGCGGCAACCTGATCAACCCCAATTTCTAAGAGGGCGTTACCTGATTGCTCAATCTCTCCTATGGTCTGGTTAGGCAGAGCAAAGATGATGTCTGCATTGACGCACTTGAAATTCTTATTGACAGCCCGTTCGAGCGCTGATCTTACTTGGGCGACCGTATATGGCCTTTGCAGGGTCTTTAGGTGATGGTCTTGGAGGGCTTCTACTCCAGTACTCAGATGCTCTACCCCCATGGAGACGATGGCATTCAGATTGTCGTTACTAAGGTCGTTCGGATGGCTTTCCATGTGTATACCACACTTCACGTTGAATGCATCGAAGACGCGCTCCAGGATTCGATCGAGACCGGTATAGAGCATAGTTGTTGGCGTTCCACCGCCAACATAGAAGGAGGTCACCGGTCTATCGCCCACTATTTCAGCGTAGATATCAATCTCGCTAAGGACGGCTTTCGTATATTTCTCTACCACTTCGGGTTGATAAATCACCTTGTTGTATGGGCAGTAAGGACAGATTTGGTGACAGAAGGGAATATGTAGATAGAGGCCGATTGCTTCTACGTCCTGGAATTTGCTCTCGACCGAGGGTATCGTAGCTTCGAGTACAAGATGATCCTCTTTTGTCAATAGTCTCCTAAGTTGGGTCCTCACGAAGCCTTCTAGTGACATGGCTCCTCCATGCTGTCGTGCTTCTATCAAGAAATGCGCCTGACATATTGTTTATTCGACCAGTGGCCGCAGCGCGGAGGGAAGTGTGTCCCTGTCGCCGGCGACGGGCGGCACGATGGGCGGCTGGCCGTGTTTCTCCATAATCGCCTGCCCCTCCGGGCCGATGAGGAACTTCACGAACTCGAGGGCTAGGTCGGGGCTGGGCGCGTTCCTGGGAATGGTCACGCCGTAGACGATGGGCTTGCCCGTCATCGTCATGGTTGTCCCCGGCTCCTTGCCGGCGATCTCTACCGTCGCCTGGCTGTAAAAGTCAGCCTGCTCGACCATGCTCAGGTTGATCTCATCCGGCAGTTCGACGAACTTTAGGCCGTGCTGCACTGCCACCGAGCGATACTCGAAGGCGTAGTCCATATCACCCGACTCAAGCAGCGCGATCAACTCCACCGACTTGGGGCGCACGTTCCCCGGCGGGCAGTGCTCCTCTAACGTGGCGTTCAACCCAGTCACCCCGTAGTGCGCCTCGGCCAGTTGCCACACCAACAGCGTGCGATAGCCGCACGGGTCGGCGTCGGGGTCAGAGTGGCCGTAGATCACCCCATCGCGGGTGAGGATCTCGTGCCAGTTATCGCCGTTGATCTCGTCGGTGTACAGCGACTCGTCGGTATAGGCAATGACCATCATGTTGCGCGCGAACTGGACGTTCCAGTCGGCAAAGTCAGGGATCAGCAACTTGTCAATGACCGTGTAGTCGGCCGACATCATCAGGTCGGCCTCGCGGCCCAACTCGCTGATCTTGCGGGCGGCTGCGTTGCTGCCCGACGCCTCGGTCTCGAAGGTCACGCCAGGGTGCTTGGCCTGGAATGTTTCGGCCAGTTCCTTCATCGGCACAGTCAGGCTGCCGGCGTGAAAGATGATCAGTTTGCCCTCCAGGGCAGGCTGCTCGGGGGCAGCAGTGGGCTGCTCAGGAACAGATGTTGGTTGCTCAGGGGCGGCAGTCGGCTGATCAGATACATCTACATCCGCCGGCGACGTACAGCCGGCCACCAGTGCCAACACTACCATCAAAACTACAGGTGTCCAAAATATACGCCTTTTCATCGTGAGTCTTCCTCCTTGTGGAATTTTGTCATTCGTTCATTCGTTCATTCGCCCATTCGTCCACTCGTTCATTTGCTCATTCGCATCCCCTCCTTTCCTCTTGCCCGTGCAGGAAGAGGGCGGATGGGAGCAACCCAGGAGAAGACTCGCATCGGCCCAGGTCTCCTTTCCAAGCACGGGAGGCGCGGCCGTTTCCAGCCACACCCTATCGCCCATCCCCCGTAGGCTCGGCCCTTAGGGGGAATGGGTCGGAGACTGGTGCACATTATGGGGGACGCAGATCAACGCGGATACACGCGCGTGTCTGCATCCTATGTCAAAAACCGGCGTCCACCTGGAAAGGGGACGCCGGCGCGTTGATTGCTCGTCGTCCTTCTCCTTTCCAAGCACGGGAGGCGCAGCCGTTTCCGGCCACACCCTATCGCCCATCCCCCGTAGGCTGAGCCCTTAGGGGTAATGGGTCGGAGAAGGGATATTGTATGTGATTGTGGGCTATTCTACACCATTTCGGCTCAAGAGGCAAGGGCAGATACCTGCTGCCCTACTTGACGTCATGCCCCGCTTGGCTATAATACCTCCAGCGCGTGGGGCGGCCTGCCCAGGTTCGCCCCACTGTGTGAGTTGAGAAGACCATGTTAGAGAGACTGAATAGAGTCGAGGAACGATACGAGGAACTGACGCGCCTGATGGCCGACCCGGCCGTGACGCAGGACTACGGGCGCCTGGCCCAGTACGCCAAAGAGCGGGTCGGCATCGAAGATGTCGTCAGCATCTACCGGGCCTACAAAGATGTGGCTAAAGAACTGGAGGAGACAAAGACGCTGCTGACCGATGATGCGGATCCCGAACTGCGGGTGCTGGCCGAGGGGGAGGTCACCTGCTTGCAGGCCCGGCTGGACGAACTGGAGTCTCAACTCCGCCAGTCGCTACTCCCCAAAGACCCGCGCGATGCCAGGGATGTGATCGTCGAGATTCGCGCCGGGGCCGGTGGCGATGAAGCCGGCCTCTTCGCTGCCGACCTGTATCGGATGTACACCCGCTATGCCGAGCGGCAGGGGTGGAACACGGAGTTGCTAAGCGGCCATTCCACCGGTATCGGCGGCTTCAAAGAGGTCATCTTTGGGGTGAGAGGGCAGGGGGCTTTCTCTCGCTTCAAGTTCGAAAGCGGCGTCCACCGTGTCCAGCGTGTGCCGATCACCGAGTCCTCCGGGCGCATTCACACTTCTACTGCCACTGTCGCAGTCCTGCCCGAGGTGGACGAGGTGGAGGTCCACATTGACCCCAAGGACCTGGGGATCGAGGTCTACGGCTCCTCCGGCCCCGGTGGTCAGCACATGCAGAAAAACGCCACTGCCATCCGCATCACCCACAAACCGACTGGGATGGTCGTCGCCTGCGAAAGCGAGCGCTCGCAGACGCAGAACAAACTGCGGGCGTTGGCCGTCTTGCGGGCACGTCTCTACGAGCAAGAGCGCTGGAAGCAGGAGGCAGAGGTGGCCGAGACGCGACGGGCCCAGGTGGGTACCGGGGAGCGCAGCGAGAAAATCCGCACCTATAATTTCCCTCAGAACCGCGTCACCGATCACCGCATCGGCCTGACCCTCCACCGGCTGCCCGACGTGCTGGACGGCGACCTGGACCCCTTCATTGACAAACTGACCGCGCAGGAACAGGCGGAGCGACTGGAGGCTATGGGAGAGGCCAGGTGATGGAACGACGCGCAGACCTCCGTCAGCGGCTCCAGGCGGCGTTAGAGCCGCATCAGGAAATCGCCTTCGCCTATCTCCACGGCTCCTTCCTGGACGAGGCCCTGCCGTACCATGACGTGGACGTCGCCGTTTACCTGGATCCCACCCAGGTCGCGGGGCGGGACCTCTTCGAGTATGAAATGACGCTCTCCGTTGACCTGACGCTGGCCCTGCACATCCCTGTGGACGTACACGTGTTGAACCAGGCCCCTCTCGGCTTTCAGCACAGCGTCTTACATCGAGGCGAGGTGTTCTTCATCCAGGACGACGAGCGCCTGACTGACTTTATCGAGCAAGTAGGACTGGCATATATGGAATTCTCGTACTACGTCCGGGAATACCTGCGGGAGGTGACATCTTGATGCAGGGAGTTGACGTGGAACTGGTGCGTGAGCGAGCACGAGAGATACGCGAGAGCATCACAAAGGTGCGCCGGTATGTCGCTCAGTCCGACGAGAAGTTTTTCGCCGATGAGCGCAACCTGTACACCGTGATGCACCTCCTGCTCATCGCTATCGAGGCCATCGCGGCCATTTGCAACCATATCCTGGCCAGGACTGCACGCCGGGCTCCCTCCAGTTACGCCGACTGTTTCGAGGGGTTGGAGCACCTTGGTATCTTGGATCGCAACCTGACGGGCCGTCTGGTACGGATGGCTCGCTTCCGCAATCTATTGATCCATCGCTACTGGGGGATAGATCCCCAGCGCGTGCTGCTTTACGCCCGGGAGAACCCGGATGACCTGGAACAGTTCCTGATTCAGGTGGGGCAGTGGCTGGGACAGGAATTAAACCCGATGCGGGGACAGGCAGGCTAGACGTCGGTGGTAAGAACAAGGCAGGCGGAGGGACTGGAAACTCTATACCGGCAACTTGATACCAGCATCCAGCATCCAGTACCCAGCGTCGGGTGGTCTTTGCGCCAGGCGGTCGCTGAACTGACCTCCATCACAGACGTTCCCCGCCTCGAAGCAGAGGTGCTCCTGGCCCACGTGCTGGGAACCTCGCGCACACCGCTGCTGGCTCATCCCGAACACGTCCTCACCTCTGGTCAACTATCCAACTACCAGACCCTTATCCGCCGCCGTGCTTCCGGCTACCCCCTTCCCTACCTCACTGGTCGCGTCGAGTTCTATGGACTGGAGTTTGAGGTCACGCCCGAGGTGCTGATCCCCCGCCCGGATACGGAGACGCTGGTGGACCTGGCGCTGGCACGCCGTCCGGCGACCGTCGTGGACGTAGGAACCGGCTGCGGTTGCATTGCCGTCTCCCTGGCAGTTCACCTGCCTGAGGCTATTATCCACGCCATCGAGATCTCTCCGGCGGCTCTGGCCGTGGCGCAGCGGAACGTGGAGCGGCACGGCGTCACCGGTCGAGTGCGGCTGGTGGCCGGCGACGTGCTCACCCTGCGCCCCGGCCTGGTAGACCTGATCGTCTCCAATCCGCCCTACATTTCCACGGGTGAATGTGGTTCGCTGCCGGCGTCGGTGCGCGATCACGAGCCCCGGCTGGCGCTCGACGGCGGCCCGGATGGGCTGAGCGTCATCCGGCGGCTGCTGGCCCAGGCCCCGGCGGTACTGCGCAGCCGAAGGGCCGAAGGATGCCCTGGCGGAGGGCTGCTCATCGAGATCGGGGCCGATCAGGGAGAGGCAGCGAACCGCTTGGCCCGCACCTTCTTCCCCCAGGCCACCGTGCGCGTGCACCCCGACCTGGCCGGGCGCGACCGGGTGCTGGAGGTGCAGACGTGATCCGGGGCGCACATATCCGGCTCCTGGCGCTTGACCTGGATGGCACGCTGATGGGCGACGACCTGATCATCTCCCCCCGGGTGCGGCGTGCCATTGCCGCTGCCCAGGAGAGCGGGGTGGTGGTCACCCTGGCCACGGGTCGTATGTTCGACGCCACGCTCGCCTTTGCGCGGGAACTGGGCATAACTGCGCCGCTCTTATGCTATCAAGGGGCGCTCATCCGGTCTCCAGACTCCGACGTCCCGCTCTACCGGGCGGCGATGGAGCCAGCGTTGGTGCGCGAGGTGCTGGAATGGCAGACCAGGCGAGGCTGGCACGTCGTCCTCTACGCCGACGATGACGTCTTCGTCGCCGAACGGCGGTACCCGGAATCTTTCTACCGCGCCCTGTTGGGCGAGCGATTAGTCTGGGTGGGTGACCTGTTCCCCGTGCTGGAGCAGCATGAGCCGGTCAAGTTCCTCGTCGTCGCTGAGCCGCCTGAGGCTGGCCGCATCGAGACGGAGTTACGGCAGTGCTTCGATGGGCGGATGGAGGTGGTGCGCTCCCACGCCATGTTCGTCGAGGGGAACCCGTTGGGGGTGTCGAAAGGGGAGGCGCTGCGACGGCTGGCCGATCACTTGGACGTTCCCCGAACACAGGTGATGGCGGTCGGAGATCAGGGTAATGATGTCGCGATGATCGCCTGGGCTGGGGTGGGCGTGGCGATGGGCAACGGTAGCCCGGCGACCAAAGCCGTCGCCGATTGGATCGCGCCGCCGTTGGCAGAAGACGGCGCGGCCGTGGCTATTGAGCGCTTCGTACTGGGCTCCTCATTCCCTCTCCACCACCAACAGGTGTGAGAGGCCGCAAGCGCGGAGCGGGGTGCGCTCAAGCGCGTAGGTGATGGCGCGCAAGGCCTGGCCCAGGGCAGGGGCGCGGGCGACGATGTTGTCGTAGCCGGGAAAGACCTGGGTGTGGTGGACGACGTGGACGGGGAGCCCGTCGAAGAGGCGGCGCAGGCCAGCGGCGGTGTAGGCGCGCACGTGGGGGGCCAGATAGTCGCGCAGCGGCGTGGGCAGCCAGTTGACCAGCGGCACGTTGCCGAAGTGGTAGCGCCCCCACCAGAAAATGCCGTGGGTCTCGAAGGGGTAGAGCCGGTTGGGGACGAAGACGACGATGCGGCCGCCGGGCCGGGTCACGCGCACCATCTCGGCCACGCAGGCCCGGTCGTCGGCGACGTGCTCCAGCACCTCGTGAGAGAAGACGACGTCGAAGGCGGCGTCGGGGAAAGGGAGGCGCTCTCCGGGGGACTGGACCACGCCAGCGGCCCGCTCCTGCGCTTCCAGCGCCCGCTCGCGCTCGATCTCGACGCCGAAGACGAGGGGGGTCTCGCGCAGGAAGGCGGCCGTGTACATCCCCACGCCGCAGCCCGCGTCGAGCACGCGCCGGCCCCCCAGCGGTGCCCAGCGGCGCACCATCTGGAAGCGCCGTTCCTGTCCCGCCCGCCAGACAAAACTGGGGAGGCCGCGAGTGGCGGCCTTGTCTTCCCCTCTCCTTGTCCCCTGGTCTCCTTGTCCCCTCCTCATCCTTCCCACCTGGTGTACAACTCGTTCTCCACGCCCAGTCGCGCCAGCACACGCCCCACGGTGGTGTCCACGAGTTCGGCGATGGTCTGCGGATGGCCGTAGAAAGCGGGAACGGGTGGCAAGATGACCGCGCCGATCTCGGCTGCGCGCACCATCAGGCGCAGGTGGCCCAGGTGCAGGGGGGTCTCCCGCACGACGAGCACCAATGGACGTCCCTCCTTGAGCGCAACGTCGGCCGCGCGGCTCATCAGGTCGGCGGCGTAGGAATTGGCGACGGCGGATAGCGTCTTGATCGAGCAGGGCGCGATGACCATGCCGTCTGTGGCGCAGGAGCCGCTGGCGATGGGAGCCGTGAGGTCGTCGGGAGCGTATGCGTGATCGGCCAACGCCTCAACCTGCGCCACCGTGCGCCCGGTCTCGTGGGCGACGATCAGGTGAGCGGTATGGCTGACGACCAGGTGGGTCTCGATCTCGGGACGCCCCGCCAGCACTTCCAGCAACCGGATGCCGTAGATCGCGCCGCTGGCTCCCGAGATGCCGACGATCAGTCGCCTTTGCTTCACTCGTTCATCTCCTAATCCTAAGCCCAATCATCCAACCAGGCCCTGGGCGACGTAGCCCAGCGTGACCAACGGGCAGGGCCACCCGGCGATCCGCCGCGAGCGACTGGGGGGCAAAGCCCCCGGCAGCGATCGTAGAAGGCGGTGAAGCGGGTGACCAGTTCGGCGATGAAACGCCGGTTCTCGAAGCGGGCCACTTCGTCCAGGCCATCAAGGAGGAGCAGGACGTTGCCTGCTTTCAGCCGCTCCGCGATCCAGCCCTCGGGCAGGTTCAACCCGCTCAAGCGGGAGACGACGTAACCCTGCAGCAGGTCGGGGCGGGGCGAGACGGTCTCGGCCGGTTCCTGCTGGGCCAGGTGGCGGCCCAGGTCGTGCAGGGACAGGAAAAGAGGCAACGGTGGCGGGTCGGGGAGCCAGCCGTTCCCGTCGGGCCTTCGGCCAGCATAGGCGTCGGCGGCGGTGAGGGCGACGTACTTGAGGAAGGTGGTCTTGCCAGAGCCGGCCTCGCCCACCAGGACCAGGCACGGGCACCGGGCGATCAGGTCGGTCAGCGGTACCTCCCCGGCCCCCTCCGTGGCCCGGAGGAGGGGCATCCCTGCTCCGAGAGCGCCGGGTTCTCTGCCTCCCCTGGCCGTGAGGGGGACATAGACACTCTCTAGCGAGACGATGATGAGGTGCTCCTTGACGAGCGATTTGTGACGGGGGATGGTGACGTGGTGTTCTCCGCCTTGCATCGTGGTGAGTCGCATATGGCTGCCCGTCTGACGGGTGACCTCGTATCCGTACCGCCGAAGCAGAACAGCCAACTCTTCGCCGCTCACGTCCCGGGGAAGTTTCATATGAGCAGAATCTCCTCTCGCACCACCCGCAGGCACAGCAGAGTTGGCTGTCTGTCTTCTTCTCCGAAGTGGCACAGAACAGCGTCTCGGACGGCTTCCTTCAACTCCTCCCAGGTGTCCGCTTCGGTGAAAATGGAATGCCCCATCGCCCGGGCCACGTACCCCCCTTCCGGGGCTTCCTCTACCAGAAAGATAATCTCCTTTGTCATTCCCTCACTCCTTTCCGCTCAGCTCCCCATCGGTCTATCACACCGGGGGATCAGGCGATCCAGTCCCTCGCATATTTACTCTCCCGCAATGCTGGCGAAGGGGCGGCCCTACCGCGAGCGTCGCCCGCGGGCTACCACCGGCGGTAGGGCCATTTTATATTCGGCCAGCGCTTTCCGCAAGCGCCGGCCGGGGACAGGCCGCGCCATCTCTCTTAAGCCTCGGTCCGCGTCAACGTGGCCGGCATACCATCTGCCTCGAAATCCGTTAATCCTGCCAATCCGTCGTTCTCCGCCCCCGCGAGCGACTGGGGGGCTTTGCCCCCCAGACCCCCCAATTCAGCAACCAGCAACCAGCAACCAGAAACCAGGATTAGAGAGAGATGGGGGAGATGCACCGAAAACCCCCGTAGTCGTACGAGTAGATGGGGAAGAGCCTGAAGCGGTAAGCGCAGCGGGCGCGGCCTCGATAGAAATCCCACGAGCCGCCACGCACCACGCGGCCACGACCCTCCCTGGTAGCCGTCCACCCCCAGACGTTCCCTGCCATGTCCGCACAACTGTAGGGGCTATCCCCACCCGGCGAGTACTGGCCCACTGGGGTGGTGTCGCCGATACCGGCCTCCTCTGTATTGCAGCGGCCCTCCTCCCAGTCACCCCAGGGGTACGCCCGCCCGTCGCTGCCCCGCGCTGCCTTCTCCCACTCCTCCTCGGTGGGCAGTCGCTTGCCCGCCCACTCGGCGTAGGCCACGGCGTCGTGCCAGGTCACATATACCACCGGGTGGGTGCCCTTTTCGGCAGGATAGGCGCCGCCTTCCCAGTGTCTGGGTGGAGAATGGTCGGTGCCCCCCACGAAGCGGCTGTACTGGGCGTTGGTCACCGGGTATTTGTCAATACGAAAGGCATCCACGTACATCTTCCGTTTTTCATCGCCCATCAGGAACTCCCCGGCCGGAATCTCGACTACCCTGCTGTCCAACGCAGTTCCAATGTGACCGGGGCCCTGGTCTTGAGGCCGCGGATGTTCAGCCCCCGGTACTCCTCGATGAGGTGGATCAGGTAGCGTTTCTTGAAGCCCCAGCCAGAACCGAGCCGGCTCAGTCCCTCGGCGATGGCGCTGCCCAGCCTCTCGAAAACCGGCTTGAGCATAAAGCCCAGGACAACGCCGACCAGTCCGACCAGCCCGGCCAACCACCAGGGGATTTGTTTTTCCGTCAGTTGGAGAAAGGTTGGCGTGGCGGTGGGGCCCGGCGTAGCGGCGGTCGGATAGGGAGTGTGGGTGGGAGGAGGCGTGTAGGTAGGGAGAGCAGGCGTGCCAGTGACGATGAGCGTCGGAGAAGGGGACACGGCTGTTTGTGCCCCGCTCAGCCCGCTGAAGAGTATCAGCAGGGCACAAGCCAGCGCCCACGGCACGATAATTCTTCGCATACTTACTCTCCTGCGATACCGGCGAATCAGGAACCTCTACAGTATACTTGACCTTGGGCGAAAGTCAAAGTTCTCTACACTTCGCAACTGCTTGACCTGGTGATTACCCACATGTTGGCTGTGTCATTCTGAGCGACCGGAGGGAGCGAAGAATCTCGCCCCTGAGTGACAATTTGGTGCTGCGAAATGAGATTCTTCGTCGCTTTGCTCCTCAGAATGACAAAGACTTGGGGTGGTTGTAGAGACGTGGGTAATCACCAAGTTCAGTGCTCTCAGTACGTTCAGTGCCTCAGGGGTTTCGTTTTCCTGGCAGCAGGAGGATGAGCGGCAGGCCCAACAGCGGGATGACGGCGCTGGCGGTGAAGGCCAGACGCAGCCCGAACAGGTCCCCCAGAGCCCCCAGCACCACCACAACCCCTGAACGGAGGCTGAAACTCAGTGCCATGTAGACGCCGTTGGCCAGCGCCCGGTTCTCGGGGAAACTCTCCTGCACCAGGGCCATGGCGACGGGGGTGACGGAGAGGGCGGTGAAACCCAGTGCCAACAGAAGGGGGAATTGAAGCCAACCGTTGACTGCCAGAAAGATGAACATGAGAAGCGGCGTCGTCAGCATGGAGACAAAGAGAATCAACCGCCGGCCCAGCCGGTCGCTGATCGAGCCGCCCAACAGCGCGCCCACCACGCCTGCCGCTTCCAGGACCGAGAGGGATGCACCGGCGAGCCAGAGGTCGGCGCCCTCCTCGCTCAGGAAGGTGGGTAGATAGGTGGTCAGCGCCGATGTCATAAAGGAGCGCACCACGATGATGCCGGTCAGCGGGGCCAGAAGCGGTCCCATACCTCGCAGTGCCTGCCGCCAGGGGAGTCCCTGACCCACGTTCAGCGGCTGTCCTGGCACGTCTTTGAGCCGGACGTAGAGGATGGTGGAGGCTAAGAAGCCGCCGACCATCAGCCACGGCGTGCCCTCCAGGGTCAGGAGCCGGATGGCGGTGACGATCACGATGGGCCCCAGGGTGCGACCCAACTCGCCGCCAACCATCCAAAACCCCATGCCCCGGCCCAGGCTCCGCCCAGACAGGTTCCCAGCCACCACCGGTCCCACAGCGTGCAGGCAGGCCGAACTGAGGCCGACCACCACCAGGAACAGGGCCAGCACCCCATAACCCGGCGCCACGCCTAGCAGGCTCATCATCGTGGCGGTCACTGCGGGGGCCAGGATGAAGAAGGTGCGCAGGCTGAATCGGTCGGCCAGGTGGCCGATGAAAGGCTGAAGCAGCGACGGGCCCTGCATGAAAACCGTCAGTAGCCCGGCCTCGGTATTGGAGAGGGATAGATTGGCGATGAAGACTGGCAGGAGGGACGGCAGGAAGGCGGTATAGGTGTCGTGCATCGCGTGCCCGGCGCTGACGGTGAGCACGTGGCCCGTTTGGAATCGTTCTGCTTCAGCGGCCGGGGCCACTGGCTGGCTCTCAACTATGGCGTCCGCGGTTGGCATACTGGATTCTCCATTTTACTATGATACCACACCCTCCAGGGCAGGTCAAAATGGGTGTGTCAGGAAGGTGCATTTCAATTTGGGGGCGAACTTGTAGCAGCCGCAGCAGCCCCGGACGTGAACGTCCGGGCTGAAAGGGCAAAGCCCTGCGGGCTAAAATTCAGCCCCGAAGGGGCTTCGCTCCCTCAGCACGGGGGTTCAGCCCCGTGCTTGCCCTGAGGAGATGGCCCGGCGGTAAGGTTGACAAGGAGGCCCGATGGGTGTATGTTTCGCTTCCGCGTGTTGCTGCCACTACGTTGTCAGTTTCAGAGGAGATAAGAGGCTCTGCTCACTCTACATGACATGCGGTCGCTGGAGGTGCACCATGAACGTCATCGGCATCATGCTGGATAGCCTTCGCCAGGATCACGTCAGTTTCTACCATGGCGGCCAATCTGTCTTCGAGGGCCTGCCTGCCTGCCAGACGCCCAACCTGGACGCTTTCGCGCGGGAATGCGTCGTCTTCGACAACGCCTATCCCGAGGCGCTGCCCACCATCCCGGTGCGCACGCAACTCTTCACCGGGCAGCGCACCCTGCCTTACCGGCCATGGCAGCCGCTGACCGGGGAGGACATCTCCGTCGCCGAGATCCTGCGCGCCGAGGGATACGTATGCGGCCTCGTCTCTGATTGTTACCACTACCGGGCGCCGGGCATGAACTTTCATCGTGGGTTTCACGCCTACCGTTGGGTACGCGGTCAGGAGTACGACCCGTGGACGTCGCATCCGCCCCGCCGCAACCTGGACGACTATGTGAATGAGCACTACGACGCCACCTGGCGCGGCCGCGTGGCGCAGTTCCTGGCCAACACCGACGATTTCACCCGCGAAGAAGACTGGTTCCCCGCCCAGGTAGTGGACGAGGCGGTTGACTGGCTGACGCGCAACCGCAGTCACCCGCACATCTTCGCCTGGATAGATTCCTTCGACCCGCACGAGCCGTGGGACCCACCAGCCCGTTTCGACACCTACACCGACCCCGACTATCGCGGCCAGCGGCTGATCATGCCCATGGGCGGCCCGGTAGAGGATTGGGCCACGACCGAGGAGATCCACCACATTCAGGGGTTGTACGCGGGCGAGGCCGCGTTCGTTGACCACTGCCTGGGACGGCTGTTTCGAACGCTCGAAGACCTGGGCTACTACGAGGACTCGGTCATCGTCCTGCTGGCTGACCACGGCCACCCGTTGGCCGATCACGGCAAGTTTCTCAAAGGCGGCGATCGCATGTACAATGAGTTGCTCAAGGTGCCGTTCATGATCCGTTTGCCCGGCGGCGAGGGTGCTCGCCGCACCCAGGCCATCGTCCAGTTCCACGACCTGCTTCCCACTCTGTTGGACCTGCTGAGTATGGCCAACAACGCGACTTGCTTGCAAGGCCGCGACTTTCTGCCGGTGCTGCGCGGTGACGCCGATGTCCACCGCAAGGTCATCATCACTGGCTACCATGAGGCGCCCGACCGGTGCGTGCGAGACCGGACGTGGAGTTATATACAGCGGCCGGGGGGAAAGCCGGACGAATTGTACAACCTGATCGAGGATCCCCGGGAACGCACTAATCTCATTGACCAGTATCCCGAGGAGGCACGCCGGTTGGCCCGCGCCTTCGGCGGTTACTTCCGGTTCCAACTCCAGCCCGGGGTGAGCCTGACAAAGGTGAAGGGCATCCAGGGCAAGTACGAGTTGGCGTCCGGCGGCATTGCATAGGTGCCGGGTCGAGCGCAGGCTCATAGGAGGAACCCGGATGTCCTCATCCACCCTACGCCAGCACAAGGTCTACCGCGGCGAACCCCTCCGGGCCGTGGCCATGCCGTTGGGCGGTATCGGCACCGGCACTATCGCTCTGTGTGGCGACGGCTCCCTGCGCCAGTGGCAGATTCACAATCAGGTCAACCACCTGGCCTGTGTCCCCCATTCCTTCTTTGCAGTGTGGGCGCGGCCAGTCCGCCCGACGGGCGAGCCGGTGGCGCGCGTGCTGCAGTCCAGCGCGCTGTACGACACGGAGGGGCCACTGCCCCCGCCCACGTCCAACGATCACCTGGTGCCGCCTGCCCACCGGGCGCTCTTGAAGCGGCTGCCCGGCGTGGAAGCCACCGAGTTCATCGGCGAGTATCCCATCGCAGAACTGACCTACCACGACCCGGCACTGCCCCTCGACGTGACGATGGAGGCGTTCAGTCCCTTCGTCCCGCTGAAGAGCAAGGACTCTGGCCTGCCGGCCATCGCCTTCAACATCACGGTGACCAACCCGACCGATCAGGCCATGCTGGCCTCCATGGCGGCCGCGCTGCAGAACGCAGTGGGTTGGGACGGCGTCATCCCCATTTCCGGTACCGAGTGCTCCGTCTATGGCGGCAACCTCAACACGTTGGTGCGGCTGGACGACGTGACGGTCATCAATATGGGTACGGTGCGTCTGCCGGAAGATGACGCTGGCTACGGCAGCATGGTGCTGGCGGCCCTCTCGCCCGACGCCACCTGCCTGGCCCAGTGGGATGACCTGGACGCCTTCTGGGCGGACTTCCGCTCCGACGGCCGGCTAAGCAGCGTGGCCAATACCACCCCCAGCCCGGCGGGGCGCACCTGGAATGGAGCGCTGGCTGTCCCCTTTTCCCTCGCCCCTGGTGGATCCCGCACCATCACGTTCATCGTCGCCTGGCACTTCCCGAACCGCTACGTCAACTGGTCGCAGCGCCGGTTCTTTGGCATTGAGGACGAGAAGAGCAAGTTCTGGTTGGGCAATCAGTATAACAACTGGTTTCGCTCGGCATTGGACGTGACGAACTACGTGCAAACCCATTTCGAGCGGTTGGCCGGGCAAACTCGGCTGGCCCGCGACACCTTCTACGACACCACGCTACCCTACCCGCTGATTGATGCCGTCACCGCGCAGATGAGCGTCATCCGCTCCCCCACCTGTTTCTGGACGGAAGATGGCCGCTTTTTCGGCTTCGAGGGATGCTGCGGCGCTTCCACCTCGCACCACACCGAGCCCTTCGGCGGCTGCTGTCCGCTCAACTGCACCCACGTGTGGAATTACGAGATGGCGCTGGCCCGGTTGTTCCCGGCGCTGGAGCGCACCATGCGCGAGACGGAGTGGGACATCCAGCAGCACCCGTCGGGCTACCTGCCCCATCGCGTACCCCTGCCCATCTACCTGCCACGCCCCTGGGATCGCGAGATCGGCGGGCCGGCCCGCCCGGCGTTGGACGGCCTGCTGGGCGGTATCTTGAAAACGTATCGTGAGTACCGGGCCTGCGGCGACGCGGAACTCTCCCCCGCTTCGGGGGGTCAGGGGGGGGTGAATGGCTGGCCCACGTGTGGCCCTCGGTGAAGAAGGCGCTGGACTATGTGTGGACAGCGCACGATCCTGGCCGGAGTGGCGTCATCGAGGGGGAGCAGCCCAACACCTACGACATCTCCATCTACGGGGCCAACACCTTCATCGGCACACTCTACCTGGCGGCCCTGCGGGCGGTGAGTGTCATAGCTGGTCTGCGCGGGGAGGACGACCTGGCGGCTAGGTGCCGGGAGGTCTACCAGAGCGGCCGGGCGGCCCTGGATCAGCGGCTGTGGAACGGCGCGTACTACGTCCAGGACGTGCACCTGGAGGAGTATCCTGAGCAGAACTGGGTCACCGGTTGTCACTCTGACCAGTTGCTGGGACAGTGGTGGGCGCACATCTTGGGGCTGGGCCACGTCCTGGACGCCGACCGGGTGCGCACCGCTGCCCTTTCCATCTTCCGTTACAACTTCCGGGAAAACTTCCACGGCCACAAGCAGCGGCCGCGTGCCTTCGTCACCGACGACGATCGAGGGTTGCTGAACTGCGCCTGGCCCGGGGGCGGCCGCCCCCAGGTGCCCATCCAGTACTCAGACGAGGTGTGAACCGGCATCGAGTACGAGGTGGCCGGGCTGCTGCTGTACGAGGGCGAGGTAGAGCCAGCCTTGCGCATCGTGGAGGCGGTGCGCACCCGCTACGACGGGTGCAAGCAAAGCCCGTGGAACGACATCGAATGCGGTGATCATTACGTGCGGGCGATGGCAGCGTGGGCACTGCTGGAGGCCGCGTCCGGCTATCGCTACGACGCGGGCGTGGCAGAGGTCGGCTTCGCCCCGGCTCTGACGCCGGAGGATTACCGGGCGCCCTTTGTGGCCCGAGATGGCTGGGGCACGTTCATCCAACGTGTGACCGGCGGCGCACAGGTGGAAACCATCACGCCCGTCTGCGGTTCGCTGGAGGTGAGGGCGCTGCACTTCCGGCCACAGGGCGCGGTGCAGTCGGCAGCCGTGACGGTGGACGGTCAGCCCGTGTCGGCCCTGTTCTCTCAGGCTGGTGGCGAGGTCACCCTTGCGCTGGCCGAACCGATCACACTCCGTGCTGGACAGACGCTGAAGGTCTCCCTGTCGTAAATCTGATAATCGTTGCGAACTAATTGCTTTCCTGGGCTCGCAGTCCCCGTCCACGGGGGCATCGTGGGCCAGGACACTTTTACATGGGACGTCCCCGGGACGGGGACTTCGAGCATCAGGGTGAGTAATTACCGGGGGAGGAAAGCAAGTGAGCTCCAGAGAGCGTGTTCTTACAGCGCTGCGCCACCAGGAGCCCGACCGCGTGCCCATTGACCTGGATGGCATGCGTTCTACCGGCATCATGGCCGTGGCCTACAACCGTCTGAAGGCTTACCTGGGCATGACGGACAGCGAGACCAAAGTATACGACATTATGCAGCAATTGGCCCACCCGGAGCCGCCGGTTCTGGAGCGGTTCGGTGTGGACGTTCTTCCTTTGCCCCGCGCATCGTGGGGGTTTGACACGGACAACCCGGCGTGGAAGCCCTGGACGCTGCCTGACGGCTCATCGGCTGTGGTTCCTTCTGGTTTCAACCCGCTGCAGAACGACCGTGGCGATTGGCTTGTCCTGGATGATGAAGGCCACGTTGCTTACCGCATGCCGGCCGGCGGCCTCTACTTTGACCAGGTGTTTCATCCGCTGGCGGAAGCGACCACGATCGCCGAGATCGAAGCCTTTGAATTGCCGGACATCTCTGACGAGGAACTGGTCTGGCTGCGCGGCGAGGCCCGCCGCCTGTACGAGACCACCGACAAGGCGATCATGGGCGAATTTGGCGGCAACATCCTGGAAGCGGCCCAGGGCCTGCGGGGGTGGGAGCGCTTCATGATGGACATGGTCCTGGAGCCCAAACTGGCCCAGGCCCTGACCCAGAAACTGGCCGACCACTACGTCGCCCATCCGCCGCGTTACCTCGACAGCGTGGACGACTACGTTCAGATCATCCAGATGGGCGACGACCTGGGCACCCAGCGCGGGCCGCAGATGTCGCCTGCCATGTATCGCAGATTCATCAAGCCGTGTCACCGGCAGGTGTACGAGTACGTCAAGACCCACAGTGATCTGTACATCTTTTTGCACACTTGCGGCAGCATCTACAAGTTGATCCCGGACCTCATCGAGGTCGGCGTGGACATTCTGAATCCGGTGCAGATCTCAGCGGCGGAGATGGATCCGGTGCGGCTGAAACGCGAGTTTGGCCGGGATGTCGTCTTCTGGGGCGGCGGGGCCGACACGCAGCACGTGTTGCCCAACGGTACGCCGGAGGAGGTCCGGCAGCACGTGCGGAAACTGATCGAGGTATTTGCCCCGGGCGGCGGTTACGTTTTCTGCCAGGTGCATAATATTCAGGCCAACGTGCCGCCGGAGAACGTGGTGGCTATGTTCGAGGCGGCATTGGAGTTCGGTCGCTATTCATAATCCGTCGCTCTATCGGATTTTCTGGTTCATTGTGCTGCCTCTTTCGGTGCCCGGCCTCGTCGCCACGTTTCTGTTCGTGTTGGTTTTCGCCTGGAACGAGTACCTGCTGGCGCTGTTTCTTTCGAGTGCAAATGCTCAGACGCTGCCGCTGACGGTGGCGGCCCAGAACGCAACCCGAGGACCGCAGTGGTGGTACCTGTCGGTCCTGATTCTGATTATGATCATACCGGTCATTGCCATAGCCATTGCTCTGGAGCGTTACATCGCGCGCGGGTTGTTGGTCGGCGCTATCAAAGGATGACCAGCGAGCGAATTCTGGATGCCTGAGACCTTTTTCACGGGAGGAGCGCTATGTCCCAAAGTCGCTACATCCTGGCGCATGACCTGGGAACAACGGGCAACAAAGCAACACTCTTCGATGCCGCTGGCGCCACGGTCGCTACTGCCTCTGAGGCTTACGAGACGGCTTATCCCCATCCCAACTGGGCCGAGCAAGACCCCGCTGATTGGCAACGGGCTGTCTTTCAGTGCACCCGCCGCCTGTTAACTCGATCATCGGTCCCGCCGGAGGCCATTGCGGTCGTGAGTTTCAGCGGTCACATGCAAGGCGCGCTGATGGTAGACAGCGAAGGAGTGCCTCTCCGTCCGGCCATCATCTGGGCCGACCAGCGGGCGACCCCCCAGGCCGATTTGATCCGCCAGGCCTGCGGCGAAGAGAACATCTATCGGCTCACTGGGCATCGCGTGAGCGCAGCCTATACAGCAGCGAAGGTACTGTGGGTCAAAAATAACCAACCCGACGTCTACCGCCGGGTGCACAAGGTTCTGCAGTCAAAGGACTATGCTGCCTTTCTGCTGACCGGTGTCTTTGCCACTGACTACTCCGATGCATCTGGTACTCAGGTTTTCGACCTCGAGGGTCGCTGTTGGGCTGTTGATGTGCTGGATACTCTCGGCTTGACTGTGGATCTTTTCCCCGATGTGTACCCCTCCACAGCCGTCATTGGTGGCGTTACCGCTGAGGCAGCAGCCGCCACCGGTCTGCTGGCCGGTACGCCAGTAGTCATCGGTGGTGGCGACGGCGCTTGTGCCACCGTTGGAGCCGGGTCGGTGCGGGAGGGAGATGCCTACACTTACGTTGGTTCCTCTGCCTGGATTGCGCTGACCACTCGCCACCCCGTTTTTGATCCCCAGCGGCGCACCTTCACTTTTGCCCACCTTGACCCGGATCTCTACTTCCCCGTCGGCACCATGCAAGCGGCTGGCGGAGCATACGGCTGGCTGGAACGCCTCTGGCGCGGCGATGAGGACGAGGATACCCTTTACCAAACGATGGATGCCGAGGCTACGACGGTGCCGGCCGGGGCCGGGGGGGTGCTCTTCCTGCCCTACCTGCTGGGCGAGCGCAGTCCCCACTGGAACCCGCTGGCTCGGGCTGCTTTCGTCGGGCTGGCGATGCCCCATGGCCGGGCAGAACTATCGCGAGCGGTCCTCGAAGGGGTGGCCTTTAACCTGCGGCTCATTCTCGACGCGCTGCGGGCCCAGGGGGTTCAGGTGGAGGCGATGCGCCTCATCGGCGGTGGCGCACACAGCGCCGTCTGGCGGCAAATCCTGGCCGACGTATACGATCTGCCCATCTTGCTACCCACGCTGACTGCCGAAGCGACAGCCCTGGGCGCGACCATCGCCGGAGGGGTTGGTGTAGGTATCTTCCCCGATTTCAGCGTGGCCACTCGCCTCATTTCGACCGCAGAGGCCGAGCGTCCCGACCCTGCTCATAGCCAACGTTACGCTGCCCTCTACGAACTATTTCAACAAACCTACACTGTCCTGGAACCAATTTTTGAACAATTGGCCACCCTGGCAGAGTGAAACACGCTCGTTTGGCAGGCGGAACCTGACCATGCATCCTGCTAACAAAAGTCCATTTTAGGGAGGATAAACAATGGCAAGTATAAAAGACATCAAAACGATTCCCCCTCACAACAGATTGGTGGGCGATATGCCCAAGATTGGCATTCGGCCCATCATTGATGGCCGACGGAAGGGGGTGAGAGAGTCCTTGGAGGACCAAACGATGGCGCTAGCCAGGGCAGCCGCTAATCTGCTGACGGAGAACCTGCGCCATTCCAATGGCCTGCCGGTCGAGTGTGTCATCGCTGACACCTGCATCGGTGGGGTGGCCGAGGCTGCCCAGACTGCCGAAAAGTTCGCTAAAGAAGGGGTGGGCGTCTCCCTGACGGTCACGCCCTGCTGGTGCTACGGTGCGGAAACGATGGATCTGGATCCCTATATCCCCAAAGCGGTGTGGGGCTTCAACGGCACCGAGCGCCCCGGCGCGGTCTATCTGGCGGCCGTTCTAGCCGGGTACAATCAAAAGGGACGGCCGGCTTTCGGCATTTACGGGCGTGACGTCCAAGATGCGAGTGACACCTCGATTCCGGCCGATGTGCAGGAAAAACTCCTGCAATTTGCCAGGGCCGGGTTGGCCGTGGCGCGCTTGCGCGGCCAATCATACCTGAGCCTCGGCGGCGTCTCCATGGGCATTGCTGGCTCTATGGTGGATCATGCCTTCTTCGAATCTTACCTGGGCATGCGGGTGGAAACGGTGGATATGAGCGAATTTACCCGCAGGATCGAGGAGGAGATCTACGACAAGGAGGAGTTTGCCCGAGCCTTGCGGTGGGTGAAGGAAAACTGCCAGGAGGGCAAAGACCACAACCCCCTGGAAATGCAGCGCAGCCGGGCGCAGAAAGACCAGGATTGGGAATTCGTGGTCAAGATGGCCATCATCGCCCGGGACTTGATGGTTGGTAACCCCCGGCTGGCGGAACTTGGCTATGGCGAGGAAGCGCTAGGACACAACGGTATCGCGTCGGGCTTTCAGGGGCAGCGCCAGTGGACCGATCACTTTCCCAATGGCGACTTCATGGAGGCGATCCTCAACTCGTCCTTCGACTGGAACGGCATTCGAGAGGCTTTCATTGTGGCCACCGAAAACGATTGCCTCAACGGAGTGAGCATGCTCTTTGGGCATCTATTGGCCAACACCGCCCAGATCTTCGCTGATGTGAGGACCTACTGGAGCCCGGCAGCGGTCAAGCGGGTGACAGGTTACAAACTGACCGGTCTGGCGGAGGGCGGGTTCATCCATCTGATCAACTCTGGTTCTGCCACGCTGGATGCCACCGGCCATCAGAAGATTGACGGGCAGCCAGGCATGAAACCCTTCTGGGGCATCACCGCGGAAGAGGTGGGAAAATGCCTCGATGCCATAACCTGGTATCCGGGTAGTACGGGATATTTCCGAGGGGGTGGTTTTTCCTCAGGCTTCCTGACACGCGGGAGCATGCCCGTCACCATGTCCAGAATCAACCTGATCAAGGGGCTTGGCCCGGTGCTGCAGATTGCGGAAGGGTACACCGTGGATCTGCCGGAGGAGGTATACCACATTTTGAATGAGCGCACCGACCCCACCTGGCCCACCCATTGGTTTGTCCCCAACGTGACGGGCAGCGGGCCTTTCCGGGACGTTTACTCGGTGATGTACAACTGGGGTGCTAACCACGGGGCGATCAGTTACGGCCACATCGGCGCCGAGCTGATCACTCTGGCCTCAATGCTGCGCATCCCGGTCTACATGCACAACGTGCCCGAGGAGAGAATCTTCAGGCCCAGCGCCTGGACCGCGTTTGGCGCGATGGACCCACTGGGTGCTGACTTCAGGGCCTGCGCCAATTTTGGACCGTTGTACGGTCAGTATTGACAGACTTGATAGAGAAACCAGGCCAGGACAGTGCCAAGTATCCCCATCTGAGCAAGCGGATCGTTGCTAAGGAGAGAGCATCATGTCTCATCAACTTGGCTTTTTGGCCCTTGACCTGGGTGCGGAGAGTGGCCGCGCTATGCTCGGCCAGTTCGACGGGCAGCGGCTCCGGCTTTCGGAAGTGCACCGGTTTCCCAATGGCCCGGTGCGCTTGCCGGATGGCCTTCACTGGGACGTGCTGCGTCTCTGGACCGAGATAAAACGTGGCTTGGCCCGGGCTGTCCGGGAGCACGGAGCCGATCTGGCTGGCATTGGCCTTGACACGTGGGGCGTGGATTTCGGCTTGCTCGACCGGGATGGCGCGCTGGTATCTAACCCCTACCACTACCGTGACAGTCGGACTGATGGTATGCTCGACGAGGCCTTCCGCCGTGTGCCGCGCGCGCAAGTTTTCGAGCAGACCGGCATCCAGTTTATGCAACTGAATAGCCTCTATCAGTTGCTTTCGATGGTCGTCGGCCGTTCGCCGGCCCTCGATATCGCCGACACCTTCTTGACCATGCCCGACCTGTTCAACTACTGGCTCACCGGGCGCAAGGTGTGCGAGTTTAGCATTGCCACCACCACCCAGTGTTACGACCCGCGCCTCCCCCCCCCTGTAGAGGGGGGGGGGAGGGGGGGGTGGGCCAGGCCGTTGCTCGAACGGTTGGACATCCCTACCCACATCTTCCCCGAGATCGTGCCGCCGGGGACCGTCCTGGGCCAACTGTTGCCATCGGTAGCCGAAGATGTAGACGTGGTTGGACTGAGCAGCCTGCCGGTCATCGCCCCTGCCTGCCACGATACTGGATGCGCAGTAGCGGCCGTCCCCGCCGAAGGCTCGGACTTTGTCTACATCAGTTCCGGTACGTGGTCGTTGATGGGCGCTGAGTTGCTGGAACCTGTCATCAACGAGCAAAGTCTGGCCTTCGATTTAACCAACGAGGGGGGCGTGTGTGGCACCTTCCGCTTCTTGAAGAACATTATGGGGTTGTGGCTGGTGCAGGAGTGCCGGCGCACGTGGGCATGCCAGGGCGAAGCGTTCTCGTATGACGAATTGACACACATGGCGGCTCATGCGGCTCCTCTCCAGTCTGTCATTGACCCCGACTATGGTGAGTTTCTCAAGCCCGGCGACATGCCGGCCCGCATCCGTGCCTTTTGCCGTAGGACGGATCAACCGGTTCCGCAAAGCAAGGGGGCGGTCGTTCGCTGCACGCTGGAGAGCCTGGCGCTCAAATATCGCTGGGTGCTGGAACGGCTTGAGGAGATCCTGGACCGTCGCCTGGAACCGATCCACATCGTCGGGGGCGGGACGCAGAACCAACTGCTAAACCAGTTCACTGCCGATGCTACCGGTCGCCGGGTGGTAACTGGACCTATCGAGGCCACCGCGGCCGGCAACGTCATCACGCAGGCGATGGCTCTGGGTCACATCGGGTCGCTGGAGGAGGGGCGCCAGGTTGTGCGTAATTCCTTCGACGTGGTCACCTACGAGCCAGCCGGCGAGTCTGGGTGGGACGAGGCTTATGGCCGCTTTCTGGCCGTGATGGGGCAGGTTGACTTGGGACAGGGTGTTTGTTGAATCTTGTCGTTTCTGGACGATATTGACAAATTTCAAAAGCTATGATATAACGACTTCGACAAGTTTCAACAGCACATCAGCAAAATTCGGCGGTGTGACTAGTTCGAAGGCCAGTGGTGTTGTGACTACATTTGAGCGGCGGCAGCGTATCTTCGACCTTCTACGCGAACGATCAGGAGTTAAGGTCACCAAGTTGGCTAAACTTCTGGATGTATCCGAGGGCACCATCCGCAACGACTTGAATGCGTTGGAAGAAGCAGGGCAACTCACCCGCGTGCGAGGAGGTGCCGTAGCAAAGAATGACCACCGAACTCGCATCCCTGCTTTTGCGGACCGCGCTCAACTCCATGCAGACGCCAAACAATGGATGGCTCGTCGGGCGGTCAATATGATCGAGGATGGAGATTCAATTCTCCTCGATGCCAGTTCGACCGCCTTTTACATTGCTCCTCTTTTGCAGGATTTCCGCAACCTCACCATCGTTACCAACGGCATCGAAGTTGGTCTTACCCTGGCACAAAATCTATCCTATACCGTCATCCTCGTTGGGGGGGTAATACGCCCCGATGGCACCTCGGTCGTAGGTCACTTGGGGGGGAAAATCCTTGAGGATTTGCACATCAAGACCGCTTTTGTGTCTTGCTCGGGATTCTCGGTTGAGGCTGGCCTGACAGAGGTTGATATCCAAGAGGTGCAGGTCAAGAAACAGATGATTCGCTGCGCCGAACGCGTGGTGGCCCTCATTGATTCCAGCAAGTTTGGCAAGGTAGACCTGACTTCGTTCGCCAGCCTGGAGCAAGTATCCCACGTCTTTACTGACAGTAACGTGGACCCTAAATTCATTGAGCAATTGCGCCAAACCTGTACAGCCCTCACTGTTTGCGGCGAGGACACGGCGTCGTCGTTTACCCTGTGCGACGAAGAGGAAATCTAAATGAAAACACCTATTCTGGAAATGAATCACATTTCCAAGCGCTTTGACATGACCCAGGCCCTGGATGATGTCTCGCTCGACCTGTATCCCGGTGAGATTCATGCCCTGGTGGGCGAGAATGGGGCAGGGAAATCAACCCTCATCAAGATCGCGACAGGCATCTACAGGCTTGACCGGGGTGAGATCGTGCTGGATGGGCAGCCCGTGCAGGTTCATAACTCACAAGAGGCGCAGGCTTATGGCGTTGCCGCCATATACCAGGAGCCGATAGTCTTCCCCGATTTGAGCGTCGCCGAGAACATCTTCATCAGCCATCGTGACCGCGGCCCCTTTGTGCGCTGGGGCAAGATGTACGAGGACGCCGAAGCCGTCCTGGCCAAACTGGACGTCGAGTTCGACGTACGCATGCCAGCACGCGGCCTTACGCTGGCTGCGCAGCAGGCAGTCGAAATTGCCAGGGCCATCTCGCTCGACGTACGCGTACTGATCATGGATGAGCCGACTGCGGCGCTCTCGGCCCACGAGGTGGCGCAGTTGTTCAAATTGGTGCGTGCGCTGCGCAACCAGGGCGTTGCCATCCTATTCATCGGGCACCGGTTGGAAGAAGTGCTAAAGGTTGCGGACCGTGTGAGTGTGTTGCGCGACGGAAAGCTGATTTCGTCCCAGCCCCGCAGCGAGGTCGCGTCCGAGACGGTTATCCGCGACATGGTGGGGCGCGAGATCGAGGACTTCTTCGCCAAGAGCGAGGCTGAGCGCGGCGAAGTGCTGATGTCTGTACGCGGCTTGAGCAAAGAAAACGCCTTTTACGACATTAACTTCGATGTTTATCACGGCGAGGTGTTGGGCCTTGCCGGACTGGTCGGCTCGCGCCGCACCGACATTGGCCTGGCCTTGTTCGGGGTCGAACAGGCCGACTCCGGGGAGATCATCCTCGAAGGAAAAGAGCAGACGATTCGGTCTCCTGAGCAGGCGCTCGCACTCGGCATCGCGTATGTGACGGAGGACCGCCGTCAGTACGGGTTGATCATGCCCATGTCGATCGCCTCCAACATCTCGTTACCGATGCTGCGCAGATATCTGACACGTATGGGGTTGATCAAACAAGGCGACGAAACCATCACCGCCGAAGAATACCGTCAGAGACTCTCAATCCACGCACCATCTGTCAAGGTTAAGGTTGAGAAGCTCTCCGGTGGCAACCAACAGAAAGTCATGTTGAGCACATGGCTCAACACCCAACCCAAACTGTTCATCATGGATGAACCGACGCGAGGCATTGACGTGGGGGCGAAGGCGGAGGTGCATCACATGATCAACGACCTGGCAGCGCAGGGGCTGGGAATCATACTCATATCGTCCGACCTGCCCGAGGTTTTGGCAATGAGTGACCGCATTCTCGTCATGCGCGAAGGTAGACGGATGGGCGTTTTCGACCGCGAAGAAGCCACCCAGGAGAACATCATGATGGCCGCCATGGGGCAGAATCAGGCAGCCCAGGAGATCCAGTCATGAACGCATTGAGACGTCGTTTTCGACCCCAGCAGATTCGAGAGTTGGTCCTTGTACTCATTATCGTCCTGGCTATCCTCCTCTTTGGCACGCAGATCGACAACTACTATAATGCGCGACTCTTCAACCGCGTCTCTACCAGCGTCGCCATTACTGCCGTGATAGCCGTCGGGCAAACGCTGGTTTTCCTGACGCGCAACTATGACCTTTCGGTTGGCTCGATCGCGGGCTTCACCGCCTATTTCGTCGGCACGCAGCTTGCCCGCAACAACGACATCCCGCCCATCGCTGCTGTCCTTATGGCCGTTGGCATTGGCGCTGTTATGGGGATGGTCAACGGCCTATTCGTCGCGTATGGTAGGATTCCGGCGGTTATCGTCACCCTTGCTACGCTGGCGCTCTATCGCACCATGCTGGTCGAGTACTCCGATGCGAAGACGGTTCTGGCAGCCGAGTTGCCGGAGTGGGTAATCGGGCTCCCCCGCACGAACATCTTCAGTATTGGCGAGTTGGACTTTCGCCTCATGGTTGGAGTGATGCTAATCGTCGTCGCCCTCTTCCAGTTGGTGCTCAAATATCTGCCCTACGGCCGCCGGCTGTACGCCATCGGTTCAAATCCCGAAGCCGCCCGCATTGCCGGTTTCCCATCGCAGCGTATCGTGTTCACCGCTTTTATGCTTAGCGGAGCGCTGTCTGGTTTGGCCGGGTTTATGCTCCTGACTCGCTTTGGCAACGTCACGGTCGTCGCCGGGATTGGCCTCGAATTGGCGTCGATAGCCGCGGTCGTCGTCGGCGGTGCGAGCACCGCCGGCGGCGCCGGCACGGTGATCGGCGCCTTGCTGGGCGCCACCCTGGTCGACCTCCTCGAGAACAGCCTGATCCGTTGGTTAGAGATCAGCGAGTTCTGGCGTGACGCCCTGTTGGGGATGCTTATCCTGCTGGCCGTTGCTACCGACGCCGTGATCATGAGCCGATTGCGTAGTCTTTGGGCACGAGGTGAGCTCCGGGTAGAATCGGAATCGGAAGTTGAAGCATATGGGAAACAGGAGGAAGGCAGCCATGTTGCGTAGTCCAGGATTCCTGCGAAAGGGTTGGGAGCGACTGAAAAGCTGGGAGGGCTTTTTGCTCGTTATTCTATTGGTGATCATCATCATCAATGGCCTCCAGGCACCAGTGTATCTCAGTATTGGGAATCAGATGAACTTGTTCATCCTGTACATTGAGAAGATCATCGTCGTTCTCGTGATGACCTTTATCATCATCAACGCGGAAATAGACCTCTCGGTCGCTTCGACGATGGGCCTGGCAGCCTGCACTCTCGGCTGGCTCCACGAGCGAGGAGTGCCGATAGGGGCGGCTCTTCTGGTTGGGCTGGCGCTGGGCCTGCTCGGCGGCGTGTTTAACGGTTTCTGGGTTGCATACGTCGGCCTGCCATCGCTGGTGGTCACGCTGGCCACGCTGATAGGCTATCGGGGACTGGCGCGCGTCTTTCTGGAAGACCGCTCGATAGGCTACTTCCCGGACTGGTTCGACGCCCTGGGGCAGAAACCTCTCATCGGCCCGTTTCCGCTGGCACTGATCATCTTCTTCGTGCTTCTCGCCATTGCTATCGTTCTCCTCCAGTACTCTGGCTTTGGGCGTTACGTCTACGTTATAGGGAACAACCGTGACGTGGCCCGTTTTTCGGGCGTGAAAGTGAAGCGGTTGAAGATGATCCTGTTCACCGCTTCGGGCACGATTTCCGCTCTGGCGGGACTGCTGTTTGCGGCCCGGCTGGGGGCAGTCCGAGGTGATATGGCGCAAGGTTTCGAACTGGACATCATCACTATGGTGGTGCTAGGCGGGGTAAGCATCTTCGGTGGTTCGGGATCAGTCTGGGGCGTTCTGTTATCCATCCTGATAGTTCTTAATCTGCGAAATGGGATGTCGCTGGCTCATCTTTCCGGCCATATGCAGACGGGCGTGATCGGCAGCCTGTTGATTCTCTCGGTGCTTGCCCCCAATCTGGTGACTAAGGTTCGCGCCGTCCTGAGTCGCCGTCGAAGTCGTCGTCCACAGGACACAATTACTTAGAGAAAAGGAGGTGTCGCATAAACAATCCAATACATACGCTCTGCGAGATTTGACTGTCAGACTGGATAGTCCCTAACGAACAAAGGAGTAGAAAAATGAAGACATATGTATGGCGAACCGTTGCGCTGTTGGCCATCCTGAGTATGCTGATGGCCGCATGTAAGCCAGCAACGCCGGAACCGACCGAGGAACCTGCGGCACCGACCCAGGCCCCCGTTGAGGTTCCAACCGAGGCACCGGAGCCTGAGCCCGCGGCCGGGCCGGTGGAGGCCACGCCAGGGCAGGAGGTGGACATGGTGCTGCTGCCCAAGTTCCTGGGCATCCTGGTGTTCGACCAGTCCTACGACGGTGCGCTGGAAGCGCACGAAGAACTTCAGAACCAAGGGGAGTTGCGGTTCCTCGGCCCCACGCCGGAGGACAGCGTCGCCGGGCAGATCGAGATCGTGACCACCGCCACCACCGAGGGCATGGACGCCATCATGATCTCCAACAACGCCGGTGACCAGATCGCCCCTGCCGCCCAGGCTGCCCGCGATGCCGGGCTGGCGGTGGTCACCTGGGACTCGCCCATCCCGTCGGCTGAAGGCGAGCAGGTCTTCGTCGCCCAGGTGGACTTCGACGAGACCGGCCGGGTCATGGCCGACATGGCGCTGGACATCCTGGGTGAGGACGGCGGCAAGTTCGCCGTGCTGTCTGCCTCGCCCGACGCCGCCAACCAGAACGCCTGGATCGCCGCGCTGGAGGAAGTCCTCGAGACCGACCCCAAGTACGCCAACCTGGAGATGCTGGACATCGTGTACGGCTACGACCAGTCGGAGGACAGCTACAACCAGGCCCTGGCGCTGGTGGACAAGTATCCTGAGATGGAACTGATCATGGCGCCCACCACCGTCGGCATCGCCGCCGCCTCCAAGGCCATCCAGGACGAGGGGCTGTGCGACACGGTCAAGCTCAGCGGTCTGGGCCTGCCGGCCGAGATGGTGGCCTACACGCTCAACGGCTGTGCGCCGGAGTTCGCCCTGTGGAGCTTCGTCGACCTGGGCTACCTGACCTACTACACCACCTACCTGATAGCCACCGGCGCCATCGAGGGTGTGGAAGGCGAGACGTTCAACGCCGGTCGCATGGGCACCTACACCATCGAGAAAGACCCCACCCGCGACCAAGGCCTGCGCGTCCTGATGGGCCCCTTCAAGGTCTACGACAAGGACAACGTCGAGGAGGAGGCTGGACCGCAGGCTGAGGCCGGGGCCGGGCCGGTGAAGGCCACGCCGGGGCAGGAAGTGGACATGGTGCTGCTGCCCAAGTTCCTGGGCATCCTGGTGTTCGACCAGTCCCACAACGGCGCGCTGGAAGCGCACGAGGAACTCCAGAACCAGGGGGAGTTGCAGTTCCTTGGCCCCACGCCGGAGGACAGCGTCGCCGGGCAGATCGAGATCGTGACCACCGCCACCACCGAGGGCATGGACGCCATCATGATCTCCAACAACGCCGGTGACCAGATCGCCCCTGCCGCCCAGGCTGCCCGCGATGCCGGGCTGGCGGTGGTCACCTGGGACTCGCCCATCCCGTCGGCTGAAGGCGAGCAGGTCTTCGTCGCCCAGGTGGACTTCGACGAGACCGGCCGGGTCATGGCCGACATGGCGCTGGACATCCTGGGTGAGGACGGCGGCAAGTTCGCCGTGCTGTCTGCCTCGCCCGACGCCGCCAACCAGAACGCCTGGATCGCCGCGCTGGAGGAAGTCCTCGAGACCGACCCCAAGTACGCCAACCTGGAGATGCTGGACATCGTGTACGGCTACGACCAGTCGGAGGACAGCTACAACCAGGCCCTGGCGCTGGTGGACAAGTATCCTGAGATGGAACTGATCATGGCGCCCACCACCGTCGGCATCGCCGCCGCCTCCAAGGCCATCCAGGACGAGGGGCTGTGCGACACGGTGAAGCTCAGCGGTCTGGGCCTGCCGGCCGAGATGGTCGCCTACACGCTCAACGACTGTGCGCCGGAGTTCGCCCTGTGGAGCTTCGTCGACCTGGGCTATCTGACCTACTACACCACCTACCTGATAGCCACCGGCGCCATCGAGGGTAAGGTAGGCGAGAGGTTCGAAGCCGGTCGCATGGGAACCTACACCATCGAGAAAGACCCCACCCGCGACGTAGGTCTCCGCGTCCTGATGGGACCCTTCACCGTCTACGACAAAGACAACGTCGAGGCAGCAGCCGAGTAGTAGTAGAGTAACAGCGACGTACTTGATACCCGCTGTTGGAAGACTGCGTTTCAGGTAACAGGCATTTCTGTGCCTGTTACCTGAAACGCGCCACAATACCGACCAGTGGGCCGATGTCTACCCAGCCTCACGTAACTCAGGGTGGGGGAGGGCAAAATCTATCTCCTGCCCGTTTCCTCGATCAGACACGGATGGAGGCACCAGGGTAATGATCGTGCGTCTGAAGGACAAGGTGGCCATTGTCACTGGGGCGGCGCGCGGGATCGGCCGGGCGATCGCTCTACGCTTTGGGCAAGAGGGAGCCAGGGTAGCCGTCGTAGACCTGCGTGAGAACGAAGGCCGCGAAACTGTTCGTCTCATTGAAACTGCTGGAGGCCAGGCGATGTTCGTTCGCACCGACGTATCTGACCAGGCTCAGGTGCAGGCCATGGTGGATGCGGTGGTGAAAGAGTGGAACACCGTAGACATTCTGGTCAACGACGCCGGGATTTGCCCATTTGAGGGCTTTCTGGAGATGAGCGAGGACCTGTGGAACCAGGTGCTTGACGTGAATCTGAAAGGCTACTTTCTGTGCTCCCAGGCAGTGGCCAAGGTGATGGTCGAGCAGGGGGTGAAGGGGCGCATCATCGCCGTCAGTTCCATCTCCTCAGAGTTCGGCGGCAGCATGCAGGCTCACTACTGCGCTTCAAAGGCGGGCATCAATCTACTGGTGAAATCCATGGCTATTTCATTGGGATCGCATGGCATCACCTGTAATGCCGTCCTGCCCGGCACAGTCGAGACTGACATCAACCGCGAGGCCCTGGCCGATCCGGCAGTGCGTGACCATTGGTCGAAGCGGGCACCCTTGGGCCGCCTGGGTCAGCCCGAGGACATTGCTGGCCCGGTTCTCTTTTTCGCCAGCGCCGACTCAGCCTGGTGTACTGGGGCAATGCTGGTCGTAGATGGCGGCACATCGGTCAATCTTCAGTAGTCTATACCCGTTGGGAGCATGGAGATAAGGGAAATGGCGACTTATAGCATCAAAGCGATCAAATACTGCGAGCAGTCCGTACCGAGTCCCCAGATGTTTTTTATGTCGCGCTGGGGCGAGTGGACGGTAGCGGACTTTTTCTTCTTTATTCTGCGTCGGGACGATGGCAAGGTTATGCTGATTGACGCCGGCGTCCGGGATGTGGACGAGATTCAACCCCTCGTTGTGGCTGGAGTGGGGCAAAAGGGACGCTTTCGAATGGATATGGAGACACAGAACATCCCCCTCCTGTTACGGAAAGAGGGGATTGACCCGGCCGATGTGGAATACGTCTTTATCACCCACCTTCATTACGACCACTGTTCAAACGCCAAGTTGTTCTCCAATGCCAAATTCGTCGTGTCGCGTACCGGCTGGCATCTTACGCTTGATCCCCCGCATCCTGCTCTGACCCCCGACATTCTCTTCCCGCGTGACATCCTGGCCTATTTCGCCAGTGAAGCCCGCGAGCGGCTGATCTTGGTGGATGATGAAGCGCCGGAGATTATCCCCGGCATTGGCGCTTTTTACGTTGGCGGGCACACGATGTGCAGCCAGGCGTTCACGGTGCAGACCAAAGAGGGCCTGGCTGTCTTTCCCGGCGATACTGTCTTTTACTATGAGAACCTGGAGAAAAACCATCCTATTGGCCTGGCGGTAGATATCAAGCAGTGTTTTCAGGCCATGGATCGAATCCGTGAGGTCGCTGACATTGTGGTCCCTCCGCATGATCCGGTCTTGCTCCAAAGGTTCCCTGATGGAGTAGTCGTCAGCGATTAAGGCAGCCGGTGATCAGCGTCTGGTATTCAGCAATCGGTGATTGTTAGTTGCAAAGGGAGGCAGAATATGCCTGAATTGGAAACGGCTCACGTCAACAACTGTACTGTCTACAATCTACCCGGTCGCGATTGGTATTATCTACTGGGCCCACAGAATAGTCAGGCCAAGAATCTGGTCTTTGGTCTGGCCGAGTTTCCCGGCGGAACGCTGGCTGCGGCTCATACCCATGAGGTTCAGGAAGAGATCATTTACATCCTCTCCGGCGAAGGGGACATCATTTCTGGAGGGAAGGAAGTCCGGTTGGAACCAGGCGTGGCGGTTTTCATTCCCCCCGGCCTCTTGCATCAAATCCGGACCGACGAGGGGGAGCCGCTCAAATTAGTGACTCTCTTCTCGCCCCCCGTGACTCCTGGCGCTTACGATCCGGGCAAAGACCAGTAAAGCGAACTATGGCATCCGATGCCGCTCTGATCGAGAAACTGGCAGCCATCGCCAACCTGCTGCGCCGTCACGTTATCAAAATGACGCACGCAGCCGGCTCCGGGCATCCCGGTGGCTCCCTGTCGGCGGCCGACATGGTGGCCGTGCTCTATTTTCACGAGTTGCGTGTTGATCCGCGCCGCCCCAACTGGCCTGACCGCGACCGGTTCATTATGTCCAAGGGACACGCCTGCCCCGTATGGTACGCCGCGTTGGCCGAACGGGGGTACTTCCCGGTGGAAGACCTGGTCAAGCTGCGCCACATCAGCAGCCACCTGCAGGGCCATCCCGACATGTGCAAGACCCCCGGTATTGATATGACGGCTGGCCCACTGGGCAACGGCCTGTCAGCCGGGTTGGGGATGGCGCTGGGCGCCCGTATCACAGGGCGCGATTTTCGCACCTACGTGATGGTAGGCGAGGGGGACCAGCAAGAGGGCTGCACCTGGGAAGCGGCAATGATGGGCGGTTTTCACAAATTGGGAAACCTGACCGTATTGATTGACTACAACCGCTCTCAAGTTGATGGTAAGTCCGATGATATCCTGTGTCTAGACCCCCTGGCCGACAAGTGGCGGGCCTGCTGCTGGGCCGTGCGCGAGATTGATGGTCACGATCTGGGCCCAATCCTCGACGCCCTGACCTGGGCGCGAGGCGTCACCGATGCGCCTACCGCCATCCTGGCCCACACCACCAAGGGCAAGGGCGTCTCTTTTATGGAGGATCGGCACGAATGGCATGGCAAGGCGCCCAATACGGAGCAGGCGATAGCGGCCCTGGCTGAACTGGGAGAGGTTTGGCAGCCATGACAGTCGCTCGACTCTATCAGGGATCTGATCGCCCACGCCGTGTCCTCCGCGAGGCCTTCGGCCAGGCTCTTGTAGAGCTAGGGACTGAGTTCCCTAATATGGTCGTCCTCGACGCTGACATTTCTAGCTCGCTCAAGACTGGGGCTTTTCGCCAACGCTTTCCCGACCGCCATATCAACTTCGGCGTTGCTGAGCAGGATATGATGATGGCGGCGGGGGGCTTGTCCACCACTGGTCTCATCCCACTGGCCTGCACTTACGCCACCTTCGCCACCATGCGCGCCTGCGAGCAGATTCGAAGCGTCATCTGCTACTCTCATCTCAACGTGAAAGTGACATGCTCTCATGGCGGGCTGGAAGTCGGCTGGGACGGACCGACCCACCAGGCTACTGAAGACGTGGCCATTATGCGGGCTATGCCCAATATGACCGTCGTCGTACCAGCCGACTCTGTCGCTGTGCCCCCTCTCCTCCGACAATTGGTGGCCCTCGACGGGCCGACCTACTTTCGTATGGGACGCAATCCGGTGCCTGTCATCTACGACGAGAGCCAGAGCTTTAACCTGGGCCAAGCCATCACCCTGCGCGAGGGAAGCGACCTGACGATTATCGCAATGGGCGTGATGGTGGCACTGGCTCTGGGTGCAGCCGACGCCCTCGCTGGTCAGAGCATTGGCGCCCGTGTCCTCGATATGCATACCGTTAAACCCCTGGACGGCGAGGCAATTGAGCGGGCCGTTCAGGAGACGGGCGCTATTGTCACCGCCGAAGACCACAACATTATGGGGGGGATGGGCAGCGCGGTGGCCGAGTATCTGGTGGAGCACAGGCCGGTGCCTATGGAACGAGTGGGCGTGCCCGACACCTTTGGCCGCTCTGGCGACCCGGCCGAGTTGTTCCCGATGTATGGCATGGCCGCGCCCGATATTATGACTGCTGCTCATCGAGTCCTGGCTCGAAAGAAGTCGACCAGGGGGCTGCCATGACAGATGAACTGGCTGGACGCACCGCTTTCGTCACCGGGGCGGCGCGGGGCATTGGTCTGGCTACTGCCCGCGCGCTGGCTCAGCGCGGCGCCGGCGTGGCGATGGTTGACATTGACCTAACTGCATTGGAGCCGGCCGCTCAGTCAATCGGGGACCGGGCGTTGATGGTCAAAGCTGACGTCAGCCGGCCGACCGATGTGCAGCGTGCCATTGATCTGACAACTGAACACTTCGGTGGCCTGGACATCTTGGTCAATAACGCTGGCCTCTGTCCCCTGTCTGACTTTGCTGACATCAAAGAGGCTGAGTGGGATCGGGTGCTGGCCATCAATCTCAAGGGGGCATTTCTCTGTTGCCAGGCGGCGATGCCACACCTCCGAAAGAGCGGGCGGCGGGGACGTATCGTCAACGTCGCCTCCGTGGCTGGACAGATGGGGGGCGTCTCAGTCGGCGCCCACTATGCTGCCTCCAAAGCGGGGTTGATTGGCCTCACCAAGTCGCTAGCCCGGTTGCTGGCTGCCGACAGCGTCACGGTCAATTGCCTGGCGCCCGGCACTACCGCCACCGACCTTACTGCCAATTGGTCGGAGGCAACAAAAGCGCGGGTGAGAGCTCAGATCCCTCTGGCGCGTTTCGCTCAACCAGAAGAAATTGCCGCGGCGGTTTGTTTCCTGGTTTCGGATCAAGCGGCTTTTATCACCGGTGCCACCCTCGACGTGAATGGCGGGCTCTACCTGCGATAGACGTAAGCCTTAATTACCAAAGGAGCCTCCTCCTTACTGGATGAGGACTGGTTATCTCCGGCCGCCGGCTGAGAGGTGCTGGCCCTATCCACTGTGCATCACCCAATCCGGAGGGACGCCACCCGGCTGCAAATTCAGATCCACGGGTGGTCTCCCTGGTTGTTTTCGCCGCATCCAGTCAAATCCTTAAAGGGGACCTACAGGCAGGTTGGAGAGTGTTTTATGGAACTCAGTCACGACAAACTGGCTGACATGTATTACCGCATGTGGCTCATTCGGTGCTTTGAAGAAAGCGCACGGTCGCTGTATCATCAAGATATGATACGGGGTACGACCCACGCCTATACCGGCGAAGAAGCAGTGGCCGTAGGCGCTTGCGCGGCACTCAACCGAGACGACTACGTCACCAGCACCCATCGCGGTCACGGTCACTGCCTGGCTAAGGGGGGCGACCCGCGAGCGATGATGGCTGAGTTGTTGGGCAAAGCCACCGGTTATTGCAAGGGCAAAGGCGGCTCAATGCACATCGCCGACCTCGACCTGGGCATCTTGGGGGCCAATGGCATCGTCGGCGGTGGTATTGGTATTGCTACCGGCGCGGCCTATTCTGCTGATCTGCGTGGCTCTGGACAGGTGGTCATTTGCTTTTTCGGCGACGGGGCCAGCAACCAGGGTGTCTTGATGGAGGCGGCTAATATGGCCGCCCTCTGGAAACTGCCCGTCATCTATTTGTGTGAGGAGAATCAATACGCCCAGTTCAGCCCCAGCAAACCCCTGATTGCCATCGAGCGCATCGCGCTGAAGGCCCAGGCTTTTGGACTGACTGGCGTCACAGTGGACGGCAACGACGTGCTGGCTGTATATGAAGCGGTGCGCCAGGCAGCCAAGCGGGCTCGCAGCGGCGATGGCCCGACGCTGTTGGTGGCCCAGACCTACCGGATCGAAGGCCATACCGTTGGCGACCCGCTTACCTATCGTCCCAAAGGCGAGGCCGACGAGTGGAGATCACCCGACCGGGACCCCATCAGCCGCTTTGGGCGTTATCTGACCGGAGAAGCAGACTTCTCACAAGATGAACTGGATACGCTCCGACAGAAGGCCCAGGCCGAGGTTGGCGAGGCGGTCACGTTCGCCATCAACAGTCCCGAGCCCGAAATCAATGCGCTTTGGGAAGATGTTTACGCCTGAACGGTAGAAATCACGAATAGTATAGAGAATATCATTGAGGTACTATGATAATCCGGCAATTGCGATATCGGGAAGCCCTCAACGAAGCCCTTCACGAAGAGATGGCCCGCGATCCGTCGGTCTGTGTGTTAGGTGAGGACGTGGGGTCTTATGGAAGCCCATTCCAGATCACCGGGGGCTTGTTTGACAGGTTTGGCGAGAAGCGGGTGCGCAACACGCCCATCTCCGAAGCAGGCTTTTGTGGGATCGCTGTAGGTGCGGCCATGACCGGCCTGCGCCCGGTGGTCGAAATCTTGTACATTGACTTTATCACCTTGGCCATGGATCAGATTATCAACCAGGCAGCCAAGGCCCGTTATGTGTTTGGTGGCAAGGCTCGTGTGCCTCTGGTCATCCGCACGCAGGGAGGTGGTGGGCGTGGCAATGCGGCCCAGCATTCCCAAAGCCTCGAAATGTGGTTTGTTCACATCCCTGGCCTGATTGTCATCCAGCCTTCCACCCCATACGATGCCAAGGGACTGCTCAAGTCGGCCATCCGGGACGACAACCCGGTAATCTTTATCGAGCACAAGTTGCTCTACAATACCACTGGCTCCGTACCCCAAGAGGAGTATCTCATCCCTATCGGCGTGGCTGACGTGAAGCGCGCTGGCGACGATGTGACTATCGTGGCCACCTCACGCATGGTTCTCTTTGCCCTGAACGCAGCCGCAGAACTGGCCCGACAGGGGATCGAGGCTGAAGTCATTGACCCCCGCACCCTCAAACCACTCGACGTCGCCACCATTGTCCGATCGGTGGAAAAGACGGGGCGGTTGGTTGTGGTCAACGAGGGACACCTGACAGGGGGGTTCACAGCCGAGGTGGTCGCCCGGGTGCAACGGGAAGCCTTCGACTGGCTGGACGCTCCCATTATGCAAGTGGCCACCGAGGATGTGCCCATACCATACAGTGGCCGCCTGGAGTTAGAGGCCATTCCCAACGAGCAAGACATCGTCAATGCCGTACTAGAAGTTGTCTACAGGGATTAGTGCCATGATGAGTTGCTGGTCTGATCGAGAGCCCCGGCGTTTCTAATTTTGCATTTCTAATTTTGCAAAGGAGGAAGACGATATGAAACGCGTAGGATTTCTGCTTAAAGTAAGAGAAGATAAGATCGAAGAGTACAAAGAACATCACAAATCTGTCTGGCCTGAAATGCTCGCTGCCCTCCGGCGAACAGGCTGGCACAACTACTCGCTGTTCATGCGCGAGGATGGTTTGCTCTTTGGCTACTTTGAGACCCCAGAGAGCTTCCAGGCCGCTTTGGCCGGCATGGCGAAAGAAGAAATCAACGCCAAGTGGCAAGAATTCATGGCCCCCTACTTTGAGGGGCTGGGCGGCGCCCACGCCGACGAGAGCATGGTAGAACTGGAAGAAGTCTTCCACCTGGATTGAAGTCGGCCTGGAGGTTTTTAACCCGGTTCAGCCCAATGTGCCGGGCCACGAGCCAGAGGACCTCAAGAATAAATTTGGCGATAGACTTTCTTTCTGGGGCGCCATTGACCAGCAAAACCTTCTCCCCTTCGGGACACCGGAGGAGATCGAGGCTGACGTGAAGGCGAAAATCGAAGTCCTGGGTCGCGGAGGCGGCTATATGGTAGCCCCAGCGCACATTATTCAGGCGGACACATCTATGGAAAACGTCGAGGCCTTCATCAACGCCGTCAAGAAGCACGGCGTGTATTCTTAAGTGCACGCGATCATCGTGGCCTTCGAGGAAGCCGGAGTATGGGATCGGGTGGCGGCCGGCGGTGCTCCGGTGGTTGAGGGCTCGAGGCGTCGCCGTGGAGGCGGTGAAGATAGTGCGGAAGGAGATAGGACCATGGGCAAACAACCCACAAACAAGCAGGTTCAAGATACCTACGCCTTGGCGAAAGAGCGATACGCCGTGCTCGGCGTGGACACCGACGAGGCGATAGACACCCTTGCCCAGATTCCCATCAGCCTGCACTGCTGGCAGGGCGACGACGTGGGAGGGTTTGAGTCGCCCGACACGGAGCTGGGGGGCGGCATCGCGGCCACGGGCAACTATCCTGGCAAGGCGCGCAACGCCGGTGAGTTGCGGCGCGACTTGGACAAGGCATACAGCCTGATCCCCGGCACCCACCGGCTGAACCTGCACGCCATCTACGCCGAGACCGGCGGCAAGAAGGTGGAGCGCGACGAACTGCTGCCGGAGCATTTCGCCTGCTGGACTGACTGGGCCAGGGAAAACAGGCATGGGATCGACTTCAATCCGACCTGCTTCTCCCACCCGCTAGCCGAAAGCGGTTTCACCCTGGCCAGCTACGACGAGGGAATCCGTCGGTTCTGGATCAATCACTGCATCGCCTGCCGCAAGATCGGCGAGCACTTCGGGCGGGAACTGGGCACGCCTTGCATAACCAACGTCTGGATTCCAGACGGCTTCAAGGACACGCCCGTAGACCGCAAGACGCCGCGCCTGCTGCTGAAGGACTCGCTGGATAAAATCTTTGCCGAAAAGATTGATCCCCGCTACCATCTTGATGCCGTGGAAAGCAAGCTGTTCGGCCTCGGTTCGGAGAGTTACGTCGTCGGCTCGCACGAATTCTACCTGGGCTACGCCGTCGCTAGCGACGTGCTGTTGTGCCTCGACAGCGGGCACTTCCACCCTACCGAGGTGATTTCGGACAAACTCTCTTCCGTCCTCACCTTCGTAGACGAGGTGCTGCTACACGTCAGCCGAGGGGTGCGCTGGGATAGCGATCACGTCGTGACGCTGACGGACGAACTGCAGGCCATTATGCAAGAGGTCGTGCGCGGCGATTTCCTGCATCGCGTGCACATTGGGCTGGACTACTTCGACGCCAGTATCAACCGCGTGGCGGCGTGGGTCATCGGTACCCGCAACGCGATGCGCGCTCTGCTGATGGCGCTGCTGGAGCCTCTCGACGATATGCGTGAACTGGAGGTGTCGGGGGATTATACCACGCGATTGGCGCTGCTCGAAGAATTGAAAGGCATGCCCTTTGGCGCGGTGTGGGATTACTTTTGCTTGCAGCAAGACGTTCCCGTGGGGATTAGTTTTCTGGATGAGATCCGCACTTATGAGGAGCGGGAACTTGCGAAGCGCGTCTAGGGGCCTATCCGAAGATTTCTGGAAGCGTGGGTTTGTCCGCGTTTTGCCACAGCAGACTGCGACGTCCGGCGAGTTTTCGGATAGGCCTCTAAGGCCAAGCGCCACAAACCGCTGTTACCTAACCGGAGATGGACTATGCGACAGAACGACATCCTCGTCCAGCTTGTTACCATGTCGAACAACCTGGGCGACCCGGCGCTCGACTACGTGATCCTGGGGGAGGGCAACACCTCGGCCCGCGCCGATGCCGATACCTTCTGGGTGAAGGCCAGCGGTACAGAGTTGCGCACTATTGGGGCCAGCGGCTTTGTGCGGGTGCGCTTCGACCGGGTGCTGGCCCTGCTGGGAACGGATGACCTCAGCGATGAAGACGTCAATGCGGGCCTGGAGGCGGCCAAGGTGGCCCCGGCCGTAACGGCTCACCCGTCGGTGGAGACGGTGCTGCACGCCCTGGCCTTGCAACTGGGGGACGTCAACTTCGTCGGGCACACTCACCCGACGGTCATCAATGCGCTCACCTGCTCGGCGGCTTTTGAGACAGCGGTTAGTGGTCGTCTCTTCCCCGACGAAATCGTCATTTGCGGCCCGGCGCCGGTCGTCGTCCCTTACACCGATCCCGGCGTGCCCCTGGCCTGCAAGGTACGCGATTTGATTAATCAATACATTGACGAGTATCACGAGGTCCCCAAAGTCGTCCTGATGCAGAATCATGGTTTCATCGCCCTGGGGCGTACCGCGCAGCAGGTGGAAAACATCACCGCGATGGCTGTCAAAGCGGCGCGTGTGTTGCTCGGCACCTACGCTCTGGGCGGCCCGCACTTTCTCACGCCCGAGGCTGTGGAACGCATCCACACCCGCCCCGACGAGTTGTATCGCCGCAGACTGATTGGCGAATAAGAAACCCGGTTTTTTCCGAAGAACCCGGTTTCTTGAAAACAAGGGAGGTGACAAATCAACCGGCGAGTTGCTAAATTGGAAGCGAAGTTAAATGATTTTGCCCCCGACGTCCGCGCCCAGGCCCTGGCAGAACTGGTCTCCCTGGCCCAACAGGACACTGTTCCGCTGGAGCCGGAAGCCGATGTGGCCAATATGCATTGCCACACTTTCTTCTCTTTCAACGCCTACGGTCATTCGCCCACTTCATTGGCATGGCTGGCAAAACGGCGCGGCTTTAGGCTGATGGGCGTCGTGGATTTCGACGTACTGGATAGCGTGGATGAGTTTCTCGACGTCTGCGAGGTTATCGGGGTGCGTGGCAGCGCGGGGATAGAAACCCGCGTTTACATTCCAGAATTTGCGACGCGCGAGATCAACTCCCCTGGCGAGCCGGGTGTCTCATACCACATGGGCATTGGCTTCACCTCCCGCTATGTCCCCCAATCCGTTAATCCTGCCGATCCGTGTTCTACCCCCGCCGGCATCCTGGCCGGTATGCGCCAGCGGGCTGCCCAGCGCAGCCGGGGTATGGTAGACCGTATCAACGCCTACCTGACCCCGGCCACGATTGACTACGAACGGGACGTGTTGCCGCTCACTCCGGCGGGGAACGCCACCGAACGCCACATGGTCGTGGCCTATATGCAGGCGGCAGAGCGCACTGTCCCCAACCTGCTTGAGTTTTGGTCTGCCAGACTGAACGTTGAGCCTGGTCAGATCACGGCGCTAATGGGCGCCCCCCCCAGGTTTCAGAATCTGATTCGCGCTAAATTGATGAAGCGCGGCGGTGTAGGGTATGTTCGGCCTGGTCCCGACACCTTCCCCTCCGTTGACGAGTTTCACAAACTGATCGTGGCGTGTGGTGCGCTGCCCTGTGCCGCCTGGTTGGACGGCACCTCTGCTGGCGAACAGGCGATCGAGGAACTGCTGGATCTCTTGGTCAGCAAGGGCGTGGTCGCTCTCAACATCATCCCCGACCGCAACTGGAACATCCCCGACCCGGAGACCCGCCGCCTGAAGGTGCGGAATCTGTACGCCGTCGTCCAGTTGGCTCAGGAATTGGCGCTGCCGCTGAACGTTGGGACAGAGATGAACAGTTTCGGACAGAAGTTAGTGGATGATTTCGACGCGCCGGAACTGGCCCCGGTACGCCAGGCGTTTATAGAGGGCGCATACTTCATTTATGGACATACCGTTCTTCAGCGCGCGCTGGGGCTGGGTTATCAGAGCGAATGGGCCCGGACCCACCTGCCATCCCGGCGCGAGCGCAACGGTTTCTACACCCGGATGGGGTACCAGGTGGTGCCGGGGAAGGCCAGTATAGCCCGGCTCAAGCAACTGGATCCGGCGATGTCGCCGGCCGAAGTGTTATCGAAGTTGGGCGGATAATCACGCACCAGGGCACAAGTCGCACTTCGCTCCGGCTGGATACTCTGGCCCACGTCCCAGAGGCACTGAATTCATTGATGACACTGAAAAAGGCCCACTGACAATGCGTAATAACTGAGAGAGGTCTACCGATGAATGCACTTAACCCGCTGAACCTGGGACTGGGATTGGGAAGTCTGCCGTTGCTTTCCGACGCTGAGACGCGCTCCATCTCTGCCGAGAACCCAAGGGGGGAAAAGGGCGGTGGAGCGAAGGCGCTGCCCGGTGAAGAGAGCCCGGCCTCTATGCTGGGGCCAGGCTGGAAAGTACGACCGTGTATCACGTTGGAGCCCAACACTACCACGACGCTGGCGGATGTTGAAGGGCCGGGTATCATCCAGCATACCTGGATCACGGTCAAGCCCGATGCCTACCGGGATACGGTGCTTCGCTTCTACTGGGATGCAGAGGAGAGGTCCTCTGTCGAGGTTCCGCTGGGCGACTTCTTCTGCAACGGGCACGGGTTGCGCTACGATGGGCTTCCCTGTCCCCGAGAGCGCGTCCCAAAAAACGTAGAGCAGGCTGGCAGCGACTACGTTGCGGCGGTGGTCGCGCCAGTGAGATATAGCACGGCCTGGGAATTATGACCAGGCCTCAATCTGGCTAAATGGAGAGAAGATCCTCATGTCCGATGCATTGACTGACTACCAGCGCGCTGACGCGCCGCTGCCCAAGCGCAACCGGCTCTGGCCCCTGTATGGGGCGGGCTTTGAGAACCTGGGACGCGATGGCCAACCGATTGACGTGCCGGTGCCGGAGTATGGCCCCGATGAATTGCTGGTGCGCCACGACGCCTGTGGCCATTGCTTTTCCGACGTCAAAGTCATCCGGGCGGGCGAGAAACACCCCCGTATCTACCGCGATATGCAAGCCGACCCGGTGGTGCTGGGACACGAAGTGAGCATGACCGTCGTCGGCGTGGGCGAGGACCTGCGCGGCCAGTACCACGTCGGCGACCGCTTCATCGTCCAGGCCGACATCTACGTTGACGGCCTGAACCTGGCCTACGGCTACGAGATCCAGGGAGGGCTCTCCCAGTACAATGTGGTTGACCAGCGGGTGCTCAACGGCGATGACGGCAACTATCTCATCCCCGTCCAACCCGGCACCGGCTACGCCGAGAGCGCCCTCACCGAGCCGTGGGCCTGCGTCATCGC
>CAZZEX010000032.1:0-47069 GCA_964653285.1 uncultured Anaerolineales bacterium
TCATCCACCTCCACCCCGGTCCCCTCCACACACTTCACCAGATTCTGGATCGAAGCGCTGGAACCGATGACGATGTGGGCCTCTACTTCCAACCGGAAACCATGCATGCCTACCGGGTCGCGCACGCCGTTCTGCCCATCCACCATGTAACCACGGGGGATCATATGCACGACCTCCTGATTATGAGGCACCGCAATAGCATGCGCAGCATCCAGCACCCGGTCCACGTCCTCTACCGTAATCCCATGCTCGCGGCGGGAGATGCCCACCACTCCACGGCTGTTGAGGGACGAGACATGCGTACCGCTGAGCCCTACGTAAGCCCGCTCAATCTTGTACCCCGACGTACGCTCGGCTTCCTCGACCGAGGCGGCGATGGCCGCCGTGGCATCCGCCACACTGACCACCACCCCTTTACGAACACCCCGCGAAGGCACCAGGCCTACGCCGATCACACGGACATCCCCCCCCTTCATCCCCCCCGGTAGAGAGGAAAGAGGGGGAGCATCCATCTCGCCCACCAAGGTGCACACCTTGCTGCTGCCCACGTCAATGCCCACGATCGTGTGTCCCACAATCAGCCTCGCCTGGCAGGTATGGAAACCCGCCCTATTCCTGTGATCTCTCTCCCAACAGTTCGACTAAACTCGCCAAACTTGCAATTCGCCATTCACCATTCGCATCACCAGTCGTTCGTCAGCGAGTAGTAAGGCGCATCAGCAAAGCGCACGTCTACAAATCGGGGCGTCAAACGCCGCGCTTCCAGGTCAGCCGCCAGCGACTCCAGCACCTGCAACCGTTTGTCCATCCCCGGCCCCTGCCCTACGATTACACGCCAGCCCCGCTCGTCGGTGAGCACTAGCCCCCGGCCCGGTACGTAGTAGAGCAGCGGCGATACGTCCGCTCCAACCGTCCACAACTCGGTCAGCGCGACGCGCACGCGCTCATCCAGCCAACCATCCTCACCCCGCGGCAGCGGTCCCCGCACCAGCCAACCCGCCGCCCCCCCCCCCTCGTCCCCCCCAACGGGGGGGAAAGAGGGGGAGGCAGGGAAGATGACACCTTCAGCATCAATCCACCACAACTGCCCGTCCTCGTCCCACATCACCTTCGGCTGCCGTTCCACGACGGTGATGGTGCACTCCGCCGATAGTCCGGCACTCGACACCGGCGGTCGTAGACGACAGACAACCCGTGCGCTCTCGAGCGTCGGCAGCGCAGCCAGGATACGAGCCGCGATCTCGGTGGGGCGTGCCCACAGAATGTGAAGCCCCGGCAAACCGCTGGCCCTAAAGACCTCGTCGGGTGATACCCGAACCGCCCCCGCCACATCAGCGTGGTAGACGTAAAAGCGATCATCAAGTGCCAGCCATAGCGCCCCAGCCGCTACCGCAACTAGCGACAATAAAAGCCAATTGCGAATTGCGAAGCGCGAACCGCGGATTTTCGACGGTCGTCTGACTTGCGCCCGGCCCAGAACTATCGTACCCGCCGTCTCAAACCGTTTCTTTTTCTTCCGCCGCTGCCTACGAGATTTCGCCATTGTTCATTGTTCATTGCTTGGTGGTTGATACGAAGTCTCTGAGCGTCCTTTGTCCCGATACCGCTCAAGCGCCAACTCAATCAGCCGGTCAATCAACTCTGGATAAGGGATACCGCTGGCCTCCCATAACTTGGGATACATGCTGATCGCGGTGAAACCTGGTATAGTGTTCAGTTCGCCAACGTACAACTCCCCCGTCTCGCCGGAGAGCAGGAAGTCGGCCCGCGCCATTCCAGCGCAGTCAATCGCCCTGTAGGCCCGCACTGCCAGGTCCCGCACCCGTTCGGCCGTGTCCGGTGGGATTGGAGCGGGGATCAGTAGTTTCGACGCCTCATCGCCGTTGTCAATGTACTTGGCCTCGTAACTGTAGAACTCCCGGCTGGGGATAACCTCGCCCGGCACTGAGGCGATGGGGTCATCGTTACCCAACACGCTGACCTCAATCTCCCGCGCTGCTGGCACGGCCGCCTCAATCAGCAGTTTGCGGTCGTACCTGGCTGCCTCGGCCAGCCCCCGGCCCAGCCCCTCCCGGTCGCGACACTTGCTGATGCCGACGCTGGAGCCCAGGTTGGCCGGCTTAGTGAAGACTGGATAGCCCAGCGCCCCCTCGGCCCGGTACATCACCTCCTCCGGGTGCGCCTCCCACTCCTTCCGCTTGACCAGAAGATAGTCTACTATCGGCAGGCCGTGGGCCCGCATCACGTCCTTAAAGACAGCCTTGTCCAGACCCAACGCCGAGCCCATCACGCCTGCGCCCACGTAGGGAATGCCGGCAAGTTCCAGCAGCCCCTGGACCGTGCCATCCTCGCCATACGGCCCGTGCAGGACAGGGAATACGACGTCGAGTTCCGCCAGCCGCGTCGCTTCGACCGCTCGCTCCGTGTCTTCGAGCCGCATCAGGCCGCGCCGGGATGGATCACCCAACAACGCGACGGGCTGGCTTACGCCTGCGTCGCCTGCCTCCAGCGCCTTGAGCGGGTCACCTGAGGCGATCCAGCACCCCTCCTTGGTGATGCCGATGGGCACGATCTCGTACTTCTCCTTGTCCATCGCACGCATCACGGAGCGAGCGGAAGCCAGGCTAACCTCGTGCTCTCCCGACCGCCCGCCGAAGATCACCCCTACGCGGATCTTTTGTGCCATCGCCCTCCCCTCCTACCAACCCACCAACTCAATCTCCAATTCCAGTTCCATCCCGAACTGCCGCTTCACCTCCGCCCGCGCATGCTCAATAAGCGCCAGCACGTCCGCTGCGGTCGCATCACCGGTATTCATTAAAAAGTTACCATGCAGTTCCGAAATCTGTGCTCCTCCGACACGGTATCCCCGCAGCCCGGCCTGCTCAATGAGATACCCCGCGTGGCTGCCTGGCGGGTTCTTGAATGTCGAGCCCATCGTCGCCCCGGCCGGATGGCGCGTCTGGCGCCACTCCAGGATCTCATCCGCCCGCGCCGCCAGCGCCTCCGGGTCCTCCTGCTGCAGGTCAAAGGTCGCCGCCAATACCACGGGCCGCTGGTTACCCATCGTCTCTCGCTTGATCCGGCTCAACCGGTACTCGAACTCGAACCACTCCGCAGGCCTTTCCACGACCTCGCCATCCGGCTCCAGCACCGTCGCGCTGCGCAGCATACTGGCAACGTCGCCCTCGAAAGCACCCGCGTTACCCACCACTGCCCCGCCTACCGTCCCCGGCAGCCCCGCCGCCCATTCCAGCCCTGCCAGCCCGCACTCGATCGCCTCACGGGCCAGCACGGCCAGCAGCGCGCCTGCCTCGGCCCACGCCACCCCTGTGGCAAGATCGAACTTGATGCGCGCCGCCCGATTGACGATCACCAGCCCGCGCACCCCGCTGTCTGCGACGAGCACGTTGCAGCCGCCACCCAACAACCGCCAGTCCACACCAAACGAGCGCGCCAGTCCCACCGCCCTGACCACTTCGTCTACGCTCTCACACACGACCAGCAAGTCGGCCGGGCCGCCGACGCGCATGGCGGTGTAGTACGCCAGCGGTTCATCGCGCCGGGCGCTCCGCCCCAACGCTACAGCCAGCGCGTCCAGGCCGGAACTAGCAATCACCTTGCTCCTTAATCTTCACCAGCCGCAACTTGAACGCCATCACCTCACACTCGAATCCGCGCCGGGCGCGTTTCCGCTTCCGCACGCTCTTCAATCGTCCTCCCAGCCGCCCACCTCTCTCATTTCCCTCTGTCCCTTCCACCCTCATCACTTTGCCTCCTGCCTCCCGCCCCCCACCTCATTGCACCCTGCCTCCTGCTTCCCGCCCCCTCCCCCATTGCGCCCTGCCCCCTGCTTCTTGCTTCCTTGCCCCACTGCTCATTGTTCATTATTCATTGTTCATTGTTCATTGTTCATTGTTCATTGCTCATTGTTCATTGCCCATTGTTCATTGTTCATTGCTCATTGTTCATTATTCATTGTTCATTGTTCATTGTTCATTGCTCATTGTTCATTGCTCATTGTTCATTGTTCATTGTTCATTGTTCATTGCTCATTGCCCAGTGCTTCCAACAGCCACTCCCCCACCCTATACCCATCCCCCGCCCCCAGCGTCAGCACCACGTCACCAGGTCGCACCTCGGTGCCCAGCCACACCACCGCCTCATCCAGCGATACTGCACAGCGAGCGTCGGGGTGCTGCATCGCTGCCACCACGTCGGCACTGCTGACGCCCAGCGTGTCGGTCTCGCGGGCAGCATAAATGGGCAACACGATGACGTGGTCGGCCATGCCGAACGCCTGTGCAAAGCCCGCCAGCAGCGTCTTGGTGCGACTGTAGGTGTGGGGCTGCCACACCGCCCACACGGGGCGGCGGGGGAAACGCTGTCGCGCTACCAGGAGCGTGGCCCGGATCTGCGTCGGGTGATGCGCATAATCGTCCACCACGACCACGCCGCCAGCCTGGCCCTTGACCTCGAAACGCCGCCTCACCCCGCGAAACTCGGTCAGGGCATCCCTCGCTACACGAAAGGGAACGTCGAGAAAGTCCGCCACTGCCAGGGCTGCCACCGCGTTGGAAGCGTTATGGGCACCGGGCAGCCGCAGCCGCACCAGCCCCAGCACCTGCCCGGTTTTATTGCCTGGGCACACAGCCAGGAAATCCACGCCCCCGGCGAAGTTGGGCCGTACCTCCTCGGCCCGCCACTCCGCCCCCTTTCCCAATCCGAAGAACGTGACCGCCATACCCGCAGCCTGCCGTCGCTCGCCGAGTTCCCGCGTCACCGCGTCATCCCAGCAGACCACCAGCAGCCCATCACGCGGCACCAGCGCCGCAAATTCCTCAAACGCGGCCCGGAAATCTGCAAAAGTCGGATAGCAGTCCGGGTGATCGTGCTCGACGTTAGTCACCACAGCCACCCTGGGCGTCAGGCCAAGAAAGGTGCGGTCGTACTCGTCCGCCTCGATGACGAAAAGCGGCCCCTCTCCCGCGCGGGCGTTCGTCCCCAGTTCTGCGATCACTCCGCCGACGACAAAAGTCGGATCGCGCCCAGCCTCCAGAAGGATGAAGGAGATCATCGCCGTCGTCGTCGTCTTACCGTGCGTACCGGCCACCGCCACCCCCAGCCGTCCGTTCATCATCTGACCGAGAAACTCCGGCCGTTTCAACACCGGGATGCCGGCTGCCCGCGCCGCCTGCACCTCGACGTTCTCCGACGGCACAGCCGATGAGACGATCACCACGTCTACACCGGCCACGTTTTCCGCCCGGTGTCCGGCGAAGACGCGGGCGCCGTCTCGTGCCAGCGCCTCCGCGACCGGCGAAAGCACCAGGTCGGAACCGGAGACCTCCGCCCCCTGCTCCAGCAGCACGCGGGCGATGGCCGAAAGCCCCGCACCGCCGATGCCTATGAAGTGCACATGCCTGCCGCTCAACTTGTCCATCGTCTTTCAAACAATAGCCACGATGACGAATAGGAAAAACACTACCACCAGGTACGGCAGCCAAGGCTTCAGGACAATTAGGGGCAAGTACTTCTGCGCCAGCATGATGGCCTCCCACCCACCTGGCGGTGTCTGGATCAGATTGGGGAATGGGTAGCCACAATCCTGCAAGAAGAACCAAACAGTGCCCGCTACCAGGTATCCGTTCACTACACCTACCACCACACCTAACAGCGTATCCTGAAGCCTAGCACGTACCTTGGCGGTCAGCTTTCCCCGAGTGGCCGCTGCAGCCAGTGTAGGCCCCTGGTAGGAGAAGAAAACTATCACCAGAAAGATTGCTGTCTTGATGCCAAAGTACTGAGCGGGGGTGGCGGTCTCGGGAAAGAAGCCTTCCAAGGTGGGGCCTAGTAGGTTGATGGCAAAAAGGGCCAGAACAATGCCAGCCGCTGCCACAATCTCCTTGGCCCAGCCGCGCATCGCCCCGATGATGGCAAAGAAAGCAACAAACACCCAGAACACTGCCTGTATCGTGACCACAGCCGGCCTCCCGCCTTCACGTATGTACGCTGCCCCCAGCCAATGCCCTCAACTCACCTGCCAGCCGCGCCGCTGCATCAGGACGAGCTAGCGCCCGCATCCGCTCCGCCATCTCTCCCAACGCCACCTGGTCGCTCAGCAGACGGTGGAGTGTGGGCAACAACTCCTCGCCCAGCCGCTCATCCTCCAGCACGACCGCCGCCCCCCGCCCAGCCAGCCACTCAGCGTTGACCCGCTGGTAGCGCCAGGCGTGCGGATACGGTACCAACACCGCGGGCAACCCAAAGAAGGGCAACTCCCCCAGCGTCGAGGCCCCCGCCCGGTAGACCGCCAGATCTGCCGCCGCCAGCGCAAGTCCCATCTCATGCAGGTAGGGGAAGGCGTGGTAGCGAGCCTCCAACGCCGCCGGTAGCACCTCGTGTCGCTCTGTCACCCACGGCCAATCCAGTTCCCCACTCACGTGCACCACCTGCGCCAGTTCCAACACCTGCTCCAGTACCCTGCTCAACGCCTGGTTGATCCCGCGTGCGCCCCGGCTCCCGCCCATCACCAAGAGCACCGGCACGTCGGGCACTAATCTCAATGAATTTCGCGCTTCCGCCAGATCAAGGTTGTGGAACTCGGCCCGCACCGGGTAGCCGGTCACCACCACCTTGTGGACTGGGAAGTAGGCCCGCGAATCCTCCACCGTCACCGCCACCCGCGCCGCCAAGCGGGCGATAAAGCGTGCTGCCCAGCCTGGCTCGACGTCGGGCAGGTAGACCAGGATAGACACCCGCAACGTCCAGGCAGCCAACGCCGCCGGCACACTGGCGTACCCGCCGGTCGCAAACAGCGCCGCTGGTCGCTCCCGACGTCCTAACCGGTACGCGGCACTCCATCCCTGCATTAACTTGATCAGGTTCCACGCCGCCCGCCAGGGGGCCAACCCGTGCACGCCACCCGCTGGCACCCCCACGAAGCGCAGGCCGGCTCGCTTGACCAGCCGCTCCTCTACACCTCCCTCCCTACCGACGTAAAGAATCTCAAGCACATCAGAAACCTGGCTTTTTGCCAGGCCAGGAACCAGATTTTCTGGAAAGAACCTGGTTTCTCTCTCAGCGACCAGTGCCTGTACGACGGCCAGACCGGGGTAGACGTGTCCCCCCGTTCCCCCACCTGCGATCCAGACTTGCACGCTGGCGGCTTCCTTTCCCTACCTGCTTTCCCTGTTTTCCCCGTTTTTTAACATGCCCGCCCCGTGAAATACTCAGCAACAGTCCAACCCCGACCAGCGAACCCATCATCGCAGAGCCACCGAAACTGATAAAGGGCAGCGCAACCCCGGTGAAGGGGATCAATCCCGTCATCACCGCCATGTTGACCAACGCTTGGAAAGTCAGCCAACAGGTAATGCCACACGCCAGTAAAGCAGCGAAGGCGTCGGGGGCTTCCAGCGCGATCTTGAAGCCACGATAGGCCAGGAGAAGAAACAGACCTATCACCATCAGACAGCCCACAAAGCCCAACTCCTCACCCAGCACAGCAAAGATGCTATCTGTGTGCGCAGCCGGCAAGTAGCCCAATTTCTGCTGTCCCTGCCCCAACCCCACGCCGAACAGCCCACCGCTGCCCAAAGCGATCAATGCCTGCCGTATGTGATATCCGACGAGCGTTGGATCGTGCCAGACCAGCAAGTACTCATCAATGCGCTGTCTGGCATGGGGCAGTTGATTGATCAGCACAAGAAACGTGATGCCGCCAACAATGCCACCAATAGCCAGTTGGAAGATATCGGCGCCGGCGAAGAAGAACATCGCCAGCGCGATCAGCACGATCAACACCGCCGTGCTCACGTCCGGCTGCATCACGATTAAGCCGGCCACCACGCCGATCAGTACAGCGAATGGGATCAACCCATAGGTCACATCGCGGATCTGTTCACCCTTAGAAGCCAACCAGGCCGCAACGTAGATCACCAGCGCCAGTTTCGCCAGTTCACCAGGCTGAATCGAACCATTGAAAAACGACCGTCGCGCACCGAAGCGATCATCCCCCACAAAGGGCACCAGAACCAGCAGCAGTAGCGCCCCCCCCATTACCAGCACCGCCAACTGCCGCCACCAGTCGTAAGGCACAGCGGCAACCACTACCAGCACGACCACACCCAGGCCAACCCAGAGGAACTGCCGTGACGCGATGCGAAAGGAACTCTGGTACACCTGGTACGACCAGTCGAAGGTCGCACTGTAGACCATCATCAACCCGATGATGACCAACCCGGCTACCGTCAGCGCCAGCACGTAGTCGGGGCTGGATTTTCCTCGCCCAGACCGCGTGCCCGGTTGCGCCTTCTGCTGTGCTCTCGTCCCTGCTGCCACCGCTCCCCTCTCCTTTCCTTTCTGCCTCTCCTTCCTGCTTCCTACACCCGTACTCCCCTACAACTCGCGATCTACAACCCCCGCACCAATTCCTTGAACCTATCTCCACGCTCAGCAAAATCGCGGAAAGCGTCGAAACTGGTGCCTCCAGGCGAAAGCAGCACCACATCACCGGGTCGGGTCAGCCGGGCAGCCGCATCCACTGCCTCCTCCAGCGTTCCCACCCGCGTGATCCCCTCCAACCCGCGAATTGCAAATTGCGAATTACGAATGGAAGATGGGCTTCTAGGCTCCTCCCCCCCTCCCCCTCTCCCCCTCTCCTTGTCTCCTTGTCTCCCCCTCTCCTCCTCCACCACCTGCGCGATCATCGGCCCTGCTTCTCCGAACGTCACCAAATGCCGCACCCGCCGCACTGTCTCGTCGGCGAACTCAGCCCAGGGCAGTTTCTTATCGCGCCCGCCGGCAAGGAGCACGATCGGCTTCTCGAACGAGCGCAGCGCCGCCAGCGACCGCTCCGGGGCCGTGGCGATGGAATCGTCGTACCAACGCACGCCGTTAAGTTCGCGCACCAACTCGAGCCGATGTTCGACGCCGGGGAAGGTCGTAGCGACCTGCCGCATCCTCTCCACCGGCACGCCGGCCATCCCGGCCAGTACACACGCCGCCAGCACGTTCAGCAAGTTATGGCGTCCCCGCAATCGCACCTCCGAGGTCTGGCAGATCTTGCGATCCACGCCCCCTAGCCGGAGCATCAACTCGCCATTCGTCCCCGCCTTCAAGAAAAACGCTCCTTCGTCCACCTCAGCCCCGCCGCTGAACCAGAGCAAGTGCGCCGCCGTCTCCAGCGCCAGCGACCGGGCATTGGCGTCGTCGTAGCCCAGGAGCGCAAAGTCTTCTGGCTTCTGATGAGCCACGATGTTGCGCTTGGCGGCAATATACGCTCCCATCGTCTTGTGCCGGTCCAGGTGATTAGGCGTGATATTGAGCACCGCCGCGACACGCGGGCTCACCGTCATTACCTCCAACTGAAAACTGGAGAGTTCCATCACCACCCAATCGTCAGGCTTGATCCGGTCCAGGTCAGCGATGAGCGGGTTGCCGATGTTGCCCCCTACCCAGGTACGCCCCACCACCACCCCCCCCGAAGCGGGGGGGAGCAAGCCGGCCGCGCGGCACATCTCCCCCACCAGCGCCGTCGTCGTCGTCTTGCCGGCCGAGCCGGTGATACCGATGACCGGGGCCGGACAGTGCTCCAGGAACAGTTGCGCGTCATTGCTCAGCGGGATGGAGCGCTGTTGCGCCTCTACGACGATAGGGATATCTACCGGCACCCCTCCGCTCAGGCACAACAGATCGGCCCGGTCCAGCAAGCCGAGTGGATGCTTACCCAGCACGTAACGGATGGGCAGGCCCGCCAACTCCGCCAGATAGTCGGCCAATGCCGCTTCGTCCCGCAGGTCAGAGACCGTCACCTCGGCCCCGGCCTGCACCAAGAAGCGCGCCAACGCCGTTCCCTGCCGCGCCAGGCCGAGGATCACCACTCGCTTACCTGCCAGCATATTTCCCAATTTACCAACTCACTTGCGACTTACGACCTGTCCTCGGCCACCCCCAACCAAAAGTGACCCGGCAGGACCGAGCGGCCGGGACGGATCTCCACCCCACCGGTCCTCTTGGCCGGGTGTTTCCCGTTCCCGTTGAAGACGCTGGGATGGACGAAGCACAGGTTGGGTGGCTGCCCGTACTTACGTTCATAATGCGTCGCCGCTCGTAGCACCTTCTCCTCCAACTGCCGCCGTGGGTCATCGTCAAACCACAGTAATCCGACTTTCATTGTCCACCTCCCTGTTCTCTTCCAGGAAACCAGCCTTTTGGGAAAAACCCGGTTTCTCCTTTCACCACAGCGCCAGCGCCACGCCGGCCATTACCGCTAGCAGCTCCACCAGCCAGAAACGCTGCACCACCTGCGTCTCTGACCAGCCCAGCAACTCGAAGTGATGGTGCAGCGGGCTCATTTTGAACAACCGCCGCCCCTGGCCAAACCGGCGCTTGGTGTACTTAAAATAGAGCACCTGCAAAATAACTGAGAGCGTCTCAGCCACCGGGACCAGCGCCACCACCGGCAGCAGTAACCATTGGCCGGTCATCAGCGCCACCGTCCCCAACGTCGCCCCCAACGCCAGACTGCCCGTGTCACCCATAAACATCTGTGCTGGGTGGGCGTTATACCACAGGAAAGCAAAGCACGCCCCCACCACCGTGAAACAGAAATGCACCAGGTAATCCTGCTCCTGTAACAGAGCGATCACGCCGTAGCCGACGAAAGCGCTGGCGACGATGATCCCCGCCAGTCCATCCAGCCCGTCGGTCAGATTGACTGCGTTAGCCGAGCCCAAAATCACAAACGCCGCGATGGGCACCCACGCCCAGCCCAGGTCAACCGCTTGCCGCACCCCTGGCACGCCCACCTGACCTGCAAACTGCATGCGCATCACCAGCATGGCCGCTGCGACCCCCAGCGTCAGCAACACTTCCCACACAATCTTCCGCCGTGCCGGGTACCCCTCACCACGCCGCATCCCCCGCACCCCAGCAATGTCGTCTAGAGCGCCGATGAGCGCGTAGGCCAACATCACCCCCAGCGGCACCAGGATCGAGCGCCCGATCACCGTCCGCCCCAACAGGTTGTAAATGTTGAGTGCCACTGTGATAAGCAGCACCGGCACGACGACCATCAGCCCACCCATCGTTGGCGTCCCCAGTTTGCTGCGGTGTCCACGAGGGCCGTCAATGCGGATACGCTTGCCGATGTGGTAGTGGCGCAGGATGTGAATGAGAAGCGGACCCCAACCTACCGCCAGGAGGAACGAGATACTCGCCAGGATGAGCGCAAAGTCCATCACGCCCTCCCCAGCGCGTTGACAATCTCTTCCATCTGCATCGCCCGCGAGCCCTTGATCAGAATCACGTCGTTACCCGTCACCATCCCCTCCAGCAGAGCGACCGCTTCGGCATTCTCCTCGACGATATGCACCCTGTCGGCGGGCATGCCCCAGCGCAGCGCCGTCTCGCCGATGACCCGCCCCCGTGGTCCAACCGTGATGAGCACGTCGGCCACCTCCAGCGCCCGCATCCCCACTTTCTCGTGCCCCTCCCGCTCGTAGTCGCCCAGTTCCAGCATGTCGCCCAGGACGGCCATCTTGCGTCCATCCAGTTCATCCAGCAGGTTGAGCGCAGCGAACGTCGAGGCCGGGCTGGCGTTATACGTGTCGTCCAGGATGATCGCACCCTCTGGCCCCGGCACCGCCACCAGACGCAGTTGCGCTGACGGCCCCCGTAACCCCTCGATGATCTCCTGCCAGGTCAGCCCCTCGACCAGTCCTACCGCCGCCGCCCGCAGCGCGGTGTGGACGGAGTGCCGCCCCAGAAGCGGAATCTTCACGTGCAGCGTCTCAACCCCCCCCGGCTCCCCCGACGCGGGGGGGAGCAGACGGCAATGGAGCTGGAAGCGAATACCCTCCAGCCCCAACCCTTCAATGCGGTCGGCCCACAGGTCCGCTTCAGGCGAGAGGCCATAGTAGAACACGCGGGCCTGGGTTGCCTGCGCCATCCCCCGCACGCGCTCGTCGTCGTAGTTAAGGATCGCCACCCCTTCAGGGGCCGGAGGCAGCGCTTCGACCAGTTCCGTCTTGGCCTTCACAATGCGCTCAAGCGTTTTGGCGCGCTCCAGGTGCACCGGCCCGATGATGGTCACGACGCCGACGTGAGGCCGGGCGATGCGGGCCAGATCAGCGATCTCGCCCACGTCGTACATCCCCATCTCCAGCACGGCGCACTCGTGCTCGTCCGTCAGGTGCATCAGCGCTAGCGGCAGGCCAATCTCGTTGTTGTAACTGGCCTCGCTCTTGAGCGTGACGTAACGGCGCGCCAGCACTGCTGCCGTTAGTTCCTTCGTCGTCGTCTTCCCCACACTCCCTGTGATACCGATAACGCGCAATTCGTGCTGTCGTCGCCAGAAGGCCGCCACCTGCTGGAGCGCCTGGAGGCTATCGGCCGTCTTGAGCACCAACGGCAGCGCCAAGACGCCAGGCTGCGTCCGATCCGGGTCCGTCAGATCCAGCGTCAGCGCTTCGGCCTCCACATCCCGCTCGACGATCGCGGCCACCGCGCCCCGTGAGAAGGCGTCAGCGACGTAATCGTGGCCGTCCGCGTGCTCGCCCTTAAGCGCGACGAACAACGCGCCAGGCTCGGCCCGCCGTGAGTCAACCACCGTCCTCGAGACCGGTTGTCTCAGAATCCCCGGCCGGCTTCCCGTCAATCCCTCAATCACATCCGCCAGCGTCAACATCCCCACGTTCACCTTACTGCCTCCGCTACCCGCGTACCATCAGGCGGAACGCCCAGAACCAGAAACAGCCGGGCGGCCAGTCGCTGGAACGCCCGCGCTGCCGTCTCGGCACCCCAGGGCGAGGTCTTTGGCCGATCCAACTTGACCAGGATGATGAGTTGCGCAGAAGAAGGTGAACGAGGCACCGGCCCAAATCCAACAAAGGAGGCAATCGTCCCCTCCTTGTCGTACCCCCCAGGGATGGGAATCTGCGCTGTGCTCGTCTTGCCCGCTATTCGGTAGCCCTCCACCTTGGCCTGGGGCACTTCTTCCTCCACTACCCGCACCATCATCTCCGTCAACGTACGCGCCGCCTGTGGGGAAATCACCCGCGCTTCGACCACGGGACGGAAGGTGGAGACCATGCCATCGGGAGCGATGCGCTGGTACACGACATGAGGGCGCAGCCGGGCCCCGTCGTTGGCCACCGTCGCCACCGCGACGATCATCTGGAGCGGCGTCACCGCCAGCCCCTGTCCGAAAGCGTTCGTCCCCAGGTTAGAGTCGTGCCATCGCTCGTAATCTTCCGGCAGCCACAACTGACCGGATACCTCGCCCGCCAGGTCAACTCCCGTCGGTCGCCCGATGCCGAACGCCTGCACGTAACGGTAGAACATATCAGGCCCCATCTGCGTGCTCAACCACACCGCCCCCACGTTGAGCGACTTGATCAGGATATCGGCTACCCCCTGCTCACCATACGCTTGGCGGGAGGCATTCGTCACCACCAGGCCCCCCACCTCAATCCAGCCCTGGTCGTAGTAGGTCGTTTCTGGCGTCACCAGCCCCGCGTCGAGCGCGGCAGCCACCGTCAGGATCTTGAATACGGAGCCTGGCTCATACTGTTGGCTCACCGCCGGATCCTCAAACGGGGTCGAGTTCTGGTTGAAGAAATCAATGTATCTCCCCGGATCGTAACTGGGCAGGCTGGCCAGCGCCAAGATCTCGAAGGTGCGAGTATCCATCACAATGATCGTGCCCCCCTCAGCCTGATACTCCTGCACCGAGCGTGCCAGTTCCTCTTCGACCAATTCTTGCACAGTCCGGTCTAGCGTCAGCACCAACTCAGTCCCGGGTTGAGGCAGCACAACAGGAGCCACAGTCCAAGGAATCTGTTCACTGGCCGGGTCTACTGGCCCCTCCCACTTCATCCGCTCTGGCTGCAGCAGCGTATCGTAGAATCCCTCAACACCATAGAAGCCCACGCCGTCGGCGTTGCAAAAGCCGAGTAAGTGCGACGCCAGAGCGCCCTCAGGATACTCTCGCGTCCATAGGGACCGAACGGTAATACCCGGAAGCCCCAGGGCTGCTACCTGCTCCCCCACCCTCTTCGACACCGGAGAGGCGACCCGGACCCACACGTCCTCGCCTTCCAGCGACTGCTCAATGTGAGCAACTGACACCTGCAGCAGCGATCCCAGCGCCGCAGCCGCAGCCTCTGTATCCACCACGTAGGTCGTATCCGCCTCAATGGAATACATCACCGCATTTCCTGCCAGCAAATGACCGTTCCGGCCGCGGATTACGCCTCGTGGAGGCTCGGCCACCGCGATAGGCCGCACACGCTGGTCCTTGGCCCACTCCTCGTAGAAGCGGTGATCCACAATCTGCACCTGCACCAACTGAGCCACAATCACGAGCACGAGGCCAATCAACAGTGTGCTCACTAGCCGCAGGCGACGCCGTGGCCCTTCCGCCATCAGAACATCTCTCCGAAATTTCAGCAGTCGGCCGTTGACAGTTGGCAGTTAGTGGTCAGCGGGGAGCGGCTACCTGCTAACGGCCATCGGCTAAGGGGAGAAACTCCACCCGCTCAGCCGGTGTGAAGCCCAACCCAATCGCCCGCTCCCAAAGACGGGAGACAGAGCCTTCCCTGGCGATCTCCACCTCCAGTTGTTCGTTTTCTCTCTGAAACCGGAACAACTCCGCCCGCAACTGTTCAATGTAACGCCCCCGGGCTGCCGTCCGGCTAATCAGCATTAAGTAGAGAGCCGCCACCAGCGCCAGCACTACGACAGGCGCGAACAAGTAGAGAGCCGTGCGCGAGTTCATCTCAAACCGACCGCGCTTGATCCCGTGTGTCACCCACTGTATAAAATCGGACATGGGCCGCTCCTTCCTGCTTCCTACCCTCTCCGCCCCGCTACCCTCAGCCGCGCCGAGCGGGACCGTGGATTGGCGGTGACCTCGTCCGCCGTTGGCCGAATAGGCTTGCGTGTGACCAACCGCAGCGTGGCTCGATGACCACACACGCAAACCGGCGTCCCCGGCGGGCAGATACAATCGCGACTCTCCCGGCGCAGAAAATGCTTCACCAGCCGGTCCTCCAGCGAGTGAAAACTGATCACCGCCAGCCGGCCGCCAGAGGCCAGTATTTCCACGGCCTGGGGCAGCGCTTCCTCCAACGCGGCCAGTTCATCGTTGACGGCGATGCGCAGCGCCTGGAACGTGCGCGTGGCCGGATGGATGCGCCCGCGTCGCCCCACTACCCGCTCGACGATGGCGGCCAGATCCTTCGTCGTGTGAAACGGACGGGTAGCAAGAATCGCCTCCGCGATGCGGCGTGCCTGCCTCTCTTCACCGTATCGGTATAACAGCGTCGTCAGTTCTTCTAGCGAGAGATGGTTAACCAGCGCAGCCGCAGTGGGACCACCCGCTGTCGGATCGAAACGCATGTCGAGCGGCCCTTCTGTCATAAAAGCGAAGCCACGGGTGGAGTCGGCCAACTGGAGTGAGGAGAGCCCTAAGTCGAACAGGACGCCGTCCGCGGGGACGAAATGACAGGCACGCGCGATCTCTGCCAGGCGGACGAAGGAACTGTGCACGAGCACAACCTGCCCAGCGTAGGAGGCCAACCGGGCATGGGCCACCTCCACTGCTGCTGGATCCCGATCCAGGCCCAGGAGACGCCCATCAGGGGACGAGGCCGCCAGTACCCCGGCCGCGTGTCCACCCCCTCCCACCGTCGCATCTATGTATCGGCCACCCGGCCTGACCTGCAGGCCATCAAGCACCGCTTGGAAAAGAACAGGGATGTGGATATCTCCCATAAGTCAGCCGTCAGCAATCAGCAGTCAGCGGCTATCAGTAACCGCTAACGGCTAATCAGATGCCCAGGGCTGCCCATTCCTCAATGTTCGCTTCGTCTCCCTCAACATACTCGCGCTCTTCGGTCCAGGAATCCGGGCTCCACACCTCGATGTAGGTGTTGAGTCCAGTGACGACGGCCTCGCCATCAAGGCTGGCGTACTCTCGTAAGCGCGGGGGTATCAGCACACGACCTTGTTTATCGGGGATAGCGTCTGAGGCATTGGCGAAGACCAGGCGGCGGAAGGCACGAGCACGCCGATCGGTCATCGGCAAAGCACTCACCTGCTCCGCCAGCCGTTCCCATTCCTCTGTGGGGTAAATCGCCAGGCAGCGATCAATTCCACGGGTGACGATGAGACCTGCGGCCAGGTCAGCCCGAAATCTGGCGGGGATGGTCAACCGCCCTTTCTCGTCAATGGTGTGGATGAACTCTCCCAAAAACATAGCGTCGCATTCCCCCACGTGGGAGCAACAGCGTAGCACTTTGCAGGGCAGTCATCCCACTTCGCCCCACTTTTCCCCACAGATGCCCACATTATACATTATTTTCTCATTTCTGTCTAGTACCTGGCGAAGATTTTAGGATTGGCGCAATAGGAAATTAGTACTATTGCCCCCAGCCACCCACAAATCAGAAGGGTGTGTTTCAATTGAGTTGGAGGATAAGGAGCGGACGCCCCGCTTCAGCGGGGATTTTCCGGCTGAAGCCGGACGTCCAACCGAAATGAAACACACCCAAATCAGAAACCGTCCGGTCTTCGACCGGACGGAACTGGGAGTTGGGAACTTCCCAAAGGCTCGGAACCGTCGGGAGATTTCTCAATGCTTAGGACGCTTCACTTCTCTCACCCACCCACTTGAACAGAGCGAATCGGCTCAGGCCATGCCCTACAACTCGCCGGCAGCAAAGCCCAGGCCCAACCGTTCCAGCGTCTCCGGCGTGGGCTTGCCCGTCTCCGGGTCCCAGCCGTACTCGGCGTAGGCACCGGAAATAAGCAGGCCTAAATTGGGCACCGTCCCTTCAGTCCCGCCGTCGTCCAGCGGCTCGAGCAGCAAGTCGGGCAATCGGTCGTCGGCACGGGTGACGCCACGGCGCAGATTGAGCATCCGCTTGAGTGTGACGATGCGCTTACCCAGCGTCATCAGGTCGTCGGCCTCCAGATCCCACCCCGTCGCGGTGTTCAGCGCCGCCAGCACCCGCTCGACACCGGGGTTCTGGAACTGGCACAGGGTGAGCGCGTTGTATAGGTTGCGCCAGGCTTGCTGCAGCGCGGAGATGCGGCCTTTCTCCTCCGTCGTATCAAAGCGGTCACCAGGGATGACGCCCAGCTCGAAAGGTGGCCCCTGTCCCGTGTCCACACCGTACATGTCACCTTCCATGTGACAGGCCCCCCGGGGAGAGAGGGCGTAGGTCACGGCCAGGCCAGCGAAGGCGCGGGGGTCGTGCATCGGCACCTCCAGCCGGTTGACGGTCACCGCCAACTCCGGCACACCAAACCGCCCGGCCAGGGCAGCGCTTCCTTCGGCCAGCACGTCGCCGAAGCCCTCGCGGCGGGCCATCATCTCGATCAACCGATGGGTCACCTGGGCATCGCCGTAGCGAATCTCCAGCCCCCCCGTGTCCGCCGTGGTGATGATGCCGCGCTCGAACATCTCGCAGGCCAGCGCGATAGTACAGCCGGTGCTGATAGTGTCCAGGCCGTAGAGGTTGCACAGGTGCCCGGCGTAGATGACCGCCTCCAGGTCGTTCACCATAGCCAGCGAACCGAGCGCGGCCAGCGTCTCATACTCGGGGCCGTCCACCCTATCTATGCCGTAACTGAGAGCCCGTGTCTCACGTCCGCAGGCGATGGGGCAGCGGTAGCAGGCGGTGTTCTTGTTCTGGTACTGATCCACCATCAGTACACCGGAGAGGTCGCTCGCCCCCTCCCACTCCCCCTGCTGGTAATAGCGGATGGGCACGTCGCCATACATCAGCCCCATATCCACATAGCAGGCGGTGCCGGCCAGTTGGAGCGAGGTAGTCGCCATGTCCTCTTTCAGATCGGCGATGATCTCCCGTGCTACGGCCTTGAACCCCTCGGAGTCAGCCAAGAGGACGTGGGCCGTGCCACGCACCCCGATGGCCTTGAGGTTCTTAGAGCCCATCACCGCGCCCATACCGGTCCGTCCGGCGGCGCGCCCGTGGTCGTTCATGACGGCGGCCATTTTGACCCGGTTTTCGCCTGCCGCGCCGATGCAGGCCACGCGGGCCTTTGGCTCACCTAGAGCCTCACGCACGCGCTCCTGGGTCACGTACGAGTCGCTGCCCCACAAACCGGCCCCGTCGTGCAGTTCGGCCCGGCCCTCGACGATGGAAAGCCACACTGGCTTCTCGGCTTGACCAGTGACGATGATGCCGTCGTAGCCGGCAAAGCGCAGTTCGGGGCCGAAGAAGCCGCCGGTGTTCGACTCGCCCCAGATGCGGGTGAGGGGTGAAAGAGCGCACACGCTGCACCGGCCAGCCGAGGGCATGGCCGTGCCGACCAGCGGACCGGTCATAAAGACGAGCGGATTGTCCGGCCCCAGCGGGTCGGTCTCGCCATCCACCATATCGTAGATAATGCGTGCCGCCAGCCCGCTGCCCCCGACGAAGGCGCGAGCGTACTCCTCGTTGAGCGGTTCGTCTCGCAGTTCCCCCGCGCTGAGGTCAACGCGCAGGATTTTGCCCATGTAGCCGTTCATTGCTTGCCTCCATCGTAGGGTAGAGGCGAGGCATCTCGATGGACAAGCAGTATTGCCAGAATTGTTTGCCGACAAACGAGTCAACAGGCAAGACTGCTCCCTGGGATGCCTCGCCCCTACTAGAAATCAACCGCTTTGCCCTCGTAGGTATACAGGAATAGTTGCCGCAGTTCATCGTAGGAGGGAGCACGGACGGCAGTGATCATCTGTGTGTCGTTGAAGGCGTCGTCTATCAGTTTGTCCAACTGCGCCTCGTAGGCCACGCGCTCGACGCCGGCCCCGGCGATGCTGGTGGGGTTGCCGACCTCGCGGCAGAGGTCACGGATGCGCTCGGCCAGCGCCCGCGCCCTCTCCTTGTCCCGATGTAGGGGCAACCCTTGTGGTTGCCCGACGAGAGCGGCCAGTTCCGCGAACCGTTCTGGCGCTTCACGGGCAGCGAACTCAATCGTGTAGGGCAGGAAGATGGCCACGGCCCGCCCGTGGGGCACGTGGAACACCGCACCGAGCACGTGCCCCATCGCGTGGGCTAGCGAGGCCATGGCGTTGCCGAAGCCCAGACCGGCGCAGGTGGCCCCGTTGTGCATTCTCTCGCGCGCCTCCATGTCAGAGCCATCGGCCACAGCGCGGGGCAGATACTGAAAAACGATACGAGCGGCGTTGATGCACAGCCCGTCGGTCATGTCGGTGTGCCAGGTGCAGGTGTAGCCCTCGACGGCGTGGGTCAGCGCGTCCAGGCCTGTGTCAGCGGTCAGTTGAGGTGGCATCCCCGCTGCCATCGCCGGATCCACAATGGCAATGTCGGCGACGTTCTCGCGGCTGCCCAGCCCCATCTTGCGCTGCTCCTCCGTGTCGGTCAGCACAATGGTCCATGTGACCTCGGCACCGGTCCCGCTGGTGGTGGGGATGGTGATCAGGCGCGCCTTCTGGCGCAGGCCCAGGTGGATGAACGGGTTGATCTCAGCCGCTTGAAGATCGGGCCGCTCGTAGAGCACCCAGATAGCCTTGGCAGCGTCCATCGGCGAACCACCGCCCAGGCCGATGATCCAGTCGGGCTCGTACTCCTGGGCCACCTGCACCCCTTTGCGCACCGTCTGCACACTGGGATCGGGCTCCACTGCGTCAAAGACGTGCACCTCAATGCCGGCCGTATCCAGGTGGGCCTTCACTTTGTCTACCAGGCCCAGTCTGACCAGCGTACCGTCGGTGACGATGAGGGCACGCCGACCCTCCAACTCATCGAGGGCGTCCAGCGCCCCATCACCGAAGACGATCTGGGGTGAGACGAAATACCACATATCGTTGCCTCCTCACGGTGTTGGCAGGTTGGTAGATTGGTACATTGGTAACAGAGACCAAGTACCAGTTTCCCAGTTTACCAATGTACCGATTTTAGTCGCCGAAGTCAGTGGGCACCAGCGCGCAGCAGGAGACGATCTCCTTGGCCGCCTTGGGGTAGCGCATGATTTTCATCATGTTGCCCTCCAACTTCAATTTGCGCGTCATCATGCCCTGGATGGGGTCAAGTTTGCCCTCAATGACCTTGCGCCAGGCGCTGAAAGGGGCCGAGAGGACGTAGGCGGCCTGCTTCTCGTCAGGGCTGCTCAGTTGCTTCGCGCTGGGACTCTGGCCGTGGTAGAGGTCAAGGTACAGATGGGCCGGCTCGCCCTGAAAAGCATCGTCGGGCTCGACGATAAAGTCGAAGTCGCCCTCCCAATCTTTAGCCGACTTCTCGTAGATCTCGCTACCGTTGAGTTGACGGCTGAGTTCCTTGATCCATTCGTCGGACGGGAATTTGAATGCCATTGTCTTCCTCCTTACTGTACACCGGCCTGAAGAGACGGCGCTATCTTCCAGCATCGTCTGTCCACGGCGGTGCGCTTCACCCGTATGATATACTGAACGCAAATCAAATCAGTGATTTCGGAATGGAGGCTTTAGCCGGATTTGACGCCTAAATTCCGGCTAAAGCCCACACTCCAAATTCACCAAACCCAAGTGCGCTCAGCATATACCCAATTTACAGGCTGACGCAGGATACCTAAAGCCGCCGGGCCTGGAAGTGATAGTGAGCGCTGACGTGAATGATGCCGTCCTCGCCGACGTACTCCTCGCGCACGAGACGCAGGTCATCAATGGCGAAACCGAACAGGAGGGCGTGCAATTCCTCCTCGTCGCAGTAGTGATGAAGCAGATGCTTGTCACCGGGGGCATCGCGCAGGTAGATGAAGGTGAAGGGCTTGATTTCCTGGCACTTGCCCGCCTCCACGTCGGCCCGGTAGCAGGCGATGTTGCTCTCCTCACGAGCGCGGACGCCTGCCTCACCTCTTTCGCCCACGGCCCCGGCCTCTCTCCTGAGGCTGCCCCAGGCCGGTGATCTGCTTGAGCACGGTCAGCACGCCCAGGCTAACCGCAAGGGCCTTGCCCGGCTGGATGGAGGGCAGCCGCTCTCGGCCCTCCTCGTCCACATCCGCAGGGACGGAACGCAGGTACAGGTAAGCAGCGCTCACGCCCAGCAGCGCCCCCACGACGCCGCCGATGATCATGACCCGTGTTCTCAAGTTCATCTATCGCCTCCCCTTTGTAAACTTCGCGATTGCACCAAGCCACCCCTGGACTGTCGCCGGAACGGAACAGACCAGCAAGATCGGCCTGACCACGGCCCGCATCGCCAGTTCGACGTAGGCCCGGCCCAGGGCCAGGTATGCTTGAGCCACCTTGAGCCAACTGGGCAGATTTTCGTGCCGCTGGAGTTGCCACAGGCCGTAAACCCCCCCACCCAGCAGTGCCAGAGGCACCAGGGCCATGACGAACGCCTCGCCAGCGAGGAGAATGAGGGAAAGATCACGTAAAAGGTTCATGTCATTTGCCCTCCGGTGACTTGTTCAATCTGTCCAGAAATCGTTGCAGTTCATCCCTTGTTTGTTCCCAAACCTCTGCCAATGACATCACCAGTTTTTCCAACTCGTCCCACTCCAGAAGAAACGTGTATGAGTGCCGATAGAAATGCCTGAAGGCCAGGTAGTTGGCTAACCGATGAGCCGTATCAACTGTCAGAACTGGCCCTCTGTTCGATGTCGTCTCTGTCATCCAGGTGAGCAAAACGCGATGCCATTGAGCACCCGCGGGAACATCCTGATCGATCCCTTTAGCAATGGACAGGAAAATGTTCTCCAGTCCATTGTAGAACGAATGCAGCACAGAGGCCACGGCAGTGGTTTCTACCAGGTCAGGCGCCTTCTTCTGCGTCTTTTCCAAAAGGTCAGCGTATGACTCGAAGAGATGTTCGATTTGTCCAATCTCGAACTCTACCTGAGAAACGACACTCTCAGCCAATTTGGAGTAGCCCCCCTTCCCTCTCTAGATAACGTGCGAAGGCATCCTGCCTGTCCAGATTGACCAAATCCACCGGATAGTCCAGTTCAAGCAGAAGCCTACCCAACACGTGAAAGAATTCTCCTTTGGGACAACCCCGGATGGCCAAGTCAATGTCCGATTGATCTCCGCTCTCTCCAGCAGCGAGCGAACCAAAAAGAAAGATGTCGGTACATCCGGCCCCTTTGAGTATCCCTACGGCTCGGCGGACATTTTCCTGATAGGGCTCAGGGATTTGAACTTTCTCATCCATCTTCATTACTCCAAGCTAGCGGGAGACAGCTGATTTCGGTCAGGTGGATGAGGAAATGGCGTCTGCCACGGCGATGCTCACTTCCCCAATGCCCACGCCAAGTCCTCCATCATCGCCTCGTGCTGGCGTTCGGCCAATTCCACCCAATCAATGCCCACGGCTTCGACAGCCTCATCGCGGTCGATCTCCCCACGCAGGTAGCGGCCCAAGGTGCGCTCTCGCCACAACTGCCGCAGACCGGTCTGGAAGGCCAAAGTCAGCACCTCGGCCTCGGGTTTGTGCGTCTCACGTACTAGGATCTCCAAGTAAGTCAACACGTCTGCCACCGTTCCACCCCCCGTCAGCAGCCTCCCAGATATCCGCCAATGCCTCTTCGAGCGTATCCCCTGCTTCACCGACACTTGCAAGGCCTCAATTGGCGTTTCGTTGTACCTTGCAACACCGTGCTACTTCCCCTGATTAGGGTTATCAAGCCCTCCGCAAGTTTTCCAGATGTAGTCAAATACCGACCAGTAAGCCCCTCTGCACTTTCGTCAACACGGTATCCAAAGATTGCGTATCTATCCGGTGCCGGTGTCTTGTCAGGTTGGATACTTTTCAGCACCTTGAGTATTTCGTCGGTGATAGGAATACCAGCACCTTGAGCAAAGAAGATATTGTCGCATAGAAAGCAGCAATCATGGGGAAATGCTTGATACCGATCCGCCTCGGGTTTGAGCAACAACTGCTTGCCCTGGTCTCTCACGTGAGGGTTGTTACGACGATTTGTAAGATCCAAGACCCATCTATCATCTCTCTCGTGCTCGTGGGAGATGTGCTCATATCCCAAAAACTTACCTGCATTGTCATACAACGGTTTCACATGGAGGGGAGAGCAATCATGAGACCGCATTTCTTGAAACTCAGGGCCTTTTAGTGCATTGTAAGCGACTTCAAAAGTCATTACGCGAGTAACGCTACCGGCCCAGACTATCTTCCGGATTCTCTTCCTATTACTGCCATTCACTCCAACAACGAATATATCCGCATCTGGGTACGAGTCATTTGACGTTTTGAGATAGCGGTCGCGAAGCCACTTGCGCAGCGGCTTCTTGCACGGCCCAAAGAATATCACATCATCATTTACCCGGTAGGGTACTACACATTGCACATTGTCAGGGTCATGTGAAGCAGCTACAACATAAAGAAACAAAGTCATCACCGACCTTACTCCTATCAACTCACAATGGCATCTAACGGGCTACAATACACCTCCTGCCTCTCAGTATACCCTCTCCCGCCCCATCCGTCAACCGCCCGTCGCGCGCGCCATCTCCTTCAGCACGGCCACCAGCTCCTCCCGCAGTTGACCACCAGCAGGGCTATGCTATAATTAACAACGAGGTGAAAAAGGCGATGGATCTACTAACTGTGGAAGCAATCTATCAAGATGGTATTATCAAGCCTCTCACAGACCTCCACTTGCGGGAGAACGAGCGGATCAGGCTCCGCATCGAGCGCCGTCCTGGCAACATTCAAAAGGAAACCCGGAACATTGTCCACTTGCGCGGCGTCTGGAAAGGCCATCTGACCGCTGCCGACAAGGAAGAAGACTGGGTCTCCGACACTGTCGCCGCAATCCGTCGCGAATCGGCCCAAAGAGTCAAACACCTGGCACTCTCGATAGACGAGGCTCTGCACAATGCCTGACCCTCAACTCTACGTCACAGACACCCACAGCCTGCTCTGGTACCTGTATGACCTCCCGCAACTCGCCCCGGCCGCACAGGCGGCCTTCTCCGAGGTAGAGAACGGTGAGGCCATCCGAAAGGCTTTCGCGCTCTTCGCGAACTTTCGTGCCCTTCGTGGTCCAAACGCCTGCCCCATCCGTCAACCGCCCGTCGCGCGCGCCATCTCCTTCAGCACGGCCACCAGCTCCTCCCGCCAGCCGCGCTCCTGCGGCAGCCAGATGTCGTGGCGACCCACGACCGCGCGCTCGCCCAGGACGCGCTGCAGCCTCTCGCGCTTGGGATAATCCCCCCCACCCGACCGCAACACCAGGCGGCCATTCTCGACGACGATGGTCCCCACCCCAGTATCGCGCGCCAGCGCCTTCAACCGCAACTGATATATCAAGTTGCGCACGGCCAGAGGCAGTGGCCCGAAGCGGTCTGCCAACTCCCGCTCCATCCCGTCAATCTGCGCCATCGAACCCAGTTCCGCCAGGCGGCGGTATATCTGCAGGCGCAACCGCACGTCGGGGACGTAGTTCTCAGGCAACCGCACCGGTATGGGCAGATCAATCCTGATGCCCCCCAGCGGTTCAGGCGGCGGGGGCTGACCCTCGCGCTGCGCCCTCAATTCCTGCACCGCCCGCGCCAGCAGCCGGGTATAGAGATCGAAGCCGACGGCGGCAATGTGGCCCGATTGGCGGGTGCCCAGAATATCACCCGCGCCTCGAATCTCCAGGTCCCGCATGGCGATGGTATACCCGGCACCCAGATCGGCCGCCTCGCGGATGGTCTCTAGCCGCTGGCGCGCCTCGGGCGTCAGGCGGGGCAACCGATTGTGGAAAAAATAGGCGTAGGCCCGCTGCGCGCCCCGGCCCACGCGCCCCCGCAACTGGTAGAGTTGCGCCAGCCCGAAGCGATCGGCCCGCTCGACGATAAGCGTGTTGGCATTGGGGATGTCGAGACCGCTCTCGATAATACTGGTGCACACTAGCACGTCAATCTCCCCGGCGACGAAGCGCAGCATCACCCGCTCCAGGTTAGCCTCCCGCATCTGGCCATGGGCCACGGCGAAGGTCGCCTCCGGCACCATTCTCTCCAGCCGGCGGCGCACCGTCTCAATCGTCTGCACGCGGTTGTGGACGTAAAAGACCTGCCCACCCCGCTCCAGTTCGCGCAGGATCGCCCGCCGCACCAGTTGGGCGTCGTACCCACCCACGTAGATGGTGACCGGCAGCCGCTCCTCGGGCGGGGTCTCAATGGTGCTGATGTCGCGCACACCGGTGAGCGACATATAGAGAGTGCGTGGAATAGGAGTGGCGGTCATTGTCAGCACGTCCACCTCGGTGCGCATACGCTTGAGTCGCTCCTTGTGCGTGACGCCGAAACGCTGCTCCTCGTCAATGACCAGCAGGCCCAGATCGGCGAGGACGACGTCCTTCTGCAGCAACCGGTGGGTGCCGATGACGATGTCCACCTGACCAGTGAGCAACTCTTCCAGGATCTTCCTCTGCTCGGCGCGGGAGCGAAAGCGGGAGAGCATCTCCACCTCGACCGGGAAAGGGGCCAGCCGCTGGCAGAAGGTAGCGTAGTGCTGCTGAGCCAGAACGGTGGTCGGCACCAGAACAGCGACCTGCTTGCCGTCCATAACGGCTTTGAAGGCCGCCCGCAGCGCCACCTCGGTCTTGCCATAGCCCACATCGCCGCAGATGAGCCGGTCCATCGGCTTGGGCTTTTCCATGTCGGCCTTGACGGCGGCAATGGCACGCAGTTGGTCCTCGGTCTCGAAGTAGGGGAAACCAGCCTCCAGTTCCGCCTGCCAGGGCGTGTCGGGGCTGAAGGCGTGACCGGCAGCCAGTTCGCGGGTGGCGTAGAGTTCCAGAAATCCGCGAGCGACGTCCTCGGCCGCCCGCTTGGCCTGCGCCTTGACGGCCCGCCACCCGGCCGTGCCCAGCCGATTGAGACGCGGCGGGCGGTCGCTGGCTCCAATATAACGGCTGAGCCGGTCTGCCTGGTGGACAGGGACGTAGAGGCGGTCACTGCCTCCGTACTCCACCAGCAGGTACTCACGCTCGACCCCCTCCATAGCCCGCATGACCAGGCCGCGAAAGACACCAATGCCGTACTCAACATGAACGACGAAATCACCAGGAGTGAGGTCGGAGAAATAGGACTCAGGAGCGACTTTGCGGCGATAGGCGGGACGTCGGGGCTCCGGGCGACGCCAGCCGAAGATTTCGGAATCGGTGAGTAGATGAGTAGATGAGTAGGGAGTAGGTGAAGAAGGAAGGAAACGGAGGATCCAGCCTTCGGAGAGAGAGCCTTGGACAAAGGTAAGGGGGGCTCGTGGCGGCTGGCGCAATTCGTCAATCGGCAGGAAGTAATCGTGCTCCGCGCCCCACAGTTCGGCCAGACGGCGCGCCTGCTGGCTGACGACGACCACCTGCCCACCCCCCCCCCCGCCCCCTCCTCCCCCCCTGTAAGGGGGGCTGGGGGGGGTGGGGGAGGAGGAGAGCGCGGTGTGGATGTGCTGCAGCACGGATTTGAGTTGGCCGCCAAAATGAGGGCCGGGGATGACGCAATCGGCCAGGCGAGAGGTCGTCCCCTCCTCTCCGTGGCCCAGCGTAAGGACAGGCCGGTCGGTCAGCCGTTCTGCCCACTCGTCCCAGGTGACGTAGGGAAGCGGGTAATCAGGTGGGAGCGTCTCGGCTTCCTCGGCGGCAACCCGCAGCTCCACAGCCTCCTCCTCCAAGCCAGCCCAGGCATCCGCCAGTTCCTGCGGGGCATCCACGACCAACAATGCCTCGGGTGGAAGGTAGTCCAGCAGCGTGGCGGAATCAGTGTAGAAGTAAGGCAGATAGAACTCGAGACCAGGGAACGGCGCAGCGGCCGCCAGGCCCTGATGATGGGCCTCCAGTTCGGCGCGCACATCGGCCGGCTGGTCGCGGGCCAACTGTGCGGCGACGTGGCTGGCGACGCGAGACCCGTGGCGGGGGAGCGCTTCGCGGGCCGGGGCGATGGTGACACTCCCCACCCGCTCCTGCGAGCGCTGGGTGGCGGGGTCAAAGCGACGGAGCGACTCGATCTGGCTGCCGAAGAGTTCAATGCGCACAGGTAGGGGATCAGCCGGCGGGAAGATATCGAGGATGCCTCCCCGGTGGCTGAACTGACCAGGGGCCTCGACGACGCTGACCGGCTCGTAACCCAGCCCCGCCCAGTGGCCTAAGGTCCGCTCCAAGTCGAGCGTCTGACCCACGCGGAACTCACGAATACAGATGCGGAACTGGCGCAATGGCAACGTGCGCTGCATCAGCGAGCGGGCCGAGGCGACGACGATTATCTCCCCCTTCCCCCCCTCCAGGGGGGGGGAGGGATGATAAAGGGCGGAGAGAACGCGCAGGCGGCCGGCAATGACCTCGTCGGTCCAGGGAGCGCACTCATAGAAGAGCGCCAGTGGTTCGGGGAAGCGCAGAATGCACTCCGGGGCAGGGGACCAATCGCGCAAGGAGTGAGCCAGCGACTTGGCGCGTTCCACCGAGCCAGCGATGACCAGCACCAGGCGCTTCAGGTCACGGGCAAGCGCGGCTATGAGAGCCGGCCGGGCAGCGCGCGGCAAGCCCAGCGGGGGCGACATCTCACCGCTCTCCAGGTCCTCCCGTAGAGCCCGGTAGGGCTCCAGCGACTCAAATGACGTCAGAAGCCCTGAGACATTCATGCTCTTATACTTCCCCTATCCGCACTGGCCCTCGCGGCCACCGGCGGCCCCAGCGGTTTCGGGGGAAGAGTACCTCGGATAGGGGAAATACACGATTCGAGGCTATCCCGCATTCCTATCGTGTATTTCTCCCATCAGTGGTACTCCTTCCCTCTACCACGCCCCTATTATATCGCTCCATCGCCGCCTCAATTCCCTCCATCAGCCAAGTCTCAATAGCAGCCACGGCCCGCTCCAGCGTTTCCTCCACCAGCAGCCCCTCTTCCGCCGAGAAATCCTGCAACACGTAGGCGGCCGGATCCATCTGCCCCGGCGGCCGGCCAATGCCGATGCGCAGGCGGGAGAAGTTCTGGCTGCCCAGGTGCTTGATGATGGACTGTATCCCTTTGTGGCCCCCACTGCCTCCCTCCGGCCGCAGGCGCACCGTGCCCAGGGGCAGATCGAGATCATCGTAGACCACCAGCAACCGCTCCAGTGGCACCCGGTAGAAGTGGGCCAACGACACGACCGCGCGACCGCTCTCATTCATAAACGTCTGCGGCTGAGCCAGGATGACTCGCTGCCCGCGGACGGTACCCAGGGCGACGCGGGCTCGCTTCTGGCGCTTGTCAAAGGCCAGATTGTGGGCTACGGCCAGTCGCTCGAGGCAGCAAAACCCGACGTTGTGCCGGCTTGCAGCGTATCGTGTACCTGGGTTACCCAACCCGACGATGAGGCAGAATGCCACGGTCATACTCTGTGCTCTGTTCGCGTATTCAGTGCCCCGGCAGTGCCTCACCTTCGTGGCGAACTCGCGCGCCAGCGCAAGAACCAACGCACGCCGGCCTTCACCAACAGGTAAAGGACACACATCGAGAACAATAATACAACGATTAGCCCTCCGGTGCAAAAGGCAGTGCGCAGTGCTTCAACATTAAGAAATGCCCCGCCCCCTTCCTCCTCGGTCGAGGGCGTGACGGTTTCCTCGGCCACTTCACCCGAGGGCGTGGGAGAGGGACGTGGCGTCGGAGTAGCAGGCTGTTCGACAGGGACTGGCGTAGGCGTCGGCCCGACTACGGCGGTGGGCATCGGCTCCGGCGTGGGTGACTCCTCGGGCGTCGGCGTCGCGACGGGCTGGGCGTTGTTCACCGTCAGGTGCGTGACGAAGAAAACGTAAGGACTGGCAGGATCATCAACCCCCCAGACTGCAAGAGCCAACGTGTACTGGCCATCGGGGATAGCAGTGGTATCCCATGTGCCCAACACATTATCCTCCACCTGCATTCCTTCGACGATGGCAAAGTCTACCCACTGCGAATCACCGGTCGGCTCGGGCCCGGCGGCGTAGCGCAACTGATAGGAGCCTACATTGGGATGGGTAGCAACGCCTGTGACCTCCACCACCCCACTCACGGTCATGCCGCTGGTCGGGTACGTGACGACCGACCGTGCCTGAGGCTGTGGCGCTGCCCAGCCCGGCGGGCTCACGGAGAGCAGAATCATCACCAGCGTCATTCCTACGGCCAGTGTACGCTTGTGCATAGGCACCCCTTAATGATAAGTCTATACTGAGCACGTGATGCGTGTTGCGTGAAACGTGATGCGTAATCTCACTCATGCCTTACGCATTACGTCGAAAAGTGTAACATGAAAGGGCCAGAATGACAAGGGGTGCAGAAGCAGTTAGCAGTTAGCAGGAAGCGGGAAGGGGGAAGGGGGAAGCAGGAAGCAATGAGCCAGACCAGCCGATAGCCTCTTGCTCGCTGCTAACGGCTAATGGCTTACTGCTAACGGCTAACTCAGGTTGACCAGCCGCCATTCCTCTGTTATACTGAGCCTGTGTCACCACAGGAGGGCGCAACCGAAAGCGCACAGCGGTGTTCTCATAGATGAGGCCTCGTCGCCCTCCCTTTGACAGGGATGGCGATATGCAGGAAGAGAACGATGCGGCGCTCATCGCCCGTGCAAAGGAAGACCCAGAGGCATTCGGCCTTCTATACGAGCGGTACGTCGATAGCATCTACAATTACATCTATTACCGCACGGGCAACCACCACGACGCGGAAGACCTGACAGCGCGCACGTTCTACCGGGCGCTAAAGCACATCTCGCGCTATGTGGATCGGGGAGCGCCCTTCTCGGCGTGGCTCTACCGTATCGCACATAACCTGGTGGCAAACTGGCACCGGGACCGCAGCCGGCGGCACATCATCTCACTGGACGAATTGGTGACGAGAGCACTAAAGCGAGATGAACCTGCCGCTCTGGCTGAGGAGCGCGCGGAACATGACCTGCTACTCCAGGCGGTCCGGCGGTTGCCGCCGGAGCGACAGCAACTGCTCATCCTCAAGTTCGCTGAGCAGATGAGCAACGCCGAGATCGCAGAGGTGATGGAACGGACAGAGGGGGCGATCAAGTCACTTTACCACCGGACGTTGGTGGTATTGCGCAAGGAATTGACCCACGAATGGAACGGGCGGGAGGAGATCACGGAGAGGACGAGCGATGAATGAGAAACGCGTGGTCGAAGTGCTGACAACTCACGCCGAGGGACTGATTGGCCGACAGGAGGCCCTACGGCAGATCAACATGACAGACGAGGAGCGCGGCCGGCTGGCTCCGCTGTTCCAACTGGCCGACCAGTTACAGCAGAGCATGCAGCCGGTACGACCTTCGGCAGCCTTCGTGCGCAGCCTGGGCAAGGAATTGATGGACAACGCCAAGCGCCAGATTGCGCTGACAAAACGGTTACGGCGAGCAATGCTGATTGGCGCAGCAGCACTAGGGTCTCTCTTGTCTATCGCGTCGGTGGTGGGAGCAGTCATGTTCGTGGTAGCACGGCTACGCGCACGAGCACAGACCCGAGCCATCCATGCACCGGCGGGCCGGACAGGGAGCGCGCCAGCATAACAGACGAGCGAGAAGTAGGCCCCTGGGAGCCCCGGCTGAGGCCGGGGCTCTTTTGTCACCCCAGGCGACGCATGCGCTCCATGTACCGCTCCATGCGGTGCTCCAAGCCATGGATCCGCTCCTCGAGTTCTTGCAGCAGCAACAGGATCTGACCAATAGCCTGCTCGGTCGTCAACTGCCCTCGTTCCCAGGCCCGAATCACGCCCTCCAAACCGTAGGTACCCATGCTCCTACTCCTTTCACACGCCAACGTGTAGACCAGTCCGAGAATTAGGGGAGCCAGTGCTCCCCCGATTACCCACCTATTATACACGGAAACGTGTGAGTTGTCAAGATGCAGGAGCAAGTTTTAAGGTTCGGACTTCCCTTCCTCTCCCTCTTTAGGCGGCGACTCGGCCGCCGTGAGTCGGTACTCGAAACCTTCTCCCTCGGCGACGAGCGTGAGCAGCCGATTCATCCCACCACGGGGACAGTACATCCCAGTCTCCCACTCGCTGATGGTCTGCTGACGCGTGCCCAGTTCCTCGGCCATCTGCTGCTGAGTTAGCCCCATGTACCTTCGCAGCGCGTGAATGGATTCGGCATCCCACTGGTACTTGACCTTGCGCCTGCCCACTTACACCACCTCCAGGCCGATTTTACCCGCCTCCGCAGCATGCGTCAAGTCCTGCATCACCCAGGTGCATTTCAGTTTTGGGGCTACAGGTATCGCAATGGGCCGCACTGCCGCAAAAGGCGGTGCTGGCGCGTTCACCCAGCACTGGCGCTTGAGGCCGGTGCGGCCCGTCCCAAACTCGCCCCCAGATTGAAATACACCCATCACCCACGACGCATGATAAGCGGCAGGTAGGTGCGCGTCATCGGCCACAGACCCAGCACCTCATACGTGCGCGTGTACATCTTCCCACCCCGAGGCCAGGTGAGAGATAGAATATGCCCGTGGTCAGCGGTGACAGCCCGCAGTTGGTAGGTCTGCCCGGCATAGATGGTCGTGGTGAACTCCCACGCGTTGCTCACGGCGGGACTGACCACGTCGTGACCGGACGCATCAACAAAACGCAATGCTACCTGGGTCAGGGTGACCTCCTCGGTCAAGGTAATCTCGTTGGTTCCAGTAATGGGCTTATCCCAGATACCGTTGCGGTCCTCGTCGGCGAAGAAGGCCCCGATGTTGAGATGGAGCGTGCTGGCTAGATCAAGCGTGGTGTAGGCCTCGGGTCCCTCAGGCCAGGCCTCGCGGTTGCCGACGTGGTCGGTGGCCCGTGAGCGGAAGTAATAGGTGTGGTCGTGCTGACCGGTAAACTGGCCGGAGGCGGCGGGGGTCGAGAGCCAGTCGCCCCACTCCCCGTAGCCATCACGCACCTGGACGCCGTAAAGCCAGACGCCCGACTGATTGTCCTGTCCCTCCCAGGTGATCGTGAAGGTGGGGGAATAGATCACCGTGGGCAATGAGTGGATGGTGGAGGTAGGAGGCTCGTTGGGCGTCTCTGTCTCGATCACAATGGACGGGTCGCCGCCGATGATGTAGTCACTGGGATCGGAGGCCCGGCTGGCGGTGGCTCCCGGCAAGGTGAAGGTATAGACCTCACCGGCTGCCGTAACGGTTTCGGTGATCCCCCAGCGGTCCACAAGAGTGGCGGTGTTGATCGCCACCGATGCCGCCGGCAGCGTGTAGACGCCGGTGGTGGGGCTCTCATTCCACAGCACACTGACCTTGCCGCGCGGCGTGCCCCACAGCGTGACGCGCAGATGAGAGCCCGTGGGTACGCGGGTGGTGAAAGTGGGGGAAATAAGGTAGGTGGTGGCGACCTGGTAGGCGACGTAGGCAGGGCGCAGATAGTTCTCGTCGTGGGCCAATCCGAAGTGCTCACCCATGTCGCCATCGTGGGCGCGGAACCAGTGATAGCGCTTGACTTCTGCGGCGATGGCGTTGGCGTAGGACTGAATCAGGTAGGCGGCTGCCTCCGCCTCGGTCGCACTGTACTCGGTGCGTACACCTGGGTAAGCACCGTCGTAGACAGACACGCCGGTCTCGGTGAGCCAGATGGGATGGTCGGGCACGTACAGGTTCATCCGGCTGCGGACGTAGTTTACCATATCATAGGCGTTGGAGGAGCGGCCGTAGAAATGCACCGACATGACGTCGAAGAAGTAGTTGTTATCCGACGCGGCCGGGTCGTCGTTGAGGATGTCCAGCACGCGCTCAAAGAAAGTGGGGGCGACCCAGTAGTGCAGGCCAGCGAAGAGGACGGTCGTATCAGGATCAGCAGTCTTGGCAGCCTGATAGCCAACCTTTAGCAACTGGGCGTATTCGGCGTCGCTGCCCAGCCAGAACCACCGCCACTCCGCCTCGTTCCACATTTCCCAGTGCTTCACCCGGCCCCGGTAGCGCAACACGGTGTTATAGACAAACTCAGCCCAGCGGTTGCCGTTGAAATTGCCAGTAGTCCAGGGGTTGTACAGACCGGCAGGAGGGCAGGCGCCGGGATCCGAGGCGGTGAGAGCGAACGAACTCACACCGCCAGTTTCCGACATGTACCACCCGGGTAGTCGTTCGTCAGGTAACACCTTGGCCTCTGCTCCCACCCCAACCGTAGGATCACAGCCGGGCTTGCGAAAGTCTGCGGGAGTAGCTATCAGGACACCGATGAGGTCGATCCCGGCGGCTAACTCAGCATCCACCAAAGGATCGTAACCCTCTTCATAGCCACGATCCGTTATGGTGTCCCAGCGAAAGTCAACGCGATCGTGGCGCACACCAGCATCGTAAGCCAGCGGCAGGAAGGGAAAATTGCCAGGCCCGTAGTAGTTGGCATAGCAGATCCCCGCCCGCCCGTCCGTATCCTCGACCGGTGGCAGAGGCGTGACGACAACCGGCTCCGCGACGACAGGCCGGACCGAGGCCAGAAGGAACGCCAGGCCCAGCGCGCAGACCATGACCAGCAAAGAAACCAGAGTGCATCTCGCTGTCCATTTCATCGCCCCACCTCCCGGCTTCCAGTATAACCGAGACAGGCGCAGGTGTCAATGGTACACTGGTAGGGGATTCCGCAACGCGAGCGGGCGGGCGGATGCCACGTCCTGCGCCAGTATGGACACGGGCACGTCTGGGGCTTCCGTCGCCAGCGCCACCAGCCGCCCAATGCCGGCGGCGGAGAGCTGCTGGGCAGTGGCAGCCTCGACAACCTGGTCGAGCTTCTCCTCCGGGGCCTTCGCGCACGCCCGCGCCTGGTTGGGCGTCAGGCGATCTTCGAGAATCACCCGCCAGCCCCAGCCCCGAAAGCCGCATGAAGGCCTGGTACTGCTGGGCCTGCTCCAGCGGGTTCAGGTCAGCACGCTGCAGGTTCTCGATGATGCCGATCTCGGCCGCCTGGATCTCCTCGAACGAGCGCACGATGGCTGGCACGCGCTCCAGCCCGGCATACTGGCAGGCGGCGACGCGGCGGTGGCCGGCGATGACGCGGTACTGCCGTACCGTCTCGTCGCCATCCGGCCCCAACAGCACCGGCTGGAGGATGCCGTGGGTGCGCACGCTCTCCACCAGGTTGCGGTCGTCCTCGTCGGTGTCAGGGTCGAAGGGGCGCCGCGTCTGAACCGGGCCAGAAGCGGAGATGGCTGAGAGAGGCACCATGACCACCTGTGCGCCCTCCTGGTGGCCGGCCAGGAGATCGGTGAAATCGTCCAGCGCGAGAATGGGAGCAGAAGAGTTCATGCTGACGTCGCTCCTATCTCAACCGTGGACACCGCACAGGTAAGTACAGAGGAAACGACTCCGGACTCCGGCGCGCCTTCGGTCAAATCAAACCCCGGAGAGCCCGGTTGAGCTTTCGAACTGCCCACCGGAGCCGGAGGGTCGGACTGCCGGTCCCGCCGCTGTTCCCAGGCGCGGGCCGACTCCAGGCCCCAGTCCACCTCGCGGGCCAGCCGGCGGTAGTCCTCCGCCGCCGGATGGCGGGGAGCGTGCAGGATAACGGGCAGCTTCCGTCCGGGAGCCTGGCGGATCACCTCGGCCTTGCGGATGCCGCCGTAGATCGGCAGGCTGACCAGTTGGGGCAACAGGCGGCGGATCTCCCGTTCGAGACGGGTGCGCCCGCGCGCACGTCTACACGGCACGATCCCCAACATCCGCAGGTCGGGGTTGTCGCCGAAGGTGCGCACCTCGTTGATCGTGCGCATCAGCGTGGGCAATGTGTGGGTGGGGAGGACTTCCAGGGTCAGAGGGATGAGCACTTCCCCGGCTGCGGTGATAGCGTTGATGGGCAGCAGGCCTGCCCTGAGCGAAGCCGAAGGGTCCAGCCGGGGCGGGCAGTCTACGAGGATGTAGTCGTAGGCGTCCTGCGGCAGGGCCGAGAGCGCCTTGCGCAGGCGCGTGTCGGGGTGAACGGTGATCTCCACGCCGATGGTGGCCAGCCGGCGATGGGCCAGCACGACGAAGAGATCGCACGTGGGGGATTTAACGATCAGTTCGGTGAGAGAGGCCTGACCCGAGAGGGCTGCGTAGAGGGAACGGGCGGGATCAGAGACGACGACGCCCACAGAGCGTGAACAGGACACCTGTGGGTCGGTGTCCAGCAGCAACACACGACGGCCCATCTCCACCAGGGCAGCGCCCAGGTTGACGGTCGTCGTGGTCTTGCCGATTCCCCCCTTCTCACCAGGGAGAGCGATGACGCGCATCCCTGCCTCCTCCACTTATGTTGGGCATACAACGTGTGGAAGAGGGAGGATCGGCTTAGAAAGGGTGTGGAGACACCGCTGAAAAAGAAAGACGCGGTGCGCCAATCCGGCCCTTGGCCTTGCGGCCTGCCCACGGAAGGGGCCCTGAAGGAGTGGAGGGCAATAGTCTTGGATGCGCTTGTTATAGAACAAATGTGCTAATACTGTACCATGCTTTTCGGGCGGTGTCAACGTTGGGAAATTTGGGATATCGGGTTGCTAGGACAGCTGTCAGGTGCGGAGGGCACCTGTGCGAGGTCTGGCTGCCCCTGGCGGGACAACAAGCTGATTTGCGTTGCTTGGCCCGCTGTGCTAGAATGGCCTTATAAGAAAGCTCGCAGCTTGTGTGAAGCCCGAGGCGGTGACTAAGGCGGTGGGAATCGCCATCATGGCGAACATCGTAGCACAGGGCCCGCCCACCGTCAAGTCCGGGGCAGGCTTTCTGTTCGACACAGGGTTAGCAAGTAGGGCACGTGATGGATCTTTCCCCTGACTCGCGCCTCTCAGATCTGACGCGGGTGCCAATCGCCATACGTGAACAAAGACTCGTCGAAGAGGCGAAGCAGAGAGGGTACGTCACTTTTGAGGAGGTACAAGCCCTCTATCCAGCTGGCGACAAGTATCTGGACGCGATTGATGCTCTCCTGGTGCGACTGATCGAGATAGGGGTCACACCAATCTCTGCTGCGTCAGTGCGGTCGGCTATCGAAGCCATTGCCGCTGCACAAAGGCGCGAAGTTGTTAGGCCCGCCGAGATAGAGACATACGCGCCGCTTGACCTGGTTGACTTGTACCTAGAGGAGATCAGGCAGTTCTCGGTGCTGACGCGCGACCAAGAGATGTGGCTTGGCATTGCGATGGAATGTCCCAACCTCACTCTCGACAACCCGGAACTGCCTGGTAGCGGGGATGTCATGCAGACATCGGAGACGTTTTTCGGACAGTTGCTCAACCTAGCCGCTGGGGAAGGTAAACGTGTCAAGAGAATAATATCCCATAACGGTTATCCTACTTCCAAGGTCTCGGAGGAGTTCGGTCGCCTGATTCAGGAAGTCCAAATGCGTCAGCAAGGTAACCGAAGGAGCAAAGGGTCGGTGCTCTCACAACTCATAGAGTGGTGTCCCGAAGAAAAACGAGATAGTCTCTTTAACCTCTGTGCATACCTGTGGGCTTTGCCGACATCTACGTTACAGTTTCTCCAGAAGCACATTCTCAGCCACGGGTTCTTTCCTTCTGGGCAAACGGCTGCCCGCTACTCCCTTGATGAATGTAGCCCGCTCAGCCAGGAAGTCAGAGAAATTCGCCGATGCGCCGAGTGGGCGAAATGCACGCTGATTCTGCACAATCTTCGTCTGGTCACCAGCATCGCTTGGCGCTATCAGAATCAAGGTCTGCACATCCTTGACCTATACCAGGAAGGTAACCTGGGACTGATCAGGGCAGTGGAGAAGTTCGACTACCGCCAGGGCAACAGGTTCAGCACCTACGCAACGTGGTGGATACGACAAAGCATAACGCGGGCAATCGCTGATCAATGTAGGGCAATTCGCCTGCCAGTGCATATGCACGATACCCTTCGTAGGATTCATCGCACAGAGGATACCTTGAGAGAGGAACTCGGCCGAGAGCCCAGTACAGGCGAATTGGCAGAACGGTGTGAGATGTCTCCACAGGAAGTAAAACGGGCACTCAAGAGGGAACCTAGAATATGCTCGTTGGATTCCTTGCTGTGCTGTTCAGAGTTTCCGCTAGACTGGGCTGGCTCCAGTATAGGGTTTGTGCAACTTCGGCCCTGTCCCACACGTCAATACGCAGAGCATCTGTGCCTGGGCGGCATCGACAACGGCGACGATGATTTCGAGTGCCCGCCTTGCGTATTCGCGCAGAAGACGCTAGATGAGTTGGCTGTGGAGGAAAACGTAGATTACTCAATGCTCATGCTCGGTGCTTCCTCGTCGCACAGGCCAAGTGATAGAATCGTGACCCATCAGCTCAGGGGAGACTTGGATAGAGTTCTTAGTGACTTGACCGAGCGCCAGAGATTGGTCATCGAAAGGCGATTTGGCTTGGCCGATGGTCGGGTATATACTCTGGAAGAGATTGGCGAGGAACTCGGACTGACTCGCGAGCGGATCCGCCAGATTGAGTGCAGAGCATTGAAACGGCTTCAGCACCCTGCGCGGACGAGGAAACTGCGCCACTACCTATAGTTACCGAGCACAGGCGATGATCTGTTGATGTTCCATGCGGCACCCCGGACAAATCGCCGTCCAGACATAGGGAGAAGCAGAACAGTGAAACGTGCTCCTGACGTCCGGTACTTTGTGGAAAAGTGCATACGGCGAGGCACAGCAACCTACACCGGGATCCGTGAGATCGGCGAGCGGTATGGCACTGACTGCGCTGATGCGCTGGCTGAGGAACTGAACGTTGCAGAAGTACGGCTTGTTGATGAGAAGGACGTGATGATTTCTCCTCAAACCAACGTCCTTATGAACGACTTGAGACTGGTAGAGTTGGTTTCTCTCGCACTGCGGTTGCCCGTAGCCCCCAAGGTACGGCGAAGATTGCACAGAGATGTGATTCGGCAACGATCCTATGAACTGGACTTGAAGCGCCTGGACTATTTAGACAGTGACTACGAGTGGTACTATCTCTCGCCGTCCTTTAATCGCCTGCAGCGAGCCATCCGTCGCCTGTTCGACTCGGGCCAGATTCCTTTCGCCAGGGAGTGGAGGAGCAAAAAGGAGAACCTGGCGTATCTCAAGGGACTAATGGCGCATCCGTTGTTCGCAGAGAGGATCTTGCCCAAGATACGTGAGGACTACCTGAGACTTAGGGAGGTCAGGCTGCTAATGCACTGGATAGAGGCCACGGAGAAATCCGCGCCGGTGATGGTGGATATCATCCAGGCTGGCCTGGATGAGGACGGGCCGGAATTGGTACGGGCAATGCTGTTCTCTAACCAGGCATCAACAGCCGACAGTGCCCTGAGAAACCGGCGTGACGTTTGCTTCTCTTGCCCACCCGAGAGGCGCTGCTTGCCGCTGCAAAACGTGGATGCCCCGTATGACATATTGATGGAGTATCGCTACTCGAACTTGGACACGCTCCTGGTGAGGAGATATCCGGGTGAAGTCTGGGCAGATTGTTTGGTCAAGGACTGGATGATAGCCAAGTTCTTTTTGCCTTACAGCATCGTGGTGTCAGCGAAGCAGTGGATGCTAGGTTTATTCATTCTTGGTAAGAGCCAAGTGCTCAATAAGAGCCATGGCAAGTACTGCCCCAAGGCAGATATTTGGTGTATAAGGAGTATTCGCCAAGGAGACCCAAGTGACAACTGACCAAAACAGTAGGCGAGTTGCGTCGGCACTTTCTGACTCACAAAGCGGGGCAATTGAACACCCAGTACCAAGGGCAGTCTACTGGTGTCGAAACTGTGATGTACCATTGATCTCTCGGAGGTGTGATATCTGTGGCAGTACTGGAAGGTACTGTGGTGTAGATCTCAAACCAGTTTTTCCCGAGGAACGTCTGCTGTTTGAAAGATTCCTGAGATGCTCAGGGGTCCTTCCAGCGGAAGGTAGACTACCAAAGGAGCTATATATACATCGAGGTAGGGTGGTCTGGCGGGGCAAAAGGCTTTTTGAATTCAAAGTGGTGGCTGGAGAAATGGTCCTTAAGAGCGACTTTTCGCTTTCCCCCGAAGACTACGGTTGGGGAAACGATGACTTTGTTCACAGAGCCGTTGAGGCCAACAAGAGCGCTCTGACAGAATTGGAGAAGGAGGCCATCCAGTTTATCAACAACGCTTTGATCGAATTCCCAGGGACTGAACCCATTGTTGCGTTTTCTGGAGGAAAGGACAGTGCTGTAACTGCTTATCTGGTGTCTCGGGTTGCATGCCCGGTCCTTTTTTTTAGCAATACAACAATAGAATATCCTGACACTTATGAGTATATCTCTTCCTTTGCTGAATCTTTCGGTCTGAAGTTGGTCAGAGAGGAACCAGACACCGATTTCTTAACTATGTGTGAACGGCTTGGTCCTCCCAGTCGGATTCTCCGTTGGTGCTGTTCGGTCTTCAAGGGGACTCTGCTATCGAGATTCCTAAATAGGCTAGACTATGAAGCTATTAATTTCGATGGCATCAGACGACGGGAATCAAACAGGCGTAGCAAGTATGACAGGTCGACTAGAAACCCAAAGGCTGTCAAGCAGATCACTTTTCGCCCGATCATCAATTGGACGTCTTTGGAAGTGTGGCTTTACAATTTCTGGCATGACTTGCCATTGAATCCATTGTATTTCAAGGGCTTTGGTAGGGTAGGTTGCTATCCTTGTCCCAACAACACAGAATACGATGATTTCCTGACAAATGAATGCTACCCTGAACTTTGGACTCAGTGGCAGGAGAGATTAGCCGAATTCTTTGATCAGAAGTATGCACATAACTATGACGAAGCTCATCGAGATCAGTGGCTTAGAGAGGGTCTATGGAAGAAACGGATGCCTCATAGGGACACAGAGTATTCTACAGTTAGTCGCCCTTGTTTGGAGCAGAGCGGTTTATCCTATAAGATGTCAAAACCTATTGATGATCAACTTATTCAATTTCTTAGACCTTTGGGAGAAGTACGGTTACTTCAGCTGGGTAACGAAATAGATCTGTCACTAACCCGTACAGGTTGGTATCAGATCACTGGTACTTTGAACGACAATCACCTAACAGTAATATTCCTGAACGGCCGCGGGCATCAGTCCAAGCTATTGATTGAACGCCAATTAAGGAAATGGCTCAACTGTATCGGCTGTGGAGCGTGCGTTGGCACTTGTCCTGCTGGGGCAATAAGCATCCAGGCAGGCTCGTTTCAAATAGCAGACAACCTATGTACTAGATGCCAAAAGTGCGTCAGAAGTAATTTCACGAGACAAGGATGTGTGGCTCTAAGCTACAAGAGCAATAGCGTCAGAATTAGAGAGGAATAGTGAATGTCTGAGATCGGTCGCTTCATCATGAAGCATTATTTGGATATACCGACAATCTTGCGCATTTCACGTTACTTGGACGAGCCCAAAAGCAAAAAGCAGATTGCTGAAGCTGAGGGGATGGGTCAACCAAAAGTAAGAGGACTTCTTGAATGGGGACGTCATTTGGGCGTGATTGAATTGCAAGAAAACGATACTTATCTAGTCACGCCTTTGGGAAAGTCCATTAGTAAGGTAAGGATTCGCTACCTGTATGAGATCCTGTATTGGGAACTGGTCAAGGGTCATCGTGTGGTCAAAATAGTCGTAAATGATTTCCTATATAGCAAGTCTCGTTTGTTCTCTCCGGAGTTCTCGTCTGCGGAATTGAAGCGATTCCTTCAAGAAAGGGAAGCAGATCTTGGTCATCCGACCGAGAGAGATCTCAAAAGCATCTATCTAGAGTCACTCAACGTGCTTAGCAAGCAACGCGAGGGTTTCGGGACACTAGAGATGATCGTCCCACTCAATGACCAGACGAAAAACTTTAGAGTAAACTCCTATAGGCCAGATTGGAGAACCGCTGCATACATCCTCTACGATTCGTGGCCAGAGAACACATCGAGGATGAGAATAGACGAAGTAGTCAACGGTCGAAATAGCCTGGGGCGAATCTTCTTTTTGACGGAACCCCAGGTCATGGCCTTGCTTTCCAAACTGGAGCAAGAACGGGCAATCGCCCTGGAAATAGTTGCCGACCTGAAACAAATCGGGCCGAATCCATCTATGAAGGCCGAAGACTTTCTGGAGATGCTGATCCATGACCAGAACTGACCGGTCGAGATGGTCGCTTACACCCTCTCAGCAGCAACAATATGAAGCCATACACACGACGCTGACCAGAATTCGTGGGAGGCATCGCCCTTTTCTCCTGACGGGAGACGCGGGTGTGGGCAAGACGTTCCTGGCGCGCAGATTGGCTGACAAGCCTGTTGCCTACTACAACATTGCGCGAGACCATCTGCCCCAACTACTGGCATATCGCAGGCTGTCTGATCTGACGCCTGAGGCTGTAGTCAGGTTTGTGAAGAAACTGGTGGAAGAGGGGAAAGTGCCTTATGCCATTGCCGATGGCTTTGAGCCATTGTTAAGTATGTGGGCTGTTAAGCGCCCTCAAGTGCTACCTAACTTTTTTGTTGCCCTGGGCCGAGCCATTCTGGATCAGCCACTATTGGTTGTGGTTCAGACTTCCACTAATTACTTGCCCTATGACGTATTCAGAAAAGGTGAATTGTGGCCTTTGGAACGGCGCTTCCGTCTGGAATTGACGCTGGCGGACAAAGAGGTTGTCGCCAGGAACTGGGGCGTGGACCCCATGCGCGGGCGTGTCTCGGCCAACCTCTATGAACTATTGGCCACCAAGTTGGAGAGGTAGAGTATGAACAAGCCACTTTTAATCAAGGATGTGACCGCCCTGGCCGCGTTCGAGCCGGCCATCAAACTGCAAGCCCTCAGCGCCGACTTGAGAAACCCATATTTCAAAGACTACATTCTGACTCAAGACCTGGCTGACGTATACGAGAGGATGCTTTCCAGCATTCTGGGTGATGGGTGGGGCAGCACGGCCAGCACCCTGCCTGCCGAGCGACGCCGTTCGCACTTGATCAGCGCTCAGTATGGCACCGGCAAGAGTTACTTCCTCATGATTTTATCGGCTCTCCTGGACGCTGGCGGCGACACAACCAGGCTGCAGACGGCCAAGAAAAAGTTCAGCGCTTTCCGCGAAGTGCAGAAATTACTCGGTCAACTGTCGGACAAGAAGTTTCTGATCATCCAGGTGAGCGCAGAGGACAAAGGAGATATTCGTTTCAAAGAGCTTTTGGTTCGCAGCCTGCTGGACCAGGTGGCCAAGGTGCTGCCAGACGCGGCGTTTTCCAACGAGTATACCGAAGCCATAAGCCATTTGGAATCATCGTCCATTGGACCGGACTTCGTCCAGGTACTGGACGAGCAGTTTGAGACCTCGCTGCAACAGCTACGCGCCAGGTTGGGCAGCTATGACCGGGATGGCCTACGCATTTATTACCAGGCTTGTGAACGGGCTTTTGGGCGTAAAGTCAGTCGTGATGTCTTGGACGTAGAGACCACTTTTCAGGAAGCATTGGATCTGCTGAAGCCAAAAGGCTACACGCACATCGCTGTGCTGATTGACGAATTGACTGCCTACCTCAACGCGTCCCTTGGGCATCATTCCTTGGCTGAGACATTGGGCGAATTGCAAGCCTTCGCTGCCTATTGCAACAAGCCTGCCAGCAGGTGTCTGTTCGTTGGCACTATGCACGTATCGGTGAAGGATTTCCTGCAAGAGCGGTCGCAGCAGAGGGACTATGACAAGATGAGGGGACGCTTCGAGGAACCTCACTTCCCGGTCTACTCCAGTAAACTGTTGGCTGGTGTGTTTCAGCCAGATGAGAATGCCTTCGATCAGGCAATGAAGAGTCATCGTGACCAGGTCGAGGAACTCACTGACCTGATTGATACTTTCAAGATGGTAGACGACGGCCGGCCTATGAGACTGTCGGCTTTCTTCCCATTGCATCCTGCCGTGGCCTACTACCTGCCACGCATTTCCCGTGAACTGGGCCAGGCTGAACGCACCTCGTTCGGGTTCATTGACGAGGTGGTGCGCCAAAAACTCGAGGAACCATTAGCCAAGGGACAGCGGCTTAATCTGGTCACTCTTGATCAGGTCTTTGACTATTTCCTGCCCGCCATGGAGCAGAAGGAGTTTTATCTTCAAGTCATCGCTGCCTACAATGCGGTTCAAAGCAAGGTTTTAGACCCCTTGGCCCTAAGAGCCTTCAAGCCTTTGGCGCTGCTGATGGTAGCCAGTCGTGTCCGTCTAACCTCAGGTGAGACGCAGTATCTAGATATTGACCTTTCCAGCCAGCAAGTGGCCAACTACCTCAATGTCGAAGATGACATCGCAGTTATGGAAGCTCTGCAGAGCCTTCGCAAGACAGGCTACGTCTACTTTGACGCCTCCACCAAGAAGTACTTCTATAGCCACGCTGACCTTGGCTGGGACCTGGAGAGCGAAATCCAAGAGATGATGGTCAACGTAGACGCCAACGAGGTTTTGCGAAGCGAACTGGGGGCTTTGGGATTCCGCGTCTGCTTGAATGTGCCAGATACTGCGACAGTCAAGGTGGATCGCAGCGTTGAGTCCCAGCGGATAGACATTGAGCAATTGAAGCAAACCGCTTCTCTCAAACCGAGGCGCGCTGAGAGCAAGGTTGTATTCGTTGTGCCCGATTTTGCTGAAGCGGAAATTTATGATGCTGTATTCAGCGATGTTACCCTGAAAGCCCATGATTTGTCGGCGGCCAACGTAGTAGTGGCGGTACCTAAGAAAGTAGATGTGCTCAACCCATCAGAACTCAAACGTTATCGCGCCCTTCAGGAGATCGGGAAGCAACTGGGTGTTGGAGGGCGGGGAAGTGTCAGTGAGCATCGCGCTCGACTCGTGCGAGCCAGATTCTCCGAGGTCTGGGCACGAGTGCAGAGCGACGTCGAAGAGTTCGGACAGGCTTCCAACTTCATCTTCTTCATCAACCGCCAGCCGCAGGAAGCACAGGATCTAAACACCATCCTGGTAGACATGTTCGAGCGTTACTACTACAAGTTCCCCAAAGTCAGGGTGGAGCGCATCAATGCACGAAGCACAACTAACGCTCTGATCGAGAACTGCATCGTCAATCAGCAAAGGAAGTTTGCCAGCGACACGTCGGAAGTGGCCCGTCAGGCGCGAGACACGCTGCAGGTGCTTGGCCTATGCAGTTGGAGGAGAGCCGCTGGTGGCAAGTACGTTGTCGAACTGAAGGAGCCCGAGCCGGGCACTGAAGGGTATGAGATCTGGAGGATTGTACTGGATACTCTGACCAATACCTCCGGGACCCCTTTTGCGACTCTGTACAAACATCTGGGTGAAGCTCCGTATGGCTTACCCGACTACATGGTGGAACTGTACATTGCTGCGGCCAGGGTGCTCAATAAGGTCTATATTCTGGACAAGAGTGGAAGAATGCCGGCAGTCAGCAAAGGGCTTGTGCGGAGTATTACCAGACGTAAAGACAAGGACTATCGAGTCTTGCCAGTCCAGGAGACAGAAGTCCCTTATACTTATATTTGCTCGGTGTGGCAAGCGATTGACGAGCCTTTGGGTTTGCGACACTATCAGGAACTGGAAAAGAACCTCGGTCGAACCATTGACGACCAGAGAACCTGGTTCGATCTCAAAGCCGACAGCAACAATCTGCTCCTGAACCGACTCAGCCGGGTGAGGGAGAACCTGAAGATCATCGAGGCTGAGAGCACACCCTTCGCTATCCTGCTAAAGCACCTGGGGCAAATCAGACGGATCTTTCCAGCAGCACAGGGCTTCGAGCAACTGGCCGCCTTGGGCGAAGAGCTATCTGACGTGAAAGTCACCGATGACCCTGACACTGCCGCACTGGCCGTGCGTCAGACCATTGAGGCCAGCGAGCGGTTCCTGGCCGATTGGGCGATGCTTCAACCTGCCTGCCGTCAGCATAGGCGGTTGCAGCAGACCACCAACCTGGATCGCTTTGGCGTCTTAGCGCGAGGGGTTGACAATGCCTGGCAGGTCTATCGTTCCGACGCGCTCTCGGCGAAGAAGCGCCAGGCGTTCATAGAACAGTTCGAGAAGCTGTGGGAGCAGTACGCTGAACAGTACATGGACGAACACAATACGGTTGCCAAGACGAGAGCCGCCTACGGCAAGAAGGTCGAGAAGTCGCTGGCTTACAAATTGGTGGGCGAGTTCAGCGAGTTCGGCTTCGACGGCATAGCCACCAAGTCTAGCTTCGACGCCAGGATCAGTGAAGTACGACAGGGGGGTTGCCAGCCGCTAGCAGAAGAACTCGTGCGCGATTACCAGCAGTTTGGAAAAACGATTTGTCCATCTTGCGGCTATCGGCTCGGCACAGATACTCAGATTCTGACACGACTCCAGGGAAGTGAAGCCAGTCTTGTTGCCAGTATCAATAATGCTCTGGACGGTTATCTGGCCAGGTTGGGCACATTGTTGGAGTCCGAGGGCATCCAGGTCTACACTAGGGAAAAGGCCACGGCCAAAGAAAAGACAACTATCGCCAGCGTCCAACACTTGGCCAGCAGGGGCCAGCAGATGAGTGCGACCCAATATCGGGAATTGAAGACCCTCCTTCCTCAGCTCAGGCCAATCTTGCCAAAAGCAGCAGACTACGCTAGCGAACAAGCCAAGAGGCGCAAGGAACTCGAGAGGCAGTTGGAGGAGGAAGAGAGACAGAAACATATCCCACGCCTGCCGACAGTGCAGTTGGGTGATGCTGTCCGTTCCTTCTTGCTGGATAGTGGCCTAGACACTATGACGCTGAAAGAGTTGGAGGAACGGTTGACGAGTTGGATGCAAGAGATTGTCAAAGAGTTCAAAGTGCGGGAGTAAGCGAGTAGGTAGAAAGCGATGAACCATCCCGTTCTGGTCAGCTTCTATTTCGACCAATATGCTGGGCTAGAGGATGTTGGCGACGAGGCAATTGTGGTCACTGATGCTCAATCCTATGCGGCTGCTCGCCAGGCTATCGAGGAGATGAAGGCTGGAGAGAGAGCAGCGCCTTTAACCATCATCGTGCGTTCGTGCCACTTCTTCACGGGCTTTCACGACCTGGCCTTACTGGAAGGCTTGGTTCAGATCAAGCACATTGCTCCTCGGGATGCGATCACGAGGGCATTTCACGTCCAAGTCCCTAGCGATCTCACGGACCAAGACTTGATCGCTATAGATGTGAAAAGCCCTGCTGACCTGCTGGCTGTAGCTGGCTCCCAAGGGATTCGCGATAGAGCCTCTCTCAACAATGCTCTGTTGACAAAGGCTTTCGACAGTCAGGTCTTCAAGATCAGCGATGTTTGTGATTTCGAAAGCTGGCTCAGGGACCTGGTTGCCCTTTTGTATTCCGAGGAGACAGTCGCCAAGGCCGGTTGGACTGTCGAGTACATGCGGCGGCTGGCCGAGGAAAGGACAAGGACAATCCTCGAACGATTTGGAAAGAGGGGCCTTTTGCCCTTCGTCGCCGATATTCTGCGAAGGAGTGCAGGCGGCGAGGCTCAGGCCTATCTAGATCAACTAGCAGTACGCTACTGGCTAAGCAGCTATTCCAGATTGGCACGTAAGGCTGTGATTGGCAATATGACTGATCAGGTCGGACAGTGGCAAGATGTCAAAAGTGAGGTTACTACTCTAGAAGCCTTGGCTCCCTGGTGCGAGGCACTTTATGGACAGATTGAGAATCCGCTGATCGAACGGCTGGAAGAGGTTCTGGCCTTGCTATTGGACGAGGGTGGTTTGATTGAGGAAGAAGGTTTCAGTCGGTACATTCAGCAAACATCAGGCCGTTTCGTGGCAGAGTACAACGCCGCACAGGCATGCTTGGGAAAGCTGCTTCTGGAGCAGCACAAAGCCGGCGCTATGAGGGAGCAAAGGGCCACATTCTCAGCGTACTCTGCTCAACTGGACAGTCACTTCACACCTCTCTTCGAAAGGACCGGTCATCGAGCAAAGGAGGCCAGATGGGTTGACTCCCTTATCGAATTCCGCGATGTCATGAGTCACTTGGACGAAGCTGCGCCCTGCCGCTGGGCCGATTGGTTGGCTATATATGAATTGCTCATCAAGGCCAAGCACTTGAAAAGGGGCGTCGAGGATACGGTGCCCAGGCGATACGCCGAACAGTTGGCTGACCTGAGCGCGTCATTCTTCACACTCGACGAAAGGCTAAACAGCGAATTCGGGTATCATCTCAATAAGTTGGGGCAGGTCTGTTGGTGATGGTGAAATGCCTACCC
>CAZZEX010000033.1:0-47048 GCA_964653285.1 uncultured Anaerolineales bacterium
TCATCCAGTCGTGCATGTTGCGCAGCCAGTCCAACTCGCGATCCAGCCCGAAGGACGGGATCCAGCGAATCTGCCGGGTCACGTCCATCATATCGTGCCGGAGTTCGTCCATTGAGATGAACCACTCGTCCACCAGCCGGAAGACCAGATCGGTGCCACAGCGCCAGCAGACGGGGTAACGGTGGGTGTAGTCCTCGACCTTGTAGAGAAGCCCCTTCCCCTGCAAGTTCTCAAAGACCCGCCCGGCGCTCTCCGAGACGTGGGTGCCGGTGAAGGGACCGAACCCCTCCAGGAAGATCCCCTCCTCGTCCAGCGGGGCGATGGCAGGAAGGTCGTATTCCTTACTCAACAGGAAGTCCTCCGCGCCGCAGCCAGGTGCGATGTGGACGATGCCAGTACCCTCTGCCTCCCCCACCTCGTCCCAGAGAATCACCCGGTGAGCCCGGGGAGCGCCGGCAGCCTGCTGGGCCTCCAGTTCGTCGAAGGGGCCGTCGTAGGTCCAGCCCTCCAGGGCCGTCCCCTCCATCTCCTCCAGCACCTCGTATTTGCCGTCCAGGATGGAGAGGGTGCCCTGGGAGAGATAGAAGACCTCGTCCCCCTGGCGGACCTTCACGTAGGTCAGTTCCGGTCCCACTGCCGCCGCTACGTTGCTGGTCAGCGTCCAGGGGGTGGTGGTCCAGACCAGGAGATTCTCCCCTGACCGCTCCCGCAGCGGGAAGCGCAGGGTGACGCCAGGATGAGTCATCTCCCGGTATCCCTCGGTGACGATCTCATGCTGGCTGATGCCGGTGGCGCAGCGGGGGCACCAGGGCATCACGTCCCGGCCTTTGTAAAGCCACCCCCGCTCCCAGCAGCGCCTAAGAAAGGTCCAAATCATGTAGTTGTTCTCGGTGGAGAAAGTGAAGTAGGAGCCGCCCAGTTCCGGCAGGCCCAGCCGAGCCACGATCCTCGCGACGGTGTCAGTCACCGGGCCATCCGGCCCTTCAACGGTGATGACCTCCTCCGGGTTCTGCGCCAGCCGATCGGCCAGGTCACGCAGGAAATCAGGGTCGTTCCAGTCCATCCAGTATCCCAGGCGGAGCGATTGCTCGGTCTGGATAGCGGCGTAGCGGAGCACCCGCTCCTTGCACTTGCGCACGAAGCGGGCGATGCCATATTTCTCAATGTCCCGCTTGGATCGGAAACCCTGCTCCCTCTCCACCTCGACCTCGACCCAGAGGCCCTGGCAGTCGAAGCCGTTCTGGTAACGAGCGCGGTAACCCTTCATCGCCCAGAAGCGGTGGTAGAGATCCTTGTAGGTGCGCCCCCAGCCATGGTGGACGCCCATGGGATTGTTGGCGGTGATCGGGCCGTCAATGAAGGACCAACGGGGGGCGTTCTTCCGCAACTGTACCAGTTTGCGGAAGGCATGCGTTTCCTCCCAGAAAGCCAGGATCTCGTGCTCCTGAGCAATGAAATCAACCTGGTTGGATACCGATTTGAACATCATCCCCTCCTTAAAGCCGTCTGGATGACCTGGCTTGCACTGCTCAATATGGGCAGCATCCGCTGCTTGACAGGACTTCTGTTCTGGTTATTTTTTACCACAGGGCACGTTCAATCACTTCTTCAACCACGACCTTCTCCGCGATGATCTGATAGAAGCAGTTGTTGTCCCGCTCGTACTTCTGGAAGAAAGCCCACGCCACGTAGTCCGCCGCCTGCAATTCCTTGCGCGTGATGGAATCCTCTTGCCGGATCAGCACCACCTCCTGGTGTAGATCGGCGATTCCCTCCCTGATGGCTTTCTCCAAGCGGTGTCGCAGCGTTTTGTTGGTGTATCGCTTGTCCAGGCAGAGCTCCAATCTGGGCCACTGTTGTACCGCGTGGTGCACAGCACGGGTCACTGCCAGGCGATATATGTCTGTCCTCCACATCTTCAGGTGGGCGCAGGATAGTCTGTTTGTCTACAACTACGGCAATGATCGCCACCGGTTCGTCGGCGATGGCAACCAGCACGTGTTCGATCACTTCCGTCCGGGAGGCATTCGCCTTCATCTCGCCCGAGGCCAGGCTAGTGCCATACTTCTTGTGAGCCCGCTTGATGTGCAACTCAATTGGCCGGGGAATGGCCGGAGCAAGAATAGTAACTACCAGGAAGCGACTCCCCGAGAAAGAGGCCACCACGCCGGATTCGTCAAGGAAGCCATAGCGCAGTGAAGCCGCAACCAACGTAGAGCGGAATGGCATTCCGCCCTACAGAATTCTCGCAGATAGCGCAATTCTTGCGGGGTAATTCTATAGTAGTATGTGGCTAGCATCACTCAATGGCTTCTTAGGACCAACGGCAAGAATACCCGCCGCAGGCTGTTCACCTCGTTGGAGTACCAACTTCCACGTCCCAGCGTATCGTAGGCGATGACGGCGACGTAGCAAGTGCCGCTGCCCAGCCCAGACAAGGTGTGATTAGTGGCATTGCCCACGTCAATGAGCGAATCCCCCTGGGCCGCTCCGGTGCCGTCGTAGGGCGGGCTGGGGGCGTCGTTGTCGTAGCAGACCTTGTAGCCGTAGCCGGTGGTGGTGCTGGGGATGGCGTCCCACGAGAGATCCGCGGAGCCGTCAGTGAAACTGGCCTGCAAGTTCTGGGGCGGCGGCACTGGGGCATTGGGGTCGGGGTCTTGCAGGTAGGGGATATAGAGCAATCGCCCTCGGCTGGAATCGTCGTACCAGTCGTAGACGTGCGCCAGGATGTCCACGGTAGCGACAGTGCCCCAGTAGTTGTTGGTGCCGCTGATGTCGTCGGATGACAGGACTACGACATCATAGGGGAAGTTGCCATAGAGGTTGTTGTAGTGAGCCTGGGATATACGGAAAATGGATACCCCGCCAATTATGGCCGTGGGCGAAGCAGTTGTGTTGCCGACGATGGTGTTGTAGAAGAAATCACCTGAGTCTGCGAGGCACACTCCCGAGCCATGGCCAGTGGGAGAGACGCTATTGGCCGTGACGGTGTTACTCATCACCGTGGTGTACCATGACGCACTTATCCCGCCGCAGTCTTGATCTGCCGAGTTGCTGCTGACAACGTTATCCGTCACCGTGCTGCCATAGTTCGCAAGTATCCCACCGCCATTGTATACTGCCGAGTTACCGCTCACGAAGTTGCCTGTCACCATGCTGGCATACGTCCAAGAATTGGCTCCCGCAGAAATCCCGCCGCCGCTCCAGCCAGCCGAGTTGCCGCTGACGACATTGCGTGTCACCATGCTGACCAATGCATAGATCCCACCGCCATCCCAGTTGGATGAGTTGCCGCTGATGATATTGCTCGCCACCGTGCTGTTATCGGCATATATTCCGCCACCCTCACCAGCCGAGTTGCTGTTCACAACGTTACCTGTCACCGTGCTGTTATCAGCACATATCCCGCCGCCACTGTACACGAACGTGGTTGAGTTGCCACTAACGGAGTTGCCAGTGACAGTGCCGTAGTTCACATGTATTCCATTGGCTGAGTTTCCGCTTACAACACAATCACTGATGACGATGGGGGCACCATCCGTCCCCTCGCCATAGATCCCAGTGTGGCTATTATTGCGCACAATGCAGCGGTCTATGAGAGGCGAGGCGTCATTCGTTTCGATGGCTCCCCTGACCGTATCGCCACTCCCGCCGTACTCGACAGTGCAATACCACAGGATGCTGCCCCCGGTATAGTTCCCATCTCCATCGAAAGTGGCGTCCACACTGCTATCAGTGAACTCGATGTTCCCCCAATCCCCCGGCTGCGGGCTGGCCTGATTGGAGGTGAAGGTAATGGCGCTGTCGGCGCTGCCCTGCGCGACGAGGGTGCCGTCCACCTGCAAGAGTTTGTCGGTGTTGAACTTCACGACTACGCCGGGCTCAATGGTCAGCGTCACGCCGGTCATCACCTGCACGTTCGAGGTCACGGCGTAGGGGCTCGCGGCCTGCGTCCAGGTAGTGTCGGAGATGATGGGGCCGCCGACGTCGGTGTGGGTGGGGGCAGCGCGCACATCCACGCTCAGCGCTGGCAGCAGCAGCACCAGCAGCAAGGCCAGCGCGGTCAGGGGGCGCATGAGTCTCTCCCTCCTGGCGACGTTGTTGACAAACATCGGTCTTCATCCTTCGTTGTCTGTGGTGAGCAGACACGCCGTCTTGCTCCTACGCGGGTACCACTGCCAGAAAGCCCTCGGGTGTCATCACTGCGTGGGCCAGTTCCACCTCAGCGAGATTGAAAGAGGCCAGGCCGCAGATCTCCAGCAGGTTGTAGATGCTGATGCTGACATCCAGTGCCGGCAACCTTTCCACCAGTTGCCTGTTGACGTCGTAATGGACATCTCGCTTGAAGAAGCGATCAATGATGAAGATATTGCTGTCGAGCAAAATCATAGCACTCCTCGCCCCTCATGAAAGCCTCTGCCTCCTGCCAGGTGGCGAAAGCCATCCCTTCGGCTACCTTCTTCGAGAGCCTCTCCATCGTCGCAACGATTTGCTCCCGGGGCAGGTCTCCAAGAGAAGGGTATCGTTGGCGCAGGCGATCCTTAAATCCCTGATATAGCCTTTGGGACCGCCCCAGGGCTTCGGAGATACCTTTGGGCGGTTCAGCATGTTGCTCGTGAGCAATATAGCGTATCACAGCCGCGATGACCACGTTTTCAACCCTTTCGCCCTTCTGAGCGGCGATGTCTTGAATTCGTTCTCGGACCTCGCTCGGCAAAGTGATTGACAGGCCCATTTCACTCCCTCCTCAAAGTGGTCTATGACCCCTGCGGGGACCTGGAAGCACCTCTTTCGGCCCTCTCACCTCAATTGTATCACCTTCCTGCGGCTCAGCAAGCCGCCGCCAACCAGGTATCCAGCGACCTCTCCACCGCCTCGGCCACCAGCCGCACGAACGGCTCCGTGTCCCCCTCGTGTGCCGCATCGAGTACGTCGTAGTAGGCTGGCCGATCTTCGACGCGGATGACCGCCGGCGGGTAACCTTCGCGCATTAGAGCCAGGTTCATCAGCAGCCGCGCTGTGCGCCCGTTGCCGTCGGTGAAGGGATGGATATGCACCAGCCGGAAGTGGGCCAGCGTCGCTCGCTCTACCGGATGCAACGCAGCCGCCTCATCCGAATTCAGCCAGTCGCCAAAATCGGCCATCAAGCCAGGCACGGCCACCGGTTCCGGCGGCACGTATTCCGAACCGGTGATGTATACCTGAACGCGCCGGTAGCGTCCCGCCTCTTCGTCGTCAATCGTCCGCAGTACCAACGCATGGATACTCCGCACAACGTACCCGGTGATTGGCTCGTCTTTGTCCGCCAGCGCTTCGACGAAGCGAATGGCGTGCTGGTGATTGATCGCCTCCAGATGCTCCCGCAGCGACTTACCACCGACCGTCAGCCCGTGTTGCAGCACCAGTTGGGTCTCACGCAACGTGAGGCTGCTGCCTTCGATGGCATTGGAGTGATAGGTCCATTCCACGTCCAATTGCTCGCGCAGCCGGTTCAGCATCGAGGGCGAAAGCGGCCGCGCCGCACCCAACTGGGCCTTCTTTGCACTCACTCGTTCCAATGTTCGTACCAGTTCGCCCATCGCGCTTCTGCAACGACCTGTTGACATTTTCGCCTCTCTGCCCTGAAATCCCCTTCCAGAGCCACTCTCAATTACCTGTTAGTGCGCCACTCACCTGCCCTTTTCCGCAACAACAAGGATCCGATGTGACTTGGTCGTGAACTCACCCCGATCGTAGCCGCCGTAGTAGGCAATAGGTCAGGCCGGCCCGGCGCAGCATAGCATCCAATTCGGTGGCTGTGTAGAGCCGCATGTGGTGCGTCCGTTCGGTCCACTCACCGTCCCGCAACCAGCGCTCGCGGGCGTGGTTCACGCCAGTCACCGGGTCGAACCGGTACTCAACGCAGCGCAGTAGGCCACCTCGCTCCTGCCACCGCTGCGGCACGTACCTGCACACAATGCGATCCCGATTGGCCGCATCCAAGACAAAGCGTCCGCCAGGCTTGAGCGCAGCGGCGACGGCACGGAAGACCTGCTCGTTTTCCACCTCTTCCTCAAAAATGCCAAAGTAACCCCCGAGCATCACGCAACCATCGAAGACTTCCACCCAGGGAAGTTCTCGCATATCACTCTGGTGGAACTCAACATCTACCCCCGACTGCGCCGTATCTTCGCGAGCCCGCGCCAGCATACCGCCCGAATAGTCCAGCCCGGTGACTACAAACCCCATCTGGGCCAACGGGATAGTATGGCGGCCATAACCACAGCAAAGATCCAATAACTGAGCCGGCGAGATAAGCCGCGCCATAAGCATCGCTGCCTCAGCCTGCTGCCGGCTGCTCTCCCGATCCAGAGCAGCCAGTTGCTGACACAGCTCGAGGTACAGGTCGTCGAAGTAAGTCTCCCACCAGGGCATGTCTTCCATCACTTGGCTATCCTGCCAGTTCTACCACCAACCGCTTGTTGATCCGCCCCTTACTCTTGTAGTCCACGATCCGCAAAGGCCCGACCTCAGATGTGTTAGCCACGTGCGTCCCGCCGTCGGCCTGCAGGTCCAGCCCCTCGATCTCTACCACCCGCACCCGGGTGATGTGGGGCGGCAGTAGGTTGATCTTGGTGCGGATGAGATCGGGTATCTCGAAGGCCTCCTCGCGGGGCAGGATGCGCACGTGGACCGGGCGGGCGGCGGCGACTTCGTCGTTGATCTTCTCCTCAATCTCGCTTACCAGTTCCCGGTGCAGGGCAGCAAACTCGAAGTCCATCCGCCCCCGTAGCGGTTGCATATTTCCGCCAGTCACCGAGGCTCCGTAGTCCCGCCAGATCACGCCACAGAGGATGTGCATGGCGGTGTGGGTGCGCATCAGCGCATACCGCCGCTCCCAATCCAGGAAGCCCACCACAGACGCACCCACGGGCGGCGGCTCCTGGTCCAGGTAGTGGACCACCCGGCCCTCCTTCCGCCCGACCTTGCGCACCTCCCAGCGCTCCTCTTCGACCTCGAGCCACCCTGTGTCGCACGGCTGCCCGCCGCCGCCGGGGTAGAAGGCGGTCCGGTCCAGCACCACCCCATCGCCAACCACCTCAGCCACCAGGGCCTCAAACTCGCGCAGGGTACTGTCCGTCTGGTAAAGTAACTCTGTCATTTCACCTCCAAATCGTACCGAAGGGTATCCATGTAGCGTGAAACCCATCTTCCCATCGCAACGAAAAAACTCCCGCCCCCGAAGGGACGGGAGCCTTGACACCCCCGTGGTACCACCCTTCTTGCCCCGCGCGGGCGGGGCCTCTCTGTCGGCGACACACGATCACCGCGTCCCGGTAACGAGGGACAAGCCCGGCCAAGTCTACTGGGTTGGTAGATTGAGAAACCGATCACCAGCCTACCGATCTACCATCCCTACCAACCGTTCGGTCAGCGGCTCCGGAGGGATTTTCGACACGGGTTCCGCACCCGGATCTCACCTGCCCCGGGCTCTCTGGGCCGGTATCCCATGCCTACTCGTCTCCATCATCGCCTTTGAAGTGCTGCTCACATTATGCCACAAGAGCCCGCGACTGTCAAGCACTCCGTGATGCCATTCGATTGTACAAGGCCAGCAGGTTCGCCACGTGGATCTGCTGTACCAGCCCGTTGAGCGGCAGGCGCGACAGTCCACAGGATTCGATACTGACCCGTTGCAGTACCGCCTTACCCTTGCCGCTCTTGATCACCCCGGCCACTAAGGTCTCAATGGCATCCAGATAGGCCAAACTGGCCTGCACCACACCCTGCACCTCTCCGCGCAGTATCACCTCTCCGTGCCCCTGCACCATATTTTCTATGGGCAGCCGTGCTACTTTCTGCAAAGAGACCCTCAATGCATCCATATCACCGTCCACAATGGAGGGCACTGGCGTCACCGTGTCGGCTGCAAACAACACGCGGACGTCTTCAACGTACACCATCACCGAATCCTGCGAGTGGCCAGGCACATGGATCAGCCGCATCAACCTGCCCCCCAACTGGAGTGCCATCTCTCCGTCGTCAAACGTGATGTTCGGCCGGCGAAGTACCACCTCCTCCAGTTCGGGCTCTTCGGCCTGTGCCGCTTTCAACGCTGGAGCACCGATTTTGGCCAGCAACGCTCGACAGCGCGCGTGTGCCACCACGTCGGCTTGCGGGAAAAGATAAGCACCATAGGTGTGATCGGCATGGTAATGGGTCAGAATCACGTAGCGCACGCCGGGGCGACAAACCCGGGCGATGAACGCCGCCATCTCGCGCGCCTCGACAGGAAAAGGCAGGCTATCTACAAGGATGGCCCCGTCGCGAGTCACGATCGCTCCGGCAGTCACTTGCGCATACAGGTCACTGGTGAAAACATGAATGTCATTAGAGACTCGTTCTCGTAACACGGCGCACCTCGCACTGAATGGTGTGGGTAGAGAGGATAGCACAAAGGAGGAACTAAGTCAAGAGCAGGCACGCAAACGCCACCGGTGTACCGGTGGCGTTTGCAAATGTATCAAACCGCACCCCGCCGTGCCGTGTGCCGATGTGTTTTGAACCTGCTCTCGCAGGTGGGAGCCTGCTCAGCGGTCTGCCTTGCCCGTAGGCTATCGCATCCCTCTCTGAAGAGACAGCCCCCGTTATTATAGGTGTTGGCTCAAAACGCAAAAACGACGATCACGCGCACAGCAGGGCTATTCATAATATACCACGCATTGACAAAAAGCGCAAGTTGCTCAGTCGCTCAGTGACTCCCTCATGCCGTCTCCAGATAGCGTTCCAATTCCCAGTTCGTCACCTGGATGCGATATTCGTCCCATTCCGCCCGCTTGGCCCGCAGGAAGGCGTCGGTGATGGCCGGGCCTAACGCCTCCTGGATCACCCCATCCTGTTCGAGTTCATCGAGCGCCTCGGCCAGCGTGCCGGGCAGCGTGCCGATGGCCCGTTCGCGCAGGGCGCGCTCATCGAAGTCGTAGACGTCTTCATTGACCGGTGGCGGCGCGGTCAGGTCCCGCTCAATGCCGTCGAGGCCCGCCGCGAGCATAGCAGCAAAAGCCAGGTAGGGATTGGCGCTGGGGTCAGGACAGCGCAGTTCGGCTCGCGTGGCACCCTCTTGCTGTTGCCCGTGCCCCGGGACGCGAATTAGCGCCGAACGGTTGAGCTGCGCCCAGCAGATGTAGACCGGCGCTTCGTAGCCCGGCGTCAAGCGCTTGTAACTGTTGACCGTCGGGGCCACCACCGCCGCCAGCGCTCGGGCGTGCTCCATCTGCCCGGCGATGAAATTATGGGCCAGCCGCGAGAGATTGTATTCGTCGTCCGGGTCATAAAACAGATTCCGCCCTCCGGCGTCGAAGAGGCTCTGGTGGACGTGCATGCCGGAACCGTTGATGCCAAAGATGGGTTTGGGCATGAAACTGGCGTAGATGCCATAGGTGGCCGCTATTGCCCGTACGGTGTATTTGAACGTGGCGGCATTGTCGGCGCTGGTCAACGCATCGGCGTAACGGAAGTCAATCTCGTGTTGGCCGGTGGCCACCTCGTGATGACTCATCTCAACCTGCAAGCCCATCCCCTCCAGCGCCAGGATGATCTCGCTACGCACCTGCTGCGCCTCGTCCCGGGGTGAGAAGTCGAAATAACTCCCCACGTCGTGCGGGGCCGGCCGGGTCGGATGCCCATTGTTACGCTCACTGTTGCGCTTGAACAGAAAGAACTCCAGTTCAGGGCCGACGTTGTAGACGTACCCCCGCTCAGCAGCCCGGGCCAGCACGCATTTCAGCGCCTGGCGCGGCACGCTGAGAGCCGGTCGCCCATCGGGGCCGTGGACATCGCAGACCAGACGTGCCCGCCGCCGCTCCGGCGCACTCCACGGGAACACCTGATACGTGGTCGGGTCGGGCACCAACACCCGGTCGCTTTCGTAGATACGAGCGAACCCCTCAATGGAAGAGCCGTCGAACCACACCCCTTGTTCCAGGGCCTCCTCAAGCCTGCCTACGGGGATGGTGACGCTCTTAATCGTCCCCAGAATGTCGGTGAACTGGAGACTGATGAACCGTACCCCGTCTTCTTGTACACGGGCAATCAAATCGCTGGACATCTTTCCTCTCCTTATTGTACCAACCTGGATAGCCAGTATTATCATTGTATGAGGTGGGGGTAACAGACAGGTATCAAGAATGTAAAAACATCTATCGAAACAGAGCGCTCATACCTCTATGAATCCCCATGAGCCCCTATGAGCCTGGCAAGGACTCGCGGGAACTCGCGAGATCCTCGACAATCCTGATGTGAAGTTCCTCCAATTGTCCCGGTTCCGCTGGCGATGGCGCACCGGCCATCAGGTCGGCCGCCTGCTGGGTCTTGGGGAAGGCAATCACCTCGCGGATGTTGGGTTCACCGGCCAGGAGCATCACCAGCCGATCAATCCCAGGCGCGATCCCCCCGTGGGGTGGCGTGCCGTACTCGAACGCTTCCAACATGTGGCCAAAGCGTTCCCCTGCCACCTCCACGTCCAACCCAATCAGTTCAAAAACTTTCTCCTGCACCTCGCGCTGGTGGATACGGATGCTGCCCCCGGCCACTTCCTCCCCGTTGCAGACCAGGTCGTATTGCTGCCCCCGGGCTGCGCCAGCGTCAGTCTCCAAAAGCGGCACATCTCCCGGCATTGGCGCGGTAAAGAGGTGATGGCTGGGGTCCCAACGCTGCCCTTCCTCGTCCCACTCGAAGAGCGGAAAGTCAATCACCCAGCAGAAGGCCAATACACCCCGGTCGCGCAGTCCCAACCGCTCCCCCAACTCCAGCCGCAGCCTGCTCAACGCCGCGTTCACAACCTGGGCACGGTCGGCGACGAACAACAACAGGTCGCCCGGCTCCGCCTCCATACGCTCGACGATGGCAGCCACCTCGTCCTCGGTGAGGAATTTGACAAAGGAAGAGCGCACCTCCCCCACCTGGCCCAACGCCAGCCAGCCCAGCCCCCTGGCGCCCTCCTTCCGGGCCAGTCCGACCAATTCGTCAATCTGGCGACGGCTGTAGGTGCCACAACCTGCAACGCGGATACCCCTGACCTGCCCATCCCTGGCGACGGTCTTGCTGAACACTCCAAAACCGCACTCAGCCACCAGGTCAGAGACGTCCACCAACTCCATCTCAAAGCGCATATCGGGCCGGTCGGTGCCGAAGCGGCGCATCGCCTCCTGGTAGGTGAGGCAGGGGAAAGGCTTAGCAAGCAACTTCCGGTCAGAGCAGGTTCCAACGATGCCGATCATCAGTTCCTCGGTCAGCGCCATCACGTCCTCCCGTTCGACGAAACTCATCTCCAGGTCCAATTGGGTGAACTCCGGCTGGCGGTCGCCGCGTTGATCCTCGTCCCGGAAGCAGCGGGCAATCTGGAAGTACCGCTCGTACCCGGCGACCATCAGCAGTTGCTTGAGTTGTTGGGGTGATTGCGGAAGGGCGTAGAACTTGCCCGGGTACACACGGCTGGGGACCAGATAATCCCGCGCCCCTTCTGGCGTGGTCTTGAACAAGATCGGCGTCTCAATCTCAACGAAACCTCGATCATCAAGGAAATCGCGGATGTACTTGACTACCCGGTGGCGGAGGATGAGGTTGCGCTGCATGTGCTGCCGCCGCAGGTCCAGGTAGCGGTACTTGAGCCGCAACGCCTCGTCCACGGGGCTATCGTCGTAGATGTAGAAAGGTGGCGTTTTGGCCGGGTTCAGAATCTTCACTTCGTGGGCCACGACCTCGATCTCGCCGGTGGGTATGTCGGGATTGACCAGCCCCTCCGGTCGAGCCCGGACGATGCCCCTGACCTGAAGCACGTACTCATTGCGTGCCTGCTGCGCTGCCGCGTGCGCCTCCGACGCCGTGTCCGGGTTCGCCACAACCTGGACGATACCCGAACGATCGCGCAGGTCTATGAAGACGAGGCCGCCGTGGTCACGCTGGCGGTTCACCCACCCTGCCAGCGTCACTTCCTGGCCCACGTGCGTGGTCCGCAACTCACCGCAACTGTGTGTCTTTAACATAATCGGCTCCTCAGCGCAGTCTTTTCCGGAGCCTTGCGAAGGTTTTCAACCTTCGCAAGGCTGCCCACCTAAAAGAACAAACCGCCCGGTTGGGGCGGCTTACATCGTAAAAGCAGGAACCAGGCGTGTCACATCGCTGGTCGCCCCCGGGGGCCGCAGGGATTATCATTATCGTTATCCACGATCAGCCGGACTGTGTGCACCATCATCTCGCCTTTTGTCAGAGTGTACCACACTTCAGGCAAGTGTCAAGCACCCGATTGCCCACGCAGCGTGTACTTCTTATCTGTGATCATCTCTCTTATAATGCCAGGTTGCCTGACAGCCCAAAGGCGCTATAATGCACGTATGCGCAGACAAGACACCTATCTCTACGTCACCGCCTTCGCTGGCGGGATGGTCTCGCTGGCCGTTGAATTGGCTGCCTCCAGCCTGCTCCGTCCTCACTTCGGCACCGCCAACCTGGTGTGGGCGACCATCATTGGGCTGATCCTGCTCTACCTGACAGTAGGCTACTTCCTCGGCGGGCGCTGGGCCGACCGCTCCCCCCACCCCACCACGCTCTACCAGACCGTGGCCTGGGCCGGCTTCCTCGTCGGCGTCGTGCCCTTCGCCGCCCACCCGGTGCTCTCGCTGGCGTCGCCGGGTTTCGCCAATTTCAACGCCTGGATGCTCGGCGGCTCTTTCCTCACTGTGCTGATCCTCTTCAGCGTCCCTGTCACGCTGATGGGCTGCATCTCGCCCTTCGTCATCCGACTGGCGATGGAAGACGTGGGAAGCGCCGGACAGACGGCCGGTCGCGTCTACGCCATCTCGACCGCCGGCAGTTTCCTGGGGACGTTCCTGCCTAACCTGGTGCTCGTGCCCACTATCGGCACGCGCAACACCTTCGTCTCGCTATCACTATTCCTGCTGGTCGTCGCGTTCATCGGGCTCGCGCGCAGCGGACCCCGCCGCCTGCTCCTGTACCTGTGGATGCCTGCCATCATCATCTTGCTAGCCCTGCTTTTGCGCGGGCAACCAGTCAAGGCGGCTGAGAACAGTATCTACGAGACCGAGTCGGCGTACAACTACATCCAGGTGGTGGAGGATGAAGGCTGCCGTCACCTGTTGCTGAACGAAGGGCAAGGCATCCACTCCATCTACTGTCCCGATCAACTGCGCACCGCCGGGCCGTGGGACTATTTCCTCGTCGCCCCCTACTTCAACCCCCCACCCTACACCCCCGACCAGGTCGCAAGCGTGGCGCTCATCGGGCTGGCCGCCGGCACCATGGCCCGGCAGTACACCGCCATCTACGGGCCGCTTCCGATTGACGGGGTGGAGATTGACCCCCAGATCGTGCGCGTGGGGCGGGAGTATTTCGCGATGGACCAGCCCAACCTCCCTAACCTGAATGTCATCGTCGCCGACGGCCGTTACGCCCTGGCCCACTCCGACCGGCGCTACACCGTCGTCGGCGTGGACGCCTACCGGCTGCCCTACATCCCCCCCCACCTGACGACAGTGGAGTTCTTCCGCCAGGTGCGCGACCATCTCACTGCCGACGGCGTCGTCGCCATCAACGTCGGGCGCACCCCCCAGGACTACCGGCTGGTCGAGGCCATGCTGGCGACGCTGCTCCAGGTCTTCCCCTCGGCCCACGTGATTGACGTGCCGAACAGTTTCAACGCCGTCGTCGTCGCCACGGTACAGCCTAGCGAGGCCGGCAACCTGTTGGCTAACCTGCCCGGTCTGGAAGGCGACGAATTCCTGTACCCCACGGCGTTGCAAGCGACGGCAAACCTGCGCCCTACGCAACCCGGCAAGGTCATCTTCACCGACGACCGCACCGCCATCGAACTGATGACCAACGGACTGATCTTCGACTTTGTGCTAAAAGGGAGTAGGGATAAGAAGTAGGGATTAAGGGAAAAGCCACGTACTTCCTACTCCCTACTCCTTGAGATGATGAAGGAGACTAATGAACTACAAACTATGGCCCCGTCTTGCCCAATGGCTGCTCGTACTGGCCCTGCCTGTCCTCTTGCTCACGGCTGACCTGCGCATCGTGACTGGCCACTGGTTCGTGCACTGGGAATACGGGAAAGCGGATTTCCCACCCGACCCGTTCGGCCTCTCCACAGCGGAGCGTACCCGCCTGGCCGAGACTTGTGTGGACTACCTGGCGACCAACGCCAGTCTCTCGCTCCTGGCCGACCTGCGCCTCCCCGGCGACGAACCCGCCTTCAACGCGCGGGAATTGCGTCACATGGCCGATGTGCAGGCGGTGTACAACCACATGATGATAGCCGGCATCGTCGCTGCGCTGGTACTGCTGGGGGGTATAACGACACTGCTCACTTCAAGCCACACGCGCAGGCGCGCCCCCGCCGCGCTCCTGAGCAGTGGCCTCTTCACCCTGGGATTATTAGGAACCGTCGGTGCTGTTATGGTACTGAGCTGGGGGAAGTTCTTTACTACATTTCACCGCATCTTTTTTGAGGGCGAGAGTTGGCTCTTCCCCTACTCCGACACCCTGATCCGGCTGTTCCCTATGTACTTCTGGATGGACGTGGCTATAGTCATCGTCGGCCTGCTGGTCATTGAGGCCGTTATCGTCGCCGCCGTGGGATGGACGTGGAGACGACGGGGCGGCGCCGATGCTTGACACGCCCGCCGCAGTTGGATATACTGGGCGCACTTGGAGTCTGCAAAACAGGCGAACTCTGCCGCGTCAACGGACATCCTTGCGAGGACGTGAAACGTAACCAGTAAGCAGGCTCACGGGATTACTACGAGCCTTTCTTTGTGGCAACGCCGATTCTGGGATCACATTATCCGTGATGAAGATGATCTGAAAATGCATGTTGACTATATTCACTATAACCCTGTGAAGCACGGTCTTGTTGCCCGTCCTGAAGACTATCCCTACTCGAGCTATCGGTATTGGTTCGAAAGGGGATACTACGAGGAAGAGTGGGGACATTCAGAGCCGGAGAACTTGAAGGGGATGGACTTCGAATAGATGGCGGCAGCCGTAGGGCAGGTTGGCGGCGGTGCTGGGAGTCCATCCTGACTGGCGAACACCTGTTGATGGGCCAGGAATCCTGGAATGAGTGCAACCCAGCCGCCTACCTGCCGGACCGAGGGCGGCAGGTAGGTCGCTGGAGTGGTTGGGGCGAGGGAGTTGGAAGCACGAGGGGCGTGGTTTCGCTTTGCGGGATGGCGGGCACACGCCGCGGCCAACCTGCCCTACAGACTGAGATAGGGAAGATGATTATGCATACCGACCAATTGGAGCGGGAGATTCGAGAGAAGACGGCGGCTCTACAGGCCGAGTTGAATGAGCGCCAGCGGACGGAGGAGACGCTGCGGGAGAGCGAAGAGCGCTACCAGAGCCTGTTCGATGGCATACCCGTGGGGCTCTACCACACCACGCCGACGGGACAGATCACAGACGCCAACCCGGCCCTGGTGCGGATGTTAGGCTACGAGGACCGGGAGCCTCTGCTGGCGGTCAACACGGCCGACATCTACGTGAACCCCGAGGAGCGGCGGCGAGAGCAGGCGCTGCTGGAACGGGACGGGGTAGTGCGCAGTTTCGAAGCACAATTGCGCCAGCGCGACGGAACAATCATCTGGATGAGGGACACCGCCCGGGCCATCCGGGATGACGAGGGACAAGTGCTCTACTACGAGGGCAGCCTGGAGGACATCACCGAGCGCAAGCGAGCAGAGGAGGCACTCCGGCAGCGCAGCGACCAGTTGGAGGCGCTGCGAGAGGTGGGGCTGGAACTCACCGCCCAGTTGGACCTGGACACCCTGCTTCGCTCTATCGTCTCGCGGGCAATTGAACTGCTGGGGGGGGCCACGGGTGGCCTCGACCTCTACCGGCCGGAGCGGGATGTGCTGGAGTGGACTGCGGCTATCGGTCCCAACATGGCTCCCTTTGGAACCGTCCTCCACCGGGGCGAGGGACTCTCCGGCAAGGTCTGGGAGACCGGTAAGCCACTCATCGTGGATGACTACCAGCATTGGAAGGGCCGGGCGGCCACCTGGGAAGGTTACCCCATCTCGGCCATCGTGGGCGCGCCGGTTCGCTGGGGTGAGGAGTTCCTGGGAGTGCTGATCGTCCATGCGGACCCCCCGCGCACCTTCTCCCCGGCCGACGCCGAACTGCTGAGCCTGTTCGCCACCCAGGCCGCTATCGCCATGCGCAACGCCCTCCTGTACGAGGCACAGCGAAAACGAGCCACTCAGTTGGCTGTGGTCAACCAGGTGGCCCGGAAGGCCGTCTCAATCCTGGACCCGGATCGGCTCCTACAGGAAATCGTCACCGCCATTCAGCAAGGTTTTGAGTACTATAACGTAGCCCTTTTTCTGCTCGATGAAACCGCCAGCGACCTGGAGATGTTGGCCATAGCGGGCGGTTTCGAGGACGTAGCGGCGCCGGGCTATCGTCAGGCGGTGGAGGTGGGGATAATCGGCTGGACGGCCCAAACCGGGCGGCCGCTCCTGGCCAACGACGTGAGCCAGGAGCCGCGCTATATTGCTGGCTTCCTGGAAGAGGCGGTGACCAGGTCAGAGTTGTGCGTGCCCCTCAAACTGGCCGGCCAGGTCATCGGCGTGCTTGATATTCAGGATACTCAACTGAACGCCTTTGACGAGAGGGATCTTACGGCCATGAAAACCCTGGCCAACCAGGCGGCCATCGCCATCGAGAACGCCCGCCTGTACCAGGCCGAGCAGCGCGGCCGGGACGTGGCCGAGGCATTGCAGGAGACGGCGCGCGTCGTCAACGCCAGCCTCAACCTGGACAAAGTCTTGCCTCTCATCCTGGAGCAACTGGCGCAGGTGATCAAATACGACAGCAGCGCCGTGTTGCTGTTGGGCGACGGCCGGTTCACAGTGACGGCCGGGCGGGGACTCCCCGATATGGAGGCAGCGCTGCGGCTCTCCTACAGCGCCGATGAGGATAACTTTTCCTCGGCCGTGATGCGCGCCCGCCGTCCGTTGATCGTCGAGGACGCTCAGAGCGACCCGCGCTGGCAGCCGGATCCAAGCATCACCCACATTCACGGTTGGATTGGAGTGCCCCTCATCGTCCGGGACAGGGTCATCGGCATCCTCACCGTAGACAGTCGCCAGCCAGGGGCCTATAGTGAAGAGGATGGACAATTGGTCTTCGCCTTCGCCAACCAGGCCGCCACCGCCATCGAGAACGCCCGCCTCTTCGAGGCCGAACGGCACCAGCGGCAAGAGGCAGAGACGTTGCGGGAGGCAGCGCTGGCGTTGACTACCAGCCTGGACCGCGACCAGGTCATCAAGCGCATCCTGATCCAACTGCAACAGGTGGTGCCCTACGACAGTGCCTCGGTCCAGTTACTGGCTCGGTCGGAGATCGGCCAGAGCGACCGGCTGGAGATCGTAGGCGGGCATGGTTTCCCTAACCTGCCGGACCTGTTGGGTCTCTCTTTCCCCGTAGGCGGTAACAACCCCAACACCGAAGTGGTCCACACCCGGGCACCCTTCATCGTGGCGGATGGCCCCGCCGTGTACGGGGAGTTTCGGCGCGAGCCCCACGCTCAGGCCGGCATTCGCTCCTGGCTGGGGGTGCCCATGCTCGTCGGCGAGCAGTTGGTGGGCATGATCGCGCTGGACAAGCGGGAGCCGGGTTTCTACACGGAGGGGCACGCCCAACTGGCCCTCGCCTTCGCCGCGCAGGCCGCCATCGCCATCGAGAACGCGCGCCTCTTCGAGGCAGAGCAGCGGCGGGCCGAGGAGATAGAGACCCTGGCCAAGGTAGGCCAGGCCGTCAGTTCCACGCTCGACCTGGAGCAGGTGCTGCAGGCCATTACCACTCACGCCACTACTCTCTCCCACTCGGATGAGGGCGGCATCTTCGAACTGGACAAGGCGGAGGGAATCTTGCGCATCGCCGCCAGTTACAATGCCAGCCAGGAATTTGTGAGGGCAGTGAATGAAGGCCGGGTCAAGGTTGGAGAAGGGACCATCGGCATAGCCGTGGCAACCCGTGAGCCGGTACAGGTGGTTGACACTGAGACCATGGCAGGATATCGCTTCCAGGAGATCGCCGCCATAGACGACATCCGTGCTGTCCTGGCCGTGCCGATGTTCAAGGGAAAAAAGTCGCTCGGCGGGATCGTGCTGTGGCGTCGAAAGCCAGGCCCATTCTCCTCCCGGGACGTGGCCTTACTTACCGCTCTGGCCGACCAGGCCGCCATCGCCATCGAGAACGCCCGCCTGTACCAGGAGACCCACCACCGGGCCGAGCGCCTGGCGGTCGTCAACCGCATCGCCCGCGCCGCCAGCGGTACGCTGCACCTGGATGACCTGATGGAGACGGTATACCGGGAGATCGCTTCCATCTTTGAGACCGACGCTTTCTTCATCGCTCTGTACGACGAGGAGACTAACGAACTGGACTTTCGCATCCGCGTGGACGAAGGGATCCGGGAGCACCCGGAGCGGCAGCCAGCGGGGAGCAGATTGACGGGCCTCATCGTCACTGAGAAGAGACCTCTCCTCATTCGGAACTTTGAAGAGGAGCAGGACCGCCTGCCGCAGTTGGCGAGGCTGTGGGGGACGATGAAGGCTCCCGCCTCCTGGTTGGGAGTGCCGATGCGGATCGGCGACCGGGTGGTGGGGGTTATCTCTGTGCAGGCCTACCGCCCCCACGCCTACGGCGAGGAGGAGCAAGTACTGCTTTCGACCATCGCCGACCAGGTGGCCGTCGCCGTCGAGAACGCCCGTCTGTACGACGAGACCCACCGCCGGTTGGCCCGGGAGCAGCGGCTGAACGAACTGGCCCACACCCTGGGCGGCGAGATGGAACTGGTCACTCTCATTCCCCGCCTGCTGCCCCTGGTGGCCGAACTGACCGGCGCGGACGCCAGCACGGCGGCAGTGTTTGATCCCGACCGGAACGTCATCACTTACCCCTACAACTACAACCTGCCCGACACGTTGGCGGGCGTGGAGGTGCCGGCCGAGAGCGGATTGGCCGGGCACACAATGCAAGTCCGCCGGCCAGTGCTGCTGGATGACTACCGAGAGCATCCGGCCGCCCTTCAGCCCTGGGTGGAGGCCGGGGTGCGTTCCCTGCTGGCCGTCCCGCTGCTGGCCGGCGACGAGGCGGTGGGCACGCTGGGGCTGTTCAGCCTGGGGAAGATATGGCCTTTCGGGCCGGAGGCCGTGGCCGCCGCCGAAGCATCTAGCCGCCTGGCCGGTGTGGCCATCCAGCGTGCTCGCCTCTTCGAGGCCGAGCGGGAGCAGCGGGAACTGGCCGAGGCGCTGGAGGAGGCCGCCGCCGCCGTCAGCAGCACCCTGGATACCGACCAGGTGCTGGACCGCATCCTGGAGCAGGTGGAGCGGGTGGTGCCGGGGGATGCCTTCAACATCATGCTGGTGGAAGACGTCACCGCTCGGGTGGTCCGCCACCGGGGGTACGAGCACCTGGGCGTGGGACCACCCCGTGCCGCCCTCACCATTGCCGAGCATTCCACCCTGATGAGAATGATGCAGACGGGGGAGCCGCTCTTCATCCCGGACACGGTCGCCGACGCCGATTGGGTGCTGCTGGAGGGCCAGGAGTGGCTGCGCTCGTACGTCGCCGTACCCATCCGGGTGACGGGCCTGACGGTAGGTTTCCTGAATGTGAACGGCACCCAGCCGGGCCAGTTCGGCCCCGCCGACACCCGCAGGCTGGCGGCCTTCGCCGGCCACGCCGCCACCGCCATCGAGAACGCCCAGTTATACCGGGAATTGCGCGACCACGCCGAGCAGTTGGAGCAGCGGGTGCAGGAGCGCACCGCCCAACTCCAGGCCCAGTACGCCCGCCTGGACGCGATCCTGCGCAGCGCCTCCGACGGCATCGTCGTCGCCGACAGACAGGGTGACATCCTCCAGACCAACTCCATCGCCCACACCTGGCTCACCCAGACCCTCTCCCCGGAGGATGCCGCCCGGCTGCGGGAAACGGTGCAGTACCTGGCACAGCGGGCCGAGGAGCGGCCGGAGACGGTCCTGGAACTGACCGGGCTGGACCTGGAACTGCGGGCAGCGCCCATCTCGCAGCCGGGGATGGAGGAAGAGGCAGCGGTGGTGGCTGTGCACGATGTCAGCCATCTCAAGGCACTGGAGCGCGTGAAGTCGCGCTTCGTCTCCAACGTCTCCCACGAACTGCGCACCCCCATCACGACGATCAAGCTGTACGCGGCGCTGATGCAGCGGCAGCCGCAGAAATGGGAAGAATACCTGGCCCCGTTGGCGCAGGAGGCGGACCGCCAGGCGCGGCTGGTGGAGGACATCCTGCAGATCTCCCGCATTGACACCGGGCGACTGGAGATGAAGCCCTGGCCGACCTCGCTCAACCAGTTGACCGAGAAGATCGTCGCCAGCCACGAGATGCTGGCCCAGGAGCGGGGGCTGACGTTGGAACACCACCCAGCGGAGCCGGAGCCAGTGGCACTGGCGGACCCGAAGCGCATGACGCAAGTGCTGAACAACCTGGTGGAGAACGCGATCCGCTACACGCCGGAGGGGGGCCAGGTGGTGGTCTCTACCGGCCAGGAAGAAACGGAGGGCCGGGTGTGGGCCACGGCGACGGTGGCAGACACGGGGATGGGGATACCGGAGGAGGAGTTGCCGCGTATCTTCGAGCGGTTCTTCCGGGGGGAGGAGGTGCGGCTGATGCAGATATCCGGGACCGGCCTGGGGCTGGCGATCGCCAAGGAGATCGTGGAACTCCACGGCGGGCGAGTGACGGTGGAGAGCCAGGTGGACGTGGGCACCACCTTCACCATCTGGCTGCCCCTCGCCGAGGGTCAGGCATAGCAAGATGCCACAACGGTTGGCGCCAGATCGAGATGATGAGAGAGGCAGGTAAATGAGTGAACAACGTATCCTGGTCGTCGAGGACTACGGACCCCTTTTGGCAGGCATTCGAGACATCCTGGAGACGGAGGGCTACATCGTCTTCACCGCCATTGACGGGGCACAGGCATTACAGATGATGGGAGAGACCTGCCCCGACCTGATCGTGGCGGATATCATGATGCCCACGATGGACGGGTACGCCCTCTACGAGGCAGTCCACGCCCGGCCAGAATGGACGTCCATCCCCGTCATTTTCCTGACCTCCAAAGCAGAGAAGAAGGACTTGCTTAAAGGGAAAGACATAGGAGTCGATGGCTACATCACCAAGCCCTTCGATCCCGACGAACTGCTGGTGACTGTCCGCGCCTTGCTGGAGCACGCCCGGGCCACTCGAGAGGCCTCGGAATCCGCCTAACGTCTTCCCCGCTCCATCAGCCGCGTCAGGTAGCCCCGTAGCGCCTTCAGCGAGTAGTGTTGGCGGCCGATCCGAAAATTATGCTCGACCGTCTCCTGACGCAGCCGTGCGTCGGTGAGCAACTCCACCCCATGGTCTGCGGCCGCCTCGATGATGGGCTGCTCCACCCGCACCAGCCCCAGGTCGTCTCGGCCCTGGATTTCGCTGCCCAGGGAGACAACCCGGAAGCCTTTATCCCGGATGTCGGCCCGGTAGACCGGATACTCGAACAGCATCAGTGGGAGCCGAGCCCGCAGTGCCTCGAGGAACTGGTTGCCCCACCCCTCCCACAGGCTGGGGTAGGTGACGAAGTCGGCGCAGACGTAGGTGTCCCATAGAGAGTAAATCTTCTGTCCGCCTCGTATCTGCCGCTGTCCCCCTACCAGATCGCCGATGAAGAGCACGTCAATTCCTGCCCGCTCGACCTTCCGCCTGAGCAGATTGAGATAGCGCCCGGTCGGATCATCCTCCGCGTACCCGGCCAGCACCAGCACGATCCGGCTGTCGTCGTCGAAAGGACACCCATCGTACAACCCGTGCCGCTGAAGACACGCGCGCCGCTCCGGGCTGCCCAGTGCCTTCACGAAGTCCACCGCCAGTTCGATGCCCTTGCGTTGGACGATGCGGGTGGCCTGTAAGATCAAAACGTCGTTCTCCCTCAACCCGATACGGGCGCGAAAATCCCGATTGTAGTCGTCAGGCTGCCAGGGCGGAGCGTCAAAGTCGAAAACGTTGGGCACTACAGTGGCTTCGATCCCCTTGCGCTCAAACAGTTCCCGCTGCGCCAGGCTATTGATGACCACGTGCTGGATCAGCAGGTCGCGCGGCGGCAGGTACTTGTCGGCGATCTCGATAGCCGTCCCGCAGGTGAGGGCTACCCGCCCCGCCCGCTCCCAATAGAAGTCGTGGTGATGGGCCAGTGTGGGCAGTTGCAGGTCGCGCATCACCCGCGCCAGCGCGATGGCTGCTGGTGGGTTGATCGCCATCGACCAGATGTTCTGCGGGATGAGGGAATCAATCTCCTTCTGCTCCACGAAGTCCCGCACCTGGCGCTCAATCGCGCTGGCGAGACGCTCAACCTCCGCCCTGTATTCCGCCCCGCCAGCGAAATCGCTCAACTCAAGGAACGTGTTACGGTTGAGCCGCTCGACGTCCGGGCGATGGTGGTACAACTCCTCGATCAGCGTGCCCTCGACCGCGCCCAGGTCGCCTGCACAGAGGTGCACCCTATGCCCCATCTCCTCCAGCACCCGCTTCCACTTGTCAATCTCCAGCGAGACCCCATCGGTCCCACCAAGCTTGTAGTGAAAAATACCGATAGTGCTCATTATTTTACACACCTCTGGCCGTCCAATCTAGATTCGCATTGAGGCAAAAATCGCACGTCTCTGCTCCCAGTCCCCGTCTCGGGGGCGGCCCATACGAGATTCGTCCCGCAAACCCGCCCTCGGGGATGAGGGCTCAGAGCCTCTTGGAGCCGACGTGTCGTTTTTTCCGTAATGCCTAGATTCCCGCGAACAGTTCGACGACATCCTTGAGCCGCTGCGGGATGGGAATACCTGCCGGGCACTCCTCAACACAGGCCTCGCACTCGATACACTCCTCAGGTGAGACCTCCAGCGAACGGTAGATCTCAAACCCAATGTTGCGGGTCTCTTCCGGATAATGACGATATGCATACGCGGCGTGGAAGACCTGCGGAATCTGGATCCCCTGCGGGCAGACGGAGAGACAGTAACCACAGCGCAGACAGTCCTGCTCGTACTTGTAGGCACCTCTCAGCCGCCCGATGGCCTGGATCAGTTCGTCGCGCTCAGCGTCGGTCAGCGCCTGGCTGTCGCCCACAGGGACGTTCTCCTCCACCTCCCGCACGAAACGCATCCCAGGGATGACCACGTCCACCGCCGGATGGGAGAGCACGTAGCACAGGCTGCCGCGCACGGTGGGGTCGAACCACTGACCGCCGGAGACGCGGTACTTCTCGTCCCGCTCCTCGTCGTCGAGCGGGAGGGCCAGCGCACCGCCGGAGAGGGCTTTCATGATGATGACGCCCAACCCCTGCCCGTGAGCCAGTTCGAGGATGCCGTTGGCCGCCACACCTTCCTCGTCCAGCGGGTTGTAGAGTAACAGGATGGTCTCGAACTCGCCCGACTGGATGGCTTCGCGCATCACGTACAGCGAGCGGTGAATGCTGATGCCGATGTGGCCCACCAACCCCTCAGCCCGGGCACGCTTCGCTGCTGCCAGTGCACCGTCGGGCCGCGTGACCTGCTCCCACAGGCCCCGATCCATCACGTTGTGCAGTTGCCACAGGTCGAGTCGTTCGGTCTGCAGTTCACGCAGGCTGATCTCCAGGTCGCGCATGGCCCCATCGGCGTCGCGAGCGACGGTCTTGGTGGCGATGGCGCACTCACCTCGTCGCTCCCTCAGCACCAGGCCGATCTTATGCTCGCTATCCCCGTAGGCTCGGGCGGTGTCAATGAAGTTGATGCCCAGGTCCAACGCACGGTGGAGCACCGCGCAGGCCTGCTCCTCGCTCACGTCCGGCAGTTTGATGCCGCCAAAGCCAACGACGGATACGTGTAGCCCGGTCTTACCTAGCGTCCGATGACGCATTCACCTCACCCCTATGGCCTTTTCTCGTCCAGGTCAAGGCGGTCGGCACTCCTCACGAGAGCCACTTCGCAAGCGCCCGGCACCTGGAAAACAGTGCCGTCAAGACTGTGGGCCCGGGTATGGTTGGCCCTCACCGAGCACCTCGTGGACGCGAACCATCCACTCACTGATCGGTATGTTCTGCGGGCACAGTTCCTCACACTCGCGACATTGAACGCACGCGCTGGCCCGTTCGCCTTCAGATAGCACTTCGTACGCCCGGCGCGCGTGATCGTGTTTGTCGTACATCACACCTTCGTTGTAGATCTCGAAGTTGCGTGGAATGTTGACGCCGTTCGGGCAGGGCATACAGTACCCGCATTTTGTGCAAGGAATGGGGCACAACTCCTCCCGGTACTTATCGCGCACCCGCCCGACAAGCGCCAGTTCTTCTGCCATCAGCGTATGGGGAGCGGACACATTGGCGCTGGCGACGTTCTCTGTGACGTGTTCCATCGCGCTCATGCCGCTGAGTACGACCGACACCTCCGGCTGGTTCCAGAGCCATTGCAACGCCCAATCGGCAGGTGTACGCTTCTTCACAGCGGTGTTCCACAGATCCTGAATCGGCTGAGGCGGGTTCACGAGTCTGCCACCTAATAGAGGCTCCATAATCACGACCGCCAGCCCCTTGGAGGCCGCATACTTCAACCCCTTGGTACCTGCCTGATGCTCCTCGTTCATATAGTTGTACTGGATCTGACAGAACGTCCATCGGTCGTACGCGTCTACGATCTCCTTGAAGACCTCGTACTTGTCGTGGAACGAGAACCCGAGATGCCCAATGCGCCCATCGGCGATGGCTCCTTCGGCCCACTTGAGCACACCCAGATCGTGCACCTTGTGCCAGCTACTCTCGTTCAACGAGTGCAGGAGGTAAAAGTCAATGTGATCGGTCTGCAACTTGTCGAGCTGCCCGTTGATATACTTGTCAAAGTCCTCCCGTGCCTTGACCAACCAACAAGGCAACTTGGTGGCCAGCCTGACCTTTTCCCGGTAATCCCCTTTGAGCACCCGGCCGACAAACCGTTCGCTGTTTCCGCCGTGGTACGGGTACGCTGTGTCAATGTAGTTCACACCGTGATCAATGGCGTAACACAGCATTCTGGCCGCCTCTGGCTCGTCAATGTTCTCATTCCCTTCCTTTGTCGGGAATCGCATGCACCCAAAACCAAGCGCCGAACTTTCCCAATCGAGCCTCCCAAATTTACGATATTGCACCTGTTTACCTCCTTGGTAACGACCTTATTTTAACTGCTTTTCGTATCTTGCGCAACCGCTGCCCTGTGCTGGCGAATGTGCCGCCCGACCAATTCCCCCTGCCCATCCCAGCACTGCCTGTTTACGGCGGTGCGATCCCTTTCGACGGCCACGGCGTCTGGACCTGGACTTGTCCAGGCTGCGGGAAATTCATCCCCAAGGAGGAGTACCGGCCTGACCCCACCGCCTGTCCGCGCTGCGACGCACCCCTGACCGGCCCTACCACCGGCTACCTCGCCTTCGAGGGCTACCTCGCCTTCGAGCGGGACGACGGCCTCGTCGGACCGCCGGCCCGGCCCGACTTGCGCGAGACACTACTGACGGGGTATAATGGGCACGTGCAAGCGGCAAGAATTGCGATTCCAGACAGGAGGAGAAACTTGCAGGTTAAAGCGTTAAACAGGCACTATCTGACCAGACTTGAGGCGGGTGAGGAAGTTATCGAGAGTCTCAAGCACTTCGCCGACGAGCACAGGGTCGGCTTCGCCGAACTGCGTGCCATCGGTGCCCTCCAGCGGGTCACGTTGGGCTATTTCGACGCCACCACTAACACCTACCGCTACCATGCAGTCGAGGAGCAGGTGGAGGTGCTGAACCTGAGCGGCAACATCAGCCATGGGGAGAAGGGTGAGCCAATCGTGCACGCTCACGTCACCGTGGCCCGCTCCGACTTCCACACGCTGGGTGGTCACCTGGTGGAAGCCACCGTCCGCCCGACACTGGAGATCGTGGTGGTCACGGCCCCGGCAGCCATTCACCGCCGCCATGACCCTGCCTCGGGCTTGATGCTGTGGGACCTGGAAGCAACCTAGCCTGTGCACGTGTGATCATATAATCTACCCACCGTGCTTAGCGTACTCATCACTGCCTTCCGTGAAGCAACGACAATAGGCCAGGCCATCGAGGCGTTTCTTCCCCAATTGCCCACGGACGCCGAGATTCTGGTCATTTGTCCTGATCCCGGGACGATTGCCGTGGTGGACGATTATGCCGCTCGCCACCCGGCCGTGCGCCGCGTGACCGACCCCCAGAGGGGCAAGCCGGCTGCGCTGAACGTCGGGCTGAAGGCGGCACGGGGCGACGTCGTGGTGCTCAGCGACGGGGACGTGGTCGTCGCCGAGGACGCACTGGCCCCGCTGCTGGCCCCCTTCAAAGACCCGCAGGTGGGAGCGGTGAGCGGACGCCCCGTCAGCGTCAGCCCACGTGACGTGCTGCTGGGCTACTGGTCACACCTGCTCACTGAGAGCATCCACCAGATGCGGTTAGCCCGCGACCAGACTGGTCGCTTCCTGGTCTGCTCCGGCTACCTCTTCGCCTTCCGCCGGGCGCTGATCGAGCACGTGCCCGAGGACGCATTGGCGGAGGATGCCGTGATCTCGCACTTCATCGCCCGCCAGGGCTACCGCATCCGCTACGGGCCCCAGGCGCGTGTCTTCGTCAAGTACCCCACCACCTACCGGGACTGGCTGCGACAGAAGGTCCGCACCTCTGGCGGCTACGCCCAGGACCATGTGCGTAAGTCACAGGTGCGCATGCGCTCGGCCTGGCTGGAGATCCTCAACGGCACGCCACTGGCCCTGCGTTACCCTCGCAACCCGCGCGAGTTCCTGTGGACAGTGCTCCTCTTCGCCGCCCGGTTGCACGTGTGGCTACTCGTGTTCGTCAACGTGCGGCTGCTCCGTCGCCCTCTGGTAGCCCTGTGGCAGCGCGTTGAGACGACGAAGTGACCAGCGTGAGAGCACGCATCACGTCAGTAGTGAATGTTGACCAGCGTGCCCACCGAGGCCCACGAATAGAGCCACTGTGCTTCCGGCGTGGGCAGGTTGACGCAGCCGTGGCTCATGGGGTGGCCGAAGTTGAAGTGCCAGTAGGTGCCGTGCAGGCTATACCCCCGGTAGAAGTACATTGTGTAGGGCACGTTGGGCAGGTAGTAGCCGGGGCCGGACATGAGGGTGGATACGTACTTGACGTAGATGCGGTACCGGCCCGTGGGAGTCGGCGTGCGCGGGAGGCCGGTCGAGACGAGCGTGCTGCGCACGGGCGCGTTCCCCACGTAGGCGGTGAGCCGCTGCGCGCTGAGGTTCACGTCAATCCAGCGGCCACCATGCCCAGGAGACGGGGCAGGCGGGGCGGGGCTCCCGCCGCCCGGTATGCGCAGCACCTGCCCGACGTAGATGAGCGAGGGGTTGCGGATGGAGTTGGCTTGCGCCAGCGCCCACATCGAGACGCCATATCGCCGGGCAATCGTCGAGAGCATGTCGCCGCGCCGCACGACGTAGGTCCGGCCTGAGGGAGTGGATGGGATCGGCGCCGAAGGTGCGCTCCCGCGGCCAGGAATCACCAGCCGCTGCCCCACATAGACGCGGTTGGGGTTGGCTATGCCGTTGGCGGCCGCCAACGTCCGGTAGGTCATGCCATAGCGCAGCGCGATGCGGAACAGATTCTCCCCCCGCTGCACGACGTGCACGCCCGAGGGGGACATGGTTGGGCCAGCGGTGCTGCCCCCGGTCGGGACGACCAACCGCTGCCCGATGTAGATGCGGCTGGCATTGCTCAAGCCATTGGCCGCCGCCAGGGCATCCACCGTCACCCCGTAGCGCAGCGCGATGCGGAACAGGTTCTCCCCCCGCTGCACGACGTGGACAATGGAGCCCTGGGCGAAGATTGGTGTCGCCAGCGCCAGGGTCAGCGCGAGCGCCATACCGAGCGTCAATATCCTGCGCATCGTCGTTTCCATAGAAACCTCCTGTGCTTGTCCATCTCCAGTAACTATTATGCCTCAGTTGCCCCCACCTGTCCATTACAGCAGTGTTACAGTTGAGTAACGAGCGACGGGCCAGCCTTGACAGGAAGAGAAAGTTATGGTAGAATCATACCGACCGGTCGGTATTTTATGGAGGTGGAAATGAACCCACAGCGACGAGGAGAAGAGACCCGTTCTCGCATCCTGGAGGCAGCAGAGCAGTGCTTCGCCCGGTACGGCTACGACGGTACCGGCGTGGCGGAGATCTGCCACCGCGCTGGCGTGACCAAAGGGGCCTTCTACCACCACTTCCCCAGCAAGCAGGCGCTCTTCCTGGAACTGCTGGATCACTGGCTGGCGGGGCTGGATACGCAACTGGAGGCAGCCCGCGCCGGGGCGGAGAGTGTCCCGGAGGAGCTCCTGCAGATGGCCGGGATGGTCCGGCACGTCTTCCAGGCAGGAAGCGGGCAACTCCCGATCTTTCTGGAGTTCCTGGCCCAGGCCGCGCACGACCCGGCGGTCTGGCAGGCGACCATCGCTCCTTACCGGCGGTATCGCACCCTCTTCCACGACATGGTTGAGGCCGGGATCGCCGAGGGCTCGCTGCGCCCGGTTGACCCCGAGACGGCGGCCCAGGTCATCGTCTCGCTGGCTGTCGGGCTGGTGTTGCAGGAGATGCTCGACCCCAACGGGACCGACTGGGGACAGGTGGCGGAGGAGGGCGTGCAGATGCTCTTGGAAAGTCTGGAGAGGAGACAGTAGGGTGAATGTCTCGTTGACGGGTGCCTATGTTCGGCAAGGTCTCTGACCGCCGCCGAAAGGGGCTCGGTCGGAGACCTCGCCCAACGAGAATAGGAGGAAGTAGAGGTGAACGTGTTGTTGACAGGTGCTTTTGGAAACGTCGGGACAAGTACACTGGAGGAACTGATCAAGCAGGGCCACACCGTGCGGTGTTTCGACCTTAAGACGAAGGCGAACGAAAGGAAGGCCCGGAGATTCAAGGGCCAGATAGAAGTGGTGTGGGGGGACTTGCGCCGCCCAGAAGACGTCGCCGAGGCGGTGCACGACCAGGAGGTCGTGATCCACCTGGCGTTCATCATCCCCAAGATGTCGGCCACGGGCGTCGAATCTGAGGCCCGTCCCGACTGGGCGTGGGAGATCAACGTGGAAGGCACCCGCAATCTCTTCGACGCGATGAAGGCCCTTCCCAGCTCTCCGAAAATCATCTTCGCTTCGTCGTACCACGTGTTCGGCAGGACGCAGAATCAACCGCCACCCAGGACTATCTCGGACCCGGTCCAGCCCATTGAGCACTACACACATCACAAGGTGGAGTGCGAACATAAGGTCAAGGCATCCGGGTTGGAGTGGGCCATCCTCAGGCTGGCTGCTACGCTACCGCTGGCGATAAAACTGGACCCGGGGATGTTCGACGTCCCCTTGAACAACCGCATGGAGTACGTCCACACGCGGGACGTGGGGCTGGCGATGGCCAACGCTGTGAGCAGCGAGGACGTGTGGGGGAAAACCCTGTTGATCGGAGGCGGCCCCCGCTGTCAGTACTACTATCGCGAAATCGTAGGGCGGATACTGGATGCTACAGGAGTGGGCATGTTGCCGGAAGAAGCCTTTGGTTCAACACCTTTTTGCACGGACTGGGTGGATACTGCTGAAAGCCAAAGGATTCTCAATTACCAACGACGTGACCTGGGTGACTATGTCCAGGAGATGACGGCGCTGCTGGGATACCGGCGGCATCTGATACGGCTGTTTCGTCCCATCGTTCGTCACTGGCTCCTGAAGAAATCCCCATATTTTCGAGATTCAAGAGGGCAAGTGCGAACCGGTTGGAAGGCGAAAGTTGCGGCCGCCAACTGAGACTTGCCAAGTCTGGTTTTACCACAGATCAAAGGAGATTCCTATGAACATTTTGCTTGTCTACCCCGAGTTTCCAGATACATTCTGGGGTTTCAAACACGCGCTCAGATTTGTGCGCAAAAAGGCAACGATGCCCCCCCTGGGCCTGCTGACCGTGGCCACGATGCTGCCCGAGGAATGGAACAAGCGGCTGGTTGATGTCAACGTGACGAAACTGACCCGGCAAGACCTGACGTGGGCCGACTATGTGTTTATCAGCGCCATGGTCGTGCAGCAAGACTCGGCACGCGAAATCATCGCCCGCTGCAAGGAAGCGGGCGTCAAGATCGTCGCCGGAGGCCCCCTGTTCACCGATGAGTACGAGCGGTTTGAGGAGGTTGACCATTTCGTGCTCAACGAGGCCGAGGTAACGCTGGCGCCTTTTCTGGCGGATCTGGAGCACGGGGAGGCCAGGCGGGTTTACGCCACCTCCGAGTTTCCCGATATCCGGCAGACGCCCGTCCCTCTCTGGGAGTTGGCCGACGTGAACCGCTATGCCACGATGGCCATTCAGTTTTCCCGGGGCTGCCCCTTCAATTGCGATTTCTGCAATATAACCACGCTGTTCGGGCACCGGCCGCGTATCAAAACTGCCTCACAGATCATCGCCGAACTGGATAGCCTCTATGCCATGGGATGGCGAGGCGGCGTCCTTTTCGTTGACGACAATTTCATCGGCAACAAGAAGCAACTCAAGGCCGAGATTTTGCCCGCGTTGATCGAATGGCGCAAAGACAAGGCCGGCATGTCCTTCAGCACGGAAGTGTCCATCAATTTGACCGATGACAAAGAACTGATGCGCATGCTGGTGGATGCCGGGTTCACCACGGTGTTCATCGGCATCGAGACGCCGAACGAGGATAGCCTGACGGAATGTAGCAAGATCCAGAACAAGAATCGCGACCTGGTCGAAAGCGTCAAGCGCATCCAACGCGCCGGTCTCCAGGTGCAAGGAGGGTTCATTGTCGGCTTTGACAGCGATCCTCCCTCAATCTTCCAAAGGCAGATTGATTTCATCCAACGGAGCGGCATTGTAACGGCAATGGTGGGCTTGCTTCAGGCTCCCCATGGAACGCGGCTCTACGAACGCCTGAAGCGCGAAGGCCGTATCCTGGGCGACATGTCGGGCGATAATGTGAATGGCTCGACGAACATCATTCCCAAGATGGGTCTGGTTGCGTTGCGCGAGGGGTACCGCAAGATTCTGGACCAGATTTATTCCCCAAAACTCTACTACGAGCGCGTCAAAACTTTTCTCCAGGACTATGAGCCTCCCAGGATCAGAGTTCATTTTGAATTCGAGTACATCCTGGCCTTTCTGCGATCCATCTATCAACTGGGGATAAAAGGTGTGGAGCGAGTTCACTACTGGCGGCTCTTTTTCTGGACTCTGTTCCGCCGCCCCAGGTTGTTCCCGTTAGCGATCACGTTGGCGATCTATGGCTTCCATTTTCGCCAGGTCTGCGAATTGCACGTTCTCTGACCGGAGGGAACGTCAACGGGGCAGGCCCGTTACCGGGCCTGCCCCGTTTGCGGCACATTCTCTATCTAACGGTATAGACTGGCTACCACGTTTCGATTAGTAGGCCGTCCACTGCGTCGAAGTGCTTATCATCAACGTTTACCATTTCACAGCCGCTTTCAATCGCCTCTTGCATCAAAGCCAAATCGTCTGGGGCGATCCATCCGGCAAAGTGGGTCAACATCTGTCCGGGCTTTCCCTCTCGGACACCTACCCCAGCAGGGAAGGCAGCCAGTCGCTCATCCACCCATTGCCGTAACTGGTGCAGTCCATCCTCGCCCAGGCATTCCACTGCCTTGCACAGCGCCGACAGAGGGATGCGTACCTCTACCTGTGGCTCAACCGCATAAGGTGGTACCGATTCTCGCACAGGCTTTCTTTCATTACCCATCGTAGCCCAATTATAACACGCTGGTTGGGGAACGTCAACGTGCGGGCAAGCCCGTCAGGCCCTTCAGAGCCTGCCCCTGTACCCTTCAATCGCCACTGTGCAGGAGCTCTCCTCCAGATCGTTCTCGGTGAAGCAGCAGACTAGAAAGTCTGCCCTACTTCTGCACTGGAAACCAGGTTAAGTCCTCATGTGCCGGCTTGGTCAAGCGCCTCCCGCACGCGCCGGGCCAGCGCGCCGAAGGCCAGTGTCTCCAGGGTATCCGGTGTCCGTGGCCGGCGCAGGTCTACTGCGACCTCCGCCACGATGGCAGTGGGCCGTGGCCCCAGCACCAGCACCCGGTCGGCCAGGAAGACCGCCTCCGGCACGGAGTGAGTGACCATCACCACCGTCTTGCGCTGGGCCTGCCAGATGCGCAGCAACTCCTGGCCCATTCGCTCCCGTGTCAGCGCGTCCAGCGCGCCGAAGGGCTCGTCCAACAGCAAGAGCCAGGGGTCGTGCACCAGCGCCCGGGCCAGGGCCACCCGCTGGGCCATCCCGCCGGAAAGTTGCGCCGGGTAGGCTTCCTCGAAGCCGGACAACCCCACCAGGTCTAATAACGTCCGGGCTTGCCGACGGGCTTCCTCTTTGCAGAACCCATCCACCTCCAGCGGCAGCACCACGTTGGCCTCCACCGTCCGCCAGTCCATCAGCGTCGGCTCTTGAAAGACAATGCCCACGATCCGGCGGGGCCGGCCCATTTCCTCTCCCGCCAGGCGGACCCTCCCTGCCGTCGGCCGCTCCAACCCAGCCACCAGCCGCAGCAGCGTCGTCTTGCCGCAGCCAGAGGGCCCCACCAGGCACAAGAACTCCCCCTCCACCACCTGGAAGGAAAGCCCGCCCAGCACCGGGAGCCACCCACTGGGATGGCGGTAGGCCATCTTCAGCTCCTCGACTGCCAGAAGAGGTTCGCTCATACCACCTTCTTTCACGGCAAGTAGTCGTTGGTGAAGGCTTTCTCCGCTTCCACCGGCCTGGATAACAGCCCCGCCTCGAGCATCACCTCCTCCGTCTCCTGCCAGGCGGCGAGGCCGGACCACCCCAGAGGCTCCCCCTGCCAGTAGAGGATGGTGGCCTCCAGCACTGCCCGCTGCCCGGTCTCGTTCTCGTCCAGCCCCTCCACGTACTTCCGGCCGACCTCGAAAGCACCGTCCGGGTCATCCAGGGTGTCGGCGAGCCCACGCAAGAAAGCGCGGATGAAGGCACGGACCAACTCCGGGTGCTCCTGCAGCATTTCCTCATTGGTGACCAGCCCGTTGGATACGAGGGTGGCGTAGTCGGCCACGGAGATGCTAGTGAAATCGTAGCCCATCTGCTCCAATTGGACCGGCTCGTTGTTGGCGTAGACTACGGCCGCGTCCACCCGTCCCTCGGTGAGGTTGGCCAACTGCGTGTAGCCGATGACCTCCAGTGGCACGTCCTGCTCCTCCAGCCCGACCGCCGCTGCCAGCGCCCGCCAGCCGATGTAACTGGCCCCGAAGGTTTCCGGGACACCCACCTTTCGGCCCACGAGATCCTGTGGATCCTGGATGCCACTACCCTCCAGGGCTACCACCGTCACAGGGAAGCGCCGGAACCAGCCCACGACGGTGACGACGGGCAGTCCCTGCGCCCGCGCCAGCAGCACCTGGTCGCCGCTGGCGATGGCGAAAGGAAGTTCCCCGGCCCCGACCAGCCGCACACCGTCTGTCTCCCAACTGTAGTCGAACTCCAACTCGATCCCCTCGGCAGCGAAGTATCCCCGCTCCACCGCCACGTACCAGGGAGCGAACTGGACGTTGGCGACGAATCCCATCGGCAGCCGGATGTGGGTCGCCTGAGGCGTAGGGTTGGCAGTGCTGGTGCAGGCCGTCAGTCCGGCCAGCAGAAACAGGGTGAACAGAACAAAGCCTCTTTCACCTCTTGTGCCTCTTTTCACCGTTAGTATCATTGCCAGTACCTCCCATTCTAAAAGTAGCCACACATTTACACCTGGGACGTCAAACGTCAAACATCAAACGTGAAGATGATCTCAATGTCAGCCATGCATCACGTCTTGTCGGCCGCGGAGCACGATCCGCTCTGCCAGAGCCACGACCCCGTAGAGAGACTGGGCCAGCACCATCAGCGCGCCGATGCCCACGAAGACCAGGGACGTGTCATACAGTTGCTGGCCCTGCTTGAGCAGGTACCCCAGCCCCCGGTCGGAGGCAACGAACTCCCCCACCACAGCCCCGATGACGGCCAGAGTGGCGCCCACCTTGAGGCCACCCAGGAGCACTGGCAGCGCCGCCGGCACCTCCAGCAGCCAGACCGTCTGCCAGCGGCTGGCCTCCAGTGCTTGCATCAGGTCCCGCAACTCCCGCCCCACCGAGCGCACGCCGACGACGGTGTTGACCAGGATGGGAAAGAAGACGGTGAGGGCACAGACCAAAACCTTGGAGAGAAGCCCGGTGCCGAACCAGATGACCAGGAGGGGTGCAATGGAGACGACAGGCACCGATTGGGAAGCGACGATGTAGGGAGTCAGCAGTCGCTCCGCCAAGGGAGAATGGCCCAGCCCGTAACCGAGGAGTGTGGCCACCAAAGCACCCAACCCCAACCCCGCCAGCACCTCCCGCAGCGTCACCCTGGCGTGGAACCAGAGGGAACCGTCGGCCAGAAGGTCGCCCAGCCGCTTCAAGGCCGCTCCAGGCGACGGGAGGATGAAGGGCGGATAGTCGCCCAGCCAGACCACTCCCTGCCAGAGGGCCAGGAAGGCAGCGAAACTCAACAGGGCCAGTCCGATCCGCGCTACGTGTCTCCGTCTGTATCTTCTCAACAGGTCACTCCTTGCCTGGGCCGGCCTCCGAACGTGCCCGATGCAGGACTTCGGAAGTCTTCAGCCGAGTATTTCGAAGACGAAATCAGCCTCATAGACCTGCCCCAAAGGAACGCCCCGTGGGGCAGGACACTCACCCACGGGGCAGAAACGTGCAACGCAGCAAAAACCCCGAAGACCTTACGGCCTTCGAGGCATAGACGACGTACACGCACCATAGGATGCGGCGCTTTACCTTCTCTCATCCGGACTTTCACCGTCGGCTCCGGGATGGGCGGTGGGAATCACCGCCTTCACCGGATCGGCCGCTTGCGCGGTTCGCGGGCTCAGCAAGCACGAGGCCTGCTCCACCGCCGGTCGGGAATTTCACCCTGCCCCGAAGGTGACAACGCTCAGTTGTCAACGGTAGAATTATACCTGCTTCGGGTGACCTGTCAAGCCTGGATTGACCCTCTAAACTAATCCGAGACTCTCCCCACCTTTTGTGAAGGCCTCAATCGCCTGGTCTAACTGACCCGGCGTGTGCTCCGAACACAACTGTACCCTGATTCTCGCCTTACCGCGAGCCACCATGGGATAGACGATAGGCAGTACGTAGATGCCTTTCTCCCACACAAAATTGGCCAGGGCTTTCGCCGTTTTGCTGTCACCGCACATCACCGGCACAATGGGCGTCTCGCTGTTCCCGGTGTCGAAGCCGGCCTCCTTCATCCTCTCAATGAAGTAATCGCGGTTCTTCCACACCTTCTTCACCCGCTGTGGATCGGACTCCATGACGTCAATGGCCGCTATAGTGGCTGCGGCTATTCCGGGGGGTAGGGCTCCGCTGAGCAGCCAGGTTCTGGATTTATTCAGGGCAAAGCTCCTCAAATCTTCGCTGCCACTGATATGCCCGCCCACAATCCCAAAAGCCTTTGAGAATGTCCCCATCTCAACCTGCACCTGGTCGCGGCTGAGGCCAAAGTGATTGACGATACCACGTCCTCCTTCTCCAAGGACGCCCTCACCGTGCGCGTCGTCCACGTATACACCCGCGCCATGCTGTGCGGCGATCTCCGCGATCTGGGGCAGCGGAGCCAGGTCACCGTCCATGCTGAAAACACCATCGGTGACGATCCAGATGTGCTTATAGGGCGGTTTATGTTCCTCCGCCTCCTCCATGACCCGGGCCAGGTCTTCCACGTCCTTATGTTTGAAGACCAGACGGTCTGCGCGGCTCAGCCGCATCCCATCAATGATTGAGCCGTGGTTCAGCTCATCCGAGACGAAAAGATCGCCTTTGCCGGCGAGCTGTTGGACGAGACCCTCGTTCACCATAAAGCCCGTTTGGAAGGTCAGGGAAGCGGATGCGCCCTTAAATTGCGCCAGGCGCCGATCCAGTTCCCTGTGAAGGGACATATCGCCAGCGATCGAGCGATCGCTCCCCGCTCCCGCCCCGTACTTCTTAGTGGCCTCAATCATGGCTTCAACGACCTTGGGATGTGTGGACAGATTGAGGTAATTGTTGGAGCAGAGCATCACGATTTCCTTGCCGTCAACGGTGCAGACAGGGCCGCTGGCGGATTGGAGTTCCCTGGGCTCCCAGCTCAAACCCTCGTGGACCAGTCGCCTATATTCCTCACCCAGATAACCTATCGGATCCCTTGCGATTTGCATCTAAATGACCTCCTATATACTTTGCAGATTTATCCATCGTTTTGCAGCCGTTGGTACCAAAAATTTACGCCAAGTCCATCACGGCCGCTGAACCACCTATTTCAAACGCTTGACTTCTTTCTCCATATCGGCGATGCCGGTCGGCGAACCACCCTTTATCTGTAGCGATGACCAGACAATGTCCACGATGCGTCCATCCACACTGTACAGCGCCGTCTCCAGAAGAAGGATCCGCAAAACATTCACGTCGGTCACAAGGACGTCCCGGCTCTGCATGGCCAGCGTCGTTCCGCCAGCCGAGAGCACAGCCTCGACGCGATAGCGTCCGGCCAGGCGTGTGCCAAAGTCAGCCGCCTGCTCAGCGGTAGCGCCAGCACCCCTGCCCCCCGTCGGAGGCAACGGAGACGCGGGTGGTGGTGCCGGCGGTGGTGCTGTCAACGGATTTTGGGAGCGGATTGAACGGATTGGACGCCGGGATGTGTCCGTTCAATCCGTCCGGCAATCCGTTGACAGCATCCGTCGTCCTTTTTATCTTTTCCCACAAATCCCTGTAGCGCTGCACCAGTTCCGGCCGCTCCAACGCTTGCGCGAATTGTGTGAGCCAATGCACGATGTAGGCCTGATCTAACCTGTCACCTTGCCGTGTGAGCACGCCCGCGATGTCATCCCAATCTTTCTCGCGTTCGGAGATGGCCTTATGAATGATGGCTCTCTGGGAACTGCCGTGGCGGGCGCACTGGAGGCCCGAACTTGTTCGGGTTCCTCGCACCGCATCCCCAACGAGTTGGGGAGTCCGGAACTCAAACCACGGGAATTCCCAAAGACCCTGAATGATCAAATCCTCCGCCGTACACACGGGGAATGTCACGCCGCTGTACTCTGTGACGACGGCCTTTTCAACGGCTTGTTCTTCGTAGGGGAGAAAGCCGATCCCAAGATCCACCCCGATGTGGCTGCTCGCGTAGATCGGCACCACGTAGGTCCGCCTGGCAAAAGCAACGGGATCGGGCACGCGAAATTTGAACTGCGTGCCGACGAGGGTGACGAATTCGCCGATCGTGCGTTCGCCGATGAGCACTTTGAAGTCCGCATCACGCGTGGCACGTGGCCTACCCCACACCGCGTTGGCTATCCCCCCGATGACGAGGTGCCGGACAGCATGCTGATCGAGAAATGCTTTTACCTCGCGCAAGGCCTCAAGTTGTTTGTGCATCAGTCATCACCTTTGCCGCTCGTTGGAGTTTCTGGTGCAGCGCAATCCAGTAGGCCTCGTCCTGTTCGAGAAAGATTCGCTCTGCATGGGGTGCCAATGTGCGCGCCAGATCACACAGTTCAAAGAACTGCATCAGGCTTTCCTCGACAGTCAACCATGGCAACTCTCTTTTCTGTTCCTCGAGTTCCCAGGCGTTGAAGCGTTTATATCCTTCCAGAATTTCCCGTAGCGTCGGCATCGCCTTCATCCCTCACCGTAAGCGTTCAGCCCCTACCTTCCCGAAAGCTCAAACCCGCGCCTTCCCGGTGTATCCGGGTACTTTTCGGGTGAGTTTCTCAATAGTCCAATCAGGCTGTTTGTAACAGGATCGTTTCGTGGGCCAGCGAGTCGGCGGCGTAAGCCAGCGCAGCCCTGATGTCCGCTCGGGTCAGGCGCGGATATGCATCCAGCAGGTCGGCCTCTGTAGCACCCTCTCCCCTTCGCGTGATCCTTCTTTCCCACGAGAAGTGCTGTCATCTCCCCATCGCAATTGTTCATTGTTCATTGCTTCATTGCTTCATTGCTTCATTGTTCCTGGTTGTTTGTCGCCAGAGGGCGGCCATATCCCGCACCAGGGAGAGGTTCACGAAGAGGTCTTCGCCATCGAATAGCACCTGACCCTGGAGCGAGCCGTTCCGCTCCTTGAGCAAGCGATCCAGCATCTGTATGGCCCCATAGCGTCTGGCCTGTTGGCGATCCAGAAACACTTCACCGCACTCGGAGCAAACCCAGGCTTCGTAGGTGACGACGAACCGGTCGCCAGCCAGGGTGTACGTGTGCTGCTGGCTGGTCATGGGATGACCATCATGGGGGCAGAACGGTGGCTCGCCGGCTGGCCTACTCTCCCATTCCAAGGTCACGTCCTCGTCGCCAATGTCGTCCGGACTATACTCAAACGTTTTGGGCTCCATCATCATCACTTTCTCCGTTTAGATTTCTTAAACAGTCTCACTTGCCAATCGGACGAGGGATAGGCCGTGACAATCTCAGCCGTACCCCGCTGGTACTCAAAGATAACCGTGAGATAACCACCAGTCGCCAGGCCCACAGCTATGTACCGCCCCTTACGTGCACGACGGATCATCGGATCGCCATACAGCAAATCAACTGCTTCATCGGCCGACACCCCGTGTTCCTCCCATATCTTGTCGGCGATGCGGCGGTTAATGAAGACGTCGTGAATGCGCAATTGAGTGCCTCCGTGAAGCGACATACAACAAGCGGTGGATTGTCAATTACTATACCACACCCAAGACCAAAAGGCAAAGATATGCCACCTCCTCGTAATTACAGTCTCCCCTCCGCGTGCCTCTTTCCCAGTTTCTCCAACATATCCTCCACCATCGCCGCCAGGTCGTACTGCGGCTCCCAGCCCCACTCCTCCCGCGCGGCGCTGTCGTCAATGGTGCGGGGCCAGGAGTCAGCAATAGCCTGCCGGAAGTCAGGTTCGTACTCGCAGGTGAATTCAGGGATATGCTTCTTGATCTCCGCTACCAGTTCGGCAGGGCAGAAACTCATCGCCGCCAGGTTGAAATCGGCATGGTGCTTGAGCCGGGAAAGGTCGGCCTCCATCAGGTCCAGCGTGGCCTTGATGCAGTCGGGCATGTACATCATCGGCAGTACCGAGTCCTCCCTCAGAAAGCAGGTGTATCGCTTGTGCTTGATCGCCTCGTAGAAGATCTCCACTGCGTAGTCGGTGGTGCCGCCGCCGGGTGGGGTCTCGCTGCTGATGATGCCCGGGTAGCGAACGCCGCGCACATCCAGTCCGAAGCGCTGGAAGTAGTAGTTGCACAGTAGTTCCCCGGCCACCTTCGTGACGCCGTACATCGTCGTCGGTCGCAGGATTGTCTCCTGGGGCGTGTTGTCGCGGGGAGTCTCCGGCCCAAAGGCAGCGATGGAACTGGGACAGAAAACCCGGGTCATCTCACGTTCCCGGGCGATCTCCAGAATATTGTACAGGCCGTTGATGTTGACGCCCCAGGCCAGTTGGGGGTTCTGCTCACCGACGGCCGAGAGGATGGCCGCCATGTGGTAGATAGTGTCAATGTCGTACTTGTCCACCACCTCCTCTATCGTCTCCCGTCGTGTCGCGTAGATGAACACAAAGGGACCAGAATCACGCAGCGTGGGGCTGGGTTTCGTCTTGTGGCCGGCAGCCACGACGTTTTCATTGCCATACCTCCGACGGAGCGCCATGGTCAACTCGGAGCCGATTTGACCGCATGCGCCGGTTACGAGAATTTTGGTTCTATCATCCTTTGACATCTCAATGTCTCCTTGCGTTATTTGTCTGGATTGCCGCGCACGGTAAGAGTATAGCACATCCCCGCGCTTTTTTCAATTCCAGCCGCTGTGCTATAATGCGCTTTGCAGATTGCAGGCGAAAGGTGGAAGTTACGTCCAGGAGGTGACGGCTTCGTCGTGGACATCCGGGACGAACTCCCGCGCGTGCAGGCGCCCACGCTTGTGATCCACGGCGCTCAGGACCAGATGGAGCCCGTCAGCGGCGCGCACGTGCTCTACGAGACGCTGACGTGTGAGAAGGAACTGCGCATCATCGAGGGCAGCGGCCACCTGCTCCACCTGGACTACAAATAAGGACGAGGGATTCGCGCTGCTGCTGGATTGGTTCCAGCGGCACTTGTGGACGAATGTAACTGGCGAAGGCATTGCAACAGCGTCCCGGTCAGTGCGACTGGGCCCGCCGCGATCCCGATCTCACCTTCATCCGCGACGATCCGCGCTTCCGGTAATTGGTGGGGAATGATAGCGCACCGGCCTGAAAGAGCCGGTGCTGGCAGGTTTGCAACCCATCGTTCTTACGTGTCTTACGTGGTCTCCTGCCGGTTGACACTTCTGTACCTCACCTGTATAATCATCAGCACCGGATCTGTTTGGAGATAGGGGGACAAACGATGGAACAACCACGTGAGTATGAATATCCCGTGATCATTGAATACGATGCCGAGGAAGACGTATATCTGGCCGAATGTCCTATGCTCCCTGGCTGCTACACCGACGGCAAGACCTTCGAGGAGGCTCTTGAAAACATCCGCGATGCTATCCGGCTGGTCATCGAATCCCGTCTGGCCGTCGGCGACCCGATTCCCATTCCAGCCAGGGTCAGGGTGGCCGTCTGATGTTCCCTCGACTCCCCTCCGTCACTGCTCGTCAAGTCATCCGAGTGCTTGAAGCGATTGGCTTTGAGCGGATCGTCAATCAGGCTCTCACGCGACGTTTCGCCATCCTGACGGGCGGTGGACGATTGTCTCTATTCATCCTGGCAAAACCATTCCCCGTGGTGCGCTGCGCAAGATTCTCCGTGACGCAGGCCTTGCCGTCGAGCAGTTCATCGAGTTGCTGTAACCTCTGATGCCTTGGACAGCCGCCATCCGGTAACAGGCATCCAGTATCCAGCACCCAGAGCAACCAATGAACCCCGAAACCGCGAGAATTCTCCGCATCCACCACCTCCTTCTGCGCGAATACGGTGACCATCCCTGGCATCCCCGCGACCCTGTCGCCACGCTCGTCTCCACCATCCTCTCCCAGAACACGAACGACGTCAACCGGGACCGGGCCCTTGAACGGCTGCGGGAGCGGTTCCCCACCTGGGAGGCGGTCCGCAACGCGCCGCTGGAGGAATTGATAGAGGCGATCCGCCCGGCGGGGTTGGCCCCCACCAAGGGCCCCCGCGTCCAGGAAGCGCTGCGCCGCATCACCGCTGAGCGGGGGAAACTCTCCCTCGACTTCCTGGCCGACCTGCCGCTGGAGGAGGCGCGGGAGTGGCTGCTGAGCATCTCTGGCGTCGGCCCCAAGACCGCCGCCATCGTCCTGCTCTTCGCGCTAGGGCGGCCCGCCTTCCCGGTAGACACCCACGTCCATCGGGTGGCCCGGCGGCTGGGTCTCATCCCGCCCAGGACCTCGCGCGATAAGGCCCACGCACTGCTAGAGGCCCTCGTCCCGCCCGAGATTTACTACCCCTTCCATCTCAACCTCATCGCCCACGGGCGCGCCGTATGCCACGCCCGCGCTCCCGAGTGCGCCCGCTGCGTCCTCCAGGACCAATGCGCCTACTACGCACCCAGCATCCAGCTAACGGAGAGTAAGTGTGAAAATCGATGTTGACCAGAGCATCAAGATTGAGGAGGCTGCGCACGACACTGTTCTAGCCTTCTCAAATGACGTACGGCGTGCTATTGTCATTCCAGCAGCGGTGAAGCGCGAAGCACTGGCTTACCTGCGGGGGCGCGGGAAGTCACGTAAGGTCGCCGTGCTGATAGTGTTTGCTGCGGGGCTGTTCCTGCTGTTGCGCGATGTGGCAGAGTCTGTCGATCTGGCGATCATTGACCAGGAGTATACCGGCTACGCCGCCTTGATCAAGGACCGCCTCCTGCGGCTGCTACGGGCCGAGGGCTTGCATGTATACCCTGACGTGTTCGCTTTCGGCTATGTGGGCAAGAAGTCAAGAGCCCACTATCTGGCTCTGGGCGTTCACCGGGGCAAGATAAAGCCCGACCATTGGGTAACGTGGAAGGAATTGCTGGAGGCATTGAGGTGAAACAAAACGACCGGGGCCCGCTTGCGCGGTATTGTCCGGATTCACCCGGGGGCTGGTTTCCCTACACCGTCCCGAGGAGGCCGGACCACCCGGTTCGTAAATATAATACTACAATTGGCCCAGGATGTCAAGCCAGCGCGAGTGGCCGGGAGCGACGACTGATCGTCGGAAAAACCTATTCCAGTGAGTTGTGTGGCCGCCAGCAGGCCTGCAAGGCCTGCAAACTCGGCTGTTGAAGCAAAAACGAGGCATTCTGTGAGCGAAAATCCGCCAAAAAACCGCTCGAAGCAACGAGATTTTCACTCAATCTCGGCCACGAAGCATCAGGAGCAAAGATTCCGATGAACAATCGTCGCACCCCGAGTGGCCGGTCGAGGGAAAATCGCGGTGAGTGACGCGAGAGTGAAACTGGGACGACAGGGGGAAGAACTGGCCGTCAGGGAATTGATCCGCTGCGGCTACGAGGTCGTGGTGCGCAACTGGCATTGCCAGGCAGGCGAGGTGGACGTCGTGGCCCGCCGGAACGAGGCGTGGTACTTCTTCGAGGTGCGCACACGGCGCGGGCGAGAGTTCGGCACGCCGGAGGAATCGCTGACGCCGGCCAAGCAGCAGCGTATGATTGACGTGGCGCTTACCTACCTGGGCGAGCACGATTTGTACGACGTGGACTGGCGGGTGGGCCTGGTGGCGGTGGAGATGGACCAGGCCGGCCGGTTGCTGCGGCTAGAGGTGTATGAAAACATCAGTTGAAGATCGAGGGGCAAGGGTCAGGAAGCAGGAAGCAGGAAGCAGGGAAGCAAGGAGGCAGAGGGGCTATCTGCAATCTGCAACCTGCAACTCGCAATCCGCAATTCGCAATTCGCTGTTGGTCATCGTGGGGCCGACGGCGGTGGGCAAGACGACGCTCTCACTTCACCTGGCCGAGACACTGGACGGCGAGGTTGTCTCCGCTGACTCCCGCCTGTTCTACCGGGGGATGGACGTCGGAACGGCCAAGCCTACACCTGAGGAGCGCACCCGCGTCTCCCATCACCTGATTGACATTGCCAGGCCCGACGAGACGGTGGGACTGGCCGAGTTTCAAGAACGGGCCTACTCCGCCATCGCGGACATCCACGCCCGTGGGAAGTTGCCGCTGTTGGTCGGGGGCACCGGACAGTACACGCGGGCCGTCGTGGAGGGGTGGTGCGTACCCCGCGTGCCGCCCGATCCCGCCCTGCGGGCCGAACTGGAGGCCCAGGCCAGGCAGGAGGGAGCGAGGCAATTGCACGCCCGTCTGGCCCGGTTGGACCCTGTCGCGGCGCAGCGCATTGACCCCCACAACGTCCGCCGGGTCATCCGTGCGCTGGAGGTCTGCCTGATCACAGGACAGCCCATCTCCGAGCAACAGCACAAGCGGCCGCCCCCCTACCGCGTTCTCCAGATCGGCCTGACGATGGAGCGAGCGGCTCTTTATGCCCGGGCTGGCCAACGGGTGGAGGGGATGACAGCCGCCGGGCTGGAGGACGAAGTGCGCCGGTTGGTGGAGGCAGGGTATGGGTGGGGCATCCCGGCGATGTCGGGCCTGGGATACCTGCAGTTCAGGCCCTACTTCGAGGGGGGGGCCACGCTGGAGGAGACCGTGACGGAGATCAAACGAGCGACGCGCCGCTTCATTCGCCATCAGTACAACTGGTTTCGCCTCAACGACCCTGCCATTCGATGGTTCGACGTCACCGAGACGACGGAGGAGGAGATTGAGAAAGTGGTAAGAGAGTGGCTGGAGGAAGATCGGAATCGAGATCGGAATTGAGAAGGTTCATTTGCCTCAACAGCAGGCTGGTGGTAGAATGGCCCTTAACCATTAGCGGTTAGCAGTCAGCAGTCAGCAGTCAGCAGTCAGCAATTGGCGCGTAGCAATTGGGGGCAAGCGGATGCGAGTGCGGCCGGCGGGACCCAGAGACCTGGAAGCGTGTGGTGCGCTGGATCACTCCTACACGACCGACCACGTCTGGCAGATGGAGACGCGGGAAGTGAACGATGCGCTAACGGTCACCTTCCGGGTGGCACGTCTGCCTCATGAGGTGCGAGTCAATTACCCCCGTCAGAGTGAGGATCTGCTGGCGGGGTGGTGGCGGCGCGATAGTTTCCTGGTGGCGGATGAGGATGAGCGCGTACCTCTGCAAATCTACGGTTACGTGGCGTTGGCCGCCCAGGTTGAGCACGGCATCGCCTGGGTGGGTGACCTGGTTGTAGGCCGGCCCTGGCGGCGGCGTGGCATAGGGACGGCGCTGTTGCGGGCCGCTGCCCAATGGGGGCGCGATCACGACCTGGCGCGGCTGGTGATCGAAGTGCAGACCAAGAACTACCCGGCCATACGGTTCTGTCAGTCGCGAGGGTTGACTTTCTGCGGCTACAACGATCACTATTGGCCCAGCCAGGACATTGCGCTGTTTTTTGGGGAAGCGTTGCGGTAGTGTAGAACTGTATCGTAATCAGGTTAATGGGATTTCTATCGGCGCTCGAATTACAAAGGTTTCTCGAACTGATCAACGTTGTGCTCCTCTCAGGCATCGTTATCCTCTCCTCTGCCCTGCTGCTTTATCTTATCACCTACAACCCCCGCAACAACGTAGCCCGTTCGTTTGCCCTGCTACTGACCTGCGTGCTGGCGACCTACTTCGTGGACCTGGCGCTGTTTGGCGTCGGAGACCTGGATGCGGCGATTCCCTGGCTGCGGCTCCAGTGGGTGGGCATCGCTTTCACGCCGGCCGCCTATCTGAGTTTCTCCAACGCTCTGCTAATCACTACTGGCGCCCGAAGCAAGTTGCGCGACGTTGCCGTCCGTGCCAGTTACTTTCTCAGCGCCTTTCTACTGCTGGGTGCGGTCTTCACCGACCACATCGTGCGCGGTGGCGCACTGGGGCCTCGTGTTTCTCATCTGCTGCCAGGGGCACTTTTCCCTTTCTTCGTCCTTTACTTTTTCGCCGCCGTGGGTTGGGGGGCGGCGAACGTCCTCCGGGCGCACCGCCGCTGCCTTACCTCGACCTCACGGCGTCGAATGACCTACCTGATGGCCACCTTTGCAGCGCCGGCGGCCGGGGTCTTCCCCTACCTGCTCCTCACCAGCTGGCCCGCCTCTGTGCCTGGTATTGCCCTCTGGTTGCTGCTGGTGCTGGGGAACGTGAGCGTCGGGCTGATGCTGGTGCTCCTGTCGTACAGTGTGGCCTTCTTCGGCGCGCTTACCCCCGACCGGGTGGTGAAGCATCGGCTGATACGTTTCTTGCTCCGCGGGCCGTTCGTCGCCACGCTGGTGGTCGTGGTCATCGTCGTTGTGTCGCAGGCCGAGGGGTGGCTTGGCCTCCCAAGCCACCGCCTGATGCTCTTCGGCGTCGTTGGTGTCATCCTGCTGCTGCAACTCGGCATCGAACTGGCCAAACCGTTGCTTGATCGGGCGCTCTACCGCCAGGATCAGCCGGAGATCGAATGGATCCAGGAATTGAGCAACCGGCTGCTTACGACGACCGACCTGCGCCAGTTTCTGGAGAACGTGCTCACGGCGTTGTGCGATCTGTTGCGGGTGGAGACAGCCTTCGTGGCCGTCATAGACGGCGGTAGGCCTCACCTGGAGGTCATATGTGGGCCACTGGAGCCAGGCACAGCAAAGAATCTGCCGGCGGAGACGTGGCAGGCGCCCGCTGAAGCCGAACCGCCGAACGAGCGACGTATTGAGCGACACGGGGACCTGTTCGTGTGGAATGGCTACTGGCTGGCCCCTTTGCGCACCCCCCAAAAAGCGGGAGGGGCTAAGGGGAGGGACGTCATCGGCGTGGTGGGCCTAGCGGCGCGCGCGCCTGAGCCGGACCTGAGCCCAGAGGAGCAGGCGGGGATGGAAATCTTGCTCGCCCAGGCAGCAGTGGCGCTGGAGGATCGCCAACTTCAACAAGGCATCTTCAGCGCGCTAGAGCGGATCATCCCAGAGATTGAGGATATTCAGCGCCGCCGTGGGGTGGTGTACTACATCGGGGAACAGGCGCTCTCCGGGTTCAGCCCGGTAGAGGCCGCCGAGTTCCGGCAGTGGGTCAGAGACGCGCTCAGTCATTACTGGGGCGGTCCCAAGTTGACCACGAGCCCGCTCCTGGCTCTGCGTGTGGTGGAACGTATGGCGCAGGAACACGACGGCAATGCGATGAAGAGTCTGCGAACCGTGCTCAAGCAGGCCATTGAGTGCCTGCGCCCCGACGGGCAACGTCAGATGACGGCGCCGGAGTGGATTCTGTATAACATCCTCGAACTTAAGTTTCTCCAGGGGCGCAAGGCGCGTGAGGTCGCACGGCGGCTGGCGATGAGCGAGTCGGACCTGTACCGCAAGCAGCGCATTGCGATCAAGGCCCTGGCCCAGACGCTGGCAGAGATGGAACAGGAGGAGTTGAAGAATCGGAAGGGTGACTCCACTCCTTCGTAGGGGGCTGGGGGAACAAAGGTTTGACAAGGCGTTGGCACTACCATATAATCAGCACACGTAAGAGCCGAAGACGCGAACAAACGTGAAACGTGATATGTAATGATGTGTAATGTGTAAGAATGGGAGGCAAAAGAACGATGGGTCAGATGGGGAAATGGATTCCCGGGGATACGCCGCCGGATGAGGGGTACTGGGAAGCACTGTTATGCGATGGGGAGAACGGGCAAGCAGGTGCTCCTGCCACTCAGGAGAACCTATGGGGTAGAGGGAGCCTCAAGACCCCCGAGGCGCCGGCATCGGGTGAGCCGGTGGTCGTTGAAGACCAGTGGAAAGATGCTCGCGAGGCGATGGGGCGAGGAGAGGTGCTTGAGTTGCCAGTAATAGGATGCAACCGCGGTGGAGTGCTGGTCGGCTGGAATGGTCTGCGCGGTTTCGTCCCCGCCTCTCATCTGGT
>CAZZEX010000034.1:0-29699 GCA_964653285.1 uncultured Anaerolineales bacterium
ACGACGTGGGCTCCCTCTGCTGGCGTAACATCATCATCATGCGCCACGACAAACGCCGCTTCGTGCCGCAGGTGGACTTCATCACCACGCCTGGCTACCTGACCGGCCCCGGCGCTCGCGAGGAAGCCGGTCTCCCGCCCGGCACCGGTCCCTACCGCGTCGTAAGCACACTGGCGCTCTTGGACTTCGAGCCGGAGACAAAACGCATGCGGCTCCTGGCTACCCACCCGGGCGTCACTGTCGAGCAGGTGATCGGGAATACCGGCTTCGAGTTGATCATCCCCGACGAGGTGGGCCAGAACGAGCCGCCGACGGCGGAGGAACTGCGCCTCCTGCGGGAGGAGATCGACCCGGAGAGATTCTACATCTGATGCATTAGCCGTTAGCGGTTGGCCGTTAGCAGGATTGACCCGGAGGGGGTCTACATCTGGTGGCCAGATACAAGGTCATCGTCAACCCGATTGCCGGTGGAGGGGCCGGCGAGCAGGCTATCCTCCGTATTGAGCGTATGCTGAGCGGGTACGGCCTGGATTTCGACCTGGTGCGCACCGAACGTCCCTGGCACGCCGCTGACCTGGCCCAGGAGGCCGTCGCCGCGGGGTATGACGCTGTGATCGCGCTGGGCGGAGACGGCACCTCCAATGAGGTGCTCAATGGTCTGGTGCAGGCTAAGCAAGCCGGCGTAGGGACGTGCGCGATGGGCGTGCTGTGCGTCGGCACTGGCAACGACTTCGCCTACGGCGTGGGCATCCCCCTCGATCTGGAAGAGGGCTGCCGGGCGCTGGCCCGGGGTCGCACGCGGTGGATTGATGTTGGGCATGCGGCCGGTATGCGCTACTTCGGCAACGGCATCGGCATTGGCTTCGACGCCGTTGTCAACATCCAGGCAGCCCGCATGACTCGCGTGCGCGGTTTCCTCCGCTACCTCCTGGCCGTGCTCAGGACGCTCCTGTTCTACTACCATGCCCCACTGACCACCATCCAGGTTGATGAACAGGTAATCGAGCAGCCCACATTAATGACCTCCGTGATGAACGGGCGGCGCATGGGAGGCGGTTTTCTGATGACTCCCGATGCCGCACCCGATGATGGCTTATTCGACTTCTGTATCGCTGCCAAGATGAATCAGTTGCAGATGCTCTCCTTCGTTCCCCGGTTCTTGCGCGGCACGCAGGGGGGCGAGAAACGGATTACGATGGGCCGGGCGCGGCGGGTGGTGGTCACCTGCAAGGAGAGCAGCCTGGTGGCCCATGCCGATGGCGAGACGCTCTGCCTGGATGCCCATCGGCTGGAATTGGAACTGCTGCCGCGCCATATCGAGGTCATCTGTCAGCCGACCCCCACCCCCGGCCCTTCCCCCTACGAGGAGGAAGGGTGACCAATGGCCCCCACATCCTCAACGCTTCTGGCTACGAGGGGGAAGAAGGGCCAGTGACGCTCACCCACCGGGTGGTGACCTCGACGATCAAGGGCCTGACACGCTTGCTGTGTCGGGTGGACGATGCACAGTTGGCACAGGTGCCAGAGCGTGGGCCGCTCATTCTCGTCGCCAACCACGTCAATTTCCTGGAAGTGCCCGTCTTGTACACACATCTGCAGCCGCGCCCGGTGACCGGCTTTGTGAAGGCCGAGCACCTGGACAATCCCATCATGGGACCGCTGCTGTTTGCTCTGTGGAGGGGCATTCCGTTGCACCGGGGCGAGGCCGACATGGTCGCTCTCCGCCAGGCATTAGAGGCGCTGGAAGCAGGCTACATCCTGGCCGTGGCCCCTGAGGGCACCCGCAGCGGTAACGGGTGCTTGCAGCGGGGCCACCCCGGTGTCGCGTTCCTGGCATTGCACAGCGGCGCGCCCTTGCTGCCCGTGGCTTACTACGGCGGGGAACTATTCTGGCGCAACCTGTCCCGCCTGCGCCGCACCGATTTCCACATCGTCGTAGGCCGGCCGTTCTACCTGGACGCTGGCGGGGTTAAGGTGACTCGCCAGGTACGCCAGCAGATGGCTGACGAGATTGTGTACCAGGTGGCGACGTTGCTTCCCCCGGCCTATCGGGGCGTCTACTCCGACCTGACGACCGCCACCGAGACGTATCTCTACTTTCCCTCCGGCGCGGAAAGCAGCCTTCATCGCGCATAATCCCCATCCCCGCCCAGCACAGGAGTTGGGGGTCCGAGGTGCCCTTAGAAAGTGCGCCTGGCTGGCCGATAACCAGGGCCTGTATTCGTGGCTCGTGCCAGCGCACCTGCACGGCAATGACCGGGGGCAGGTTCTCGTCAATCAAGAAACCAGGTGCGCTCATCACTCCAACGCAGAGTGGGGATGTGACTCCAGTTGGCGCTGGCGGATCATCATGCGCAGACGCTGAACAGCAGGCGGTGGATTACGCTCCTGCTCTCGGCGCATACGTTCGCCGTGTTCTTTCCACGCCTGCAAGTAGGCATCTACTTGTTCCTGGTATGGCAATTATACTACACTTCATTTCCACGGGCAACGCGTGCCGGAAAAATCGGAAAGGTTGATCACCCACCACAACCGTTTAACCGGACTTGACAAATCGTGCACTTTCCGATATAGTAGTGGCAATTCCCCCACACCTCACAGTGGGGGAGAGGAGTAACCACACCCCAATGCAGCGATGGCACTTGACTCTTGCCGTTGCACTCCTGGCGGCAATGACAGTTCTTGTGTTTCCCTATCCTGCCCTCGCGCAGAGCGGGAGTCCTTCTGGCGACCCTCGTCTATCCCCATACTGGGACCCCGCTGTCAGCCGCTGGGAACCTATCATCCTCCAGTACGCCCAGCAACGGAACCTGGACCCAGACCTCATCGCGTCCGTCATCTGGAAGGAATCCCTGGGCCGTCCGAGGGAGTGCGGCCCGGCCGGGGCCGTTGGGCTGATGGGGGTGATGCCGTTCGAATGGCGGCCCAGCGCCGATGAACTGGAGAACCCGTGGACGAACCTATTCTGGGGAGCGCGGGCGCTGGCCCACACTATCCGTGATGGAGATGGCGACCTGTACTACTCGCTGGCTGCTTATAACGGCGGGTGGGGAAAGATTCACCAGCGCGGCACGCGCCGCTACGCGACCGCTGTTCTGGATCATTACGCCCGCGCTATCGCCGCTCGGTACGAATTGCCTGCCGACGGCGATTGGATCGCTATCTTTGCCGTAGAAGGGACACCCGGTCCCCAAACCATCACCGTGCTCGGTCCACAGCGCCCACTGGCTCGCTACACCGAGCGGCGCTGGGTCCAAGCCGATATCCCCATTGTGCCAGCCGGTGTCACACCCCATGCCACCGCTATCACCTTTGCGGACGAGCGGGACGTGGAGTGTCAGGTGCGCGTGTGGCTGGTCGCAGAAGACGGTTCCCCCCTTACGTCCTCTACAGCGCAGACCCTCTCTTCCCCCCATATGACGGCTACGAACGACACACAGTAGTGAGATTCCCCTCTAAGTTCGAACGGCTAGCCGCTAATGGCTAACTCCTGTTGACCTCTCTCAGCCTTTGTGCTATCATGCCCATGGTTCTGTTTTGCTACGTCCATCAAGAGGTGTGTGCTATGGTGAACCTATTCCTGCGCTCAACGCTCGTGCTCGCCCTGCTGTTCGCCGTTGGGATGATGGCGGTCGCCTACTTCGATCTCTCAAGGGTGGGATCGTGATCGGATAAGCGATGAGCGCGCTCACCATCCGCTTCCTTGGTACCTCCGCCGCCCGCCCTATCCCCCGCTGGGGCTGCACCTGTCCCCAGTGCGCTGCCGCCCGGACAGACCCTCGCGCCCGGCGCACCCGCTCCGCCATCCTGGTCAACGGCACGCTGCTGGTGGACGCTGGCCCGGACATCTACGCCCAACTGTACGCCATTTCCTACGGAGACCTGGCCCACATTGACCACATCATCATCACTCACCCCCACGCCGACCACTACCTGGGGCTGGATGACCTGGCAGCGCTCCGCCGCATCTCCCAACTCCCCGTCCTGCCCATCTACGCCCTCTCCGACGGCTGGAGCCGCATCCAGGGGGGCTTCCGTTACCTCATCGCCGCCGAGGCCAGCGAGTACGACCGTCGGCCCTTCGCCCGGCGCGAAATCCGACTGAATGAGCCGCTCCATCTCCCCGGAGGACTCACCGTGACTCCTCTCGACACCCACCACACCCAGCCCTTCACTACCGCTGGCCTGCTGATCGAGCGAGATGGCGTGCGTGTCTTCTACGCTCCTGACTTTCACCACGCCGACCCAGTCCTGGTGTGCCCTGTGGAACTGCTGATCTTGGATGGCTCCTTCCTCACCCGCGAGCAGATGGACGCCCGCTATACGCCGTTGTTGGAGGAAGGCCAGGGTCGCCACATGCCCATCGTCGAGGGAGCCCAATGGGCCAGATTGGCTGGCGCTCGGCGGGTCATCTTCACTCACATTGGTCACCTCCGGCGCACGCCAGAGCAGGTGCTGACCTTGTTGCCGAGCGGCAGATTCACGTTAGCATACGACGGCTTGACAGTCACGTTGTGACTTTGCGTCGGTGCTGCTTTGGTGTACAATATTGTACACCATAGGGAGGTAACCCCAGCAAACGACCCCAAGATTCTGTTGTATCACATGACCATGGTACGGTGTGCGATTTTCCACACCCAGCGATGAGCTGTATTTATCCCACAGGAGGTTACTCGTGACTGGAAAAGCGGGGCTGAAAGCAGGACTGATTGGTGCGGCCATCATATTGGTGGTGACGTTGCTCAACCAGATACCGGGCGTCGGATGCGTTTGCTGTCCGGTGACCTTTCTGGTATACGCTGGTATCGGGGCGCTGGCCGGGTTCTTCCTGACCCCGCCGCGTACCGCTGGTGCCGGGGCTGGGGCAGGGGCCATCGCCGGACTGATCAGCGGAGCGGTCAGTGGGCTGGCCTGGAGCATCATCATGGCCATTCAAATGGCGCTTACTGGTCCGGAGGAGATTGTTTCGGCTATAGACCCCGAGATGGTGCGACAGTTAGCCGAACTTGGCGTTGACATCGACCCGGAGATGCTCGCCATGTTCTCGGGCGTCGGCGGGGGGGCTCTCGTTGGCAGCCTGTGCTGCCTGACGGGCCTGGCCGCTGGCGCTGCGCTGGGAGCCATCGGCGGGGTCATCTTCGCCGCCGTCAAAGCCGACTGAGGAACAGAGAGCCTGCCGAGTAAGCGTCCAGGGTACCTCGGATTGGAAGAGATCGGCGATGCAACACAACCGAATGAATGACGCGGAAGGCAGTGTTCTCTCTGTCACTCTTGTCGCGGCCGAGGGACAGACCTGCACAGGCGTTGAACTCTCGGGCAACGTCTCAACACTTCCGTCCTCTCGCCCTCTGGGCCAGCAACAGGCGGTTCGTGAACTGTTTCACAACCGCGACTTCAAACTGCTCTGGGCTGGACAGTTGCTCTCCCAGATCGGCGATCAGTGTCTGCTGATCGCAGCGATCGCGCTGATCTCCAACCTCTCCAGTTCGCCGTTGGCGATGCTCATCCCCGCCATCTCGATTGCCATCCCACAAGTCATCTTCGGGTTGGTGGGTGGGGTGATGGCCGACCGCTGGAATCGCAAATTGGTGATGATTGGGTCCGACGTGCTGCGTGGGCTCATCGTTCTCTGCGTCATCCTCGTCAGCAGTGTCCAGCAACTCTGGATCCTCTACCTCGCGGCAGCAGGGCTGGCCCTGGTGGGCGTCTTCTTCTACCCGGCGCGCAACGCGGTCATCCCTAATCTCGTGCCGGCCGGCCTGCTTTTGGCGGCTAATAGCCTGATCCAGGGCAGTACCATCATCGGGCTCATCGTGGGTCCGGCCATCGCCGGTGCGGCGGTCGAGTTGTGGATGCCATCCGCCATCATCTTCGACAGCGTGACGTTCTTCATCTCCGCGATCATCATTGCTGCGATGAACGTCCCTCAAACGGCGTCAGAGCAGCCGCCCATGGCCGAGGAGAACACCGTCTGGGAGGATATGAAGATCGGGATCAACTTCATCCGCCACAGCCGGGCCTTGAGCCAGGTGTTGGTCGTCACGACCATCGCCACGTTGGGGATCGGGGCAATTGTGTTGCTGGCCATCCCCCACCTGAAGACGCAGTTAGAGGCCGGCGGCCTGGAGTACGGAATCGCGATGAGTATGCTCGGCCTGGGCTCTGTGCTGGGCGGGCTGATGGTCGGCCGGCTCTCACGACGGCTTTCGACGAGCACCATCGTGGGCGGGATGCTGGTCCTGGCAGGGACAGCCATCGTCGCCTTTGCCTTCGCGCCGAACTATGCTGTCGTGTTGGTCAGCATCACCATCATCGGCGCGTGCGTCGTGATGGCCCGTGGGGCGCTGGATACGATTTCACAGGTGCTCTCACCCGACGCAGTGCGTGGGCGGGTGCAATCGGTGGTCAACCTGCTCATCGTCGCAGCCACCGCTGTGGGGGAAGGTCTCTCGGCTGTGCTCGGCTCTCTGATCAGCGTGCAGGTCGTCTTTTTATCGGCCGGAGTCGTGACGACGCTGACCGGCGTGGCGGCGATCTTTGTCCTGCGTGGCGCGGCCCGGCTGGTGAGCAGCAGGGCAGTGGTGGGAGAGACGTAATACGCAACACGCAGCATAGGCTACGTATATCAGGAACCAACATCCCCAGGAGGTATAACAATGGTTGGATCTTTCACCCCCCAGGTGCTCAGTGAGGAGGAGATTGCCTCGCTGCTGGGCCAGGTGAGCGAGGAGGAAATTGCCCAAGCCCGTCGGTTCTCGCTCACCTCGCTCAAGAGCACCATTCTCTACCGTGGCGAACCGGGCAGCGCCGTCGTGCACGACCACGAGGGCAATTTCTACATTGACTGCACCGCCCAGGCGTGGACGCTGAACGTTGGCTACTGTAACCCCGACGTGCTGGCGGCCGCGGTCGAGCAGATGAAATATCTCACCCACGTCCGCTATGCCTACCCCACCATCCCGCGCATCAAACTGATCAACCGCCTCTCGACCCTCTTCCCTGGTGAACCCCGCAAAGTCTGCCTGAACACTCAGGGTGGCGGCGCGGCGATTGAGGCGGCGATGAAACTGGCGATGATCAACAAGCCCGGCGCCGACGTCTTCCTGGTCCCCTCACGCGGTTATCACGGCGCGTCGCTGGCGACGATCACCGCCAGCCACTACATGCCCCACGTCACCCGCTTCCCTTGTTTCGGACGCGGCCATTTCGTCCGCTTCGCCTATTCCTACTGCTACCGCTGTCCTTTAGGACTCTCCTCCCGCCCCCCCTCGGCCCCCCCCAACTTTGGGGTGGAAGGTGAGGGAGGGGTCAAGGGCGAGGGCTGCAGGCTGGCCTGCCTCGACCTGGTGGAGCAAGCGATCCGCCACGCCAGTGGCTCCGTCGCCGGCCTGATCATCGAGCCGATGCAAGGGGCGGGCGGTCAGGTGCCCACCCCGCCCGGCTACCTGGCTGGCCTGAAGGAAATCTGCCACAAGCACGACGTCTTCCTGATCTTCGACGAGTGTCAGACCGCCTTCGGGCGCATCGGCGCGATGAGCGCGGCCGAGTACTACGGCGTGATGCCCGACATGTTCGTGCTCACCAAAGGGTTGGGAGGAGGCTTCCCCGTCGGCGCGCTGGTGGCGCGGGCCGACCTCAAGGGATTTACCGCGGCCGAGGAACACACCACCTTCGGCTCCGACCCGCTGCCATTCGCGGCGGCGCTGGCGAACATTGAGGTCATTGAGCGTATGGGGCTGTGCGAGCGGGCGCGGGTACTGGGCGAGAAGGCCACCGCCTATCTGCGCCAATTGCAGGAGGAGATCGAAATCATCGGCGACGTGCGCTGTCCGGGCTTGTTCATCGGCGTCGAACTGGTGGAAGACCGCGAGAGCAAAACACCAGCGACGGAACGGGCGGCCGCTTTCATCGAACTGGCGAAGAAGTTTGGTGTCATCTTCGACGTGAGCATGCCCGACATCGTGGACGGACGACCGACGATGCGCAACGTCATCAAGATCAAGCCACCTTTGACCATCACCGACGAAGAACTGGACCAAGTGCTGGAGACGTTCAAGTTCTGCGTGGAGCAAGTCGCCAAGATTCCCGAGGAGATGAAACAGGAGATTATGCGGAGGATGTTAGAAGAAGCAGGAGTGTAGAGGCCATGTCAAAGGGCACTTCGACATCCAATGGGGGCGTCAAGATGAGATCACAGTACATCATCGCCCACGATGTGGGCACGAGCGGCAACAAGGCGATGCTGGTGGATACGGAGGGGAACATCCATGCCAGTGCCTTTCAACCCTACCTGGTTCACTACCCCCATCCCGACTGGGCCGAACAGGAGCCGGAGGACTGGTGGAACGCGGTCGTCACCACCACGCGCCAGGTGATGGAGCAATCCGGCGTCGCGCCCCAGGACGTGCTGGCGATGGTCTACACCACCCAGATGCTGGGTATCGTCCCGATGGGCAGGGTAGGGGCGGGTCTTGTACCTGCCCACGAACCGCTGCGCCGGGCCATCATCTGGCTGGACGGGCGCGCACCCGAGCAAGCGGAGCGGGTCATGCGGAAGTTTCTGGGGCCGCGCATCTTCGCTGCCGTCGCCGGTGCGGAACTCTCCGGCAAGGACGGCATACCCAAACTGCTCTGGCTCAAGGAGAACGAGCCGGAGATTTACAACGGGATGGCCTGTTTTCTGGACGTCAACGGCTATCTCACCTATCGAGCCACCGGCCGGATGGTCTTCGAGTGGTCGTGCGCCTCCGCCATCGGGTTTGATCTGAAGAAGAAGGACTGGCTGCGGGGGATCCTCCGCTACATCGGACTGGACCTGGACAAGTTTCCCCCGCTGGTGCGCTCCATTGACCAGGTGGGTGGGCTGACGGCGGAGGCAGCGCGGGTATGCGGGCTGCTGGAGGGAACCCCTGTCTTCGGCGGCGGCGGTGACGCGCAAGGGGCGGCGGTCGGCTCCGGCGCGGTCGGCGAGGGGGAGGGCCACGTCTACCTGGGCACCTCCGGCTGGGTGGGCGTCGTCACCCGCAAGACCCCCACCGGTCGTCACGGCGTCGCCGCCATCCATTCCGCCGACCCCGACAAGGCGCTGCTCTTTGCGGAGATGGAGACAGCCGGGGCATGCCTCAAGTGGATCGCCGACCAGTTCTACCGCCACGAGCAGGCCGACCCCAGCATTCCCAACGTCTACGCGCTGATGGACCAGGACGTGGAGTCCATACCGCCCGGCTCCGACTTCCTGGTCGCCACTCCCTGGATGTACGGGGAACGGGCGCCCATCGCCGACACCTGGGTGCGCTCCACCTTTTTCAACATCAGCGCCGACCACACCCGCGAGCACCTCCTGCGGGCGGTCTACGAGGGGGTGGCCTACAACTTGCGCTGGATCATCGAGATCGTGGAGCAGACCTTCGGCTTCTCGCTGCCGATTTTGCGGGTCATCGGCGGGGGGGCGCGAGGCGCGCCGTGGATGCAGATCATCGCCGACGTGACCGGGCGGCGGGTGGAGACGGTGGTCAACCCGCAGGAGGCGGGAGCGGTCGGCATCGCGCTCACGGCGGCAATCGGCCTGGGCCTGTACCCCGACTTCGAATCACTCAAGACTGTCGTGCACGTGGAGCGGGGGTTCGAGCCCCAGGCGGGCAACGCCGAGGTCTACGACGTCCTCTACCGGGCCTATCGGCGCATCTACAGTTCCCTCCGTGACCTGTACCGGGAGGTGAACGAGGTGCGCTTCCGGGAGTGCCGGGAGTAGCAGGGTCAGGGAGGGCCGATGTTGGTGGCGGTGGGATCCCATGAGGAGACGTAGTGCCGTCCTGGTCGAGCCGGGACGTTTCGAGATCAAGGAAGATGAGATCAGCCCTGGGCCGGGTGAACTCCTCGTCGCCATCAAGGCTGCTGGCCTCTGTCCCTGGGACCTGCACGACTACCAGGGGCGGTGGGAGGAGCATCCCAGATGGCTGGAGGGCGAGATTTCAGGCCCCGGCGCAGGGTTGTACACGTATGAGGAGTGGGGGAAGTACCCCAAGCGGCTGGGGCACGAGCCGATGGGCCGCGTCATTGAGGTGGGGCGGGACACGCGGGATTTCGCCCCCGGCGAGCGGGTGACCGGCTTCTTCGGAGAGGCCTTCGCCGACGTCGCCATCGCTCCGGCCGGCCGGGTGCTGAGGGTGCCGCCGGGCATCCTACCGCAGCACGCCCTGGGCGAGCCGCTGAGCAACAGTGTGATCGCCGTCCGTGCTGCCAGCGTAGAAACCGGCGACTACGTGCTCCTCATCGGCTGCGGCTGGCTGGGCCTGACCATCCTCAGCGGGCTGGCGGGGACGCCGGCGGCTGAGATCATCGCCGTGGACCTGAAAATGGACGCATTGCGGCTGGCCGGTGAGTGCGGGGCGACGATCACTCTGAATGCCAGGCAGGTGGACGTGATCGAGGAAGTGATGCGCATCACGAAGGGGCGAGGCGTGGACCTGGCCATTGAAGCCTGTGGCGTGCCAGCCGTCTTCGATACCTGCGCCGCCTGCCTGCGGCGGGAAGGGCGAGGCCGGCTCATCCTGGCTGGCGGTCACACGTCGCCGGCGACTTATGACCTCGCGCCGCTGTGCATCTACGGCGCGGTCATCCGCGCCGCATGGCCGCGCTACTCCCGTGACCGCATGGACGACCTGCGCCGCGCTTTGCTGATGCTGGCGCGAGGCCGGTTTCCAATGGAGCGGCTGATCACCCACCGCTTCCGGCTGGAGGAGATCGGCCAGGCTTTCGAGACTATGCTGCATCGGCCAGATGGATACATCAAGGGCGTTGTGGTGCCCTGACTGAAACTGCAACTGACCTTTCCTGGTATTTGATCATACCTTTCGAGCTTCCGGGAAGGTTCTCGGTCCTAACATGACATTGTCAAGCTACTCACCCTAATGCTCGAAGTCCCCGTCTCGGGGACGTCCCATGCAACGGGTCACACTGAGCAGTTACAAACCGAATAAGAAATCAGGAGGATAGATTATGCCAGGGTTGGATGTTCAATCACTGCCATTGGCTCTGCCCGACGGGGTAGACTACGACGAGTACCTCATCGCCACCTACATGGCCTCGTTCCCGGCCAGCGTGCCCATCCCCCGTCTGGCTCCGGCACTGGCCATCGAGCAGTCCACCGGTACATGGCTGCCGGTCCCGGGGGAGACGCCCGAGGTACGCCGCCGTCACGTGGCCAAGGTCATCGGCGTCTACGAACTCCCCGACTTCGAGTTCGCCGTCCCGCCGGGCTTGGAGACGCGCAACTACGTCATCCAGATCGCCTTCCCTCAGGTCAACATCGGTTCGCAAATTCCGATGTTGCTGACGACGGTGGTGGGCAACATCTCGATGGGTGGCCGCATCAAGGTGCTCGACGTGCGCTTCCCCAGGAAGTTCGTCGCGGGGTTCCAAGGACCCAAGTTCGGCATCGCTGGCGTGCGGGAGTTGCTGGGCGTGCCCGATCGCCCGCTGCTCAACAACATGATCAAGCCCTGCACCGGCTACACGCCGGAGGTGGGGGTCGAACTGTTCCGCAAGGCGGCACTGGGCGGCTGCGATATCATCAAGGACGACGAGTTGCTCGCCAATGCCTCCTTCAACGAGGTGCAGGCGCGGGTGAAACTCTACATGGAGGCCGAGAGCCGTGTCTATGAGGAGACGGGCGAGCACACGCTCTACACCGTCAACGTCAGCGACGAGGTGCCCCAGGTCTTCGAGAACGCCCGCCGGGCGGTGGAACTGGGCTGCAACGCCATCATGGTCAACTTCCTGGCGGTCGGCCTGCCAGTGCTGCGGGCGCTGGCGGAGGACTCCGCCATCAACGTCCCCATCCTGGGCCACATGGACACGGCCGGGGCGTACTACATGTCGCCCTACCACGGCGTCAGTTCGCACCTCATTCTGGGCAAACTGCCCCGCTTGGCCGGCGCCGACGTCGTCGTCTTCCCGGCCCCTTATGGCAAGGCCCCGGTGCTCAAGGACAAGTTCATCAACGTGGCGCGCAACCTCGCGTTCCCGTTCTACGACATCAAGCCGGCCTTCCCGATGCCCTCTGGCGGCATCACGCCCTCAATGGTGCCGAAGGTGATGAAAGACCTGGGGAACGACATCGTCATCGGCTCCGGCGGTGGCATCCACGCCCACCCGCAGGGGCCGGTGGCGGGCGGCAAGGCGTTCCGCCAGGCGATTGACGCCACGATGACGGGCATCCCGCTCAAGGAGGCGGCCAAGGAGCATCCCGAACTAGCGGCATCGCTGGAGGCGTGGACGGATCCGTTTGGGAAGGGGATCGCGCTGTAGGAGAAAGTGCCGCTCTCGCGACTACTTCTCACTCGACTTCCAACACAGGCACTGGCGGCGTCGGTTCCACCGTCCGTCCACGGTAGGGACGCAACGTACCCTCTGGCGCCGGCTGTGGCAGTTGCCCGCCTTCGTAGTGGATTTGCTCAGCCAGGAGGCTCTGGTAACGCTGCATCAGCTCGGCGTCTTTGACCATCGCCTCGTCGCCCGTGAGACGCGCTACTTAACGTAGCGCCTGCTCCAGGAGGCTTTCCTGGCCTGGCTGGACACGCAGCCCGAGGATATCCAGACGCGCTATGGCGTTCACCGTCGAGCGTGGATTGAGGCATTACGAAGCGGACGCAACACATTCAACGAGGGGACCTTACGAGCCCTGCGAGCCGAACAGGATTGTTACAGCCCGTCGCCAGTCGGGGTGAGAAGCGGGGAAGTGGACAGCGTTCGTTTGTGCGGGGGCCGTTGTTGGGTATAATTGGGACAAGCTATCATCCAAGGCGGCACGGATGTGCACACCAGCTGCTGGGCGACATAACTGATCAGTGCACTTCAGGGGAGGAGATGTAAATGAAGCCGGAATTGTCTTTAGACCTGCTACGCCAAGAGGCAGGCACATTTTCTCACATGGAGTCCAGCCATTCTGAACCCACCATTTACGGGACTACAGACGGCAAGGCTATTGGTACGTACTTCGAGCACAAGTTCCAGGATTATCTCAGTACAAGGTACTCATACGAGCAAGGTAGCTCAGCCAGGGGCATTGACTTTCCTGGTCTACAAGTGGACATGAAAGTCACTCGCATAACACAACCGCAATCATCGTGCCCGTTTAGGGCGGCCAAGCAGAAGGTGTATGGTTTGGGCTATTCCCTGTTAGTATTCGTTTACGACAAGACTGATGATCTAACAACTCAGACAGGCAGACTGAGCATACTCCACACAGTTTTCGTAGGTGAACACCAAACGGCTGACTTTCAAACCACGAGGGGAATTCTACAGATTATCGAAAATGATGGCAACGTGGACGACCTTGTGGCCTTCATGAGAGACAGAAATCTGCCTGTTGATGATATTCAAGCGTTGGCACTGGCTGAAGAGATATTGCAAAATCCTCCCAGGATAGGCTATTTGACCATCTCTAACGCACTGCAATGGAGGCTTCAATATCGCCGGGTAATCGAAAAGGCTGGCGAGGTGGACGGTATTCTGCGGGTCCGATAAACTATGCGCATGAGAGGGAACAGCCGAAAGATAGAACTTGGGGATTTCCAAACCCCAATCGCGCTATCAGAAAAAATTTGTGACTTCCTGTTTGCGCAGGGGATAAGACCTGCTTCCATTCTCGAACCAACCTGCGGGAAGGGGAACCTTTTGCTATCAGCACTGGATCGCTTTGTGTCCGCGACCCAAGCGATTGGTGTTGATATTAACCCTGCATACATACAGCAAGTCGAAAACGAACTGGCAAGACGAACGGATTTCGGCGAAGCAGCGGTCTTTCAAGGCGACTTTTTTCACGTAGATTGGAAGAAAGTATTAGACGAACTACCAGAGCCCATCCTTGTTATTGGTAATCCGCCATGGGTGACTAATGCAGCACTGGCAAGCTTGGGCAGCCAGAATCTCCCTGAAAAAGCAAATATTCGGAACCTTCCTGGGCTTGACGCCATGACAGGAAAAAGCAACTTTGACATATCAGAATGGATGCTACTCCGTATTTTAGAGCGGGTGGATGGTCGTGATGCAACAGTAGCTATGCTTTGTAAAACTACCGTTGCCCGCAAGGTGCTTGTTCGCGCATGGCAACAAGGTATCCGCCTGGGACACTCTCATATCTACCTTATTGATGCGCAAAAGGCTTTTGGTGCTTCTGTAGCCGCTTGTCTATTGGTTTGCGATACGACAAATGAAGAGCGAGACCAAGTCTGCACTGTTTACAGCGACATTTCTGAGGACGTATACGAAACAATTTTTGGTTTCAGGGACAATCGCTTAATCGCAAGAGTTGAGTACTACGAACGATGGAAGCACCTTGCAGGTGAAGATCGTTACCGGTGGCGGTCGGGCATAAAACATGACTGTTCGAAAGTCATGGAGCTCAAGAAAGAGGAGCACGGCTACAGGAACAAGTTGGGCGAACTACATGATTTAGAAGACACGTATATTTACCCGATGCTCAAGAGTTCTGATGTTGCGGGAGCAGAAACCCCTCAACCGTCAAGGTGGATGTTGGTCACGCAGAGAGCTGTTGGGGAAAGTACGGTTTCCATCAGATACGAAGCCCCAAAAACCTGGGCTTATCTCAATGACCACGGTGAACTTTTCGCCAGAAGGAAAAGCTCGGTTTACAGAAACCGTCCTCGCTTTTCTATTTTTGGTGTAGGTGAATACTCTTTTGCGCCCTGGAAAGTTGCCACGTCTGGTCTGTATAAAAAATTGCACTTTGCCGTAGTTGGCCCACACGCTGGAAAACCTGTCGTATTTGACGACACCTGCTATTTCATTCCGTGCCAGAGCGAAAAGGAAGCTCGATACCTGGCCGGGCTGCTAAATTCGGAAGTAGCCAGGCAGTTTTTCCAATCATTCATATTCTGGGACGCGAAAAGGCCCATCACAATTGACATTCTTGGGCGACTGGACCTGGTTGCACTTGCCAGAGAATTAGGCACCGAAGATACAGCGAGAAACTTCTTATCCACTAGGGTAGCGCCTGATTCATTCCCCAGGCAATTGGCTTTATTCACGTAGGGGGGGCACTTATACCCCAACCCTGCACATTTTGATCACGAGCAGGCCCTTTGGCCACCACCTCACTATTGACATCGCGGCAATACGTGGAGCGCATCGCCGGGGAGATCCAGGAACACCCGGCTCCCCTCCTCGAAAATATCCCCCTGCTTGACCCCCTTCTCCTCTCCCCCCTTTAGGAAAGGGCTGGGGTGGGGGTGGGAGAGGCGGGAAGAGGAGTCTGGCTGGACTTCCCGCAGTTTCCAGGTATACTTCATTCGCCATTCGCCATTCGCCATTCGCTACTATGACCGCCTTACTCAAGCTGACTCTCGTCTTCGCCGGCATCGTAATACTACTGAGCCGCAAGTGGAACCTGGGGCTGGTGCTCCTGCTCGCCTCCGTGGCAGTCGGCCTCCTCTTTACCTATCCCCTCCCGGCGATTGTGCACGACATCCTCATGGCCACCGTGGACCTGCTGACACTGCGGCTGGTGTTGGCCGTCGTGCTGATCATGACCCTGAGTGAACTCCTGCGCCAGACAGCCGGACTGAAGGGGATGGCCGAATCGCTCCAGGCGCTGATCCCCAGCGGGCGCATCGTCATCGCGGCGCTCCCGGCGCTGGTGGGGCTCTTGCCGATGGTCGGCGGGGCCATGTTCTCGGCGCCGATGGTGGATGAGGTGGGCGACCGGTTGGGGGTGGACGGGGAACGCAAGACCTTCGTCAACTACTGGTTCCGCCACATCTGGGAGTGTATCTTCCCGCTTTATCCCTCCATGATGCTGGCGGCGGCACTGCTGGGCCTGACAACGACCCAGTTGGCAGGAGCGGCGTGGCCGCTGACGGTAGCAGCGATAGCAGGTGGCCTGCTGTTTGGGCTGCTGGGACTGCCCCGGCGTGGCGACAGCGATCCGCTCCCGGTCCCTCGCGCGCAAAGCCTGCGCACGCTGGCGACGAGCGTATGGCCCGTCGTGCTCGTCATCATCCTCTCGCTGACCCTCCCCGTTGACGAGCGCATCAGCTTAGTCCTCAGCGTGCTGGTGACCATCGCGCTGATGATGGTGCTCAAGCGCATCCCGCCGCGTGACCTGGGGACGATACTTCGTGAGCGCATCCCCTGGAAAACGGTGGCGGTCGTCTTCGGGGCACTGATCTTCCGGCGCGTGCTGGATACCAGCGGCGCTGTTCTCGCCGCTTCGGACGGCCTGACCGATCTGCGCATCCCGCTGGTGGTGGTCACCTTTGCGGTGCCTTTCATCGCCGGGCTGCTGACTGGCCTGTCGGCAGCGGCCTTCAGCATTGGCTTCCCGGTGACGCTGCCGCTGGTGGTCGTGGACGGAGGGACCATCGCGCCAGCGTGGGTGGCCTGGCTGATAGCAGGCGGGTTCCTGGGAGTGATGTTCTCCCCCGTTCACCTCTGCCTGGCGCTGACCCGTGTCTACTTCAAGGCCGAGTGGGGGCCGATCTACCGCCGCATCGCACCGTCCGCTCTCCTGGTCGCAGCAACGGCAGCCACGATCCTGCTGCTGGCATAGCCTGCCCACTTGCACACTTGCCGACTTGCGATCTTTGTGCTACAACATTTACAACATTCCCATCACGGACGCATCGCGAGAAAGGAGCCAGTCATGCCCGCTATTCCACCGTTCGTGTTGAAGAAACTCTACGTCAAGGGGTCCCTGCGCGTTGAGGACGATGGTTTCGCCCTTGACCTCAAGAACACCATTGCTCCCGCCAATGTCACCGCTTTCACCGGCCTCGACATGGATGGGCAGACAACGGACCCCGCGCAGGTCACCCTCGTCCCACCCGGCGGCAACCCGCGCTCGATGAGCGAAGTCTCCGCCCAGGCACCGCTGCTCTTTCCTGTCGGCGCGACCGTCACGCTGCGCGTCGCTGGCAAGATACTCGAGCCCGGCTCACACGAACTCATCATCCACATCGTCGTCCAGGAAGTCGGCCCGCTCGACATCCCTATCTCCGGCACGCTGGGGTAGTCCATGTCCCTTACCAGCACTCTTAAACGCATCTACGGCGAGGCGGCGGAGGTGCAGCAGGCCCGCTACTCCGCTGCCCTGGCGGCCTTTGCCCGCATCTACGGGCCTGGCCCAGTTCACGTCTTCCGCGCCCCCGGCCGGGTCAACCTTATCGGCGAGCATACTGACTACAACCACGGCTTCGTCCTGCCGGTGGCGCTTGATCGTGACGTGCTGCTGCTGGCCCGCCCGCGCCCCGATGGAATTGTCCGCCTGCACAACGTCGAGCCCGATTTCGCACCGCGCACTTTCGTCATCGGCCCGACTATCCCCCCGGCTCCCCCGGGCGACTGGTCGAACTATGTGCGGGGAGCAGCGCGGATGGTTGCCCAACACGCCCCTCCAGCACCGCCTGTTTACGGCGGCGCAAACGTGCGCGGGATAGACGCGCTGGTGGAGAGCGCTCCCCCCTACGGCATCCCTCGCGGCGCGGGGGTGAGTTCATCGTCGGCGCTCACAGTCGTGGCAGCCCTGGCGCTGGCGCATCTCAACGGTTGGCAGCCCGACCCCGTCCCTTTCGCCAGGCTGTGCAGCGAGGCTGAGTGGTACGTCGGCACGCGGGGCGGAATTATGGACCAGTTCATCGCCCTCCTGGCCCGTCGGGGCTATGCCCTCTACCTCGACTGTCGCCCACAGACCTCTCCCCGGCCTTCCCCTACGAGGGGCGGGGGTCTCCAGTCAGAGTGGTACACGTTCGCCCACGTCCTGCTGCCTTCGGACTACCGCATCCTGGTGGCCGACACCGGCGTGCGCCACACCAACGTCCGAGGCGAGTATAACCTGCGCGTCGCCGCGTGTCGCGCCGGGGTGGCCTGCCTGCGCCCCTACTACCCCCGCATCACTCACCTGCGCGACGTGCAGGATGTGGTGTGGGCCGAACTGGCCCCGCTTCTGCCGGAGGTGCTGACCGTGGCCGAAGCCCGCGCCCGTAGGGCCGACCTGGACGACGTGCCACTCCCTACGGACGACGCTGCCATGGATGCTAAACTCCGCGTGCGGGCTTGCTGCCGCCACGTCCACAGCGAGAATGAGCGCGTGCGGGCCATTGTCGCCGCACTGGAGGCAGGCGACGTCGCAACGGTCGGCCATCTGCTGGATGAAGCACACGCCAGTGCCCGCGACGACTACGACGTCAGTTGCCCCGAACTGGAGGCGCTGGTCGAGGCAGCCCGTGCTGTCGAGGGGACGGCCGGGGCGCGGCTGACCGGCGCGGGCTGGGGAGGCTGCATCGTCGCGCTGGTGCACCAGGAGGCCGTGCCTGATTTCGAGACCGAGGTGTCCCGTCGCTACCGGGAGCAGACCGGCCGGGAGACGACCATCTTCGCCTGCCGCGCCGGGGGCGGTGCGAGGCTGGTTTTTGTAGTCGGATAGACAAGGCATCTAGAAAGTTGACATCCCCAAGATTCGCGGTAAACTGGCAGTTGAGGAGGTACAAAGATGGCAGAGTATCACGTCGTCCTAATACCGGCTGAGGAGGGAGGATACACAGTAGTTGTACCCGCTTTGCCCGGTTGCATATCGGAAGGGGATACAGAAGAAGAAGCACTGGAGAACATCAAAGATGCCATAGCAGGCTGGCTAGTCGTTGCGCGTAGACGCGGACTGTACATCCCTCCAACTGAGCAAGTGAAACTGAGCACAGTGGGAGTGCCGGTGTGAATCCCAGGCTACCAGCACTCAGGCCACGGAGAGTGCTTCAGGCGCTTGAGAAGGCAGGTTTAGGTTTCTACGAAGATCACAGATCGGGCAGCCACGTCATTCTCTACAAAGAGAGGTGGCCCAACCCAGTGTCCGTACCCTGGCACAACAGGGACTTGAAACGGGGAAGGTTGGCAGAAATCATCCGTCAGGCCGGCCTCACGCGGGAAGAGTTTCTGGAGTTGCTGTAGTCCCCGGTAGCCAATCTCTGATTCGTCCAGCAGATGAAAACAGCGACGAGGCCGGACCACTCCCAGCCCACCCCACGTTGGTCTTTTTGCGGGGCGCTGCTCTTGATCCTGCTCGTTGCGGCAGGACTGCGGTTGTACCGGCTGCCCGAACTGCCCCTCGGCCTCCACTACGACGAGGCCGCCAACGGCATCCTGGCTGGCGAGATCGCCCGTGGGATCAAGACCCCCGTCTTCATTCCCTCCTACACTGGCAAAGAGGTGCTGTTCTTCTACTGGACCGCCCTGTGGATGAAACTGCTGGGCACGACACCGCTGGCGCTGCGGCTGAGCGCGGCCCTGGCGGGACTGGCGACCGTCGCGGCGACTGCCTGGGCGGTCCGTGAGCTGCTGCACGGGCGGCGCGACGCGGACTGGGTAGCACTCCTCACCGGAGCCTTCCTTGCCACTTCCTTCTGGCACCTCATCCTCAGCCGCTACGGGTTCCGCGCCGTGGCTCAGCCGCCGTTGCAGGCGCTGACCGTCGCAGCCCTGTGGCGAGGATTGCGGCTTACCCCCCCCGCCCCCCCCCCTAGTAGGGGGGGGCTGGGGGGGGGTAGGATTGGGGGTCTCCCCTGGCTCCTCCTGGCTGGTCTCCTCTGCGGCCTGACTGCCTACACCTACTTGGCCGCCCGCGCCTTTCCCATCCCACTGGCAGCGGCGCTTCTCACCCTCCTCGTCGCCGACCGGGGCCATCGCCGCGCCCGCCTGGGGCAACTGGCCATCTTTGTCGCCGTCGCCGCCCTGACCCTGGCTCCGCTGGCTCACTACTGGCTGGCCCACCCCGGCAGTTTCCTGACCCGCACACAGCAGGTCGCCGTTGGCAGTTGGGCCGAAGCCTGGGCTGGCATCCGCACCTGTCTGGGGATGTTTTTCCTCCGGGGCGACCCCTATATCCGCTTCAACATTCCCCACCGCCCCCTCTTCGACCCGATCACTGCCGCCTTGTTTCTCCTGGGCCTCGCCGTCACTATCTGGCAGTCCATCCGCCTTCTGCGTAGCGCAAGCCACTCTTCTGCTCCCCTGCATCTTGCTTCTTGCATCTTCCTCCTCATCTACCTCCCCGTCATGCTCCTCCCCAGCGCCCTCGCCGTCGGCGACATCATCCCCAGCAACCTGCGCACCGCCGGCCTCTTGCCCTTCATCTATCTCTTCCCTGCCCTCAGCCTAGGCGCAATCCTCAACGCAGTTCGCCGCTTCCTGCTTCCTGCTCCCCGCTTCCTGCTTCCCGCTTCCTGCTTCTTGCTTCCCGCTTCCTGCTTCCTGCTCCTCGCCCTTTCAGGCTTCGTTACCGCATCCGCCTACTTCGACCAATGGGCCGTCTCAGCAGAACTCTACTACGCCGCCGACGGAGACCTGGCTGACGTCGCCGCCTACCTCAACCAGTCCGACCTGACCACTACCACCCCCTATGTTGCCAGCGTTCACTACCGCCACCCCACGCTGGCCTTCCTGGCCGAGGACTACGGGATGATCCGCTGGCTTACTGGTGGGCGAAACGTCGTTTTCCCGGCGGAGGGAGAGGCGCTCTTGATCTTCTCCCGCTCTGCGTCGGAGGACCTGAGTTGGGTGCAGTCGGTGCTGCCGGATGACCCCCTCGTTGTCGCGCCCTCCGGCCCCGACGGCGCGCCTGCCTTTCACGCCTACCGCGTTGGTCCTGCCCTCGATTTGACGCCCACCCACTCGCTGACCGCCGACCTGGCCCACGTTGTCCTCGTGCTTGGCTACGACGTGGTCAGTGAACCCCGCTCCGGCGAAAGCGCCGAGGTTGCCGTCTGGTTCCGTGTGCTGAACAGGCCCGACCAGGGAGACTACGGCCCCATCGCCCGCCTCACTGATCCCTGGGGCTTTGTCTGGGGGGAAGCCCATCCCTTCCATTACCCCTCTGAGCAGTGGACGCCCGGTGAGTGGGTCGTGGACCATCTCTCGATCCCGGTTGCCGCAGGCGCACCCCCCGGCGACTATTCAATCCGCTTCGGCCTCTACTCCGCAGGGGCCGACTCTCTGCTGCCTGTGCTTGATCCCGCTGGTCGCTACGCTGGCACCACCGTCGAACTGCCCTTGCACCTGACCCGCGCTGCCACGCCCGCCCTGAGCGAAGTCGAAGGGCCGCCCTACCCTGACACTCTCGACGCCCTGGGCATCCGCACCCGCCTGGACGCCTGCGCCGGCGGCCTGACCTTGCTGGGAGTCAATCTGGACACAAAAAACGCCCGGCCCGGCGAGCGGCTCTACCTGACCCTTTTCTGGCAGGCAGTCGCTTCCCCCCGGCCCGATACCGACGTCTACCTTACCCTGGGCGATACGAGGCTCTACGCGGGCGCTCCCGTCCATGGCACCTACCCCACCTCCGACTGGACCGCCGGTGAGTTCGTCGTGGACCGTTATGACCCACGCTTGCCCCTCGACACACCGCCGGGCGACTACCCCTTGCAGCTCCACCGGGGCGATCCTTCGACAGGCTCAGGGCCTGGCCTGGCGCTTGACCTGGGCATCGTCACCGTGCAGGCGACGGAGCGCTGCTTCGATGCCCCGCCCATCTCCCACCCGGTCACCGCCACCCTCGGCAGCCAGGTCCAACTGCTTGGCTACGACCTTTTGACCCCCATCCCTGCCTCTTCCCCCTATGAGGGGGAAGGGAGACCAACGGCGGAGGCCGTCGCGCCGGGGGATACGCTCACCCTCACCCTGTACTGGCGGGCGCTGACTGAGATGGACGAGGACTACACCGTCTTCACCCATCTCCTGGCTCCCGACGGATCAATGAGCGGTCAGCGAGACAACCAGCCAGTCAGCGGCAGTTATCCCACCAACCTGTGGGTGGCTGGCGAGGTCGTCGCCGACGTCTACGCCATCTCCATCCGCGCCGACGCCGCGCCTGGCGCGCACCGGCTGGAGGTGGGGATGTACGTCGCCGAGACCGGCGCCCGCCTCCCCGCCCGTGGTGAGCAGGGCCGAACCATCGCTGGTACCCCCGATGACGCCATCCTTCTCCAGACAGTCTCCGTCACCGGCCCGTAAGCCTGACACATCGTGTTAGGCCAGGCCCCCTGTTGTCCCGGATAATTCCCAACCAGGCTGATAATGAGTTCACACGGCGATGCCTTGACCGAATCGGCCTCGAACGCTATAATGAGCAAACGAGGTTGGTGAATGCACAGGCCGGGAACGGGCCTCTTCGCCGCCGTGCAGGAACTGGTGGAGCGGGTAGCAGAGGTGAGATTGTAAGTCGCGTACGGGTCAATAGTTCTGGGAGGTGATTGATGGTAAGAATACTTCACACATCCGATGTCCAACTTGATGCCCCGTTTCACTTCCTGGGTGACAAGGGACAACAGCACCGCCAGCAGCTACGCGAGACGTTCCAGCGCATTGTGGACATGGCGGTTCAAGCCGAATTTGACCTGTTGTTGATCGCTGGCGACCTCTTCAATGACAATCGCCCTCGTCAGGACACCATAGATTTCGTCGCCTCCCAACTCGGCCGGCTAAACATCCCCGTTTGCATCTTGCCTGGCAATCATGACTGCTACGATGACACCTCGGTATATCACAAGGCATGTTTCCCAGACAACGTGGTCATCTTCACCGAGCAACCCACCGTCCGGGAATTCGCCAATCTCGACGTGGCTGTCTACGGTAACGCAATCCTGTCCAAGCAATCCCGGCTCAGCCCACTACGCGGCTTGACTAGATCGGGGACAATGCGTTGGCACGTTGCGCTGGCACACGGCAATCTGGTTCGGCTGGATATCGCTGATCCACCCCGGCCGATCCGACCCGAGGAAATCAGTGCCAGCGGCATGGACTACGTGGCGATGGGTGACTGGCACGCCTTCGCAGATCATTCACAGGGTGGGGTAAAGGCCTTCTACTCAGGCGCTCCTGAACCAACCGCAGTGAATCAAAAAGGGGCGGGCTATGTAGCCTGCATCGAGATGGACGAAAACGGCGTGCGGGTCCACCCGGAACGGGTGGGAACCATCTCGACCGATGAGATGTCAGTTGACGTATCTGGGAAACCGGTGACCCGGATAGTAGAAGAGATTCAGGCTCGAGCCGATCCTAATCTGATGCTGAAGGTCGCGCTTTCTGGACTTGTGGAACTGGGTACAGTGCTGGATATGGAGAAACTGGAGCAGGGGCTTGCCTCCTATTTCTACCACATCGAGTGCTCCGACCGGTCCCACCCGCAACTAGCTACCATATCTCCAGATGACTTTCCTGAAGAGTTGGTAGTAGGCAAGTTCGTTCGCCTGATGCAAGCGCAAATAGAAGATGCCGCCGATGACACACAACGTCGGCGGGCTGAACAAGCGCTCCAGGTGGGTGTGGCCTTGCTACAAGGCAGGAGGGTGCTGTGATGCTTCTACAACGTATCGCTTTAGAACGTTTTCGGCGGCTCGATCAACAGGAGTACACATTCCAGCCAGGATTGAACCTCATCAAGGGGCCTAACGAAGCAGGCAAGACCACCCTACAGGAAGCAATCCTCTTTGCACTGCTGGGGAACCCCCGCCACACAACTCTGGAACGAGTCAAGCGTGTGGATGATCGCGTCTCGTGGGGTGGGAACAGGCCTTTCAGCATCACGTTGGACTTCACAGACGAGAGTGGAACTCCCTATCGTCTGAAGAAGGACTGGGATGCCCAGCGTGTCTGCCTGACCAATTTGCAGACAGGTGACCGTGAAGAGGACATTGACTCGGTCCAGCAGGTCATCAGCGAAATACTGGGTTATGGCTCGTTGAAGTTGCTCCAGAGCACCGTGTGCGTGGAGCAGGATGCCGTTGACGAGATTTCGGCCGGCCGGCGGGAGATAGGCGACCAACTGCAGAGCATCGTCACTGGCGGCGGCGCAGATGAAGCAACAGTCTCGGCTGTTCTCAAAGACCTCGATGCCAAGATCGCTGAGATAGAGCGAGGTTGGCGGACCCATGCGCCGAGGAACCCCGGCCCGATCAAGGTGAAGCAAGATGAGATCGCTGATCTAGAGAAGCGGTTGTCCGAAATCCGCCCACAGATGGAGCGGGGCGAACAAGCCAAGGAGCAGTTGATCGCCCTTGAGGCCCGAATCGGGGAGATAGAAGAAGCATTGGCTCCCATGCGGTCCCTCAGGGATTTGTGCGATAGGCGCCTTGAGTGGGTAGAACAGCGAGATGCCTGGCAAGCCAAAGAAGCGGAACTTGAAGCCAAGATTGAGCAGATCGAGGAGGCGCAGGAACAGATAGAACAGGCAAATGAGGCTCTAAGGGCGTATCCGGGATTTGATGCCGTCGACTCCGAAGTCGAACAGCAACTGGCGAACCTGCACCAGCGAGTTGAGGTGTTGCGAGAAGAAATCGAGCGACGGTCGGCTGAACTGAAGCAACTCAAAGCCAGGCAGCCCACCGAGACCCGGACGGGGCCAGGCCTGCCAATTGCCCCCCTCATTGGAGCCGGGACTGGATTCGTGTTACTTCTGATAGGCATTGTGATTGGCGTGGCACGTTCACCGGCTACTGGTATCCTGGTCGGCCTGCTCGGGCTGCTGATAGGTATTGGTGGTCTGATCTGGCTTGTGGTTGTCCTGAGCCGGCCACGCCCACTTGACCTCAGTTCCCAAATCGCTGCCCGTGAAGCGGACCTGGCGAAGAGTCAGGACGAGCTCCAGCAGGTGACGACGCACTTGGCCGAAGGGTTGGCTCCTTTCGGATGCGCAACCTGGGATGAATTCTCACGGAGGCTTTCCGAGTATAGAAAGCTCTTGAACCAGCGAGAGAATGCTCAGACCCGGCGTGACGCGTTGCTGGGAGATCAGACGCTGGAGGCATTGACTGAAGAGCGCAAGACTGCTTCACGTCACCGCCGTGATGCGGAGGAGGCCCTGGGGGAGCTGGAGATGCGAAAAGCGGCCGATGTGACGCCTATTCAGTATCAGGAACTTAAGCAATATATCAAGCGCCAGGAAGAGGAACTGGTCAAGAAAGAGCAGGAACAGATCAAGTACCAGATGCGGCGCGATGATGCGACTTACACCATTGAGGACGTTCACCGTCTGGAGGAGCAAAAGGCCGCAGTCGGGCGGTCCTTGGCTCATCTGGAAGAGTGCTTGGACGTCTATCGACTAACGTGCGACGCAATGGAGCAGGCCAAAGAGCAGACTATGCGCTCGGCCCGCGATGAACTGGAGCCCAGGATCGGTGCCTACCTTAGCCGCATCACGCAGGGACGCTATGACACAGTGAAAGCCGGTGATGACTTGAATCTACAGGTGTTCAGCCAGGAGAAAGGAGACTGGGTTACGCCAGACAGTGGCGAGTTGAGTCGAGGCACCGTGGACCAACTCTACCTGGCGGCCCGGCTGGCCCTGCTGGATCTCCTCTACCGCGATACAAAGCCTCCCTTGCTACTGGATGATCCCTTTGTGAAATTCGACCCAGAGAGACGAGAGCAGGCAATGGAACTGTGCAAAGAGATCGCTCAGGACCATCAGATTCTATTTTTCACATGCCACAATGTCTACGACGCAATCGCTGACTGTGTTGTCAACTTATAAATATCAACAGTCAAAGATTGGAGGGGCAAGCTAATGCTTAGGAAAATCATATCCATAAAAAATGTTGGTAAATTCGCTGATTATCAATGTCAAGGCGATGTTGAACTTCGGAAACTCAATATCATTTACGCCGACAATGGCCGAGGGAAAACCACGTTGGCGGCCATACTTCGCTCCCTAAAACTGGGAGAAGGCTCTCTCATTGAGGGACGATGTACACTTGGCACCTCAGGTGAGCCAAGAGTGAAATTGCTGCTTGATAACTCGATTGTATCCTTCCAAAATGGTAAGTGGAACACTGACATAACGGGTCTGGAAGTCTTCGACGAGGCCTTCATTGCTGGAAACGTGTACTCAGGTAGTCAGGTAGGTCATGACCACAAAATAAATCTATATCGTTTCGTTATAGGAGCCCAAGGAGTCAAATTAGCTCAAAAAGTGGACAGACTTGACGAGGAAAATAGAGCAAAAGCGAACGAAATAAGAGAAAAAGAGAATGAACTCAGAAAGTATACCTCAGGTTCTATTGAAGTTTCTGATTTCGTGGAGCTCCAACCTCCGCCCAAGGGCGCTATCGCAGCAAGGAAGAGGGAAATTGAAACCCTCGAAACTGCCGGGGAGATTGCAGCGAAAAGTGCACTTAAACGGATATCTTTGCCAGCAATTCCCTTGACAGAGTTCAAAGAGCTACTTGCTGCGAGTGTCGCGAGTGTCTCCGGAGAGGCTGCACAACGCGTCCAAGAGCACATAGCACATTGCATGGACGAGAACGGAGAGAGTTGGATTGAGTCAGGGCTTGACTACATAGAGGATAACAATTGTCCATTCTGCGGACAATCACTTGCAGGCAACGAGCTCGTAGAGGCCTATCAAGCCTACTTTGATGTAGCATATCAAGACTTCAAGAAAGAGATTGATAAGTTCTCTAAGCGTATACGTCAACTCTTGTCTGAAGACGAAATTCTCGCCGTGCAAGGAGAGATCGCTTCTAACGATGAGTTGATCGAGTTCTGGAAAGGCCAAGTAGATGCTCAGTATCCAGAAATTGAGTTCGAGACGATAATTCAGCAACCTTGGCAAAATCTTCGCAGGAGCTTGGCGAGGACGCTAGAGCAGAAAGCGGCAGCCCCCCTCGAGAAGGTGGAACCAGACGGGGCCTTGGAAGCTGCAATTGAAACTTACAATTCCCGCTCAAAAGCAGCGGTAGATGATTACAACCAGACTCTCGACAAGGCCAATGAACTCATTGAAAGCAAGAAAAAAGAAACCGAAGCAGGTAATCTCGTGCAGGCTCGGGAGGAGCTCGAAAGCCTCAAGATGCGGTGGGTAAGGCATAGGCCTGAGATGAGTAAACTCTGTCAAGAGTACCAGAAGCTATGCAAAGAGAAGAGGACTTTGGAAAATGCCAAGCAGCAAGCTAAGGTCGACCTGGACAAATACGCTGATGGAATTATTGAAGCCTACGGACCATCTCTCAACGAGCATCTTTGCGGATGTGGGGCTGGGTTCAGAATCATTGAGCTGGGTAGAAATTACTTGGGAGGAAAACCGAGAACTGATTATTGCCTACAGATTGACGGTGAGTCCGTTGATCTCGGGGGTGCGGATACACCAGTTGACGAACCCAGCTTCAAGAATACCCTTAGCTCAGGAGACAAGAGCGCTTTAGCTTTTTCGTTCTTCATTGCCAGGCTGAAACAGGACTCAAATTTAGAGAAAAAGATAGTAGTGATTGATGATCCCGCGTCGAGTTTGGATGCTCAACGTAGAAGCTACACTTGTTGCCAGATTACCCGGCTTAGTAGGCACTGCAAACAGGTAATTGTGTTGACACATAGTGCGCATTTAGCTCGACAAGTTTGGGATAGTGCCAAAAAGATAACGCCGCCCAAAACGCTTTGGATTAAGAGAAAGGGCAACTACAGCGTTATCGAAAACTTGGATATAGTAGAAAAAACCCAAGGTGAATACTTCAAAAACTACTCCGCCATATCCGAGTACTTAGAAGAAGGGCCAGAGAATGATAGGCATACGCGATCTGTCGCGCGTTGCATCAGACCACTACTTGAAGGCTACTTGCGAGTACGATTCCCAGAGGAGTTTAAAGCAAGCGAGTGGTTGGGGAACTTCATAGAAAAACTTAGCGAAGCAAAAGAAGGTGACGCTTTGTATTCTTTCAAGCCACAACTAGAGGAGCTTTCCGACATCAATGATTACTCGTCAAAATACCATCATGACCACAACCCTAACGCAGATTCAGAACCGATTGACGACGGCGAGCTTTCTGCCTGGGCTAGGAGGACACTCGACTTCATACACTAGGAACCCAGTTCGATCTTCAATAAGAGTTTTGAAATGAGAAAGCAAATGCTATTTTTTCTCGCCCCCGCTGGAGGCGGCAAAACCGCCCACACCATCGCCTGTATCCGCCAACTGCATGCCTCCGCCCCCCTTGTCCCAGTCTGGGTTGTCTTGCCCAACTTCCTCCAGGTGGCCGCCTTCCGTCGCCGCCTGGCTCGCGCTGGCGGAGTCCTCGGCGTCGAAGTCGGCACTTTCTACCGCCTCTACGCCGAAGTACTGGCCCGCGCCGGTACCCTCGCCCCTCGCCTTGACGATGCCGTCCAGCACCGGCTCCTACGAATCATCGTGGACCGGTTCTGCGACGAGGGCTATCTGCGCCACTATGCTCCCCTGCGCGACAAGCCCGGCTTCATCCGCGCTCTGCGCGTCCTCATCCAGGAACTGAAGCGTGCCCGCGCCCACCGCGATGCCTTCACCGCCGCCGTTGCCGATCAGCCCCCTCGCCTGTCCGAACTGGCCGCCGTCTACGCCGCCTATCAGGGCTGGCTGGTGACTAGCGGCTGGACCGACGCCGAAGGGCAGGGCTGGCTGGCCGCGCTGGCCCTGGAGCGCGCCCCTGCCCTCTATGCCGACCTATCGCTCCTGGTCGTGGATGGCTTTGATGAGTTCAACCCCACTCAACTGGAGGTGCTGCGGCTGCTGGCTGGCCGGGCCGCCGAGACCCTCATCACCCTCACCGGTGACCTCGATCGTCCCTACCGCACTGCCCACCGCCGTTTCGCCCGCGCCCTATCCGCCATCACCGAGGCTCTTGACGTTGAGCCAGCCCCTCTCCCTGTCTCCTTGTCCTCCCCTCCCCTTGTCCATCTAGAAACAAGTCTCTTTGAACCCAGTTCTACTCCGCTTCCTGCCAACGATGTTGTAGAGTTCGTCGAGGTGCAGGACCGCCGCCAGGAAGTGCGTATCGCCCTGCGCTGGCTCAAGGCCCGCATCGTCCAGGACGGGATGTCCCCTCACGAAGTCGTCCTCCTGGCCCGCGACCTGGGTGCTTACCGCCACTTCATGGAGGAGACGGCGGCCGAGTTCGGGCTGCCCCTCCGCCTGGCGGTTGGCGCTGACCTGCTGAGCAATCCTGCCGTTGCCGCGCTTCTCTCGCTGCTCTCGCTCCCTGTCTTGGACTGGCCCCGCCGCCCGGTGATCGAGGCCCTCGCCAGCCCCTATTTCGACTGGTCGGCCATCCTCGAGGAGGCGGAAGGCTCCCCTCCCCTCGTGGGGGAGGGGTTGGGGGTGGGGGTAGCAGCCCGGCTGGATGTCGCCGCCCGGGCAGGACTGGTCATCCAGGGGCTGGATCAGTGGCGTGAGGCCCTTGACCGGCTGGTGCAGGCCGCGCCGGAGCTTGCCCTGAGCGCAGCCGAAGGGGCGGGGGCGGCCGGGGAGGAGGAGGACGTTGCCCCTTCTGGCCTCCCTACAGGCAAGGAAGCCGCAGCCCTCCGCTGGACCTTCGATCGCTTCGTCGCCCGCCTTACCCCGCCGCCCCAGGCCGCTGTCCGCGATTACGTCGCCTGGGTGGAGAGCCTCATCGGCGATGACCCTGAATTGGTGCACCCTTATGCGGCTCCTGGAGATGCAGACTCTCTCCGCATCGTCGTCCGGGCACGGGAGGCCGGAGGGGAGCCCGGCGGCCACTCCTTCGCCCGGCGGGACGTCGCCGCCCTGCGAGCCTTCAAGGATGTCCTGCGCGGCCTGGTGTTGGCCGAGTCCCTCCTGAGTTCACCTAACCCCCTGCCCCCCTTCCCTGGGAGGGAAGGGGGAGACTCTCCCCCCCGAAGCGGGGAGGGGGTGGGGGAGGTGAGTTCAGCTAACC